>NZ_JBEZYY010000008.1:0-254 GCF_040638975.1 Amycolatopsis sp. NPDC024027
ATCGGGTTTGTCAAGGCGGGAAAGCGTGCCTTGACAAACCCGATCGTCGACTGAAGGGAAGGCTGGGATGAGGGGCGGGGGAGGTCTGGTGACGTCGTTGGTCGGCTTGCGCTGCCGGCCGGCGGTTCGCAGCGACCCTCCCGGCCCGGCCGGCGGTTCGCAGTGCGCCCTCAGCCGTGCCGGGGTCGCCGCGGTGTCGCGAATGACTCATTGGGGACCCGGGGGGGCCCCAATTGGTGATTGGCGACGGCGGT
>NZ_JBEZYY010000008.1:264-416620 GCF_040638975.1 Amycolatopsis sp. NPDC024027
TGGGGGGGGGGCGCCGGGGGCCCCCCGGGGGGGCGGGGGGCGCGGGGTGCGCGCTATACCCTTTTGGGCCCCTGGGGGGGCCCTTTTTATTACAGCCCCCACGTCGGTGCCCGCCCCGAGCTACTCGCCTTCGATGACGTCCGGCTCCACGCCCAAGTACCCCGCGACCTGCTCCACGAGCACGTCGTGGACCAGCTCCGCCAGCTCCGACGGGTCCTTCGCCCGCGCCTCCAGCGGCCGCCGGTACAGCACGATCCGGGCTCGCGTCGGCAGCCCCGTGCGGTCCACCCCCGCCGGGACCAGACGGGACAGCGGCACGGCGCCGTCGTGCAGCACGCCGTCCGCCGGCGAGTGGCCGTTCTCCCGGATCTCGGGCACGTCGTCGACCGCCACGTCGAGCTTCGTCAGCTCGTGGCGCCAGCGGGCTTCGATCGGCTCCAGCGCGTCCAGCACCAGTGCGTCGAAGCGTTCCGCGCGGCTCGCGGCGGCGGGCAGGGTCGCCGGATACAGCGTCCCGCGCAGGCCCCGGCCGTGCCGGTCCCGCCGCGAGCGCCGCCGTTGTCGGTAATCACGAGCCGTCGCCACGTCCGGAAGTCTATGCGACCGCGGTTCAGCGCGTGTCGCGCTGGAGACCTTGCGGCGACGCGCTATCGTTTCGTTTTGTGCGGAGCGTACGGAAGTGTTCGCGTACTGGCTGTCTCGAGCCAGCTGTGGCCACGCTGACGTATGCGTACAGCGACTCCACCGCCGTCGTCGGCCCGCTGGCCACCGCCTCCGAGCCGCACTCCTACGACCTCTGCGAAGCCCACGCGCTGCGGCTGACCGTGCCCAAGGGCTGGGAAGTCGTCCGGCACGAAGGGGCCTTCGCCGCGCCGGACCCGTCGGCCGACGAACTGACCGCGCTGGCCGAGGCCGTGCGCGAGGCCGGCCGTCCCGGCAAACCGGCTCCCGCGCCCGAGCCGGAGGGGCCTTCCGGGCGCCGCGGCCACCTGCGGGTCCTCCCCGGCCGCGCCTGAACGCGTAACCCTCTCACCCCGCCGGTAGGCTTTCCGCGCGGCGCAGCGGGCGCCGGGACGACTATTCGCGGGGAGACGGCGTGCCAGACCTTTCGGGCATCGTGAAGGCCTACGACATTCGCGGCGTGGTCGGCGAGCAGCTCGACGCGGACCTCGTCCGCGACTTCGGCGCCGCGTTCGCCCTGCTCATCAAGCCGGAGGCGCCGTCGGTGGTGATCGGCCACGACATGCGCGACTCCTCGCCGGGGCTCGCGGCCGCGTTCGCCGAGGGCGTCACCTCGCAGGGCCTCGACGTGGTCAGCATCGGGCTGGCCAGCACCGACCAGCTGTACTTCGCCTCGGGTTCGCTGAACATGCCGGGCGCGATGTTCACCGCCAGCCACAACCCGGCGAAGTACAACGGCATCAAGCTGTGCCGCGCCGGTGCCTCGCCGGTCGGCCAGGACACCGGGCTGGCCGAGATCCGCGACACCGTCGAGCAGGGCGTGCCCGGCTTCGAGGGCCAGCGCGGCACGATCACCGAGCGGGACGTCCTCGCCGGCTACGCCGCCTACCTGCGCAACCTCGTCGACCTGTCCGGCAGCCGGCCGCTGAAGATCGTGGTCGACGCCGGCAACGGCATGGGCGGCCACACCGTCCCCACCGTCTTCGACGGGTTGCCGATCGACATCGTGCCGATGTACTTCGAGCTCGACGGCACCTTCCCGAACCACGAGGCCAACCCGCTCGACCCGGCGAACATCGTCGACCTGCAGGCGAAGGTGCGCGAGGTCGGCGCGGACGCCGGGGTCGCCTTCGACGGCGACGCCGACCGCTGCTTCATCGTCGACGAGCGCGGCGAGCCGGTTTCGCCGAGCGCGATCACGGCGCTGGTCGCCGTCCGCGAGCTGGCCAAGGACCCGGGCGGCACGATCATCCACAACCTGATCACGTCCAAGGGCGTTCCGGAGATCGTCGCCGAGCACGGCGGCAAGCCGGTCCGCACCCGCGTGGGGCACTCGTTCATCAAGGCCGAGATGGCCCGCACCGGCGCGATCTTCGGCGGCGAGCACTCCGCGCACTACTACTTCCGCGACTTCTGGCGCGCCGACACCGGCATGCTGGCGGCGCTGCACGTGCTCGCCGCGCTCGGCGAGCAGACCGGCCCGCTGTCCGAGCTGACCAGCGCGTACTCGCGCTACGCGGCTTCGGGGGAGATCAACTCCACGGTCGACGACCAGGTCGCGAAGATGATGGCCGTCAAGGACAGCTTCGGCACCCGCTCCGGCGTCGAGCTCGACGAGCTGGACGGCCTGACCGTGCAGCTGCCGGGCGGCGCCTGGTTCAACCTGCGCCCGTCGAACACCGAACCGCTGCTCCGGCTGAACGTCGAGGCCGCGAACGCGGAGGCCGTGCAAGGGCTGGTGGACGAAGTACTCGCGATCATCCGCAGCTGACCCGTCCACGATGAAGGGCGGGCCCGCGGGCCGAACTGTGTCCTGAAGGTGCCCTTCATCACACCTTTTCGCGTGGTATGGAGGAACCATGGCCATCACGCTCGACCCCCAGCTCCTCGAGATCCTGGCGTGCCCGTCGCCGGATCACGCCCCGTTGCGCCCCGGAGCGCCGGACGACCCCGAGGCCGACGCACTGACCTGCACCGAGTGCGGCCGGGTGTACCCGGTCCGTGACGGCATCCCGGTGCTGCTCCTGGACGAAGCGACCCTGCCCGGGGACCACGGAAACTCCGATGCCGACAGTGCTTGACGACACGCTGCTCGACGACCCCGCGCGGCTGGCCGAGGCCGACAGCGCGGGGCTGCTTCGGGCTGCCGCGATGGCCGGCGCCCAGGTGCGGGCGGCCGCCGAGCTGGCCGCGGAGCTGGAGCTGTCCGACCGGCTCGACATGGGCCGCCCGCGCGCCGTCGTGCTGATCGACCGGCCGGGGGTGAGCCGCACCCTCACCCGGCTGCTGGCCGCTCTGCTGGCGCCGTCGTGCCCGGTCCCGGTGGTCGTCGCCGAGGTGGTGCCGAGCTGGATCGGCGCGCTCGACGTCGTCTTCGCGCACACCGACGACCCGGGTGACAGAGAACTCGCCGCGTCGCTGGAGCGTGCTGCCCGCTACGGCGCTTCGGTGGTGCTTTCGGCGCCGGCGGAAGGCCCGGTGGCGGCCGCCGTGGCGGGCAAGGGCGTGCTG
Organism: Amycolatopsis sp. NPDC024027; assembly: GCF_040638975.1. NCBI lineage: Bacteria > Bacillati > Actinomycetota > Actinomycetes > Pseudonocardiales > Pseudonocardiaceae > Amycolatopsis > Amycolatopsis sp. NPDC024027. Next base: position 3,457 of record NZ_JBEZYY010000008.1, read on the forward strand.
CTGGCGCCGCGGATCCCGGTGCCGGCGGAGCTGGCGTTCCCGCGCGGCCTGGCCGCCGGGCTGCTCACCGCGAACGCGCTGGGCCTGCTGATCTCCGACGTCCAGGTGCTCGCCGACCAGCTGGACCTCGAAGCCGGGAAGGACTACCTGGCCCGGGATTCGTTCGAGAACCCGGCCAAGGCGCTCGCGCTGCGGGTCGCCGACCGCGTGCCGCTGCTGTGGGGACTGGACCCGGTCGCGGTCGCCGTCGGCGAACACGCTGCGCACGCGTTCGCCGCCCACGCGGCCACGGTGTGCGACGTCGAGGACTATCGTCAGGCCCTGGCGCGCCCCGCATTGCGGCGGGCGGCGCAATCAGGTGCCGCGGAGCGTGACATCTTCGCCGATCCGGACGATCCCTCTGGTGACATCCCCACCCGGCTGTTGCTGCTCTCGGTGCGCACCGGTCCGGCCACGGACGCGGCGCGCTACCAGGCCGAGGATCTGCTGCCGGGTGCGGACGTCATCGCGCCGGCCGAGGAGATCGAGGCCGACGAAATCGTGCGGGCCGCGGTGCTGGCGCTGCGGTTCGAACTGGCGGCGGTCTATCTCGGGCTGGCGGCGGGCAGCATCGGCGGCGCCGGTCGCTTCGCGCCCGCGACGGCGTGAGACCCGCCCAGCACCGGCTCCGGCCGGTGCCGGAGGAGTGGAGTTGAGGTGACAGTGGAGCTGCTGCGCAACGCGGTGCGGCCCTACGCCTGGGGATCGCGGACGGCGATCCCCGAGCTGCTGGGCCGGCCGATACCCGCGCCGCACCCCGAGGCCGAGCTGTGGATGGGCGCCCACCCGGGTGACCCGTCGCACGTCATCGGCCCCGACGGGACCGAGCGGAGCCTGCTCGAGCTGGTGGACGCCGACCCGGTGACCCAGCTCGGCGAGCGCTGCGCGAAGCGGTGGGGCGGGCGGCTCCCGTTCCTGTTGAAGATCCTCGCGGCGGAGGAGCCGCTGTCGATGCAGGCGCACCCGTCGGCGGCCCAGGCCGCGGAGGGACACGCCCGCGAGGAACGGCTGGGCATCCCGCGCGAGGCGGCGAACCGCAACTACCCGGACCCGACGGCGAAGCCGGAGCTGGTCTGCGCGCTGACGGAGTTCCACGCGCTGGCCGGGTTCCGTGCTCCCGACCGCACGATGAAGCTGCTGAAGGCGATCGAGACGCCGGGGCTGGCCAACTACACCGGGCTGCTGGAGGCCCAGCCGGACCCGTCCGGGCTGCGGGCGCTGTTCACGACGTGGATCACGCTGCCGCAGTCGTCACTCGACAGGCTGCTGCCGGAGGTCCTGGACGCGTGCATCCGGCACGTCCAGGAGCACGGCGAGTTCGCGGTCGAGTGCCGCACGATCCTGGAGCTCGGCGAGGCCCACCCGCGCGACGCGGGCGTGCTGGCGGCGTTGCTGCTGAACCGCCTGACGCTGCGCGCGGGCGAGGCGATCTACCTGCCGGCCGGCAACCTGCACCTGTACCTGCACGGTACGGCCGTGGAGATCCTGGCGAACTCGGACAACATCCTGCGGTGCGGGTTGACGCCGAAGCACGTGGACGTCCCCGAGCTGCTGCGCGTGGTCGACTTCGCGTGCGGCGAAATGCCGGTCCAGTGCGGTGATTCCGGGGGGCGCATGGCGGTGTACCGCACGGACGCCCCGGAGTTCGAGCTGTCCCGCGTGGAGTGGGCGGCGGGCCAGGACGACGAGATTTCGGTCGACAGCGTGGGCCCCCAGATCCTCCTGTGCACGGCGGGCAACCTCCTGGTGACAGCGGACGACGGCGAGCGGGTCGAGCTGCGCCGTGGTCAGTCGGTGTGGCTGCCGGCGGCGGACCCGCCGGTGAAGATCCGCGCCTTGGGTGGGGAACGGGCGCAGCTCTTCCGCGCGACCGCAGGCAACTGCGAGGACTGACCCCCGCCGGGTCGCCACACGTCTCCAGCAGGCCGGCTCACGTACCTGATGATGGGGTCGGCTCGCGTACCTGCCGGGTCGGCCGGCGTGCCCGGAGGGTCGGCCTGCGTGCCTGGTGGGTCGGCCGGAAACCGGCGCCCAGGTGCCGGAGCCAACGAGTCCTGGTGCGCGAGTCGACTGTCCAGGTACGCGGGCCGACCGCCGAGGTGGGCGGGGCCGCCTGTCTGGTGCGCGGGTGTGCCGCGGGTTTCTGTGTGCGTTCCGTGTGGCGGCGTCCGCCACGATCGACACCAAGGGGGACCCTGGTGCGCTGATGCGCGCCGCCGGGTCCGCAGGGGGTGGCGCCGGTCGATTTCGCCCGGCGTCCGTGGGCGTGAGGTGGTGCCGCGAGGGGGCGGCACCACCTCGGCGGCCAACCCGGCGGCCGAGGCGAGGCGGGTGGTGCGGTGAGGGGCAGCACCATCCCGTCTTGCCCGGTGGATCACCTCGGCGAGGGGGGCGTCCTGGCCGAGCACGCCAAAAGTTGGCGCCCGGCCAGGCCAGCTGGCGTGCCAGGCCAGGTTATCGAGGGGCACTCGGCAGGGCGGCCCGGCGCGGGAGCAAGCCATGTGAGCGCTGTACGGTCCCGGTCGGGCCGGTTCGGTGCGGGGTGGCGCCTGGCAGGTCAGGTAAGCGCCGTGCGGTCCGGTCAGGCCGGTTCGGTGCGGAGGCAGCGCCCCAGCGAGCCAGGCGGGCCCCCTCAGGCCGGCTCGGTGAGAGCGAGCAGCGCCCGGCGAAGCGCGGCCGCGCTGGCGTCGCGCGGGTCGAGCAGCTCCGCGGCCTCGGTCGCCGCCGCCTCGGCCGCTGCCGGCTCTCCCGTGGCTTCGTACGCGCGCTTCAACACCAGCCACGTCAGGCCGGTTGCCGCTCTGCCGCCCATCTCGCGGCACTCGTCCAAGCACGCCCGGAGCACCGGGATCGCCTGGGCCGCCCGGCCTTCGCCGATCCAGGCCGCCGCCAGCGCCCGGGTGCACGACAGCTCTCGCGGCCGCTCGTCCAGCTCTCGCGCCAGCTCGCGGGCCTCGCCGAACGACGCCGTCGCTTCCTCTCGCGCGCCCGTTGCCGCCGAGATCGCGCCCCGGGTTCGCAACGACTTGGCCAGCGCCGAGCGCGCCATCGTGCCGCGCAGCAGGTCCACCGACTCCGCGATCGCCGCCACCGCGCCCGCGTCTTCGCCCGTCAGCAGCGATGACCACGCGAACCCGTGCAACGCCTCGCCGAGCACCCGGGCGTCGCCGGTCGAGCGGGCCGCCGCCAGCGCCGTCCGGTCGACTTCGCGGGCGTCTTCGATGCGGCCGAGCCGCAGCAAGGCCGCCGACTCCGCCGCCCGGACCCACCCGAGCTCGGCCGGCGAACCGTCCACAGTGAACAGTTCGCGGGCGTGGGCCGCCGTCTGCAGGGCCTCCTCCGCGCGGCCGAGGCCGATCAGGCAGTGCGCCAGGTTCGCCGAAACCCACGCGTGGGTGCGGCGGTCGCCGTGTGCCTCCAGTTCCTTGGCGCACGCGCGGTATCGGACTGCGGCCTCCTCGTACTCGCCGCGCGCGTGCCGCAACAGCGTCAGCGTGGCCTCGGCGACCGTCGCCAGCGGTGGGCCCGCGTCCAAGACCGCCTCGTACGCCGCGCGCATGTCGGCGTACTGCCCGTGCAGGTACAGGTAGACGCCGAGCCGGTCGAGCAGCAGCAGGGCGTCCCGCGGGCCCAGCGTGCCGATGAGCGCCAGGAGGTTCGCGCGCTCGGCGGCGAACCAGTCGTCCGGACGCGCCAGCAGCCGCTCCACCAGCTCATCCGGCAACGGCTGCGCGGGCGGCTCGTGGGCCGGGGACGGCATCGGCACCGTGCGCGGGAGCCGGGCCGCCGCCGCGTCGGCGAGGGCGAGCGTGGCCGCCAGCACCGTCCGGAGGCCTTCGCTGCGCGCCGGTTCGCCGAGCTCCGCCGCGTACAGCCGGACGAGGTCGTGCATCCGGTAGCGGCCTTCGCCTGTCGCGTCCGCCCCGCGCGCCTCCAGGAGGCTCGCTTCGACGAGCTCTTCGACGGCTTCGTCCGGGTCGTCCACCAGAGTGGTGACCGCCCAGGCCGGCAGGTCGGCGAGGCGGCACCGGCCGAGCAGCCGGAACGCTCGCTGCGCGGGCGGCCGCAGGCCTTCGTAGCTCAGCGCGATGCTGCTCCGGACGGCGAGATCGCTCACGGTCAGTTCGTCGAGGCGCCGGACCTCGTCCTCCAGCCGGCCGGCCAGCTCGCCGAGCCGCAGGTGCGGGCGGATGGCCAGCCGGCTGCCCGCGATCCGCAGCGCCAGCGGCAGCCGCGCGCACGCGGTGATGATCCGCTCGGCGTCGGCACGTTCCCGGGCCACCCGCGCCCCCGCGAGCCGGTGCAGCAATTCGGCGGCGTCGGCGCCGGAGAGAGGGCCGACCGCCAGCCGGTGCGCGCCGGCGAGCCCGCTCAGCCGGCGGCGGCTCGTCACGAGCACCGCGCAGCCCGGCGTGCCCGGCAGCAGCGTGCGGACGTGCTCGGGGTCGACGGCGTCGTCGAGCACCACCAGCACCCGCCGGTCGGTGAGCCGGCCGCGGAACACCGCCGCGCGCGCCCGCACGTCGTCCGGGACGGCCGGGCCGGGGACGCCCAGTGCGCGCAGCAGGTCGGCCAGCACCTCGCCGATTTCGCGGCCCGCCAGCGGCACGTACAGCTGGCCGTCCGGGAACCGTGCGCGCAGCCGGTGCGCGGCGCGCACGGCGAGGGTGCTCTTGCCCGCGCCCGGCTCGCCGCTGAGCACCGCGACCGGGACGCCGCCGCCCGCCCCGAGCACGCCGGTCAGCTCCGCCAGCTCGGCGTCGCGGCCGGTGAAGTCCCCGATGTCCGGCGGGAGCTGGCAGACCGGCCACACCGCCGGCGGCAGCCGCGGCACCGGGTCTTCGCCGCGCAGGACGGCCGCGTGCACCCGCCGGGCCTCCGCCCCGGGCTCGACGCCGAGCTCCTCGATCAGCGTGCTCCGCAGCCGCCGGTAGACCTCCAGCGCGCTGCCCTGCTGCCCGGCCCGGTGCAGCGCGATCATCAGCTGCGCGGCCGGCCGTTCGCGCAGCGGGTGCTCGGCGATCATGGCCTGCAGCTCGCCGGTCAGCTCGCCGTGCCGCCCGGCCGCCAGCTCCGCGTCGACGCAGTCCTCGAACACGGCGAGGCGTTCGGACTCCAGCCGGGCGATGTCGGCGCCGAGCCGCGGCACGTGCAGCCCGGCCAGCACCGGCCCCCGCCACAGCGCGAGCGCCCGCCGGTAGTGCCCCGCGGCGGCCACCGGATCCCCCGTCCGCCGCCCTTCGGCGACCGCGGACCGGAAGACGAGCAGGTCGAGCTCCTCCGGTTCGACGTGCAGCCGGTAGCCGGGCGGCCCGTGCTCCACCCGCAGGCCCTCGATCCGGTCGCGCAGGCGCGAGAGGTAGGTGTGCAGGTTGGACGTGGCCGACTTGGGTGGCCCCTCCGGCCACAGCGCCTCGACCAGCACGTCGACGGGGACGTGCTGGCCGGCGTTGAGCAGCAGCACGGCCAGCAGCGTGCGCTGCCGCGCACCGCGCAGAACCGCCCACCGGCCCGGCGGGCTCTCGACGGCGAGCGGACCGAGCACGGCGAAGTGCGCCATGTCACCTTCCCGGGTGTGGTCGGCAGGAAAAACCACGGTAGCGAAGGGGTACGACAGAACCGGCGGCCGCGGTTCACCCGGTCGGGACGGTCGCCGCCGCGGGTTCCCATTAGGCTCCACCCGGACATTTCAGGACCTACCAGGGGAGCGGTCGTGTCAGCTGGAGGCGGAACCAAGGCGATCCTCGCCGCACTCGGGGCCAACGCCGGGATCGCGGCGGCGAAGTTCGCCGGCTTCCTCGTCACGGGGTCGTCGTCGATGCTGGCCGAGTCCGTGCACTCGCTGGCCGACACCACCAACCAGGGCCTGCTGCTGCTCGGCCAGAAGACGTCGAAGCGGGAAGCCGACCAGGAGCACCCCTTCGGCTACGGCCGCGACCGGTACTTCTACTCCTTCATCGTCGCGCTGATGCTCTTCACGCTCGGCTCGGCTTTCGCGTTCTACGAAGGCATCCACAAGATCGGCCACCCGGAGCCGCTCGAGTCGCCGATCGTCGCCGTGATCATCCTGGTCGTCGCGGTCGCGCTGGAGGGCTACAGCTTCTACACCGCCATCGGCGAGTCGAAGAAGATCAAGGGCAACACGACCTGGTGGGGCTTCATCCGCCAGGCGAAGGAGCCCGAGCTGCCCGTGGTGCTGCTCGAGGACGCCGGCGCGCTGCTCGGTCTCGTCTTCGCCCTGCTGGGGGTCGGACTGTCGGTCGTCACGGACAACCCGGTCTGGGACGGCATCGGCACCCTCGCCATCGGCGCGCTGCTCGGCGTCATCGCGATCATCCTCATCATCGAGATGAAGAGCCTGCTCATCGGCGAAGGCGCCAACGAGGGCGTGCTCGCGACGATCGTCGACGAGCTCGCCGCGGGCAAGGTCGAGCGCGTCATCCACATCCGCACCCAGTACCTGGGCCCGGACGAGCTGCTCGTCGCGGCGAAGCTGGCGCTGGTGCCGGGGCTCGACACCGCCGAGGTCGCGATGGCCATCGACGACGCGGAGGCCCGTGTCCGCGCCAAGGTGCCGGTGGCCAAGCTGATCTACCTCGAACCGGACCTGGACCGCAATCTCACGCATTAGCCGAAGATCTGCCCCGCCTTTTCGGTGAGCCGTCACGGACCTGACCCGATAGGGTGACCTACTGCGATACATGCAGGCCAGCCGCAGGAGGTCAACGGTGCCCGGAACGGGATTGTGGCGCACGAAATCGATCGAACAGTCCATTGCGGACACCGACGAGCCGGACACCAAGCTCCGGCGGAACCTGAGCGCGTGGGACCTCACGGTCTTCGGCGTCGCGGTCGTCATCGGTGCCGGCATCTTCACGCTGACCGCGCGCACCGCGGGTGACTACGCCGGGCCGTCGGTATCGCTGGCCTTCGTGTTCGCCGCGATCGCCTGCGCGCTGGCGGCGCTCTGCTACGCGGAGTTCGCCTCGACCGTGCCGGTCGCGGGCAGCGCGTACACGTTCTCCTACGCCACCTTCGGCGAGTTCATGGCGTGGATCATCGGCTGGGACCTGATCCTCGAGCTCGCCGTCGGTGCGGCGGCGGTGTCCAAGGGCTGGTCGGTGTACCTGGAGACGGTGCTCGGCTACCTCTTCGGCAAGGGCACCAAGACGACGTTCGACATCGGCAGCGTGACCGTCGACTGGGGCGCGCTGCTCGTCGTGGCGATCCTGACGACGCTGCTGGCCGTCGGCACCAAGCTGTCGTCGCGGGTGTCGATGGTGATCACCGGGATCAAGGTCGCCGTGGTGCTGTTCGTGATCATCCTCGGGTTCTTCTACATCAAGGGCGCCAACTACACGCCCTACATCCCGCCGGGCGAGACGGGCGGAGCCGGCCAGACGGGTGTCGACCAGTCGCTGTTCTCCCTGATCGCCGGCGGCGCGAGCAGCTCGTTCGGCGTCTTCGGCCTGCTGGCCGGCGCTTCGCTGGTGTTCTTCGCGTTCATCGGCTTCGACATCGTCGCGACCACCGCGGAGGAGACGAAGAACCCGCAGAAGGCCGTGCCGCGCGGGATCATGGGCTCGCTGGCCATCGTCACGGTGCTGTACGTCGCGGTGTCGCTCGTGGTCGTCGGCATGACGTCGTACAAGGACCTCGCGACCAAGGCCGGCGACGGCAGCCACAAGACCCTCGCCACGGCGTTCTCCGCGAACGGCGTCGACTGGGCGGCGAACATCATTTCGTTCGGCGCGCTGGCCGGTCTGACCACCGTCGTCATGGTGCTGATGCTGGGCCAGGTCCGGATCATCTTCGCGATGTCCCGCGACGGCCTGATGCCGCGCGGGCTGGCGAAGACCGGCGAGCACGGCACGCCGAAGCGGGCGACGCTCATCGTCGGTGGCCTGGTCGCGCTGGCGGCCGGCTTCTTCCCGGCCGACAAGCTCGAGGAAATGGTCAACGTCGGCACGCTCTTCGCCTTCGTGCTCGTGTCGGCGGGCGTGCTGATCCTGCGCCGGACCCGGCCGGACCTGCCGCGCGCGTTCAAGGTGCCGCTGGTGCCGCTCGTCCCGATCCTGGCCATCCTCGCCTGCCTGTGGCTGATGCTGAACCTGACCGTGCTGACCTGGCTGCGGTTCGTCGCCTGGATGGTGCTGGGCGTGGTGCTCTACTTCGGGTACAGCCGCCGGCATTCGCTGCTCGGCAAGCGGCAGGCCGATGGGGTCGACGAACCCGTGAAGTCGCCCGAAGCCTGACTTGCGCGATAAAAGCCCCGCCTGCCTGGACGCCCAGGTCGGCGGGGCTTTTTGCGTTTGGTTGCTTAATGCGAGGTTACGACTTGATCAAGACGATCTTGCGATTTGTACCCAAAGGGGGACCCCCTGTAAGCGGCTGGGTGACGTGCGATACCTTTCGATCCTTCGTGTGCCACTGACGGGTGAATTACAGCCGCGTGATTCCCACGTTCAGTGGTGCCGCGTCCCCCGATTTTGCCGTTCATCCCCGTTCGGTACTGGAGAACTCATGCGCAGACGTTCCTTCCGCGGCGCCGTGGCGGTCATGGCGCTCACCACCGCTGCCCTGATCGGGACCGCCGGTTCCGCCCTGGCCTGCTACAGCGACGACAACCGTCCCCACCCGACGCCGGGTAAGCCGACGCCCTGTGCCGACGGCCAGGTCCTCGACCAGAAGGACGTCGTCTCCGAGCTGACGAAGAACAACACCCGGCTGAACATCAAGTCGGTCAACGAGGGTGTCACGGTCACCCGCATCGTCGTCGTCGGCGGCGACGACGGCTTCAACGACTACACGCCGGGCAAGAAGCTGGACAAGAACGCGCCGTGGAACGACCTGCGCGCGCCGTTCAACTTCAACGGCAGCCAGCCGAAGATCGACAAGTGGTTCCTGTGCGGCTCGAAGACCACCAAGCCGACCGCGCCCGTCACGACGCCGGCCACCAAGACGTCGACGCCGCCGACCACGACGGCCACGAAGCCGAGCACCCCGGCGACCTCGGCGACTTCCGTCTCGCCGACCAGCACGACCGCCGCGGCCGTCGTCCCGGCGGGCAACGAGTCGGGCACCGGTGGCGGCCTGGCCAACACCGGTTTCGACAACAGCTGGCTGATCTGGGTCGGCGCGCTGCTGCTCGCCGCCGGTGGCGGCCTGCTCGCGCTGCTGAAGTTCCGCCGCAAGGCTTCCTAGTCCGCTGGTGAAGCCGAGCTAGTCCACGGCTGAAGGCCCCTCGCTCCGCGCGCGAGGGGCCTTCACCGTTTCGGGGGGAAGTCCCCGAACAGCGAGCCCTGCTCGCCCCAGGACGGCTTGCCGAGGCCGGCCGCCATCGCGACGGCGTGGTCCCACTCGGCGTCGACCACGTAGTCCTGGTGCTTGAGCACCCCCGGCGCCCAGCGGTGCCGCCCGGTCGGGCCGCGCAGCGGGTCCGGCAGCCAGTGGTCGCCGCCGAGGATCAGGACGCCGTTGGCGTCGGCCGCCGCCGACACCGGGCCGCAGCCGCCGTCCGGGAGGAACCCGACACCGTGCAGCCGCCGGTCGGCGACCGAGTGCCGCCAGGTCGTCACGCCGCCGCCGAAGATGTCGGTGCCGCGGCACAGTGCCCGCCAGCGGCCGTCCAGATCGGCGAAGAGCCGTTCCAGCGCTTCCTGCGGTAGCAACGCCGGGAAAGCGCGCTGGTAGCCCCACTGCAGCGGCGACCCGGCGGTCAGCACGCCGACGCGCTCGAGGTCCGCTTCCGGCAGTTCGGCCGCCAGCCGGGCGGCGGCCATGATCGTCAGCAGGCTGCCGAGGTTGTAGCCGGAGAGCACCACGCGCGTGCCGGGTTCGGCGAGGTGCTCACGCGCCCGCGCGGCCAGTTCCGGGACGACCTTCAGCGCGTAGCAGGGCGGGACCGTCGGGTGCGCCGCCCGCGGCCAGAAGCAGACGAGGTCGGCCAGCGCCCCGAGGTGGCGGCTGCGCTGCGGGGTGCGCGCGGCCGTGTAGACCACGCGCAGCAGGCCGGCGGCCAGCGCGCCGAGCGCGACCACGCCGATCGCGGACAGCGGGCCGAACCAGCCGGGGACCAGCCCGAACCCGAACCGCAGCACCAGCAGGGCCGCGCCGCCGGCGGACATCGCGCTCGCGACCGCCAGCGCCAGGTGGTGCAGGTGCCGCCGTTCCCAGGCCGAGCGCGCCCAGGCCGCCGCGGCCTGGGCCTCCTGGCGCTCGTCGTGCTCCATCAGCTCGACGATCTCGGGGGTGCCCCGCCGCAGCCGCCGCAACGGGACGGCGACCGCGAAACCCAGCACACCGAGCACCGCGGCCAGGGCCAGCCCGGCGCCCCACAGGACGGTGACCAGCAAATACGTGTCGGGCACCTTCAGGTGCTCCGCCCCGGAAAGGTGTCGGAGCGCTTCGGCGAGCCCCGCCCCGAACCCGCCGCCGAGCAGGCCGGCCAGCGCGAGCACCGGCGCGGCCGCCCAGCCGCCCATCCACGGCCGCAGCCGCTGCGGCTTGTGCTTCCAGCCGGGCCGGGCCAGCAGCGCCGCCGGGGCGAGGAACAGGGCGAACAGCACCGTGACGGCGACCAGGGCCGCGCCGAGGCCTTCGACGACGGCGTTCGTGCCGGGCAGCGGGCCCGCGCCCGGCCCGTGCGAAAGCACGAGCCGCACCGCGGCCACGACGACGAGCAGGGTCGCGAAAGCGAGCACGCCGGGCCGGGCGAACCGGCCGGTGTCGACGCCGATCGCGGCCGCGGCGACGGTGGCGAGCACCACCGCCAGCGTGACGATCCAGGCCACGAGATCGACGGTGCCGCCGGGTGCGCGGAACGGGCCCCCGAGCAGCAGCAGCGCGACCGAGGCCAGCGCCGCGACGGTGTGCAGGCAGCGCAGGGCCGGTGTCTCCGGGTCGGCGCGCATCCGCAGCGGGCCGCCGGTGAGGTCGCCGTCGGCGTGCACCGCCCAGGTCGCGCTGGAAATCCGGTGCAGGACGAAGATCACGGCCAGCAGCGGCAGCACGCCGACGGCGATCCGGGCGCCCGCCGTCCGCAGCACGTCGGGGACCGCCGGCAGGCAGCCCGATCCGGGCGCGAGGCACTGCGTGGCGAAGAGGTCGAGCGCGATCGCCGCGAGCTGGCCCATCAGCAGCATCGTCAGCAACAGGGCACCCACGCGCAGCAGCCCGCGGCACACGGCGCCGAGGACACGCGCGAGGCGGCGGCCCGGCGGGACCGGCGGCAGCATCCAGAAACAGACGTTGGCCAGGGAGAACGGGAACAGCAGCGCCCAGGTGGCCTTCGCGGCGCCGCCCGAGGTCATGCCGTGCCAGAGGTAGCCCTCGAGCGTCCGGGGGATCGACCGGCCCAGCGCCGGCAGCACCGGCCCGGGTGCCGGGCGGCGCAGCCGGTCCGCCGGGCGGACCACGCGGCCCAGGCCGTCGCCGGCGACGTCGACGGTCGAAACCGCGTCGAGCAGCGTTTCCCCGCTGGTGCCCACGAGCCCGGCGACGCGGATTTCCACGACGCGGGTGTCCGAGCCGGGCATGGGCACGGTAAGGGCCTCCTAACACTTCTAGGGACAGTCGAGCGGACAACGGTAGTGTTCTGGTGTCATCGAGTCTTGGAGGAATCGCCACTATGACCCCCGAAAGCGTTGCCAAGCGGCACGAGACCCGCAACGGCATCGAGTTCGCCGTCGCCGACCTCGAGGCCGCCGAGTTCGGCCGCAAGGAAATCCGCCTCGCCGAACACGAAATGCCGGGACTGATGGCGCTGCGGCGCGAATACGCGGAGGTCTACCCGCTGCGCGGGGCGCGCGTGTCGGGCTCGCTGCACATGACCGTGCAGACCGCGGTGCTGATCGAGACGCTGGTGGCGCTGGGCGCCGAGGTGCGCTGGGCGTCCTGCAACATCTTCTCGACGCAGGACCACGCGGCCGCGGCGATCGTCGTCGGCCCGCACGGCACGCCCGAGGAGCCCAAGGGTGTCCCGGTCTTCGCGTGGAAGGGCGAGTCGCTCGAGGAGTACTGGTGGTGCACCGAGCGGATGCTCACCTGGGACGGCGAGGGTCCCAACATGATCCTCGACGACGGCGGTGACGCCACCATGCTGGTGCACAAGGGCACCGAGTACGAGAAGTCGGGCGTCGTGCCGACCCCGGACGAGAACACCTCGGACGAGTTCCGCGTGTTCCTCGAGCTGCTGCGCGCGTCGGTCGCTTCGGACAAGGACAAGTGGACGAAGATCGGCGCGGGCATCCGCGGCGTCACCGAGGAGACCACGACCGGCGTCCTGCGCCTCTACCAGCTGGCGGCGGCGGGCGAGCTGCTGTTCCCGGCGATCAACGTCAACGACGCGGTGACGAAGTCGAAGTTCGACAACCGCTACGGCATCCGCCACTCCCTGATCGACGGCATCAACCGCGGCACCGACGTGCTGATCGGCGGCAAGGTCGCGGTGGTCTGCGGCTACGGCGACGTCGGCAAGGGCGCGGCGGAGTCCCTGCGCGGCCAGGGCGCGCGGGTGATCGTCACCGAGATCGACCCGATCTGCGCGCTGCAGGCGGCGATGGACGGCTACGCGGTCCGCAAGCTCGAGAGCGTGCTGCCCGAGGCCGACATCATCATCACCACCACCGGCAACAAGGACGTCGTGCTGGTGGAGCACATGGCGAAGATGAAGCACCAGGCGATCCTGGGCAACATCGGCCACTTCGACAACGAGCTCGACATGGCGGGCCTGGCGCGGTACCCGGGCATCCGCCGGATCAACATCAAGCCGCAGGTCGACGAGTGGATCTTCCCGAACGGCAACACGATCATCGTGCTGTCCGAGGGCCGGCTGCTCAACCTGGGCAACGCGACCGGGCACCCGTCGTTCGTGATGTCGAACAGCTTCTCGAACCAGGTGATCGCGCAGATCGAGCTGTTCACCAAGCACGAGGAGTACGACAAGGAGGTCTTCCGCCTCCCGAAGAAGCTCGACGAGAAGGTGGCTCGCATTCACCTGGACGCCCTGGGTGGCGAGCTGACCAAGCTCACCAAGGAGCAGGCCGAGTACATCGACGTGGACGTCGAAGGCCCGTTCAAGCCGGAGCACTACCGGTACTGAGGTTTTCGCGTTTCAGCTGGCCAGGGCCGCCCCGGAAGTGTTCGGGGCGGCCCTTTGTTTTGCGCTTGTGACAGTGATAGCACAAATATGTGACGTGTTATCATGGAGTCGTGAAACAGTTGATCACGAGGATCGACGACGAGCTGCACGCCCGGCTGAAGGCGCTGGCCGAAGCTCAAGGGCGCAGCATGAACGACCTGGTCACGGAGGCGTTGAGGGGCGTTGTGGCAAAGACGGAAACCGCGCTCGAGCGGAGAAACCGCCTGGTGGCGGAAGGCAAACTGATCGCGTTCGTGCCGGAGGGCGAAGCGCCGGGGCACGACGAGCTGGAAAAGCGCTCGCGTGGCTGGGGCACGGCCGTCAGCGAGGCACTCGACTGGACCCGGGGTGAATGGTGACCGTCTTCTACGCCGACACGAGCGCCGTGGTCGGGGCCTACCTCACCGACGAGGCCGACCACGCCGAACTGCGGGAGCTCCTGATCGACGGTGGGCACCTCGTGCTCACCAGCGAGCTGACCCGGCTGGAGTGCGCCAGCGCCTTCGCCGCGGCCAAGCGGACCGGGCGGATCCCGGATGCCCGCGAGTTCTTGGCCCAGTTCGACCAGGACACGCGCACGGTGCTGGGGGTGATCCCGCTGGCACCGCATCGGATCTTCCCGGCAGCTCGGCGGCTGGTCACCGACGACTACCCGGTGCGCACGCTCGACGCGATCCACCTCGCGGTCGCGATGCACGACACCGCCGAACTCACCGGTGGTGAGCCGGTCACCTTCGTCACCCGCGACGAGCGTCAGGCCGATGCCGCCAAGGCCAACGGATTCGAGGTGCGGTGAGCGTCGACCTCTTCGCCGGCATCGGCGTCCGGGACTACGCCGGGGCGCTCGCCTGGTACGAGAAGCTCTTCGGCTCGCCGCCGACGTACGTCGTCAGCGACACCGAAGCGCTCTGGGAGGTGACCGGGCACGGGTCGGTCGTCGTCGAGTTGCGGCCCGAACGGGCGGGGCGGGCGTTTCATACCCTCTTCGTCGACGACCTCGACGCGCGCGTCGCCGCCATCTCGGCGCGCGGCATCGAGCCCGCTGATCGGGAGACGTACGGCAACGGCGTGCGCAAGATCATCTACCGCGACCCCGAGGGAAACGAGCTCGGCATCGGTGGCGGTCCGGCGTAGCCTGGTGCCGTTCTTGGCTTCACGAACCTCACGGCCCGGTAGGTAGTCCGGGCGGCTCGCTCAGGGCTCGTTGTCCCGCTTCGGCGGGAAACCGGTGACGCCAGGCTGATCCGTCACGCCTGGAGGTTTCCCGATGAGCGGGGTGTTCACGCTGTACCACGACGGCCGGTTCTGGATCGGCGTCTACGAAATCCACGAAGACGGCCTGGTCCGAGCGGCGCGCCACGTCTTCGGCACCGAGCCCACCAACGCCGAGCTGTCGGCGTTCGCCGCCGGCCGCGACTTCGCCCGCTTGGCCGACGAAGCCCGCGCGGCCCCGCCGACCCCGGCCGAGCAGCGGCCGACCGCCCGTCTCAACGCCAAGCGCCTCGCGAAGCTGGCGAAGAAGGCCCAAGAGGACAAGGGCATCGGCACGGCCGCCCAGCGCGCCCTGCGCGACGCGGTCACCCACCGAGCGGCCGAGAATAAAGCGGCCCGCAAACGCCGCGCGGCCACCGAGGCCGCTCGCCGCCGGGCCTTGGCGCGGGCCAAGGCCCGCGCCAAACACCGCGGCCACTAGCGATGCCCAACCAGCCACGCGAGTCGGCCGCCCAATCACGCGAGTTGGCTGCTCAATCACGCGAGCCGACCCTCTAGGAGCGCGAGCCGACCCGCTGGGTACGCGGGCCGACCCGCTGGGTACGCGAGGCGGCCTTCGGGGTGCGCGAGCCGACCGTGCTCAAGCGGCCATCAGGCGTGACCGGAGGGGCATCTCGTGTGATCAGCGGGGCATCTCGCGTGATTGGAGGGGCATCTCGCGTGATTGGAGGGGCATCTCGCGTGATTGGAGGGACGACACGGCTCAGTTCCACTCCACCGCGACCCCGGCCAACCCGGGTCCCGCGTCGCTGAAGAACGCGCTGCTCACTCCGCCCATGTCGCAGGCCAGTTCCTCCGCCACCACCGGCAGGGCGTCGTCGCGGGCGCGGACCTGGCGGGTGCAGCGGGCCGGGAGCGCGTTGCGGTCGAACCGCAGCTGGACCAGGTAGCTCGCGCAGCGGTCGCGCAGCATCCGGTAGTAGCCCGGCGACGCCGATCCCGAGTCGTCGCGGACCTCGAAGCAGAACACGTGGATGTCGCCCTCGGCCAGCTTGCGGTCGAACAGCAGCTCCGTTGCCATCGTGTCCGCGTCCGGGTTGCGGCGCATCCGGCCCACCCGGCAGCCCTCGTCCGTGATCAGCTCGACGTCGTCGATGCGGCAGCCCGGGTCGCCGTTGTACACCGTCAGGTACCGGTCCGGGCCGTGGCGGCGGGCGCGCGTCACCAAGCGCGTGCGCAGGCTGACCTGGCGGTGCTCCGCGTCGAACGTGATCGTGTCGTGGACCGACAGCAGCTCCAGGTCCGCGTTGTAGTGGTTCGACGACGGGTACGCGCCCAGCTCGGCCAGCAGGTCCTCGACGATCGACCCCATGTCACCGGAACGCAGATCGTGGAACGACGCCGCCGGCTGGTGGCCGCGGCGGACCAGGCGCGGGCCGATCAGCACCACCAGGGCGTCCGCCGGCAGCTGGAGGACCGATTCCAGAGCCCGGACCGCCGGCAGCGCCTTCGGCACCTCGGGCTGACGCAGTCCGCGTTGCCAGTAACTCAGCGTCGACTGTCCGATTTGGACCCCGCGCAGCGCGAGGTGGGCGCGCAGCCGGGCCAGCGACAGCCCGCGGTAGGCGATCGCCAGCCGGAGGGCGTGGTGGAACTCGCCGGTGCGGAGTGCCTCGGTCAGCTCTTTCGGCAGTTCGGCGACCGATGCCCGGGTCGTGCGGGCGCCATCGATGATCAGTGGGAGGTTCCCGTCTTGTGCCACCGCTCGTCCCTTCACCCGACCAGTGTGTGCGCTGGGCGTGAACACCGCGGAACGTTCACGGTAGCAGCGTAGGGTGGCCGTGCCGACCCCCGTTCAGGGTGGTTGGCCTCGTTGAGGTGAGCGTTCCGCGTTCCGGCTGTCCCCCGGAACGGTCCGTTCCTCCGGATGGCGTTCTTGCTCCTTGTGACCGCGTTGTTCACCGTTGTGACCACCGCTGGTTCGCCCACTCCGCCACAGGAGGCCGTCTGTGCTGGTGAAGTCGAGCCAGGTCCACGCCGTACTGGCTGTGAGCCTGCTGTTGTGCCTGGTCGCGCCGACGCAGTCCCAAGCAGCCGCGCCCGGAGCGCCGTCGACCTACCGGAACCAGATCGTCCTGCAGCTCCAGCAGAAGAACCAGTGGTGCTGGGCCGGCGCGGGCAACACCATCGCCGCTTACCACGGCGCGGTCGTCAGCCAGACGCGGTTCTGCCAGCTCGCCCACGGCGTGACTGGTGTGATCGGAGACACCAACGCGGAGTGCGCGAACCTCCCCGGCACCCTCGCCGACCCGCAGCGCGCCTTCGCCCGGCTCGGCTTCAGCTCGCCGGGCCGCTACCTCGACCGCCGCATCTCCTACGCCGACGTCCGGACGCAGACCGCCGCGAACCAGCCGGTCGAGACCCGGGTCGGCTGGAACTCGGGCGGCGGCCACGTGCACGTCCTCTACGGCTACGACACCCGCGGCGACTGGGTGTTCTGGGGCGACCCCGGCCCCGCCAAGCGCTACAACTGGTCCACCTACGGCTACTACACGCAGAATTCGTCCTTCACCTGGACGCACACGCTCACCGGGATCTCCCGATGAGCAGGCGGGCGCTCGTGCTCGCCGTGCTGACCGGCGCGGCGCTGCTGATGACGGCTCCGGTGTCAGGCGCGGCCCAGGCCGCCGGCATCAGCAGCGCCGATGCCTCCGCGGCGCACAGCGCGGCCGCGGGGTTCCAGGACGTCCTCGTCCGGTTCTTCGCCCAGGCCCCGGGCGCCCAGGGGCCGGTTTCGGTCCGGATCGCGCCGGACGCCTACGCCGTGTACGAGCTTTCGCCGGACTTCGTCGCGGGCAAGCCCGACGCGGCGCCGGGTGACTTCGCTTACTTCGCGATCCCCGTGCGGGCCTCCGACGGCCGGACCGCGACGCTCTGGTCTGTCTGGGGCGCGGACGGCACCTGGCAGGTCGGCAACATCGCCTCGGGTGACGTCGAGGGCGAGTACGCCCGGAAGCTGCCCGCGGGCGCCCAGCTGCTGCACGAACCGCAGGTCGACGCCTGGTACGCGGTCCGCGACGGCCGCATCACCTCGCTGTCGGACGGCAAAGCGGTCATCGGGTACCAGCAGACCGTCGAAGCACGCTACGCCGACAAGCTCCCCGGCTCGGTCTACGCCCGCGACGGCGAGGCCGGTGGTTTCGACGCGACGTCCCAGGTGATGCCCCGCGGCGACGGCGGCCCGGCGCCGTCCGGCCACGACACCGGCTGGGTGCCGCTGCTGATCCTCGTCGGCGTGCTCGCGGTCAGCGGCGCCGGCTACGTGCTCCACCTGCGGCGGCACGCCGCCTAGACGAACCGGCGGGCTCGGCGTCGATCCCCTTCCACCGAGCCCGCCGGTCCACCACCGTTACTGTGACGCTCGTGGGTCGACTGGTGGTCATCGAAGGGCTCGACGGCGCGGGCAAGCGGACGCTGACCGACGGGCTGACGGCGGCGCTGGGCGCCAAGGGCGCGAGCGTGGCGTCGCTGGCGTTCCCGCGCTACGGCGAGAGCGTGCACGCGGACCTCGTCCGCGAGGCGCTGCACCGCGGGCACGGCGATCTCGCCGACTCCGTGTACGGCATGGCGATGCTCTACGCGCTGGACCGCAGCGGCGCCGCGGACCGCATCCGCGAGCTGCGGGACGCCCACGACGTCGTGCTGCTCGACCGGTACGTCGCCTCCAACGCCGCGTACGCGGCCGCGCGCTTGCGGCAGGACGCGGCCGGCGAAGTCGTGAAGTGGGTGTGGGAGCTCGAGCTCGACCGCTTCGGCCTGCCCCGCCCGGACCTGCACCTGCTGCTGCGCGTCGCCCCGGCGGTCGCGGCCGAGCGGGCCGAACGCCGCGCGGAGACCGAGACCGGCCGGGAGCGCGACGCCTTCGAAACCGACGACGGCCTGCAGCGGCGGTGCGCGGCCGTCTACGACGAGCTGGCCGCGTCGGGCTGGCTCGCGCCGTGGCACGTCCTGGACGGCGTTGCGGGCGTGGACCACGAAGCGCTGGCGACGACGCTGCTAGGGCAGTAGCCGGGCCGGGTCGAACCGCGCGATCGGGTGCGCGGTGGCGCCGTCCACCGCCAGGTCGGCGAGGATTTCGCCGACCACCGGGGCGAACTTGAAGCCGTGGCCGGAGAACCCGCACGCCAGCACCACCCGCTCCTCTTCCGGGTGCGGGGCGAGCACGAAGCTTTCGTCGGCCGTGTCGGTGTACATGCAGGTCGCGGCCCGGAGGAACGCGCCGGGCAGCGTCGGCAGGTGGCGCTTCACCACGGACGCGATCTCGTGGACCTCGGCGCCGGACACCGCCCGGTCGATGCCGTCGGGTGTGCACGTCCGGCCGCCGCTGTGGAACGCGACCTTGACGCCGTCCGCCGGCGCGTTGTGCGCCGGGAAGCCGTAGAACGTGTAGCCGTCGCCTTCCCAGATGTAGACCGGGTGCTCCCGGAACGGCCCGATCCCGCCCGAAGGCGCGAACCAGTACTGCACCTGCCGCCGGACCGTGAAGGCGATGCCGAAGCCGCGCAGCAGCTCGCCGGCCCACGCGCCGGGGCACAGCACCAGGCGGCCGGCCGTGTAGTAGCGGTGCGACGTCCCGATGCGGACCCCGTCGGCCGTGGTGCTCCAGGTGAAGACCTTCTCCTCGTGGTGCAGTTCGGCGCCGCACCGCGCGGCGAGCTGCAGGTGCGCGGCGACGCTGCCTTCGGGGGACACCAGCCCGGCACCCGGCTCGTACAGCGCGACTTCGCCCGGAGCCGGCGCCATCGTCGGGAACCGGCGCCGGATTTCCGCCGCGTCCAGGAGTTCGTGCGGGATGTCGAAGGCGCGGGCCGACGCCGTGCTGCCGGTGATCGTCCGCGACTCCGCCGTGCCGACCACGATCCCGCCGCAGCGGGTGAACAGCCGCCGTCCGCTGTCGCGCTCGAGACCGTCCCACAGTTCGTGGGCCCGCAGCAGCAGCGGCACGTACTCGGGGCCTTCGAGGTACGCCTGGCGCGTGATCCGCGAACCGCCGTGGCTCGACCCGCGGTTGTGCACCGGCGCGAACTGGTCGACGCCCAGCACCCGCTGCCCGCGCTGCGCCAGCCGGTACGCCGCGGCGCTGCCCATCCCGCCGAGGCCGACGACGATCACGTCGTAGTGCGTCATGCCACCCTCCCCGGGACGCGCGTGCCGAAGTGCCCGACCTGCACCGGTGTCCCGGGCCGGCTGTATTCCACGGGAAGCCAGCCGTGGGCGATGGCTTTGCCCGCGGTGTGGCCGTACCCGGCGCTGGTGACGTACCCGGCCGGGTGGCCGTCGACGTACACGGGATCCCCGCTTCCGACGACCGCGCCGGTCGTCAGCCGGGTCAGCCGCCGGCTCACCGTCGCGGCGGAACGCCCCGCCAGCGCGTCGCGGCCGACGAAGTAGCCCTTGTCCATCCGGACGGCGGATCCAAGTCCGGCTTCGTACGGGTCGTGCTCGGTGGTGAAGTCGACGCCGGGTGTCGTGACGCCGGCCTCCAGCCGCAGGCCGGCGAGGGCTTGGTGACCGGCGACGGCCACGCCGTGGCCCCGGAGCGTGTCCCACAGGCGGCGCCCGAAATCCGCCGTGGTGTGCAGTTCCCAGCCCGGTTCGCCCACTGTGGACAGTCGCAGGGCGACGACCGGGACATCCCCGACGTACGTCTCTTCGGCCGAAAAATCCGTCGTGGACAGTCCGGGGAGGACTTCGTGGGCGAGCGGGCCCCACAGGCCGAGGCAGCACGTGCCGGGCGTGGTCTCGTGGATCTGCACCGTGCCGTCGCGCGGGAGATGCCGTCGCAGCCAAGCGAAATCGAGACGCCCGCCGGCGCCGACGTGGAACCGCTCGTCGCCGAGGCGGGCCACCGTCAGGCGGCCGCGGACGCCGCCGTCCTCGCCGAGCAGCAACGTGGCGGTCACCGTGCCCGGCGTCTTCGCGAGGTCGCCCGTCGTCATGGCCTGCAGGAACGGCAGCGCGCCGGGGCCGGTGACGGCCAGCCGCGGTTCGGGCGTCAGGTCGAACATCGCGACGCGCTCGCGGGTGGCGGCCGCTTCGGCAGCCACCTCGGCCGAATACCGCTCCGGCCGCGCCCAGCCGTCCGCGGAACCGAACTGCGCACCCAGCGCGATCTGCCGTTCGTGGAAGGGGCCGGTGCGGACCGAGCCCGAAGAGAACCGGGAGAACCGGGCGAACCGCGCGAGATCGCAGCCGTGCAGGGCCAGCGACGGCTGCCCGTCGACGAGCCAGCGCGCCAGTTCGCGGGCGACACCGGCGGAGTGCTCGGGCCGGACGGCGCCGGCGACCCAGAAGCCGTCGACGTCCGGGTGCTCGCCCAGCAGCGGCCGCCCGTCCGGGGTGCCGGGAAGCACCACCGTCGTGGTGGTTCCGGCGCCGGCGTCGCGGAGTGCGGGCAGGAGATCGGCGGCCACGGCCACCCCGGCGCCGAGCCGGTCGACGTGCTCGCGCACGTACATCCCGGTGTCGAGGTGGCGCAGCACGGGCTTGCCCGCTTGCACGTGTTCGTCGTTGTGCCCGGCCAGGTCCGGCAACGGCGAGGTCAGCAGGTATTCGTGGGTCAGCGGCACCTGCGGCAGGTCCAGGCCGGCGAGCTCGCCGGCGCACGACACGACGACGTCGGCGCGGATCCGCCCGGCCGCGGTGACGACGCCGGTGACGCGGCCGCCGCTGCGCTCGATCGCCGTGACCTCCTCGGCGGCGAACCGGGCGCCCCGGGCTTTGGCGCGCCGGGCCTGGGCTTCGGCCGCGCGCGGCGCGTGCAGCAGGCCGTCGCCGGGGACGTGGAAGCCGCCGAGAACCCGGGTTTCGTCGAGCAGCGGGTGCAGGTCGGCGCACTCGCGGGGCGTGCGCAGGTAGCCGCGCACGCCCCACGAGGTCGCCCAGCCGTGGTGCTGTTTCAAGTCCTCGAGCCGCTCCGGCGACGTCGCGACTTCGAGGCTGCCCACCGGGTTGAAGCACCACTGGCCGTCGAGCCCGCTGCACTTCTCGACGGTGTACTGGGCGAACGCGGTCAGCGTGCGGTCGGCGTGGGTGCGGAACACCAGGCCCGGGTGGTCGGCCGCGGCGTCGGCGCCGACGACGGTGACGTCGGTCCAGCCGCGCTCGGTCAGCTCGTCGGCCAGTGCACAGCCGAGCAGGCCGGCGCCGACGACGACCACCCGGGGCCGTGCTGCCATCGCGGGATCCCTCCGGGCGAGGTTGCGTCTTCGGCAACAACGTGCGTTATGCGCGACGCAGTGTCAAGCACCCGAAACGGTGTCCCCTCAGGCGCGGGCGAACTCCATCACCCAGTTGGTTTCCCAGGTCCGCCCGCCGTCGGCCGAGAACGCCTGCTGCCACCGCGGGGTCGCGGTGGTCGTGCCCGTCCAGGCGAAGTGGACCTTGATCGGGGCCCCTTCGTGGGTGTCGTCGCCGTAGAAGTCGCCGCGGTCGCCGTCGAAGGCACCGACCACCGGCGGCTGGAGCAGCCCGGTCCGGTCGCTGGCCCAGTACAGCGACCACTCCTCGCGCTCGACGTCGAAGAGCCGGAGGGTGCAGCCGCGGAAGCCCAGGGTCGGGAAGACGATCTCGTCCAGGTTGCCGCCACCCTCGAAGAGGGACTGGGAGGTGGCCGTGCCGGGGAAGACGGTCCAGTCGTCGCTGCCGGTCAGCGGCTTGGCGAGCCGCCGGTTCGTCACGGTCCAGGAGCCGATGAAGAAGTCGAAGTCGTTCATGCCCACGATCCTGGGGTGCCATCACTGACATCTTTTGTCAGTGGCTGCTGGCAGACTTCGCCGGGTGCGCGCGAGCCGGCTGGTGTCCCTGCTGCTGTTGCTGCAGAACCGGGGGAGGATGAGCGCCGCCCGGCTGGCGGCGGAGCTCGGCGTGACCGCGCGGACCGTGTACCGGGACGTCGAAGCGCTCGCCGCCTCCGGTGTCCCGATCTACGCCGAAGGCGGCCCGAACGGCGGCTACCAGCTGATGGACGGCTACCGGACCCGGCTGACCGGGCTGACCGAGGGCGAAGCCGGGTCCCTGTTCCTCACCGGGCTGCCGCAACCGGCGGCCGAGCTGGGGCTGGGTGCCCAGGTGGCCGCCGCCGAGCTCAAGCTGATGGCCGCGCTGCCGGCGCCGTACCGCGACGCGTCGGTGCGGATCCGGCAGCGGTTCCACCTCGACGCACCCGGCTGGTACCGCGAAGCGGATCCGGTGCCGCAGCTGCTCGCGGCCGCGGAGGCGCTGTGGCAGGACCAGGTCGTCGAGGTCCGGTACCGCCGCTGGTCGCCGGCGCCCGGGGTCGTGACGCGGCGGCTGCACCCGCTCGGCCTGGTCCTCAAGGCCGGCGTCTGGTACCTCGTCGCCGGGCCGGAGCCGCGGACCTACCGCGTCGGCAACATCGAGGAGTTCCGGGCGCTCGACGAGCACTTCACCCGGCCGGCCGGCTTCGACCTGGCGGATTTCTGGCGCACGCACGTCGAACGGTACGAGGAGAGCGAAGCGGGGGAGACCGCCGTCGTGCGCCTGTCGCCCGCCGGGATCGCCGCCTTGCCGGACATCCTCGGCCCACGAGCGGCGCGGCTCGCGGCGCGCACCCTCGAACCCGCGGACGCCGAAGGCTGGCAGCGCGCGAAGGTCCCGCTGGAGAGCGTGCCCCACGCGGCGGCCGGGCTGCTGCGGCTCGGCGCGGACGCACAGGTGCTGTCGCCCGCGGAACTGGTGGCGCACCTGGGAAAGACGATCCGCGAAATGGCGCGGCTCTACCCCTGGTCCCGGAAATAGCCCAGCTGCGCGGAAAGTTCCTCCGCCGCCTCGGTCATCGGCTTCACGATCTGCTTCACGCGCTGCTTCGAAAGCCGGTACGACGGCCCGGAAGCGCTCATCGCGGCGACGACGTCCCCGCCCGGGCCGTGGATCGGCACGGCGACGGCGTGCATGCCGAGCTCGAGTTCTTCGTAGCAGGCCGCATAACCGTCTTCGAGCACCCGTTCCAGCTCGGTCATCAGCTCGTCCGGCTCGACCGTCGTGCGCGGGGTGTACTGCTCCAGCTTCCGCTTCAGCACCCGCTTGCGCTCGGCTTCGCCCATGTACGCCAGGAGGATCTTGCCGCTCGAGGTCGCGTGCAGCGGTGTCCGCTGGCCCGTCCAGTTCTGCGTGGTGATCGCGGCCGAGCCGCGGGCCTGGCTGATGTTGATGGCGACGCCGTCGTCGGCGATGGCGATGTTCACCGTCTCGCCCAGCTCGTCGGCCAGCACCAGGCAGCTGGCCCGGCCCAGTTTCGCGAGGTCCATGCGGCCGGTCGCGGCCCCGGCCAGCCGGACGATGCCGAAGCCGATCGCGTACTTCCCGCGTTCGCCGAGCTGCTCGACCAGGCCTCTGGTCTCCAGGACGCTGAGCAGGCGCGACGCCGTCGACTTGTGGACGCCCAGTTCGCCCGCGATCTCGGTGATGCCGGTTTCGCCGTTGCGCGCGAGCAGTTCCAGCACGCTGATGGCCCGGTCGACCGATTGCACCTGGCTCTGAGTTGCGTTGCCCGAGTCCTGGTTTCGCATGGCGCAACAGTATCCGTTTCGCGGGGCGCCTATCGGCTGAGTGGGGGAATCTCTTGACGAGGGCGTACCCGAAGCCGGATTGTTGCGCAAGTTGCACATCATCTCGCAATGCGCAACTTTCACGTACCGTCCCGGCATCCCGCCAGTCGTTCTCCGGAGGCCCCGATGATCCGAGCCTGCGCCGTCGCCGACCTGCCTCAGGGGGAGGCGCTCCGCCTCGACGGTCCCGCTCCGATCGCGGTGTTCCACACCGAAGACGGCTTCTTCGCCGTCGACGACACCTGCACCCACCAGGACGCTTCGCTCGCCGACGGCTGGCTCGAAGGCTGTTTCGTCGAGTGCCCGCTGCACGCCGCGCGGTTCGACCTCCGCACCGGCGCGCCCACCTGCCTGCCGGCGAAAGCCTCCGTGCGGACCCACCGCGTGGTCGTCACCGACGGCGCCGTCTACGTCGACGCGCCCGTGCCGGCCGTTCCCTGAACTCTCCTCGCAGGTCCGTGAAGGTCACATCGGAGGCCCCGGAGTCCCTCGATGCGGCCTTCACGGACCGTCCACCGGCACCCGGATGGAGCAGGGAGCTCTCGCGATCTTGATCTTTCTGGTGGTCAAACACGCGGGTCGTGCGTGCGGGCGCCGGAACTAGTGCGAACATGTGGACATGAAGGCACGTGTTCTCGTGGTCGATGACGACCCCGCCCTCGCGGAGATGCTCACCATCGTGCTCCGTGGGGAGGGGTTCGACACGGCGGTGGTCGCCGACGGCTCACGCGCGCTGCCCGCGCTGCGTGAGCTGAAACCCGACCTCGTCCTGCTCGACCTGATGCTGCCCGGGATGAACGGGATCGACGTCTGCAAGGCGATCCGCGCCGAGTCCGGGGTGCCGATCGTCATGCTCACCGCCAAGAGCGACACCGTCGACATCGTCCTCGGCCTGGAGTCCGGCGCCGACGACTACGTCGTCAAGCCGTTCAAGCCGAAGGAGCTGGTCGCGCGGGTCCGGGCCCGGATGCGCCGCACCGAGGCCGAGCCGGCGGAATCGCTCACCATCGGCGACCTGGCGATCGACGTGCCGGGCCACGAGGTCACGCGCGAAGGCAAGGCGATCCCGCTGACCCCGCTGGAGTTCGACCTGCTGGTGGCCCTGGCCCGCAAGCCGCGCCAGGTGTTCACCCGCGAGGTGCTGCTCGAGCAGGTGTGGGGTTACCGCCACGCGGCCGACACCCGGCTGGTGAACGTGCACGTCCAGCGGCTGCGCTCGAAGGTGGAGAAGGACCCGGAACACCCCGAGGTGGTGTTGACCGTTCGCGGCGTCGGGTACAAGGCCGGCCCGCCGTGATGAGTCGATGATCACGGAGACCGGCAGACGGCTCCCCGCGTTCGCGCGTTCGACGGCACGCCTGGTGCGGCGTGTCGTCGTTTTCGCGCGCCGCCGCGCGGTCGCGTTCAACGAGCTGTGGAAGCACTCGCTGCAGTTCCGCGTCACCGTGTCGACGCTCGCGCTGTCTTCGGCCGTGGTCTTCGTGCTGGGCATGGTCCTGCAGAACCAGATCACCGAACGGCTGCTGGACACCAAGCGCACGGCGGCGGTCGCGCAGACCCGCGCGGCGGCGGAGACGGCCGCCGGCGAGCTCGTCGGCCTCGGTTCCGAGAACGTCGAAGCGCTCACGAACCGGCTCGAGAACGCGCTGAAGAAGATCGCGATCACGCCGACCAGCCAGGACGCGGCCGGGTCGGCGGCGGGGACGTTCGTCCCGGTGCTCGCCAGCGGCGGCCACGACCAGTCCGGCGCCACGCTGGCGTTCGCCGGCCCGTTCGAGAACGTGCCGCCGCGGCTGCGCCAGTTCGTCGAAGCCGACCAGATGAGCTTCCTCGAGCACACCGTCCCCGAGTCCGGCGGCGGCCGTACGACGTACCTGATCGTCGGCACGCCGTTGAGCACGGTGGCCGTCCCGCTGCAGCTGTACCTGCTGTTCCCGCTGACGACCGAGCAGAACACCGTCTCGACGGTGCAGAACACGCTGCTGGTCGGCGGGCTCGTGCTGCTGCTCCTGCTGGCGGGCATCACGAACCTGGTGACGCGGCAGGTGGTCCGGCCGGTCCGGCAGGCCGCCGCGGCGGCCGAGCAGTTCGCCGGCGGCGACCTCGACCAGCGGCTCGCCGTGCTCGGCGAAGACGACCTCGCGAAGCTCGCGGTGTCCTACAACGGGATGGCCGCGAGCATCCAGCGCCAGATCCGCCAGCTCGAGGAGTTCGGCGGCCTGCAGCGCCGGTTCACCTCCGACGTCTCGCACGAGCTGCGCACCCCGCTGACCACCGTCCGGATGGCCGCGGACGTGCTGCACGCGTCCCGCGAGCAGTTCCCGGCCGGCCTCGCGCGGTCGACGGAACTGCTGGTCGACGAGCTCGACCGGTTCGAAGCGCTGCTCGGCGACCTGCTGGAGATCAGCAGGCTCGACGCCGGTGTCGAGGACCTGTCCGCGGAGTTCATCGACGTCCGCCCGATCGCCACCCGCGCGGTCGAGCAGGTGCGGGTGATCGCCGGCAACGCGGGCAGCTCGGTGGAGCTCGTGCTGCCCGAGGAAGAGGTGATCGCCGAGGTCGACGCCCGGCGCGTCGAGCGGATCCTGCGCAACCTGCTCGCCAACGCCGTCGACCACAGCGAGGGCAAGCCGGTGGTGCTGACGGTCGGGGCGAACGAAACCGCCGTCGCCATCACGGTCCGCGACCACGGCGTCGGCCTGCGGCTCGGCGAGGCGGACCTGGTGTTCAACCGGTTCTGGCGCGCCGACCCGTCGCGCAACCGGCGCACCGGCGGCACCGGGCTGGGCCTGGCGATCAGCCAGGAGGACGCGCGCCTGCACGGCGGCGAGCTCGACGCGTGGGGCGAGCCCGGCAACGGCGCCTGCTTCCGGCTCCTGCTGCCGCGTCAGCAGGGCGTGCCCGCCGGGGACCCGCCGCTGGTCCTGCCGCCGCCCGACCGGTTCGCCGGCGAGGTGCCGCTCGGGATCATCGACGTCACGCCGGCGCCGGAGGCGATCTTCGCCGAACGTGAGGGAATCGGTCAGTGAAACCACATGCTCGCCGGGGCGCCGGGGCGAAGGTCCTGCTTTCGGTCCTGTGCGCGGTGCTGCTCGCGGGCTGCGCGAACGTGCCGCTGGAATCGCAGCCCCAGGTGGTGTCCGGCGAGCGGCAGGGCCAGAGCTCCGGTGACGTGGTGCCGGAGCCGCCGCCGGGGATCGACCCGCTGTCGCTGGTCCGCGCCTTCGTCGGGGCGACGCTCAAGCCGGGGCAGAACAACGTCGCCGCCCGGGCGTACCTGGACGAGCAGGGCCGGGCGGGCTGGCGGCCGAGCCGCAGCCTGACGATCATCCAGGACACCTTCGGCACGGTCTACGACACCGGCCCGCCGCCGGACCCGGGCACGCAGGTCGTCAACGTCCGCGGGATCGACATCGGCACGCTGGACCAGAACAGCGCGTTCGTGCCGGACTACAGCTCGGCGCTGCTGCAGGTGAAGGTGCGCAAGCAGCCGAACGGCCAGTGGCGCATCGTCGACCCGCCGGCCGACCTGTACGCGACCGAGTCCGACTTCACCGAGAACTACACGCCGGTGCCGGTGAGCTTCTACTCGGAGTCGTCGGCCACCTTCGTCCCCGACCGGCGCTACGTCCTCGCGAAGCCGCAGTCGGGGCTGCCGGGCCGGGTGATGGACCTGCTGGTCAGCGGGCCGTCGACGAGCCTGGCCGGCGCGGTGAAGAACCTGCTCGGCGAACCCATCGAGATCGACACGAACGTCAAGAGCCTCGACGACGGGACGCTGGTGGTGCCGCTGACCGGGCTCTCGGGGGTGCCCGAAGACATCCGGAACCTGATCGCGGCGCAGATCGTGCTGTCCCTGCAGTACGTCACGTCGGCCCGGATCCGCATCCTCGCCGACGGCGCTCCGCTCGTGCCGAACCACCCGGACTGGCGGCAGAGCGACCTGCCCGCGTACGGCGCGTCGCTGTCGATCAGCTTGCAGCTGCCGGGCTTGATGACGGTCGGCGGCCGGGTCCGTTCCCTCGGTGACGGCGCCCCGGTGCCGGGCCCGGCGGGCAACGGCGGGTACGACGTCGTGAGCGCGGCCCAGTCGATCGACGGCAAGCGCCTGGCGGTGGTCGAGCGCAGCGGCGGCGGCGTGCGCCTGCGGATCGGCGACCTCGGCCACGACCTGGCGCTGACCGCCCTCGGTGGCAGCTCCCTGACCCGCCCGACGTGGCGCCCCGGCACCGGCGAGCTGTGGACGGTGGTCGACGGGCCGTCGGTGGGCCGGATGGTGCTCGACCAGAACGGCCAGTGGACGGCGCTGAGCGTCAACGCCACGGACCTGACCCAGCAGGGCGACCTGACGGAACTGCGCTTTTCCCGCGACGGCGCCCGCGTCGCGGCGGTGATCAAGGGACAGCTGTGGGTGGCCTCGGTGGTCGCCAACGGCGACTCGGTGTCGCTGCGCGAACCGCGCCACCTCCAGCCGCACGACCTCGAGGACGTCGTCGACGTCGACTGGGTCGCGCCGGAGAGCCTGGTGGCGGTGACGAAGTCGCCGTCCCAGCCGGTGGTCAAGGTGACGGTGGACGGCCAGCGGATGGACGCGTTCAACAGCAGCAACCTGACCCCGACGGTCCACGGCGTGACGGCGGCCCCCGGCCGCCAGATCGTGGTCGCGGACGCCAACGGCCTGTGGACGGCATCGGTGCTGGGCGAGGTGTGGCGCCCGCACAGCCACACGATGAAGGACGCGGATCCCTTTTATCCGGGCTGATCTTTTTCACTCGGGTGGGTGACGTCCGGGCGTTCGAAACTGTCGGTGCCGGTCGTGACACTGTCGGTGTGCTGAAGAGACTGCTCGATCTGCTGATCCCCAGCCGCTGCGCCGCGTGCGGAGCCCGGGGCGAGCCGTGCTGCGCCCGGTGCGAGGGCGTGTGGGGCGCGGCCCGGGAGGTGGTGCGCGCGCCGACGGCCGGGTTGGTGCGGGTGTTCGCGCTGGCCAGGTACCGCGGGGTGGGCCGGAGGTTGCTGATCGCGTACAAGGAGCGCGGGCGTCGCGACCTGGCGCCGTCGTTGGGGCGGGTGGTGGCGGAGGCGGTGATGGCGCTGCCGATGGAGCCGGTCGCGATCGGCAGGCCGGGTGGGGTGCCGGTTCGGTCGGGCGCCGGTCCGGCTGAGTCCGGTGCAGGTTCGGCCTGGCCGGATGCCGGTTCGGGTCGGCCGGGCGGGGTGCCGGTTGGGTCCGGTGGGATGCCTGTTCGGTCAGGTGCCGTTCCGGCGGGGTCGGGCGGAGCTTCGACCGGGTCGGGTGTTGGTTTGGCTCGGCCGGGTGGGGTGGCGGTCCGGCCGGGTGCTGGTTCGGCTCGGCCGGGTGGGGTGGCCGTTCGGTCAGGTCCCGGTCCGGTGGCGTCCGGCGGGGCTTCGGCCTGGCCGGGTGTTGGTTCGGCTCGGCCGGGTGAGGTGTCGGTCCGGTCGGGTGCCGTTCCGGCGGGGTCCGGCGGAGCCTCGACCTGCCCGGATCCCAGCCCGGGTCGATCGAGCGGCGCTCGTGCCGCTCCAACGCCTCCCCCGGTCGGGTCGGATCAGACCACACCCCCGAACCCGGCGGCCCCCTCGGCCCGGGCCATCTGCCTGGTCCCGGCCCCGAGCCGCCCATCGGCGGCGCGGGTGCGAGGCGGCCCGCACGTGGAACGCCTGGCCCACGCGGCAGCGAGCGTCCTGGCGGCGCGGGGCATCGAAGTCGCGGTCGCGCCGGCGTTGGAGCTGGCGGGCGCGGCCCGCGACGCGGTCGGCCTGAGCCGCGAACAGCGCATGGCCAACCTCGCCGGCCACCTGAGGTTCCGTGAGGCCGGGCGCCCGCCGCCGGGATTCAGCGTCGTGGTCCTGGACGACGTGATCACCACCGGGGCCACGGCGGCCGCCTGCACCAGCGCTCTCGCGGCGGCGGGAGTTACGGTCTCCGCCGTCCTGACCCTGCTGGCCGCCGGCTGAACCGGCCGGGCTCGCCGCCGTGCGCTGAAAACCGATCCATGTGCACCACTGTGGACCTTCCCCGGGAAGCGCGCAGGCCGGCGAGAGCGGCCGAGGCGACGGCTCCCGGCCGAGCCGCGCCGACTCGACCGGGTGAGGTAAGCCGTGCGCAGCAACCCGAAGCACGCCGGAAACAACCGTGGTGGCGACGGCTCCGGCTCGACGCTCCGGGCCGAGCCGGAGCCGGCCTCGACCGGGCGAGGCAAACCGTGCCCACCAAACCCGAAACAACCGTGGTACCGGTTCCGCGCCTCACCCCGATCAAACGCCCACCGACCCGCCCCGCAACCAACTTCTCCCCAGCTCAAGCCGCAAAAAAGGGCCCACCGAGAACCCCTTCTCGCGCCTGGGTGAACCTTCCGTCACCTACACGAGTGACAACCGCCGGGAACGCGAGCGGACCGGTGCCCGTTGTCCGGGCATGAGGGTGTCGATCACGATCACTCGGCCGCCGCACCACTCCACCGGAGTGGCGGCTGCGGGAGACCGGGCTGTCACCCTCGGCGTCCACCAGCAGGCAGCGGTGCGCCGTCCGTGTGAAAGCACGGCGACCGCGCCGCGTCCGACCAGCGGGTGTTTTGCGGTGCCCACTTCGCGATCACTGCGCGGGGTGACCGAGTCCCATCCCCTGACATCCCCCGGCTCGGGGGCTGTTGTAACGGGCGTGAGGAAGCTAACGTGCTCCGCAATCAGCAATCCCCGCAGGCAGGGAGGTGACGAGCCCATGTCCCTGGCGCCGGAGGTGCGCTGAGTCCGCGCTCGGTCACCGGAACGAGACGTCGTCCACCGTTTCCGAGTTCCTTCTCAGCCCGCGATCCGGGCTTACGTCCCCGCAATACCGGCGCCGTGTGTGAACACATCAGCTCGCAGTCATCTCAGCGAGGGAGGTCGTGTATGGACATCGTCGTTAAGGGCCGCAACGTGGAGGTGCCCGACCACTATCGGGCACTTGTCAGCGAAAAGCTGGCCCGCCTCGAGCGCTACGACAGGAAAGTCATCCGGTACGACGTGGAACTGTTC
This sequence comes from Amycolatopsis sp. NPDC024027, assembly GCF_040638975.1. Taxonomy (NCBI): domain Bacteria; kingdom Bacillati; phylum Actinomycetota; class Actinomycetes; order Pseudonocardiales; family Pseudonocardiaceae; genus Amycolatopsis; species Amycolatopsis sp. NPDC024027. The sequence goes on from NZ_JBEZYY010000008.1 coordinate 34,516, forward strand.
CACGAACCCAACCGGCGCCAGGCCAAGAGTTGCCAGCGCGTCGAAATCACCGGAAAGGGGCGGGGCCCGGCCGTACGCGCTGAAGCGTGTGCCGCCGACTTCTACGCGGCGCTCGATTCCGCAGTCACCAAGCTGGAAAACCGGCTGCGGAGGACACACGACCGGCGGCGCGTGCACTACGGCCGCAGCCGTCCGGAATCGGTCGCCGAAGCGACCTCGGCACTGCCGGGTGGTGGATCCCCGGCCGCAGCCAGTCCCGCCGCGCGTACCGCGGTGTTGGACGCACCCGAAGCCGAACCTCAGTCGAACGGCTTCGCGAGTGCCGAAGAATTCCACCTGCCCCAGCAGCAGAGCTGGGCCGACGACGACCTGGGTCACCAGCCCGGCCGCGTCGTCCGCGAGAAGCAGCACACCGCCGACCCCATGACGGTGGACCAGGCTCTCTACGAGATGGAACTGGTCGGCCACGACTTCTACCTCTTCAACGACTCCGACGCGGGCCGGCCCAGCGTGGTCTACCGGCGGAAAGGCTTCGACTACGGCGTGATCCGGCTCGGCTGAGCCGGGCTCGGAGGAGGCCGGACGGAGGGTCCGCACGCGCTCGCGTGCGGGCCCTCCGCATGTCAGGACGTACGGCGTGTGCACACGACGGCCACCGTTCCCTACGATGGGGGTGGGAAGGTGGCGCCGAACTCGGCCGCCACCGCGGGAGAACCTGCCCGGGACCGGCCTGGGCGTGCTCATATTCAGCTAGTGAGGTCGACCGGATGGTGCTGAACCGCCTGCTCCGCGCGGGTGAGGGCAAGATGGTGAAGCGGCTGCGCAACATCGCCGATCACATCAACACCCTCGAAGACGACGTCAAGGACTTGACCGACGCCGAGCTGCGGGCCAAGACCGAGGAGTTCCGCAAGCGGAACGGCGACGGCGAATCCCTCGACGACCTGCTCCCGGAGGCCTTCGCGGTCGTCCGGGAAGCGGCCAAGCGGGTGCTGGGCCAGCGTCACTTCGACGTCCAGCTGATGGGCGGCGCGGCGCTGCACCTCGGCCAGGTCGCCGAAATGAAGACCGGCGAGGGCAAGACGCTCACCTGCGTCCTCCCCGCCTACCTCAACGCCATCCCCGGCAAGGGCGTCCACGTCGTCACGACGAACGACTACCTGGCCAAGCGCGACTCGGAGTGGATGGGCCGCATCCACCGCTTCCTCGGCCTCGAGGTCGGCGTCATCCTCTCGGAGCAGCAGCCGGACGTCCGGCGTGCCCAGTACAACGCCGACATCACCTACGGCACGAACAACGAGTTCGGCTTCGACTACCTGCGCGACAACATGGCGTGGAGCCTGGACGACTGCGTCCAGCGCGGCCACTACTACGCCATCGTCGACGAGGTGGACTCGATCCTGATCGACGAGGCCCGGACGCCGCTGATCATCTCGGGCCCGGCGGACCAGTCGTCGCGCTGGTACGTCGAGTTCGCGCGGCTCGTCCCGCTGATGAACGGCATCGACACCACCACGATGGGGTCGCGTGAGCGGGTCGAGAAGACGAACCTGATCAACTCGAAGTACCACTACGAGATCGACGTCCGGAAGCGCACGGTGGCCGTCACCGAGAAGGGCGTCCGGTTCGTCGAGGACCAGCTCGGCATCGACAACCTGTACGAGGCCGCCAACACCCCGCTGGTCGGGTACCTGAACAACGCGCTCAAGGTCCAGGAGCTCTTCCACCGCGACAAGGACTACATCGTCCGCAACGGCGAAGTCATGATCGTGGACGAGTTCACCGGCCGCGTCCTGCACGGCCGCCGCTACAACGAGGGCATGCACCAGGCGATCGAGGCCAAGGAAAAGGTCGAGATCAAGGCCGAGAACCAGACCCTCGCCACGATCACGCTGCAGAACTACTTCCGCCTCTACGGCAAGCTGGCCGGGATGACCGGTACGGCCGAGACCGAGGCCGCCGAGTTCCACCAGACCTACAAGCTGGGTGTGGTGCCGATCCCGACGAACCGCCCGATGGTCCGCGTCGACCAGGCGGACCTGATCTACAAGACCGAGGAAGCGAAGTACGAGGCCGTCGCCGAGGACATCGCCGAGCGGTTCGAGAAGGGCCAGCCGGTGCTGGTCGGCACCACGAGCGTCGAGAAGTCGGAGCGGCTGTCGAAGCTGCTGGTCAAGCTGAGCGTCCCGCACGAGGTACTGAACGCGAAGCACCACGACCGGGAGGCGCTGATCGTCGCGCGCGCCGGCCAGAAGGGCGCCGTCACGGTCGCCACGAACATGGCCGGCCGTGGTACCGACATCGTGCTGGGCGGCAACCCCGACCTCATCGCCGACCAGGTGCTGCGGGAGCGCGGCCTCGACCCGGTCGAGCACTCCGAGGAGTACGAGGCCGCCTGGCCGGAGGTCCTGGAGCAGGTCAAGGCCGAGTCCAAGGCCGAGGCCGAGGAGGTCCGCGAGGCGGGCGGGCTGTACGTGCTGGGCACCGAGCGGCACGAGTCGCGCCGCATCGACAACCAGCTCCGCGGCCGGTCCGGCCGGCAGGGCGACCCGGGCGAGTCCCGCTTCTACCTGTCGCTCGGTGACGAGCTCATGCGCCGCTTCAACGCGACGATGGTCGAGCGCGTCATGACGACCATGCGCCTGCCCGACGACGTGCCGATCGAGCACAAGATGGTCTCCAAGGCCATCAAGAGCGCGCAGACCCAGGTCGAGCAGATCAACATGGAGCAGCGCAAGGACGTCCTCAAGTACGACGAGGTCATGAACGAGCAGCGCAAGGTGATCTACGCCGAGCGCCACCGCGTCCTGGCCGGCGAGAACCTGCGCGACCAGATCGAGGGCATGCTCGTCGACGTCGTCAACGCCTATGTGGACGGTGCGACGGCCAGCGGCTACGCCGAGGACTGGGACCACGAGAAGCTGTGGACGGCGCTGAAGACGCTGTACCCGGTGAGCATCGAGTGGGACGACCTCATGGAGGACGGCGACCTCGACGAGAGCAGCCTGCGCGAGGCGCTGGTCCAGGACGCTCGCAACGCCTACGACAAGCGCGAAGCGGAAATCAACGCGCTCGTCGGCCCGGAGGGCATGCGGACCCTGGAGCACCAGGTGATGCTGACGGTCCTCGACCGCAAGTGGCGCGAGCACCTGTACGAGATGGACTACCTCAAGCAGGGCATCGGCATGCGGGCGCTGGCGCAGCGCGACCCGCTGATCGAGTACCAGCGCGAGGGCTTCGACATGTTCCGCGCGATGCTCGACTCGCTGAAGGAGGAGGCCGTCGGCTTCCTGTTCAACCTGCAGGTCGAGCGCGCCGAGGCCCCGCCGGCCGAGGAAGCCGCGGCGGTGCCGACGGGCGTCCCCACCGGCAACGGCCAGGCGGTCGCGTCCTCGGAGGGCCGGCACGCGCGTCCGGCGCCGCCGCAGCCGCCGACGACCGACACCGAGTCCGTCCCGGCCGCCCTGCGCGGCAAGGGCCTCGGTGGCGGTGGCCAGCAGCCGGGCATGACGCTGTCCGGGCCGGGCGAGGACGGCGAGGTCGAGTCCCACGCCGAGGGCGAGGCGCAGGCGGCGGGCGGTGGCGCCGGCGGTACCCGCCGGGATCGTCGCGCCGCCCAGCGTGACGCCGCCAAGAAGGGCAAGAAGGGCCCGCGTCGCTGACACGGGTGTGACCGGGGCGCGCGGCTGGTCCGCGCGCCCCGGTGTCATGAACGGGGGAGGGGCTTGGTGACGCCGGCGGATCCGCAGGAGTTCTTCGCGTTGTTCGCGGCCGAACGGCGGCCGGACCCGTACCCGGCGTACCGGCGGTGGCGCGAACGGTGGCCGGTCGCGGCCCTGAACGAGCGGATGTTCGTGGTGAGCGGCCTCGCCGAGGCGACGCAGGTGCTGCGCGACCCGGCGTTCGGGCACCCCGAACCCGAGTACCTGGATCCGGCGGACCGCCTCCCGGACCAGCCGGTCGACGAATCAGGACGCGTGGTCCGGGCGTTCCTCTCGCTGAACCCGCCGGACCACACGCGCCTGCGGCGGCTGGTGGCGAAGGCGTTCACGCCGCGGATGGTCGAGCAGCTCACGCCGCGCATCGAGGAGATCGCGGCCGCCCTCGTCGCCCGCGCGCCGGCGGAGTTCGACGTGATGACGGCGCTCGCGAAGCCGTTGCCGGTCGAGGTGATCGCGGAACTCCTCGGCGTACCGCTGGACGATCGCGAGCGGTTCGCGGAGTGGTCGCACGCGATGGCGCGGGCGCTGGACCCGCCGTTCCTGCAGCGCCCGGAGACGTTCGAACCGGCGGTCAAGGCCCGCCAGGCGTTCGTGGGCTACTTCCGTTCGCTGGCGGCCGAGCGGCGGCGCGAGCCGGGGGACGACCTGCTTTCGGCACTGGTGGCGGTGTCCGACGCGGGCGACGTGCTCACCGAGGGCGAGCTGCTGGTGACGCTCACGCTCCTGCTGATCGCCGGTCACGAGACGACGACGAACCTGATCGGCAACGGCGTCCTGGCGCTGCTGCGCGGCCCGGACGGCCTGAAACCGCTGGGCACGGACGGCGAGAACGCGGCGCGGGTGGTGGAGGAGGTGCTGCGCTACGACTCGCCGGTCCAGCTGACGGCCCGCACGGCCCTGCGCGACACGGAGCTGGGCGAGCTGGCGGTACCGGCGGGCAGCCAGCTGATCATGGTGCTGGGCGCGGCCAACCGCGACCCGGCAACCGGCCCCTCCCCGGAATCCTTCGACCCGGCGCGGGAGCCGGGCCGCCAGTTGGCGTTCGGCCAGGGCATCCACTTCTGCTTGGGAGCGCCGTTGGCGAGGTTGGAGGCCCGCATCGCATTCCGCGAACTGGCCCGACACCGCCCGGGCCTGACATTGGCGGGCACCCCGGAGTGGAACCCGACGGCGACCTTGCGCGGTTTGTCGACCCTCCCCGTGTCGAGCGGCGGTTAGTTCGAGCGCGAACCCGCGCCGATCCGGCCGGCGGCGGGTGGCCCGCGGTGTCGCGAATGACTCATTCGGGACCTCCGAGGTCCCGAATGAGTCATTCGCGACCTTCGAGGAGCCCGCCGGGACCCGAACCGACACGACTTTGCCGGAACCTGCCCGGGCCGCCGTTGTCGAGGCCGTCGGCGGTGAACGGCCGCTGCCTCCCCGCCTCACGCCGCCCGCCGGATCGGGTTGGCCGGCTGCTGCGGTTTCAACAGCGCGAACCGCACGCACCGCCAGCCGGTCGGGGTGCGGGTGAAGCGGGCCGCCAGTGCGAACGAGCGGCCGTCCGCCTCCACGCGGGCGCACGCCTCGACCACCTCCGGCGCCGGCGTGCACGTGTGGATCGTCTGCGTCCGGTGCCGTGGCCGCGTCCGGCGTGGCCCGATGAACCCCGCGTACACCTCCGGCGCCACCAAGGCGCGGACCTGCGCCGCCGGGCGGCGGCCGTCGTAGGCCTCCAGCAGCATGTTCAGCAGGTGGCCCACCTCGCCCGCGTCGAGCTGCCTCGGCGCCGGGTACCGCGCGTCGCCGCGGTGGTGCACGCTCGGTGTCCCCTCTTCCGGACGGTCCGCCCGGCGAGGCACCTCGCAGTGGACCAGCGTTCGCAACCGGTGTTCCTCGATCATTTCCTTCCCTCCCTGGCTCGGCATTCGCTTAGAGGGGGAACAGGTCCGAAAAGACACCGGAATCGCACGATCCGGGCGGAAACCGCCGAAGCCGTGGATTCCCGCCGGCCATTGCGGTAAACCCCCGCTCGGCGAGACACCGCGTCCCCGCCCCGGCTATGGTGTGCCGGATGCTGAAAGGGTTGTTGGTCGATTTCGCCGGCGTTCTCACCGATCCCGACGCCGGCCGGTTCTACGACTACCTGGCGTCCGCGCGCGAGCGCGGCGTCCGCACCGCGCTGCTGTCCAACGCGCCCCGGGCCTCGGACGAGGTCAAGAACACGATGTCCGGCTTCTTCGACGCCCTGGTGTTTTCCGGCGAGGTCGGCGTGGCCAAACCGGACCCGGCGGTCTACCTGATCGCGGCCGAGCGGCTCGGGCTGCCCGCCGCGCGCTGCGCGTTCGTCGACGACTCGGCGACGAACGTCCGCGGCGCCGTCGAGGCGGGCATGGTCGGGGTGCACCACCGGTCGGTCAGCGAGACGCTGGACGAACTCACCGTGCTGTTCGCGGCCGGGTGAGGGTCAGCGCGCGCGGCGGACCAGCTCGAACGACAGCACCGCGGCGGCGGCCGAGACGTTCAGCGACTCGACGTCACCCGGCATCGGGATGGACACCCACTCCGTGACGAGCTCGCCGACCTCCGGGCCGACTCCGGCCGTCTCGCCGCCGAGGACGAACGCGGCGCGCTGCGGCAGGTCGATGTCGAACACCGTCGTGCGAGCCGACGCACCCAGCGCGTAGAGCCCGTAGCCCGCTTCGGTCAGCATCTCCGCGGCCTCGCGCGCCGAGCCGCAGCGCAGCACCGGCGCCCGGAACGCCACCCCCGCCGACGCCTTGACCACCAGCGGGTCCAGTGCCGCGACGCCGCGCCGGGGCACGATCACCCCGTCCAAGCCGGCCGCGGTCGCCGTCCGCAGGATCATGCCGACGTTCGCGGGCGTGGTGATGCCGTCCAGCAGCAGCACCCGCGACGGCGGCCGCCGGTCGCCCAACGCCGCGGAAAGCGCCCGCATCCGCGGTGCGAGGACGTCGGCGAGCACCCCCTGGTCCTGCTTGCCGTTGCCGGCGAGCACCTTGACCCGGTGGGCACTGGCGCGCTGCACCGGCACGCCGGCCTCCTTCGCCGCGCGCTGGATCTCCGCCGCGCCGGGCCCGCGGGCGGTGTCGGCGAGGATCACCTTGTCCACGCGCAGGCCGTCGTCCGCCAGTGCCTCGAGCACCGGCTTCCGGCCGTACACGGTCAGGAAGCGGTCCTTCGGCGAGATCGTCGACTCATCACCCACACCCCGCAGTCTCGCATCATGAAAGGATCGGCCCATGCCCGACCGCCTTTCCGCGCTGGACGCCTCGTTCCTCTACCTCGAGGACCACGCGACCCCGATGCACGTCGGCGGCGTGGCGATCTTCGAGCGGCCGCGCTCCGGGTTCGGCTACGCACAGCTGGTCGACCTCATCGGCGGGCGGCTGGCCTACCTGCCGCGGTACCGGCAGCGCGTGCTCGAGGTGCCGGGCCACCTGGCGCGGCCGGTGTGGGTGGACGACGCCGACTTCGACCTGAACTACCACGTCCGGCGCTCGGCGCTGCCCCAGCCGGGCAGTGACGAGCAGCTGTTCGACCTGGTCGCCCGCCTGATGTCGCGGCGGCTGGCGCCGGAGCGGCCGCTCTGGGAGGCGTACTTCATCGAGGGGCTGGCCGGCGACCGGGTGGCGCTGGTGACGAAGACCCACCAGTCCGTTGTGGACGGTGTCGGCACGATCGACCTCGGCCAGCTCATCCTCGACCTGGAGCCGGCCGAGCCCGAGCCGTTCGAGGACACCTGGACGCCGCGCCGCGAGCCGAGCCGCACCCAGCTGGTGCTGGACGCGATCAGCGAGGGCGTCCAGCGGCCGGGCGAGGTGGTGGAGAACGTCCGGTCGGCGGCGAACGACGCGTTCGCGGCGGCGGGCAAGTTCGCCGAGACCGTCGGCGGGGTGGCGTCGACGCTGCGCACCCTGGTGAGCCCGGCGCCGCCGGGACCGCTGAACGTCCGGGTGTCCGGCGGTCGCGTGTTCGCCGTGGTCCGCACGCGGCTGGAGGACTTCCGCAAGATCCGCGCGGCGCACGGCGGCACGGTCAACGACGTCGTCCTCGCGGCCATCACGGGGGCGCTGCGCGAATGGCTGCTTTCGCGCGAGGTCCAGCTCACGCCGGACACGACCGTCCGTGCGCTGGTGCCGCTGGCGGTCCGCGACGCCGAGACACCGGCGTACTCGACGCCGGGGCTGGTCGGCAACCAGGTGGCGGCGTACCTGGTGGACCTGCCGGTCGGCGAGCCGAACCCGGTCCTGCGGCTCCAGCACATCGGGCACGCGATGGCCGAGCACCTCGATTCGGGCCGTTCGGTGGCGGCCCGCGGCCTCCTCAAGGTCGGTGGCTTCGCCCCGGCTACGCTCCATTCGCTCGGCGCGCGAGCGGCGGGGTCGCTGTCCGGGCGCATCTTCAACGTCATGGTGACCAATTCACCGGGCCCCCAGGTGCCGATGTACGCGGGAGAGGCCAGACTGGTCGAGATGTTCCCGGTGATGCCGCTGATGCGCACCCAGGCGCTGGCGATCGGGGTGACGTCCTACCACGGCGGCGTCTACTTCGGACTGAACGGCGACCGCAAGGCCGCGTTCGACGTCGATCTGGTCGCCGGGATGATCGAAGAGTCCTTGGAAGAGCTGAAGGGTGCGCACTGGTGAGGGTTTATCTGCCTGCGACCATCGCGATGCTTCGCGACCTCGAGACATCGGGGGAGTTCCGCGCCCGCAGCGGAACGGCCTTCGCGCTGACGCCGGCGTTGCGCGAGGCGTACTCGAGCGGGTCGGACGAGGAGCTGGAGTACGCGGCGTTGCTGGACGCGGCCCGGGCTTCGTTGCGCCTGATCGCGGCGGAGGAGAAGGGCGAACCACGCCGGGTGGTGGTGTCGGCGGACGTCGCCGGGGTGACCCTGCGCCCGGACCTGGACGCACCGGTGGTGCGGATCGGCGGCCCGATCCCGCTGTCGGCGGTGGCGGCGATCCACGTGGACGCCCCGGAGGCGGCCGAGGCGGTGAGCGCGGCGGCGGCGGTGATCGACGCGGCCGACCTGGGGGATCCGGACGCGGAGTTCACTTTGGGGGACGCGGAGGACCACGAGCTGGCTTGGTACGCGCCGCAGGAGCTGCCGTTCCTGCTGGAGCTGCTCTGAGTCTCCTACCTCTGCCTCTACCTCGTCGAGCTGCTGCGCGAGTGCGGCGCCGGCCACACCAAGGCTTCGGCGGGGGATGTTGTGGGGGCTTGCGGGCGGGGCGCAACGAGCTGGGGCTTGTCGGAGCCGCCCGGCCGGACCGCACGGTGAATGAACAACTCCTCCCCGGCTGATGAGGACGGCATGCGCAAACGGGACGGCATCGGCGGTTGCGCTGTGCTGCTCGTTCTCGTCGCGATGATCGTGCTCGTCCTGGGTGCCCTGGTTTTCGGCATCATGACCGCGACGGATTACCTCCCTCGTCACTGAGGGCGGACGAGGGCGTCGTCAGTCCGCGGACCCTTCCGTGCGGAGCCGTGGCCGACCGCGTGAAACGGCCTGGCCGCGCAACCCTGACTAGCCGACCTCGCCCGCGGGCGGCGGCTGGACGTCCACCGGTGTGCCCCAGTCCGAATAGCGCGTGGTGATGCGTGCTTCCGAGCCCGGCAGGATCGGGGACAGGTCCAGCCTGATCTGCAACGGCCGGTGCGTCTCGTCGAGCCACAGCTCCACCGGGAACTTGCCGCCCACCCGGCCCGCCGCGTCCGCGGGCAATCCGGCCGGCAGGTCGGTGCCCAGCCGGGCGAGCTCCAGGTCGACGCGGTAGTGCTCCGCCGCCACTCCGCCCAGGTCCGTGCGCTCGGCCGCGACGATCGTGCCCGCCGTCCGGATTTCGCCGAGGGTGTGCGCCGGGTCGTTCTGCGCGGCCAGCTGCGTCAGGCTGGCCCCGAGGACCTGGGAAAACGGGTCCGTGCCGTCCGCCGCGACCACCACCCACGGCTTGCCGGTGCCGACCTCGTCGCGCGAGCCTTCCGGCACCTTCGCGTACAGCTTCCCGGCCACCAGCCGCAGCTCCACCGGCTCGCCGAGGAAGTCCGTCGTCATCACCTGGGCCGTCCCGCCGGCGCCGAACCGCGCCAGGCCCTGGCCCTTCGACCGGACCGAGCCGACCGCGACGTCCGTGCCGAACTTCGCCGAGCCGCCGCTGGTCGTGGCCGCCGTCGCGGCGTCGGCCAGCGCTCGCGCGTCTTCGAACGCCGGACGTCGCGGCGGGTCGGTGCACGCACCGGCGAACAGGGTGAACAGCAGCACCACGGCGGCTTTGCGCATGACGCCAACAAAAACACAGCGGCTCCCCCGATCTCGTTCGGGGGAGCCGCCGCTACTGTGCCGGTAGGTACTGATCCGGCCACCGCCACGGCCGGGTGACTTTGCCGCGGCGGTCACGTGCCGCGCGCGGACCGGCCTGCTTTCGGCCGGATCAGTACTCAGCGTCGTCCGGTCAGCGACCGGCCTTCTTCATCAGCTCGCCGAGGTCGACGACCTGGTCGGCGGGCGGCGCCGTCACGTCGACCTGGGTGCCCCAGTCGCTGTACTTCATCGTGAACTTCGCGTCGCCGGCCGGCGCGCCCAGCGCCTGCATCATCGGGCCCTGGTCCATGGTCACCTGCACCGGCAGGTTGTCCTTGTTCAGCCACAGCTCGGCGGGAAGCTTGACGTCCTTGCCCTTGAGCATGTCGGTGAGCTTGTCGCGCGCCGCGGCCGGGACCTGGCCGGTGAACTGGTCGACGGCCTTGGCGACGTCGAGCTCCACCTTGTAGTGGTTGACCTTCTCGCCGTTCAGCTCGGTCTGGTCGGACGAGATGATCCGGCCCGCCTTGGAGATCTGGTCGAGCATCTTGCTCGGGTCGCTCTGCTCCGCCGACTGCGACAGCGCGCCGCCCAGCGCCTGCGAGAACGGGTCGTTGCCGTCGGCCGAGATCTTGGCCCACCCCTTGTCCGTACCCAGCTGCTTCTGCTCGCCGGCGGGCAGCTTGATGTACATGACCTTGTCGACCAGGCGCATCTCGGTGGTCTGCCCGGCGGCGGTGCTCGTCATCGAGAACCGGGTGTCCGTCTCGTCCATCGCCATCGCGCCGGTGGCGCTCAGCGTCTGGCCGGCGGCGGAGCCCTCCATGGTGAACTTCGCCGACTTCGACTTCACGGTGTTCTGCTTGGACGCCGACGCCAGCTGGATCGCGTCGGTGAACGGCGAAGCGAGGCCCGCCGACTGGCTCTGCCCGCCCGCGGCGGCCGGTTCGGCGGTGCCGGTGGCGGAATTGCCGCTGCACGCGGTCAGCGTGAGCACCAGCGCGGCGCCCGCGGCGACCAGAGTGGTCTTGCGCATTGAGTTCCCCTCAGAGTCGGATCTTCCGCTCGGCATATCGCCTGATCGGGTGTTTGGTTACCGATATGACGGAGACGATCGGCGATCGGTTCCCGGTTGTCTCACGTCTCAGTGGCGCGGGTCACATCGTGGCCGCCACGTGACGCCAGCAGGCGCCGCAGCGACGCAAGCCGCTCCGGGCTCGCCTTCCCTTCGGTGACGACGTCGTCGAGCGCGCAGCCCGGGTCCTCGGGCGCGCCCAGGTGCCCGCAGCCGGACGGGCACTCCTCGGCGGCCGCGGCGAACTCCTCGAAGGCGTCCACGATGTGGTCCGCCGTCACGTGGGCCAGCCCGAAGGACCGCACCCCGGGGGTGTCGATCACCCAGCCGCCGCCGGGGAGCGGCAGCGCCACCGCGGCGACGGACGTGTGGCGCCCCTTGCCGACCCCGCTCACCACGCCGACGGCCAGGTCGGCGTCCGGGACCAGGCGGTTGACCAAGGTCGACTTGCCGACACCGGAGTGGCCGACCAGGGCCGTCAGGTGGTCCTTCAGCAGCTCGTCGAGGCCTTCGGGCTGTTCGTCGTGCCGGCTGACGATCACCGGGATGTCGAGGCCGGCGTAACCCGCCAGGAGCTCGTCCGGGCTGGCCAGGTCGGCCTTCGTCAGGCACAGGACCGGCTCGACGCCGCCCGCGTAGCAGGCGACGAGGCAGCGGTCGATGAAGCCGGTGCGCGGCGGCGGGTCGGCCAGCGCGGTGACGATCAGCAGCCGCTCGGCGTTCGCGACGACCAGCCGCTCGTACGGGTCGGTGTCGTCGGCCGTGCGCAGGAGCGAGCTGGTGCGCTCGTCGACGCGGATGATCCGCGCGAGGGTGTCCGGTTTGCCGGAGACGTCCCCGACGATGCCGACCCGGTCGCCGACGACCACCGGGGTCCGGCCCATTTCGCGGGCCCGCATGGCCGTGATCACCTGGGCCCGATCGGCGTCGATCGCGCAGGTCCAGCGGCCGCGGTCCTTGCCGATGACCATGGCCGTGACGGCGTCGGCGTGCTCGGGACGGCGCTTGCTGCGGGGCCGGGTGCCCTTGCCTGGACGCACCCGGACGTCGGACTCGTCCAGCTTGCTCCAGTCGTTGCGCGCCAAACCCGTCGTCCTCTCGTGTGCCGGTGCCCACCCGAATGATCCCACGCCGCTCGCCACGGCCCTGGCCTGCGTGTAACGATGGCACCCCGGACGCTGCGGCAGGAGGAGGTTGGCGATGTGCGGCCGCTATGCCGCCACCAAGGACCCGGCGAAGCTGATCGAGGAGTTCGACGCGATCGACCTCACCGAAGGCCACGCGCGCGCCGACCACAACGTGGCGCCGACGAAGAACGTGGTCACGGTCGTGCAGCGGCACCCACGTGACGAAGACGGCCAGGTCCTCGAAGACGAGCCCGCCGAGCGCTCGCTGCGGATGATGAAGTGGGGCCTGGTGCCGTTCTGGGCCAAGGACCCGTCGGTCGGCTCGCGGATGATCAACACGCGCGCCGAGACGGCCGCCGAGAAGCCGGCCTTCCGCCGCGCGCTGGTGTCGCGCCGCTGCCTGGTGCCCGCCGACGGCTGGTTCGAGTGGCGCCGCACGGGCAAGGAGAAGGAGCCGTTCTACATGACGGCGCCCGACGGCTCCTCGATCGCGTTCGGCGGGATCTGGGAGAGCTGGCGGCCGAAGGACGACGACAAGGCCTCGCCCCTGATCACCTTCTCGATCATCACGACCGATGCGGCCGGCCAGCTCACCGACGTCCACCACCGGATGCCGCTGATCGTGCCGCGCTCCCATTGGGACGGCTGGCTGGACCCGGACCGCGAAGACGTCACCGACCTGCTGGTGCCGACGCCGGACGACATCGTGGCGTCGCTGGAGCTGCGGCCGATCTCGAGCAAGGTGAACAACGTCCGCAATAACGGGCCCGAGCTGCTGGAACGGGTCGATCCGGCGCAAGAGGGCGCCCTGTTCGACGCGCCGAAGTCATGACGGCCATCCCGATCGAGACCGCCCACGGCCCGGCGCGGGTGTACCTGCACTGCGCCGAGGAGGGCGTGGCGGTGCTCATGCTCGGCCACGGCGCGGGCGGCGGGCTCGAGGCGAAGGACCTGGTGGCGGTGACGCGCGCGGCGCGGGCGGCCGGCGTGCACGTGGCGCTGGTCGAACAGCCCTACCGGGTGGCGGGCCGCCGCGCGCCGGCCCCGGCGAACCAGCTGGACACGGCGTGGCTGACGGTGGCGGACGAGCTGTCGGAGCGCTTCGACGGCCTGCCGTTCGTGTTCGGCGGCCGGTCATCGGGCGCGCGGGTGGCCTGCCGGACGGCGTCGGCCGGGCAGGCGGTGGCGGTGCTCTGCCTGGCGTTCCCGGAACACCCGCCGGGCCGGCCGGAGAAGACGCGCCAGCCGGAGTTCGCCGCGGTCGAGGTCCCCACCTTGGTGATCCAGGGCGAGCGCGACCCCTTCGGACGCCCGAAGCCGGGACCGCACCAGGAGCTGGTCCTGGTCGACGGCGACCACAACCTGGGCAAGGACCTGGAGTCGATCTCGCGCGCGGCGACCGAGTGGCTGTCGCGGGTGCTGCGCCCGCTGGCCTGACTCAGGCCCCGATCGGCGCCACCACGGCGCCGGTCAGCCGGATGAGCTCGCTCGGTGCCAGCTCCACTTCCAGCCCCCGCCGCCCGGCCGAGCAGAACACCGTCTCGAACCCCTCCGCCGAGGCGTCGATCACCACCGGAAGCCGGCTTCGGTGGCCCAGCGGGGAGATCCCGCCCAGCACGTACCCCGTCGCCCGCTGGGCCGCCGCCGGGTCCGCCATCTTCGCCTTCTTGCCGCCCGCCGCGGCCGCCAGCGCCTTCAGGTCCAGCTGGCCGGTGACCGGGACCACGCCCACCACGAGCCGGCCGTCCACCTCCGCGACCAGCGTCTTGAACACGCGTGCGCGGTCCAGGCCCAGCGCTTCCACCGCTTCCAGCCCGTACGAATCCGCCCGCGGGTCGTGGTCGTAGGCGTGCAGCGTGTGCGCCACTTTTTGCTTCACCAGCAACGCCGTCGCCGGGGTGCCCTTGCCAGCCATGGCGGAAGTCTAGGGAATGCCCGATCCCCCCGATCGGTTGTACCGGATGTGACAACAACGCTCGCCACCGCACGCTCACGCAGCCGCCGCAGTTCCCAGGCACCGGCGAACCGCGGCGTGCCCGGTCCCCGCGTAAACTCGGGTCCGCCGTATGCGCGCACGCGCATCGACGCCGAGCGGGAAGGGAACGGTTTGCCGAGCACGCAGAACTCAGCGCCGGAAGAAGCGACCGAGGCCGAGCGCGCCGAGCGTTTCGAGCGGGACGCGATGCCGCTGCTCGACCAGCTGTACTCGGCCGCGATGCGGATGACCCGCAACCCCGCCGATGCCGAGGACCTGGTCCAGGAGACCTACCTCAAGGCGTACGCGGCCTTCGCCTCCTTCAAGGCGGGGACGAACCTGAAGGCCTGGATGTACCGCATCCTGACCAACACCTACATCAACGGCTACCGCAAGCGTCAGCGGCAGCCGGTGCAGGCGCCCACCGAGGAGATCACCGACTGGCAGATCGCCAAGGCGGAGAACCACACCTCGAGCGGGCTGCGGTCGGCCGAGGTCGAGGCGATGGACAACCTGCCCGACACCGACGTCAAGGCCGCCCTGCAGAAGCTGCCCGAGGAGTTCCGGCTGGCCGTCTACCTGGCCGACGTCGAGGGCTTCGCGTACAAGGAGATCGCCGAGATCATGGACACGCCCATCGGCACCGTGATGTCCCGCCTGCACCGCGGCCGCGCCCAGCTGCGCGACCTGCTCGCCGACGTGGCCCGGGAGCGCGGTTTCATCCGGGGTGCCCAGGAAGAGGTGGCCGGGCGATGAACGACATGTGCGAAGGCGCGTCCGACAAGGTCCGCTGCGAAGAGGCGCTCGCCGACATCTACCTGCTCCTCGACCGCGAGTGCAGCCCCGAGCGTGACGCCGCGTTGCGCTCGCACATCGAGGACTGCCCGCCGTGCCTCGAGGAGTACGGCATCGACGAGCACATCAAGCAGCTGCTGGCCCGCAAGTGCGGCGGCGACCACGCCCCGGCCGAGCTGAAGAGCCGGCTGCGCGCGTCGATCCGCCAGACCGTCGCCACGCGCGGCGGCGTCACCGTGGAACGCACCGAGATCACCCTCGAGCAGCGCTCCGAGTAGCGCGCCTGAGCACGACGAAGGCCCCCACGCTGGTGTGTGGGGGCCTTCGTCATGCCGACGCCGGGAATCAGGCGTTGGGCTTCTTGCCGTGGTTCGCGCCGTTCTTCTTCCGGTCGCGACGCTTGCGGGCGCGCTTCGACATGTTCACTCCTCGTCGTCAAAGCTGGTCAACCTCTCAAGTGTGTCATGGCGTCCCGCTCTGGTTGGATGGGGTGCGTGTCCACGCTCGCCGAACTGCTCGCCGACAACACCGGCCTCCCGGGGGAGGCGGCGGATCACCTGCAGACCGTCGTCGCGGAGTGGCAGCTGCTGGCCGACCTGTCCTTCGCCGACTTCCTGCTCTGGGTCCCGGTGACCGAGGAGCTGCAGCCCGACGGCGGTGACTTCGTCTGCGTCGCGCACGCGCGGCCGACGACGGCGCCCACGGCGCACCCCGAGGACGTCGTCGGCACGCGGTTCACGGTCCAGGAGCACCCGCAGCTGGCGAAGGCCATGCGCGAGGTGCGGATCTGCCGCGAGGAGGACCCGCACTGGTACCGCGACCTGCCGATGCGGCGCGAGGCGATCCCGGTGCGGTTCCACGACGAGGTCATCGCCGTGATGAGCCGCGAGACGAACCTGGCCGCGCCGCGGGTGCCGTCGCCGCTGGAAATCGCGTACCTGGGCAGTGCCGGCGACCTGTGCCAGATGATCGTCGACGGCACGTTCCCGCCGAACGGGACGAACGCGACCGACACGCACACGTCGCCGCGGGTGGGGGACGGGCTGATCCGCCTCGACTCGAGCGGCACGGTCGTGTTCGCCAGCCCGAACGGCCTGTCCGCCTACCACCGGATGGGGCACGAGTCCGACCTGGTCGGGACGCGGCTGGCGCCGCTGACGCGGTCGCTGATCCGCGACCCGTTCGACGCGACCGAGGTGTCCCACCGGATCATCGAGGCCCTCGACGGGAAGCCGTCGAGCCGCACGGAGGCCGACTCGCGCCGCGGCGCCGTGGTGCTGTTCCGCGCGCTGCCGCTGCGGCCGGCCGGCCAGGCGGCGGGCGCGCTGGTGCTGGTCCGCGACGTCACCGAGGTGAAACGGCGTGACCGCGCGCTGCTGTCGAAGGACGCGACGATCCGGGAGATCCACCACCGGGTGAAGAACAACCTGCAGACGGTGGCCGCGCTGCTGCGGCTGCAGTCCCGGCGGACGTCGTCGGAGGAGGCGCGGCTCGCCCTGGCGGAGTCCGTGCGCCGGGTGACGTCGATCGCGCTGGTGCACGAGGCGCTGTCGATTTCCGTGGACGAGCGCGTCGACCTCGACAAGCTGCTGGACAACGTGCTGCCGATGGTCGGCGAGGTCGCCACGGCGGAGTCGCAGGTCGGGCTGTCGCGGAAGGGCTCGTTCGGGGTGGTGGTCGCGGAGATCGCGACGCCGCTGGTGATGGTGCTGGCCGAGCTGGTGCAGAACGCGATCGAGCACGCGTTCCCGGCGGGCCGGTCGGGCAAGGTCGAGCTGATCGTGGAGCGTTCGGCCCGCTGGCTGGACGTCGTGATCCGCGACAACGGCCGCGGCCTGCCGTCGGGGTTCTCGCTGGAGCGGTCGGACGGGCTCGGGCTGCAGATCGTCCGGACGCTGGTGGAGTCCGAGCTGCGGGGCTCGCTGTCGCTGCGGAAGGTGCGGCCGGAGACGTCGGCGACCCGCGTGACGGGGACGGAAGCCGCGCTGCGCATCCCGCTTTCCCGCCGCCTCTGACTCCCGCCGCGTACTCAGACGGACGACACGCGTACCTGGACGGACGACACGACTGGGACTTGTGTCGTCCGTCCAGGTACGCGTGTTCGCTTTCTGGGTACGCGTGTCGTCCGGTCGGGTACGGACGCGGAGACGATGAAGGCCCGGCACCAGGTGCGTGGTGCCGGGCCGTTCAGCGCTTCGTGGGAGGTTGAAGTCCCGGTGAGGTTTCACCGCACCCGTCGCCAGGTGGTTTCGCCTCGGTTGTTAAGCTCAGACCGGGTAGGTATCACCCCAGACGGCGTGGGCACGACAAATGCCCGCCGGGTGAAATTCCTGCTCGGCCTGGGTGGATCTCGAGAAACTTAGGCGTTGGTCCGCGTGCCGATGTGCGTACGGCGGCGCTTGAGCGCGCGTCGCTCATCCTCGCTCATGCCGCCCCACACGCCCGCGTCCTGGCCGCTGGCCAAAGCCCAGGCCAAGCAGTCGGATGCGACGGTGCAGCGGTGGCACACGGCCTTCGCCTGCGTAACCTGCGACAGAGCCGGACCGCTGGTTCCCACCGGGAAGAACAGCTCGGGGTCCTCGTCTCGGCAGGCCGCGTCGTGGCGCCAGTCCATGTTCGTGAGCTCCTTCATATGGCGCGGGAGGGCCGCGCCACAGTCGTCTTAATGGCGGTCGTGTTCTTGGGTGCTTGTGAATGCTTTCACGAAGCATCGCTTTCGACAAGGGTTTCCGGAAGATCGGTGAGTCAGGTCACCCGGCCGAGCGACCCCTCTGACCTGCGGTTTCTCTCCGAGACAGCCGCCAGAAGGGAAGGCTGATGCGCTGAGTGGAGCTTCTCCGTCGACGAACGGCACCTGCACTTATCCGCAGGCGATCAGCGGTCCCGTCGTCACACGATTACCGTGAGTGCGTTCGGGACGCTGAAGAATTCCACTCGGGTCCGCTGGCCGACGAGGTCGCCGTCCACCTGGAAGTTTACCGGTTCAGCTGCGTCGATGCGGATCATCGGCAGGTCATCGTGACGCACGAGACGCCGGCCGCGCTGGTTGCTCTTCGTAGTCAAAGCTTGGCGTACATGCTTGAACACCGTCGGCAACCCCAGACCGTTCAACGCGAACAAACCCAATCCTGCCTCGAACGAGCAACCCGGGTTGAGGTGGATGGCTCGCTCACCGAGGTAACTCCACGGATCGGTGTTCGACACGAAAGCGGTCAACGCCTCGGCGGGTTCTTCACCCGGGATGCGGATCGTGAGGGCCGGCCGGCCCAGCGGCGGCCGGAAGTAGGAGCGGACGGCGGCCCGCAGGTAGAGGCCGGCCGTCGTCTGCTTGCCGCGGCGCTTGGCGACCCGGCCGACGACGTCGGCGTCCCAGCCGAGGCCGGAGTTGAAGGTGAACCAGTGCCCGTCGGCCAGGCCGAGCCCGACCCGGCGCGAGCGGTCGTTCTCCAGCGCGTTGAGCAGCTGGTGGGTGGCCTCGAACGAGTCCGCCGAGATGCCGAGGGCGCGCGCGAAGACGTTGGCCGAGCCGCCGGGGACGACGCCGAGGGCCGGCACGTGCCCGATCTCGTTCGGATCGCCGTCGGCGTCGGCGAGCAGGCCGTTGACGACCTCGTTGACCGTGCCGTCGCCGCCGTGCGCCACGACCAGGTCGATGCCGTCTCGCGCGGCCGAGCGCGCGACGGCCATCGCGTGGCCGCGGTAGTCCGTCTCGACCACGTCGAGCTTCACCTGGCTGGCGAGCGCGTGCGCCAGCACGTCCCGGCCACCGGCGGTGGTCGAGGTGGCCTGGGGGTTCACGACGAGGATTGCGCGCATTACCGCAGGGTAAGTGACATCCGGCGGCCCGAGAACCTTCCGGCGCCGCATGGTGACGGGCGCAACCCCGGGGAACAGCACCTTCGCGACCCTGTGCCGGGCGGTCCTCCTTCGCACGCGAGTGTCCGCTCGTCGTGACAAGTGCACCCGGGCCGACCGCCCGCTCATCGACGACACCTGAATTTTCGGCGCCCGGGCGGTCCCGCGAAAACGGCCGACCGGGTGGCATACGATCGAATTGGCTCACGCACGGTGACTCGCCCTGGTCGAGGCCACTGTGTTTTTCGCGAAAACCCCTGGGAAGGCCGCAGCAGTGAAGTTCTCGCCCGCTCCCCGCGAGGTCCGGCTGGCCGGCGTGGTCACCGCGGTGCCGTCGCTCGCCCTGCTGGTGTTCGGGGTGATCGTGCTGGTGAACGGCCTGCGGTCGCCGGCCCAGCCGGGCAACAACGTCTTCGTCGAGTCCGGCACGTTCATCGTGGTGGCGCTGGCATTCCTGGCCGCGTCGGCCGGGCTGGTGCTCGGCCAGACGTGGGCGCGCTCCCCCGGCGTGGTGATCGCGCTGATCGTGATCGGCCTCGGCTGGTACCTGCTGGGCCCGTCCGGCGAGCCGTTGTGGGGCGTGCCGATCGCCCTGCTCGGCATCGTGGCCCTGGCCCTGCTGTTCCGCCGCTCGGCCCGGGCCTGGGCGCTGGGCCTGCGCGAAGGCGAGACCGAGACGGAAGCCGCCGAACGCGGCGGCCTCGCCGGCCGCCGTGCCGAGCGTGAAGGCCACGAAGAAGACTGACTCAGGCCCCGCCGAGAGGTCGCGAATGACTCATTCGGGACCTCCGATGCCGCGAATGAGTCATTCGCGACGTTCCTCGGTGCGTGTGATGAGCCGTTCGAGACCGCGGGCGGGCGGGTTACGCCTGGGCGGCGAGGGCGTGCAGCGGGGCGTCGGTGAGGCGGTTGACCGTCCACTCGTCCATCGGGACCGCGCCGAGGGCCTTGTAGAACTCCGTCGCCGGGTTCCAGCCCAGTACCGACCACTCGAGCCGCGCGTAGCCGTTCGTGACGCACTCGGCCGCAGCGCCGCCAGCAGGGCCTTGCCCAGGCCCGAGCCGCGGTGGGACGCCCGCACGTAAAGGTCCTCGAGGTAGATGCCGTGCACCCCGCGCCAGGTCGAGAAGTTGAGGAACCAGACCGCGAAGCCGACGACCTCGCCGTCCACTTCGGCCACGTGCCCGAACAGCTTCGGCGCCTCGCCGAACAGCGCGTCGTGCAGCTGCGCCGGCGTCAGGTGGCACTCGTCGGGGGCGCGCTCGTACTCCGCCAGGTCGTACGCCAGGCGGACGGCCGCTTCGACGTCGTCGGGGCGGATCCGGCGGATGCGGTCGTCGGGCACGTCAGTCCTCCGCGGGCAGCAGGTTGAGGTGTTCGATCTGGGGTTCGCCGCGCTCGTCGCCGAGCACCGCGATGCCGGCCGCGTCGAGTCCGAAGTGGACACCGGCGGTGGCGGCCAGGCCGAGCCAGCGGGCCACCAGCACGCGGCTGAAGTGCCCGTGTCCCACCAGGATCACGTCGCCCGCTTCGCTGGCTCGCCGGCCGCGCTCCAGCACGCGATCAGCGCGGGCGGAGACGTCCGAAGCGCTCTCGCCGCCGGGGCTCGGGTGGGTCCAGACCGTCCAGCCGGGCACGGTTTCCCGGATCTGGGGCGTGGTGATGCCTTCGTAGTCGCCGTAGTCCCACTCGGCGAGGTCTTCGGTGACTTCGTCGACGCGCAGCCCGGCCAGCGCGGCCGTGCGCAGCGCCCGGGCACGCGGGCTCGACAGCACCAGTGACGGGCCGCCGACCAGGCTGCGAAGGGTGCCGCCCGCGGCCCGCGCCTGGCCTTCGCCCGCCGGGGTCAGCGGGATGTCCGTGCGGCCGGTGTGCCGCCCGTTCAGCGACCATTCGGTCTGCCCGTGCCGGAGGAGGAAGAGACGGTTCGCCACGCGGCCGAACATACCCGGCCGTTTGCGCGCAGGCTGGGCGTCTGGTTATCTACTGAACGGTAGCTTAGCTCGAGGAGATCTCCATGTCCCAGACGCCGACGTTCACGATGTGGCACAAGCTGGCCGGGAAGCCGGGCGGAAAACAGCTGTTCAGTGCCGCGATGTGCCTGCGGGTGCCGTACTTCCGCACGGTGCTGCCCTCGGTGCGCGAGCTGCGTCCGGGCCACTGCGAGGTCACCGCGCCGAAGTGGTGGGGTGTTTACAACCACATCCGCACGTTCCACGCGATCGCCGCCTGCAACCTGGCCGAGATCGCGATGGGCATGCTCGCCGAGGCGACCGTCCCCACCACGCACCGCTGGCTGCCGAAAGGCATGACCGTCGAGTACGTCGCGAAGGCCGAGACGGGCCTGCGCGCGGTGGCGGCGCTGCCCGCGCTGCCGGAATTCGGCGACGAAGGTTTCGACCTCGAGGTCCCGGTGACCATTTCGGACACGGGCGGGCTGCCCGTGGTCACCGGGACGATCACCATCTGGGTGACGCCGAAGAAGCGTTAGAGCTGCTTGTACTGCACGTACGTCGTCTGGTGGAACGTGTTCTGCCCGGTCGGCGACGGCAGCCCCAGCTTCCGGTCGACGAGCTCGCCGAGCGGGCCACAGCCGTGCGTCGCCGGGAGAGCCAGATCCGGGTCCACGACGCCGAAGTGGAACGTCGGCGGGTTCTTGGAGAGCACCACCGGCGGCAGCGCCGGGTCGTCGTGGACGACGGTGTGCATCGGCGCGGCCGCCGTGCCGATGCTGCATTCCCGGCGCAGCAACGGGTGTCGCAGCACCGCGTAGACGTCGAGCTCGCCGCGGCGGGCGTCATTGCCCTGGAAGTCCGAGTAGCCGCCGTAACGCAGCTGGAGCGTCGTGCCGGCCAGGCCGGGTACGCGCACCGGCTCGTGCCGCAGCGCGCCGAACGCCTGCGCGTACTGGCCGTTCACCCGGCCTTCGCTGAACGTCAGCCGCATTTCCCCCAAGGGGATCTCCTGGCTGCCGATCGTCAGCTTTCCTTGTGAGACAAAGGCTTCACAGCGCCATGTGCCCGGGTCGGCGTTCGCGGGCGGTGCCGGGCAGTCGGTGAAGTCGAACGTCGGGAGTTCGTCCGCGGACGCGGTTCCCGGCGTCAAAGCCAGTGCGACCGAGACCGCGGCCGCCCCCAGTGCGAGAAGTTTCATGGCGGTGAGCCTGCTCGGATCGCGCGCCCGGGACATCCGGGATCGTCCCCAGGGAAAGCCCCGGTATTCGTCAGGGCCCGAGCCGGGCCAGTGCGTCTACGAAGCCGTCGTCGGTGGCCGCGAAGAACTCGGCGTCGGCGGCTTCGACGTCCTTCAGCGCTTTCGCGACCAGTTCGAGGCCGGCTGGGGTGACTTCCAGGCGCTTGGCGCGGGCGTCGGCCGGGTCGTCGGCGCGCGCGAGCAGGCCGCGACCGGCGAGCTTGCGGACGACCTGGCTGGTCATCATCGTGTCGGTGCCGGCCTGGTCGGCGAGCTGCCGCTGGGTCGGTGGCTCGCCCGAGCGGGTGAGCCACCACGTCGTCGTCAGCAGCACGAACTGGACGTGCGTGAGGTCGTGCGGAGCCAGTGCGGCCCGCATCGCCCGCTGCCAGGCCAGTGTCACGCGCCACAGCAGGAAGCCGGGGCTGCGCTCGGGGCCGGGCAGGCGGGACTCCGGGGCGGTCATACCCGTGATCCTGCCCTTGGGGGGTTCCGGGTGGCGGAGCCCCCGGCCTGGGGCGAAGCCCCGGATGTCGCAGCCTCAGCAAGACGGGCCAAAGCGCGCATCGCGTCGGGAGTGTCTTCAGTGACCTGCGGCCCGAACCCTGCCGGCCCGTCGATGGTGACGCGGTAGGTGATCCGCGTGCCGCCGTCGATGTCGGTCAGCACGTGCTCGAACCGCAGGTGCGCGTCCGGCAGCACCGTCTCGTCGGTGAAGCTCCGGCCCTCGGTGACCTCGGTGAGGGTGAACGGGATCGGTGGCATGCCGTCCATCGTCATCGTGCCGCTGGAGCCGGCGGCGAAGGGGCCGTCGAGGACCACCGACCGGACGCCCGCGTCCCACTCCGGCCAGCGGCCGGTGTCGGCCCAGAGCGGCCAGATCGCGGCGGCGGGGGCGGCGGAGGTCTCGCTGTGCTCGTACTCGTAAGGTGCCATGCGAGCAGACTATATGCGTGCATACTAATTATGCAAGCGGCCGGGTGGCCGGGGATCGGGCCGGGATCGATCAGGGAGATCGGTCCGGCGCCGAGCGGAGTTTGTCGTAGTAGGCGACGCAGTCCGCGTACACCGGGAGGAGCCCCTGTTCCTCGGCTTCGGCCAGGGTCGGCGCGATGCGGTCCTTGTCCGAGATGATCTGCTCGATGTCCGCGGGCCAGGGCAGGCCCAGCGCGGGGTCGAGCGGGGTGATGCCGTGCTCGCCGGTGGGGTTGTACGGCTCCGAGCACATGTACGTCATCACGGTGTCGTCCTCGAGGGCGACGAAGCCGTGGCCGAGCCCTTCGGCGAGGTACATGGCGCGGAAGTCGCGCGAGTCGAGCACGACCGCGTCCCACCGGCCGAAGGTCGGCGAACCGACGCGGACGTCGACGATGACGTCGAGCAGCGACCCGCGCGGGCAGTAGACGTACTTGGCCTGGCCGGGCGGGGTGTCGGCGAAGTGGATGCCGCGGATGGTGCCGCGCCGGGACACGCTGTGGTTCGACTGGCCGAGCCGCAGCGGGTGGCCGACCGCATCACGGAAGGCGTCCTCCTGGAAGGGGGCGATGAACAGGCCCCGCTCGTCGGGGAACGCCCGGGGGGAGAACTCGAAGGCGTCCGGGACGCTCAGCGGGCGGAATTGCATGACATCACCATATCGGGCGCCAACAAAACCGGACGGACGTCTTGGGAATTGCCGGTGAATCGGCTCCGGTGTGACATCAACCGCACCGAGGGGTCACCGGCGGCGGAGGACCTGTCACAATGAACGAACCGCCGCGTCCGCGGCCATCGCCAGACCCACGGCACCGATGGCCGACGTGACGCCTCGCCGACAGGCCGGCGCTACCGCGCTGGGCTGCCGTGCCGGGACCTCCCACGGTTTCCCCCTGCGGACCGTGGTCCCAGCCCGCATGCCCAGGAGAAATTCCAGTGACCCGAGTCCGAACCGCGAGTTCCGTCATTCCCACTGGACGAATGACGGAAACGACGACAGGAAACCCCATGACCGACCCCACCGGCGCCGGCGCGCCGGTCACCGACGAAGAGATCTTCACCGGGCACGAGGGCGGCAAGCTCTCGGTGGCGGCCACCCGCCCGATTTCCAGCCCGCGTGACCTTTCGATCGCCTACACCCCCGGGGTGGCGAAGGTGAGCCGCGCGATCGCCGAGGACGCGGCCAAAGCCAAGCGCTACACGTGGGCGGACCGGCTGGTCGTCGTGGTCAGCGACGGGACGGCGGTGCTCGGCCTCGGCGACATCGGCGCCAGCGCGTCGCTGCCGGTCATGGAGGGCAAGTCGGTGCTCTTCAAGACCTTCGGCGGGCTCGACTCGATCCCGCTGGTGCTGGACACCACCGACGTGGACGAGATCGTCGAGACGCTGGTGCGGCTGCGGCCGTCGTTCGGAGCGGTCAACCTGGAGGACGTCTCCGCGCCGCGGTGCTTCGAGCTGGAGGACAAGCTCAAGGAGGCGCTGGACTGCCCGGTCATGCACGACGACCAGCACGGCACGGCGATCGTGACGCTGGCCGCGCTGCGCGGCGCCAACCTGGTCCTCGACCGGGCGATCGCCGACCAGCGCGTGGTCGTCTCCGGCGCCGGCGCGGCCGGCGTGGCCTGCGCGAAGATCCTCCAGGAGGCCGGCATCGGCGACGTCACGGTGCTCGACTCCCGCGGCATCATCCACGCCGGTCGCGACGGCCTGAACCCGGTCAAGGAGCGGCTCGCCGCGACGACGAACAAGGCGGGCCTGCGCGGCGGCCTGGCGGAGGCGCTGGAAGGCGCGGACGTGTTCCTCGGCCTGTCGGGCGCGACGATCGACGAGTCGCTGCTGGCCCGGATGGCGGGCGGCGGCATCGTGTTCGCCCTGTCGAACCCGGACCCGGAAGTTCACCCGGAGGTGGCCGCGCGGTACGCGTCGATCGTGGCCACCGGGCGGAGCGACTTCCCGAACCAGATCAACAACGTCCTGGCGTTCCCCGGCGTCTTCCGCGGTGCGCTCGACTCGGGTGCCCGGGCGATCACGGAGAACATGAAGCTGGCGGCCGCCGAGGCGATCGTGTCGGTCGCGATGGACGACCTGGGCCCGGACCGGATCGTCCCTTCGCCGCTCGACCCGCGGGTGGCTCCGGAGGTCGCGGCGGCGGTGGCCAAGGCGGCGGAAGCCGACGGCGTCACGGACTGATTTCCCCGCGAAGGCGGCACTTCCCCCGGAAAGTGCCGCCTTCGCGCGTGTTCAGAGCAGTTCGGCCAGGCGGTGGCGGGGGACGTCGACCAGGCGCAGGTCCACCAGGTCCGCCGGGACGTCGAGGGAGACGTTCGCCAGCCGGGCGTGGGCCCGGGTCAGGACCTCGTCCTGGTGCGCCACCGCGTCCGCGACCACCACCGCGTGGCGGTTGTCCGGCGTGCTCCGCAGGTACCGCAGCGCGTACTTCCCCCGCACGAGTGAGGCGAGCGCCTCCTGGGCCGCCTGGTCCGCCAGGTCCGGGTGGGCGTTCGGCAGCAGCAACGCCAGGCGCCGGGCGTTCGTGCCCAGCAGCGTCCGCAGCAGCCACGGGCCCGGGTCGCCCGAGAGGTCCATCGCCACCGCGTCGCCCTCCGGGCCGGAGATCGACCAGTCCACCGGCCGCGACTCCAGCGAAAGCCCGCTCGAGACCGCGATTTCCTTCAGCTTCTCCAGCAGCGCCGGTTTCGTCCCGGCCGCCTCCACCGACTGCGGGCCGTGCGTGTAGATCGCCTTGCCGCCGCGCATCTTCTTGGCCTTCGCCGTCGGCTGGCAGACGTACAGGTCCGCCGCGCTGCCGATCGCCTGCGCCCCGAAGTAGCGGTTGAAGCCCGGCAGGATCGCTTCGAACGTCAGCCCGAGCGTCGCCAGCGAGCGCTGGACCTGCGCGCCCAGCGCCGGGTGGCGCGGGCTGTAGCCGTAGGCCAGCAGCAGCCGTCCTTCGCTCGGCTCGCGCAGCGCCTGCACCCCGCGTGCCGCGAACAGCCCCATGCCTTCGGGCGTGTACGGCGGATCGCTGAACACGAGGTCGAAGCCGCTCGAGAGCGAGGGCGGCAGGCCGACGCGCAGGTCCGCGTGCACGGTCCGGATCTCGCGGCCGCCGCGGTCGTCGAGGTAGGCGAGCACGCGCTCGTCCAGGTCGACGACGGTCGGCGACGCCGATGGGCAGACCGCCCGCACCGCCAGCGACGTCAGGTCGTGGTCGCCGAGGAACAGCAGGTGCGCCGAGGCGAGGTCGTACTGCGCGTCCAGCCAGAGCGCGCGGCGCAGCACGGTTTCCGGCGTGGCCTGCACGTGGTCGAGCGCGGCCAGCGGTGACGGCACCTCGGCCACCCACTCGGCGATCTTCGGCAGCAGTTCGTGCGCCGCGACGGCTTCGTCGAGCGGGTCGGCGTAGCGCGGCGCGTGGTACTGCAGGTAAGACGCCGCGACGCCGGGCGAGATGCGCAGGCGGTCGCCGCTGCGGTCCAGGTCGTCGCCGAGGGCCGCGAGGACGGCCTCCACGCTGCGCCGTGGCGCCGTGCTCAGCCGGACCAGTTCGCCGAGGTCGTGGTCGCCGGTGCGCAGCAGGTCGAGGACGCGGTACAGCGGGCGGACGCCGACGCCGTGCGCGGCGAGGACGTCGTCGAGTGCCTTCACGGGCTCCGAGCCTAGCCAACCACCTGCCGGAACAGCGTGCCAACCACCGCCGACTCGGCTACGGTCGAACCGACCGGGACATGGGGAGTGGCTGTGACCATCGAATTCCGCGACGTGACCAAGCAGTATCCGGATGGGACGGTCGCCGTCGACAAGCTGAACCTCACGGTCGAAGACGGCACGATCACCGTGTTCGTCGGCCCGTCCGGCTGCGGCAAGACGACGTCGCTGCGGATGATCAACCGGATGGTGGAGCCGACCGGCGGCCAGGTGCTGCTGGACGGCAAGGACGTCGCCGAGGGCGACCCGGCGCTGCTGCGCCGCGGCATCGGGTACGTCATCCAGCACGCCGGCCTCTTTCCACATCGGACGGTGCTGGACAACATCGCCACGGTGCCCCTGCTTTCCGGCTGGGACAAGGCGAAGGCGCGCAAGCGGGCCGCCGAGCTGCTGGAGATCATCGGCCTGCCGGTCGAGCTCGGCAAGCGCTACCCGGCCCAGCTCTCGGGCGGCCAGCAGCAGCGCGTCGGCGTCGCCCGCGCGCTCGCCGCGGACTCGCCGGTGCTGCTGATGGACGAGCCGTTCTCCGCGGTCGACCCGATCGTGCGCGAGGACCTGCAGAACGAGCTGCTGCGGCTGCAGTCGCAGCTGGGCAAGACGATCGTGTTCGTCACCCACGACATCGACGAGGCGGTCCGGCTCGGGGACAAGGTGGCGGTGATGCGGGTCGGCGGCAAGCTCGCCCAGTACGGCACCCCCGCCGACGTCCTGCGGCACCCGGTGGACGACTTCGTCGCGTCGTTCGTCGGCCGGGACCGCGGCTACCGCGGCCTGTCGTTCCTCTCCGCCGAAGGCGTCGAGGTCAAGGAGCTGGAGCTGGTCGAGATCGGCTCCGCCGTTCCCGCGAGCGACGGCTGGCGGCTCGCGGTCAACACCGAGAAGCAGCCCCGCGGCTGGCTGCCCCCGAACTCCACTGTGGACGGTCCGCTCGCCGAGGACGCCCTCGTGGCCGGGGGATCGCTGTGGGTGCGGGGCACGCCGATCCGCGGCGCGCTCGACGCGGCGCTGTCGTCGCCCGCCAGCCTCGGCGTGGTCGTGGACGACGATCACCGGGTGCTCGGCGGCGTCGTCGCGAGGCAAGTGCTGGACGTGATCGAGGCGACCCCGCAGGCGTCATGAGCTTCTTCGACGAGCTCGGGCGCTACCTGAGCAGCGCGAACAACCGCGTCCAGATCCTCGGTGACCTGGGCGACCACGTGTACCTGGCGCTGCTCCCGCTGGTCGTCGGGATCGTCCTGGCGATCGCGGCGGGCTGGCTCGGCCACCGCTGGCGGCCCGCGCGGCAGGTGCTGATGGTGGTGGCGAACCTGCTCTACACGATCCCGTCGCTCGCGCTGTTCGTCGTCATCCCCGGCCTGATCGGGTCGAAGATCCTGGACAGCGTCAACGTCGTCGTCGCGCTGACGATCTACACCACGGCGCTGCTGGTCCGGCCGGTGCTCGACGCCCTCGACGCGGTGCCGGCGCCGGTGGTCGCCGCCGCGACCGCCGTC
Source organism: Amycolatopsis sp. NPDC024027 (assembly GCF_040638975.1). Taxonomy (NCBI): domain Bacteria; kingdom Bacillati; phylum Actinomycetota; class Actinomycetes; order Pseudonocardiales; family Pseudonocardiaceae; genus Amycolatopsis; species Amycolatopsis sp. NPDC024027. The sequence goes on from NZ_JBEZYY010000008.1 coordinate 62,740, forward strand.
GGGTACAAGCCGGTGCGCCGCTTCTTCGCCGTCGAGCTGCCGCTGTCCGTGCCGGTGCTGGCGGCCGGCGTGCGGGTCGCGTCGGTCAGCAACATCAGCCTGGTCAGCGTCGGCGCGCTGATCGGCACCGGCGGCCTCGGCGTGCTGTTCACCGACGGCTTCCAGCGCGAGTACTTCTCGCCGATCGTGGTCGGCATCGTGCTGACCCTCCTGCTGGCGCTGGTCGTCGACCTCCTGCTGGTCGGCTCGCGAAATCTGTTGACGCCGTGGACCCGGGTGGAGGCGCCGTGATCACCGATCTCGTCCACTGGTTCGGCGACCCGGCGCACTGGTCCGGGCCTGACGGCATCCCGCAGCGGCTGCTGGAACACCTCGGCTACACCGCGTTGTCGCTGGTGATCGCCCTGGTCATCGCGGTGCCGCTGGGCCTGTTCGTCGGCCACACCGGCCGCGGCGGCGTCGCGCTGGTGAGTGCCGGCAACGCCATCCGCGCGCTGCCGACGCTCGGGCTCGTCACGTTCCTGTTCCTGCTCTTCACCGAGAGCGTCACCTCGACGATCATCGGGCTCGTCGTGCTGGCCGTCCCGCCGATCCTGGCCGGCACGTACGCCGGGCTGCAGGCGACCGACCACGGCGTGGTCGACGCCGCCGAGGGCGTCGGGATGACCGGCTGGCAGCGGCTGTGGCAGGTCGAGGTGCCGATCTCCCTGCCGCTCGTGCTCGGCGGCATCCGCAACGCCGTGCTCCAGCTCGTCGCGACCGCCGCGGTGGCCGCGTACGTCGGACTCGGTGGCCTGGGCCGGTTCCTGCTCGACGGACTGGCCATTTTGGACTATTCCGAGGTCATCGCGGGTGCGCTGCTGACGACGTTGCTGGCCATCGCCCTGGATCTGCTCTTCGCGTTGCTGAACCGGGCCCTGGTGCCCCGGGGCGTCCGGCTCGCGGCGGCCGTGAAGAAGGTGGCGGCGTGAAGCGGCTGGTCGTGCTGGTGGTTCTGGTGTTGGCGGCCGGTTGTGGCAATCCGCTGGCGGGCGGCGGTGAAGGTGGCGCTTCGGGGGACATCATCATCGGGGCGTCCGACGTCGGCGAAAGCCTGCTGCTGGCCCAGATCTACGCCGGGGCGCTGCGGGACGCGGGCGCGACGAACGTGACCGTGCGGCCGCCGGTCGGCAGCCGCGAGGTCGTGGTCAAGGCGCTGCAGGACAAGTCGCTGTCGGTCGTGCCGGACTACAGCGGCAACCTGTTGCGCTACTTCGACAAGAACACCACCGCGACGACGTCCCAGGACGTCTACGCCCAGTTGCGGCAGAAGATCCCGCCCGGCTTCGAGGTGCTGGACCAGGCACCGGCCGAGGACAAGGACCTGCTCGTCGTCGGCCCGCAGCTGGCGTCTTCAGGGGTGAAGACGTTCTCGGACCTGGGGCGGCGCTGCCGCGAGCTGGTGTTCGGCGGCCCCGGCCAGTGGAGCAGCCGCTGGAAGGACAAGATCAAGTCGTTGTACGGCTGCGAGTTCAAGGAAATCCGCACGACCGACACGGGCGGCCCGGTGACGGTGGCGGCGCTGAAGTCCGGCGACGTGCAGGTGGCGGACCTGTTCAGCACGTCCTCGACGATCGCGGCGAACGGGTTCGTGCCCCTGGTCGACGACAAGAACATGTTCCCGGCGCAGAACATCGTGCCGCTGGTGGCGCGGGGGACGTTGTCCCCGCGTGAGGTGACGGCGCTGAACCGCGTGTCGGCGGCGTTGACGACTTCGGAACTCACGCGGCTCAACGTCGAGTTCACCGAGGAGAAGCGCAATCCGCTGGACATCGCGGAGGACTTCCTCGCCCGGGCTTAGTGGTCGACGGCCAGCTTGACGCCGAGGCCGATGAAGATGCCGCCGGTGGCGACCTCGATGCGGCGCTGGTTCTTCTTCCGCCGGACCCAGCCACCGACGCGGCCGGCGAGGACGCCGACCGTGCCGTCGACGAGGAACTCGAACACGATCATGATCGCGCCGAGGACCGCGAACTGCAGCCAGACGTGGCCCTTCGCCGGGTCGATGAACTGCGGCAGGAAGGCGATGGTGAAGGTGACCATCTTCGGGTTGAGCAGGTTGGTGAGCAGGCCGCTGAGGTAGGCGCGGTCGCTTTTCCGCTCGACGAGCGGCTTGCGGTTCCGGATGGCCTGGACACCCAGGTAGATGAGGTAGCCGGCACCGGCCACCCGCACGACGGTGAAGGCCACGGGCACGGCGGCGAAGAGCGCGGCCAGCCCGGCCGCCGCGACGGCGACGTGGATGGCTTCGCTGGTGGCGACCCCGGCGGTGGCGAGCAGGCCGGCCTTCGGGCCGCCGCGCATGCCGCAGCCGAGGATGAAGAGCATGTCCGGCCCCGGGGTGACCATCGCGATCGCGGTGGTGACGAGGAAGGCCAGGAGGAGGTGCTGGTCGACCGGCATGGGCTGATCCTGACACGCCGGTCGTCCCGCACGAACTCCTTTTCCGCCTCGGGGCCTGCACCTGCCCGGCGCCGGCTTCGGGTTCTTCGTTGCGTCGCGCGCCTCAGCCGCTTACGGCCGCCGCCACCCGGGCCGCGTCCTCGATGCCCTTCTCCGGGGGCTCCTCCGGCAGCGGTAGCAGCACCACCGAGCCGCTGCCCGCCTCGTGGAGCGATCGGACCGCCGCGGCACACGTGTCCACGTCGCCGCAGATGGCCAAGCGGTCGATCCACTCCGGACGCAGGCCCGCCGCCAGCTCGTCCACTGTGGACGTGGAGTCCATCAGGGCCAGCAGTTCCCCGGCGAACGGCAGGCCCTCGACCTGCACCCGCGATCCCGGGGTCAGGGACTCCGCGACCGTCAGGCGCGCCCGCTCGCGGTCGCCCAGGGCCAGCCAGTTGTACGTCACCACCGCGTGGTGGGCCGGCGCGCCTTCCGCCGCGCGGCCCGGTGCGATGCCCTCCAGCGCCGTCCGGACGTACTCCGGCGGCGCCGGCTCGGCGAGGATCGTGCCGTCCGCCGCCGCGCCCGCGACCGCCAGGGACTTCGGGCGGCGGACGCCCGCCACCAGCGGGGGCGGCGACGCCGGCGGGAACACCAGCTCGACCTCGTCCAGGTGGACGTGCCGGCCGTCCATCGAGACGCGCTCGCCCGCCAGCAGCCGCCGGACCGCCAGCAGCGTCTCCTCCAGCGCCGCGAGCGGGGATGCCGGGTACGCCCCGATCTGCCGCATCCACGAGGCGACGCCGTGGCCGAACCCGGCGATCAGCCGGTCCGGGTTCAGCTCGGCCAGCGCCGCGACCTCCATCGCCGCGATCGCCGGGTTGCGCGCCACCGCCGGCAGCACGCCGATGCCCACCTTGATCGTCGACGTCACCGCCAGCGCCGTCGCGACCGTGGCGACACCGGCCGCCCAGAAACAGTCCTCGACCAGCCAGAGCTCGTCGAGACCCGCGTCTTCGGCCTGGCGCGCGAGGTCGCGCAGCTTGGCCGGCGGCTGCTCGCGGTTGATCCGCACCCCCACGGACGAGGTCGGTGTGTACACGCGCGGCTCCTGTTCAGATCCGGGAGAACGCGGGCGCGTACTCGAACGCGCCCGCCTGGGTTGGTTCGTACGCGGCCAGCGTCCGCGCCTGGAAGTACCGGCCCCACCGCGGGTCCGGGGCCGTGATCGCCAGGTCCGCCGCCGTCACGAACCCGAACCGCGAGTAGTAGGCGGGCTCGCCGAGCAGGACGACCAGGCCGTGGCCGACGGCGTCGGCCGCGGCGACCACGGCGTGCACCAGCGCCGAGCCGACGCCGCCGGACTGGTGCGCGGGCAGCACGCCGAGCGGCCCGAGCCCCACCGCGGCCGCCGGGTCTTCGCCGAGGCGGGCGCGGCTGCAGCACACGTGCCCGACGACTTCGCCGTCGTGGAGGGCCACCAGCGACAGGGCGTTGACCAGGTCGCCTTCGGTGCGGAGTTCGTCGACGAGCGGCGCCTCGACCGGGGTGACGCCCGCTTCGCGCCGGAACGCTTCGCTGTGGACGGCGTGGATCGCCGCCTCATCGCCCGGCGTCTCGCGGCGGATCAGCATGATCGCCACCTTGCCGTGAACCGGCTGCGGATGGCAATCGGTTTGGGCTGCGCCCCCGGTTTCCACGCTACCGGAGGGCACCGACAGTTCCGGGCGGCTGACGAAGTCCGGGCGGACCACGACGAAGGCCTCCTCGCCGGCGGATCGGGGAGGAGGCCTTCGTCGTGCTTCAAGCGATCAGTCGAACGCCTTCGAGATCAGCGCCTTCTGCTCGACCTCGTGCACCTTCGACGAACCCGCCGACGGAGCCGCCATCGGGCGGCGGGAGACGACCTGCAGGCCCGAGAGCACCTCCGGGAACTTCCGGGGCAGGTTCAGGCCGAAGAACGGCCACGCACCCTGGTTCTCCGGCTCCTCCTGGACCCACGCGACCTGCGTCGCGTTCGTGTAGCGCTCCAGCGCCGCCAGCAGCTTCTTCTTCGGCAGCGGGTAGTACTGCTCGATCCGCACGATGGCGACGTCGTCGGCCTCGCGCTTCGTCCGCTCCGCCACCAGCTCCCAGTACAGCTTCCCGGAGGTCAGCAGCACCTTGCGGATCTTCGCCGGGTCCGGGGTGACGTCGTCGATGACGGACATGAACCGGCTCTCGCCGGTGAAGTCCTCGGTCGGCGAGGTCGCGGCCTTGTTGCGCAGCATCGACTTCGGCGTGAAGACGACCAGCGGGCGCTGGATGCCGTCGAGGGCGTGGCGGCGCAGCAGGTGGAAGTAGTTCGCCGGGGTGGACGGGACCGCCACCGTCATCGAGCCCTCCGCGCACAGCGAGAGGAACCGCTCGATGCGGCCGGACGTGTGGTCCGGGCCCTGGCCCTCGTGGCCGTGCGGCAGCAGCAGCACGACGTCCGAACGCTGGCCCCACTTGGCCTCGCCCGAGGAGATGTACTCGTCGATGACCGTCTGGGCGCCGTTGACGAAGTCACCGAACTGCGCTTCCCACATGACCAGCGACTCGGGGTTGGCCACCGAGTAGCCGTACTCGAAACCGACGGCCGCGTACTCCGAGAGCGCGGAGTCGTAGATCATCACGCGGCCCTGGCCGTCGGCCAGGTTCTGCAGCGGCGAGTACTCCTGGCCGGTCTTGCGGTCGATGAACACCGAGTGCCGCTGGGTGAACGTGCCGCGGCGCGAGTCCTGGCCGGACAGCCGGACCAGGCGGCCCTCCATCGCCAGCGACCCGAACGCCAGCAGCTCGCCGAACGCCCAGTCGATGTCGCCCTCGCGGGACATCTTGTGGCGGCGCTCCATGACCGGCTTGACGCGCGGGTGCGGGGTGAAGCCGTCCGGCACGTTCACGAACGCGTCGCCGATGTGCTCCAGCGTCTTGCCGGTGATCGCCGTCGCCACCTTGGCCGGCACCTGCTGCTCCTCCTCGACGGAGGGGCTGGCCTTCGCCGGGTGCTTCTCCAGCTCACGCACCTCGTTGAAGACGTGCTCCAGCTGGCTCGAGAAGTCGCGCAACGCGGCCTCGGCCTCCTCGACGGAGATGTCGCCGCGGCCGATCAGCGACTCGGTGTAGGTCTTCCGCACCGAACGCTTGGTGTCGATGATGTCGTACATCGCCGGCTGCGTCATCGAGGGGTCGTCGCCCTCGTTGTGGCCGCGGCGGCGGTAGCAGATCAGGTCGATGACGACGTCCTTGTGGAACGCCTGGCGGTACTCGACGGCCAGCTTGGCCACCCAGTGCGCGGCCTCCGGGTCGTCGCCGTTCACGTGGAAGATCGGCGAGCCGATCATCTTCGCGACGTCGGTGGCGTACTGCGACGAGCGCGAGTGCTCCGGCGCGGTCGTGAACCCGACCTGGTTGTTGACGATGACGTGCACGGTGCCGCCGGTGCGGTACCCGCGCAGCAGCGACAGGTTCAGCGTCTCGGCGACGACGCCCTGGCCCGCGAAGGCCGCGTCGCCGTGCATCAGGACCGGCAACACGGTGTAGCCCTCGCCGCCCTTGTCCAGGAGGTCCTGCTTCGCGCGGACGATGCCCTCGAGCACCGGGTCGACGGTCTCGAGGTGCGACGGGTTCGCCGTCAGCGACACCTTCGTCTCGCCGTCGCCGAACATGCGGAAGTACTTGCCCTCGGCGCCGAGGTGGTACTTCACGTCACCGGAGCCGTGCGCCTGGCCCGGGTCGAGGTTGCCCTCGAACTCCTGGAAGATCTGGCTGATCGGCTTGCCGACGATGTTGGCCAGCACGTTCAGCCGGCCGCGGTGCGGCATGCCGATGACGACCTCGTCGAGCTCGTGCTCGGCGGCCTTGTCCAGCAGCGTGTCGAGCAGCGGGATCGCCGTCTCGCCGCCCTCGAGCGAGAACCGCTTCTGGCCGACGTACTTGGTCTGCAGGAACGTCTCGAACGCTTCGGCGGCGTTCAGCTTCGAGAGCACGTACTTCTGGACCGCGGGGTCCGGCTTCTCGTGCGGGATCTCGACGCGCTCCTGGATCCAGCGGCGCTCCTCGGGGTCGAGGATGTGGGTGTACTCGATGCCGACCGTGCGGCAGTACGAGTTGCGCAGCACGCCCAGGATGTCGCGCAGCTTCATCCGCTCCTGGCCGGCGAAGCCACCGACCGGGAATTCGCGGTCGAGGTCCCACAGTGTGAGACCGTGGGACAGCACGTCCAGGTCCGCGTGGCTGCGCTGGCGGTAGTTCAGCGGGTCGGTGTCGGCCATCAGGTGGCCGCGCATCCGGAACGCGTCGATCAGCTCGATGACGCGGGCGGTCTTGTCGACCGGGCCGTCCGGGATGTCGGCGACCCAGCGGATCGGCTCGTACGGCAGGCGCAGGCTGGTGAAGACGTCGTCGTAGAAGCCGTCCTCGCCGAGCAGCAGCTGGTGGATGCGCTTGAGGAACTCGCCCGACTCCGCACCCTGGATGATGCGGTGGTCGTAGGTCGAGGTCAGCGTCATGATCTTGCTGATGCCGAGGTCGACCAGCGTCTTCTCGCTGGTGCCCTCGAAGGCGGCCGGGTACTGCATGGCGCCGACGCCGATGATGGCGCCCTGGCCGGCCTGCAGCCGCGGCACCGAGTGGTTGGTGCCGATGCCGCCCGGGTTGGTCAGCGAGATCGTGGTGCCGGAGAAGTCGTCGGCCGTGAGCTTGTTGTTGCGGGCCTTCTTGACGATCTCCTCGTAGGCCTGCCAGAACTGCAGGAACGACATGTCCTCGCAGCCCTTGATCGAGGCCACGACGAGCGTGCGGGAGCCGTCCTTGCCCTTCATGTCGATCGCGAGCCCGAAGTTGACGTGCTCCGGCGTGACCGCGAACGGCTTCCCGTCGATCAGCTGGTAGTGCCGGTTCATGTTCGGGTACGCCTTCAGCGCCCGCACCATGGCGTAGCCGATGAGGTGCGTGAAGGAGATCTTGCCGCCGCGGGTGCGCTTGAGGTGGTTGTTGATGACGATGCGGTTGTCCGCCATCAGCTTCGCCGGGACCGCGCGCACGCTGGTCGCGGTGGGGACGCTCAGCGAGGCGTCCATGTTCTTGGCGATGGCCGCCGCGGCGCCGCGCAGCTGCTTCGACTCCGGCTCTTCCTTCTTCGCCTCGGCCTTGGGCTCGGCCTTCGCGGCCGGCTTCGGCGCCGCCTTCTGCTCCGGCTTCGGGGCCGCCTTCGCGGGCGCCGCCGTGGCCGGGGCCGACTTGGTCGCCGACTGCTTGGCCGCCGACTCGGCGTTCCGCACCGCCCCGGCCGACGGCTGGGAGGCCTGGCCGTTGGTGGCGGCCTTGGCGTCGGACTGCTGCTGCCGGGCGGTGTCCGCCTTGGCCTGCGCGTTCTGCGTCGGCTTGAAGTCCGCGAAGAAGTCGTGCCAGGCGGCATCGACTGAAGAAGGGTCTGCGAGGAACTGGTCGTACATCTCTTCGACCAGCCACTCGTTGGGGCCGAACTGTGACGCAGGGCTGCTGCTGGACACGGCTGGGGCTCGCCTCTATCCGTCTCGATCTCGATCTTGAATCCGCTGATGCGCCTACCAGGCTAACCCCCTCGGTGACCGCGATGTGATGGAACCGGCCTGTGTGAGGCGAGGCGCACTAGGGTATCGGTCACTGACTCGATCAAGATGTGCTAAGGGAACCTTAAGCCCTGGACCGGGTACAGGGTTCCCGGCCGACCGGGCTGGGGACCGCTCGACCGGCGGGCGCTGCCTCAGGGCGTGGCGTCGACGGCCTCGGCGAGGTCCTTGCCCAGCGGGTACGGCGGCTCGTGGGGAACGAGCTTGACGGCCAGGTGGAGCTGGTCGGTGGCCAGCAGCCCGGCGATGTCGCGCATCACCGGTGTGACATCGGTGACGGCGGTGATCCACTCGTCGACGGGTTCGGTGTCGAGGCCGATCCGGATGGCCTGGAAGTTCAGCGCGGTGTGGTCGAGATCTCGCTCCGCTTCCCACCGGACGTGCCCGTGGGCCAGCGCCGACTCGAAGCCTTCGCGGGTGAGGTCGATCGCGAGGATGCGCTCGTGGCCGGGCTTGCGCCCGTTCTCGCTGCCGTGGGCCGCGAGCCGGAACGACGGCGTGACCTGCACCGGCCCGCCCCGCTCGAAGGCCTGCTTCTCGAGCGCGGCGTCGGCGACGGCGGGCGAGCACGCCTGGTAGACCCGGACGCTCGTCTCGGTCTGCGCCGCCCGCACCTGCCGGTCGGGAACCCGCTTCTCTTCGAACATGCCCGCCATGCTCCCAGTGCCCCGACCACCCCGGCCACGAACTTTCGTGCGTAAGAGGGCATCGCCTGTGTCTGCACAGGCATCTCGCGTGATTGGAGGGGCATCTCGCGTGATCAGGAGGGCATCACGCGTGATTGGAGGGGCATCACTCCTGATTGGCTTGGATCACGCCGGTTACGGGTTCAGCCGAGGGCCCAGAGGCGGGCGTAGGGGCCGTTGGCGGCCAGGAGCTCGGCGTGGGTTCCGGTTTCCACGACGCGGCCGTGGTCCAGGACCACGATGCGGTCCGCGCGGGCCGCTGTGGCGAGGCGGTGGGCGACCACGAACGTCGTGCGGCGGCGGGCCACCGTCTCCGTGGCCCGGAGGACCGCTGCCTCCGTCGAGGGGTCCAGGGCTGCCGTGGCCTCGTCGAGCAGGAGGACGTCCGGGTCCACCAGCTCCGCCCTCGCCAGGGCCACCAGCTGGCGCTGGCCCGCCGACAGCGAGCGGCCGCGCTCGCCCACCGGCTGCAGGAAGCCTGCCGGGAGGGCCGCGACGCCGTCCAGCGCGCCCACCGCGCGGACCGCCGCCTCGACCTCCGCGTCGGACGCGGCCGGGCGGCCGTAGCGGACGTTGTCGGCCACCGTGCCCGAGAACAGGTGCGCCTCCTGCGGTACCACGCCCATCCGGCGCCGCATGCCGGCCAGCTCGTACTCGCGGACGTCCGTGCCGTCGATCCGGACCTCGCCGCCGGTGACGTCGTAGTAGCGCGCCACCAGCTTCACCGCCGTCGACTTCCCGGCGCCGGTCGCGCCGACGAGCGCGATCGTCTCGCCGGCCGCGACGTCCAGCGAGAACTCCGCCAGCGCCGGAGTCTCGGCGCCGGCGTAGGAGAACTCGACCTCCTTGAACGAGACCTCGCCGCGCAGCCGGGCCGGCACCGCGACCGCCTTGACCGCCGCCGGCACCGACGTCGGCGTCCGCAGCAGGTCGCCGATGCGGTTCAGGCCGACGCTCGCCTGCTGGTAGCCGTCGAACACCGCCGACAGCTGCTGGATCGGCGAGAAGAACTGCTGCAGGTACAGCAGGAACGCGAGCAGCACACCGGCCGACAGCGTGCCCGCCGAGACGCGGCTTGCTCCAGCCACCAGCACCGTCGTGGTCGCCAGGTCCGACATCAGCGCCACCAGCGGGAAGTACGTCGCCACGTACCGCTGGGCCCGCAGCCGCGAGCGCCGGTAGTCGTCGCTGCGCGAAGCGAACGCCTCCGCGGAGCGGTCTTCGCGCGTGTACGCCTGCGCGACCCGCAACCCGCTGACGTTCTCCTGCATGTCCGCGTTCACGACGCTGACCCGCTCGCGAGCCTCGTTGTACGCCTTCGACGCCGACCGCCGGAAGATCACCGTGGCCACTGCCAGCACCGGCACCATCGCCAGCGCGTACAGCGCCAGCCCGGCGTCGGTGACCAGCAGCGCGGCCGTGATCCCGGCCAGCGTCAGCGCGCTGACCACCGCGGTGGCGAGCCCGGTCTGCAGGAACGTCGAAAGCGCGTCGACGTCCGTCGTCATCCGGGTCATGATCTTCCCGGACAGCTCCCGCTCGTAGTAGTCGAGCCCGAGCCGCTGCAGGTGCGCGTAACTGCGGACGCGCAGCGCGTACAGCACCGTCTCGCCCACCCGTGACGTCAGCCGCGTCTGCGCGAAGACCACCAGCCAGTCGGCCGCGATCACCGCGGCGCCGATGCCGGCGGCCAGCCAGATCATCCACTCGACGCCGGCGCGCACCCCGTGGTCGACGCCGAACTGGTACAGCCCGGGCAGCGCGATCGACGCCAGCGCGTCCGCCGCCACCAGCCCGATCACCAGGAACAGGGGCCCGCGGACCGGCCGCAGCAGCCCGGCCAGCCGGAACTTCGGGTCGGGCGCGGTGACGTCCACGCCGGGCAGCCGCGGCTCGTCGACGGCGGGCGGGAGCTTGCGGACGCCCTCGATCAGCTCCGGCGTCGGCGGCACGTCCAGGCCGCCGCCCCCGCCGACGAACCCGCTGCTGTTGGGGTCGCCACTGCGCATCCGCGCGGCTTCGGCCAGTGCGTCGACCTCGTCCTGGCTTTCGTCCCGTGGCCACAGCGACGGCGTGACCCCGCCCGGGCCGCGATCGAGGCCCTCGCAGCGGTGCTTCTCTTCGACGTCGTCGCCCGGGCCGGCCACGAGTTCGCGGAACAGCGGGCAGCGCGCCATCAGCTCCGCTTCGGTGCCGACGTCGACGACGTGGCCTTCGTCCAGCACCGCGATCCGGTCGGCCAGGGCGAGGGTGGAGCGCCGGTGGGCGATCAGCAGGGTGGTCCGCGCCGCGGTCACCGAGCGCAGGGTGTCGTAGATCGCCGCTTCGGTGACGGTGTCGATGGCCGAGGTCGCGTCGTCGAGCACCAGGATCCGCGGGTCGGTGATCAGGGCCCTGGCCAGCCCGAGCCGCTGCCGCTGCCCGCCCGAGAGGGTGAGCCCCCGCTCGCCGACCAGCGTGTCGTAGCCGTCCGGCAGCGCGCGGATGAACCCGTCCGCCTCGGCGGCCTTGGCCGCGGCGACCACTTCTTCGTCGCTCGCGTCCGGACGGCCGTAGGCGATGTTGTCCCGGATCGAGGAGGAGAACAGGAACGCCTCCTCGAACACCACGCCGATCGCTTGCCGCAGCTGCCGCAACGGGACGTCACGGATGTCGAGGCCGCCGACCCGCACCGCGCCCTCGTGCACGTCGTAGAACCGGGGCAGCAGCAACGAGATCGTCGACTTCCCCGAGCCCGCGGTGCCGACCAGCGCGAGGGTTTCGCCCGGGTTCGCGGTGACCGAAAGACCGGCCAGCACCGGTTCGCTGCGGGTGTAGCCGAACCGGACGCCGTCGAGCTCCACGCCCAGCGGCCCCTCCGGCAGCGGCCGCGCGTCCGGCGCGTCGGCGACCTCCGGCTGGGCGTCGATCAGCTCGTACACCCGCTCGGCGCCGGCGCGGGTCAGCTGGGCCTGCACGACCAGGCCGGAGAGCATCCGGGCCGGCCCGATCAGCGTCGCGAGGTAGGTCGCGAAGGCCAGGAACGTGCCGAGGGTGATGGACCCATTCAGCGCGAGGACGCCACCGATGCCGAGCACGGCCACCTGGCCGGCGGCGGGCAGGGCGGCGGTGGTCGCCGTCGGGACCGCCGAGAGTTTCGCCGCGCGAAGCCGTTCCCCGAACAGCTTGCGCGCGGTCCCTTCCAGCTTCGAGACTTCCCGCGTCTCCTGGCCGAAGCCCTTGACCACCCGGACACCGGTGACGGTCTCTTCGACCTGCTGCGCGACGTCCGCCGCGCGTTGCTGCGCCGACCACGTCGCCGGGAAGAGGCGCTTGCGGCTGCGCGCCACGATGATGCCGACCGCGGGCGTGACGACCAGCGCGATCAGCGTCAGCACCGGGGACAGCCACAGCATGGCGACGAACGACAGCAGCGCGAAGACCACCGAGCCGAACGACAGCGGGACCTGCATCAGGATCCCGGTCACCAGCTGCAGGTCGGAGATCGCGCGCGAGGCGACCTGGCCGGTGCGCAGCGCGTCCTGCTTGCCGCCGTCCAGCCGCGAAACGGCGTTGAAGACGCGCTGGCGCAGATCGTGCTGCACGTCGAGGGCGAGCTTCCCGCCGAGGTAGCGGCGCGCGAAGGCGGTGCCGAAGGCGACCAGCTGCAGCGCGACCAGGAAAACGGCGATCCCGGGCAGCCCGCCGGTCCGCCCGGCCACCGCGTCGTCGACCGCCGTGCGCACCAGCAACGGGCTGGCGGCCTGCACGCCGACGCCGAACGCGGCCGCGAGCAGCGACAGCACGACGAGCACACGGTGCTCCCACGCCGCCGCGGACAGCCGGCGGATCCAGCCGGCTGTCTCGGTGGGTGGGAGCTCTTGACGGGAGCTGGGCGGAGCGACGGTCACGTTGTGACAGTAAGCGCCACCACCGACAAAATATTTCCTCGAACACCAAGAAGGCCACCTCGAGCAGCTCGAGGTGGCCTTCGCGGACAGCCGGGACTACGTGATGTCGCGCTTCTGGTTGCCCGCCCAGCCGAGGCCGAAGAAGAGCAACGTCCACGCGAAGAAGATCAGCGCCGACGCCCACCACGAGATCACGCCCGGTGCGCCCGCCGCGAGCTGCAGGCCGAGCGCCGACCAGTGGTCGACGCCACCCGGCAGGTTGAGCGAGTTGATGCCGAACGCGTCCGCGGCGATCCCGCCCACGATCCCGTTCGCGGTGCCGTTCGGCAGCAGCCCGCCCAGGATGTCGGCCGGTCCCCAGAGCGCGATGACGAGCACGTTCTCCACGATCAGGAACCACACCAGGAACAGCACCACGGCCAGCGGCACGTTGCGCAGCACCGCGCCGAACCCGATGCCGAACAGCGTCACCAGCACCGAGGCCAGGATCGTCCCGCCGAGCGCGGCCAGCCACTGGCCGGCACTGGGCCACCGCCCGGAATCGACCGACGCCATCACCGCGATCGCCGAGACGCCGAAGCTCACCAGGCCGTAGATCGCGCCCCACGCCACGTACGTCAGCATCTTCGCGGTCAGCGCCGTGACCCGGTTCGGCGCCGTCAGGAACGTCGTCGTGATCGTCTTGCTGCGGTACTCACCGGCCAGCGCGAACACGCCGAACAGGCCGGGGATCAGCTGCGCGATGTTCACGCCGTGCGCGAACGCCAGCAGCCCGACCGGCAGCTTGCTCGCGTCCAGGCCCACCGCCCTCGCGATCTCGCGAGCGTCGGAGCCGCCGATGTAGTCCGCGAAGTCGTTCGTGATCTTGCCCCAGAAGAACGTCAGCCAGAACGCCACCAGCGCCAGCGGGATCAGCAGCACCCACCACGTGTTCAGCGAGAGCGTCTTCCGGAACTCCGCCTTGATCAGGTTGCCCATCACTGCTGCGGTCCTCCCCAGTACTGCTGCTGTTGCTGCTGCGGGCCCGACGGCGGGCCCTGCTGGTAGTGCTGCTGCTGCGGCGGGTAACCGGGCGGTGGGCCCTGCTGGTACGGCGGCTGCGGCGGCGGGTAGCCCGGCGCGCCGGCGTACTGACCCTGCGTCAGCTGGAAGAACATCCGCTCCAGATCGGCGTGCTCCTCCTGCATCCCGTAGACCGCGATCCCGGCCTTCGCGGCCAGGTCGCCGATCTGCTGGACACTCGACCCGGCGACCGCGACCCGGCCGTCCGGCGTCGGCGACACCTGCTGGATGCCGTTCTCCTGCAACGCCTTCACCAGCGCCGCCGGATCCGCGGGCTGCACCAGCACCCGCGACTGCTGGCCCTTGCGCAGCTGCTCCAGCGGGCCGTAGTACCGCGTGACGCCCTGGCTGATGATCACCACCTGGTCGATCAGCTGCTCGACCTCGTTGAGCAGGTGGCTCGAAACCAGCACGGTCCGCCGCTGCTCCCGCGCGTACGACCGCAAGAAGTTGCGCAGCCACAGGATGCCCTCGGGATCCAGGCCGTTCGTCGGCTCGTCGAGCACCAGCACCTGCGGGTCACCCAGCAGCGCCGTCGCCAGCGCCAGCCGCTGCCGCATACCGAGCGAGAACCCGCCCGCCTTCCGGTCCGCGGCACTGCCCAAGCCCACCAGGCCGAGCACCTCGTCCGCCCGCCGATCCGGCACCCCGATGGCCGCCGCGTACACCCGGAGGTGGTTGCGAGCCGTCCGGCCCGGGTGGAAACCCTCGTTTTCCAAAACCGAGCCCACCACCCGCGCCGGGTTCCCCAGCTGCGAGTGCAACCGCCCGTTGATCGTCGCCGACCCCGATGTGGGTGTCACCAACCCGAGCAACATGCGCAACGTCGTCGTCTTACCGGCGCCGTTCGGACCCAGGAAACCCGTCACCGAACCAGGTTCGACCGTGAAGCTCAGGTTCTGCACGGCGTTCACTTCGCCGAACCGCTTGCTCAGGTTCTGCACCACAATCCGGCCACTGCCGTCGTGCATACCGTCCCCTAACGTTCCCCGCTGATGCGGCGTCATCCTGCCCTACCAGCCGCGCTCGCGCGCACGGAACGCCCGAGAGCGACCTTCGTCACTTTCCGCTACCGGCCAGTACCCCGCTCGGCGCCGCTGACCAGAGGATTCACCGCCGTCCGTCAGATCAACTTGGTAAAGAATTCGTGCGACTTGCCGACCCGGTGCAGCCAACTCCGCCAGACCCCTCTAAGCTAGGTATCGGCGGCCCGCTCCCAGTGACCCCCAGGCTGGTTGAGCGGGTCGCCCCTTCGTCTCTGCATCGCGGCTTCGCCGCTCATGTCGACTTCGTCGTGTCTCCCGGGGGGCCGAGCCCCCCGGACCCCCCACGGTGCCTTGGGCTCGGCTTTTCGGGGGTGTTGGGGGCCTGGGTGGGGGATAGAGGGCGGCTGGGTTGTGGGGGGCTTTGTGGCATCGTTGCGTGGTGCGGATCTTGGTTGTTGAGGATGAACGGCGGCTGGCTGAGGCTCTGCGGGCTGGGCTTGGGGCTGAGGGGTATGCCGTTGATGTTGCTCACAACGGGCGGGATGCTCTGTGGCATGCCGGGGAGTGGTCCTATGCCGCCATCGTTCTCGATGTCATGCTGCCCGGGCTGAATGGGTATCGCGTTTGCCGGCGGCTTCGGGAACGGGGGGATCGGACTCCTATTCTCATGCTCACCGCCAAAGATGGTGAGGATGACGAGATCGAGGCGCTGGATACCGGGGCCGATGACTTTCTGCCCAAGCCGTTCTCCTACGGTGTGCTGCTTTCGCGGCTGCGCGCGCTCATCCGGCGTGGGGGCGCCACCCGGGCGGGTGTGCTCAAGCTGGGGGACCTTGAACTCGATCTGGCCAGCCGGACCTGTCGGCGCGGCGACGCCGGTATCACGCTCACCGTCAAGGAGTTCGCCCTTCTTGCCTACCTCATGCAGCGGGCCGGGCAGGTTGTCAGCAAAGGCGAACTCGTTGACAACCTGTGGGACTTCGCTGCCTCCGCGACCGCCAACCTGGTTGAGGTGCACGTCAGTGCGCTGCGGCGGAAGATCGATCTGCCGTTCGGGGTCGAGACCATCCGGACCGTTCGCGGCGCCGGTTATCACGTGGTGACCGCGGGGGCCTAGGTTTCGGCGGGCCCGGCACCCTGTCCGTAGTGGACGGACGGGGTGTGAAAAGGGAGCGGGCTCCTGCCGTGTGCGGCAGGAACCCGCTCGGGGAAATGCGGTCAGGCGAGGACGGTGTCCAGCGGGGTGTGCGGCAGGTTGTGGGCCACCGCGACCGGGCCGTTCGTCAAGGCGCCGGCGTGCGTGTTGAGGCCCTTCGCGAGCGCCGCGTCGGCCTGCAGGGCGGCCTTCCAGCCGTGCTCGGCCAGCTGGACCGCGTACGGCAGCGTGACGTTCGTGAGGCCGTAGGTCGACGTCCGGGGCACCGCGCCCGGCATGTTCGCGACGCAGTAGAACACCGACTCGTGCACCGTGTAAGTCGGGTCGTCGTGCGTGGTCGGACGCGAGTCGGCGAAGCAGCCGCCCTGGTCGATCGCGATGTCCACGAGCACGCTGCCCGGCTTCATGCGGGCCACCAGTTCGTTCGAGACCAGCTTCGGCGCCTTCGCGCCGGGGACCAGCACCGCGCCGATGACCAGGTCGGCCTGCAGCACGGACTCCTCGACCGACAGCCGGGTCGAGGTCACCGTGCGGATGCGGCCGCCGAAGTCGTTGTCGATCTGGCGGAGGCGGTCGACGTTGGTGTCCAGGATCTCGACGTCCGAGCCGAGGCCGAGCGCGACGCGGGCGGCGTTCAGGCCCGCCACACCGCCGCCGATCACGACGACGCGTGCCGGGTGCACGCCGGGGATGCCGCCGGGCAGCACCCCGCGGCCGCCGCTCGGCTTCATCAGGGAGAACGCGCCGACCTGCGGGGCCAGCCGGCCCGCGACCTCGGACATCGGGGCGAGCAGCGGGAGCGCACCGGTCGCGGTCTGCACCGTCTCGTAGGCGATCGCGGTGGTGCCGGCCGCCAGCAGCGCGTCGGTCAGCGGCCGGTCGGCGGCGATGTGCAGGTACGTGAAGAGGACCTGGTCACGCCGGAGCCGCCCGTACTCCTCGGCGATGGGTTCCTTGACCTTGAGGACGAGCTCGCCCTCGGCCCAGGTCTCGTCGGCGGTGGTGAGGATCTTCGCGCCGGCGGCGACGTACTCCTCGTCGGTGATGGACGAACCCACCCCGGCGCCGGTCTCGACGAAGACGTCGTGCCCCCGGCCGGCCAGCTCGTGCACCCCGGCCGGGGTCAGCGCGACCCGGTATTCGTGCTTCTTGATCTCACGGGGAACGGCGATACGCACGGTCGGCCTCCTGGGTCGGTCCGCGTCCGGAATACGGTGCGGTGTTGCCACTCACGGTGAACCACCCGGACGGCGGTGTCATCGTGCTGGGCGGACAGTTCCGAGCCGCATTCATGGTTCTGTGAGAACAAGGTCCTTGACTTCGACTTCACTTGAAGTTGCAGCGTTGCGGCATGCGTGTGGTGTGGTTGAGAGAGTTCGGTGGTCCGGAGGTCCTGGTACCGGGGGAGGCGCCGGATCCGGTCCCCGGGCCGGGACAGGTGCTGGTCGAGGTGGTGTTCGCGAACACCACGTTCGTCGAGACGCAGTTCCGGGCGGGCGCTCCGGGGCCGTTCCGGGCCGCGCTGCCGGTGATCCCGGGCAACGGCGTCGGCGGCGTGATCAGCGCGGTCGGCGCGGGCGTGGACCCGGGGCTGGCGGGGCAGCGGGTGGTCACGTCGACCGGCGGCTCCGGCGGGTACGCCGAGCGCGTCGCGGTGGACGCGGCGGCCGTGTTCGAGGTGCCGCCCGCGCTGGCGCTCGACGCGGCGGTGGCGCTGCTCGCGGACGGGCGGACGGCGACCGGCTTGGTGCATGCGACCAGGGTGCGCCCGGGCGATCGAGTCCTGGTCGAGGCGGCGGCGGGCGGTGTCGGCGGCCTGCTGGTGCAGCTGGCGAAGGCGGCGGGAGCCACGGTGATCGGCGCGGCGGGCGGGCCGGCGAAGGTGGTGCACGTGCGTGGGGCCGACGTCGTGACCGACTACCTGCGGCCGGACTGGACGGCCTCGGCCGGCCCGGTGGACGTCGTGTTCGACGGCGTGGGCGGGGCGATCGGCACGGCGGCGTTCGGGTTGCTGCGCCCGGGTGGCCGGATGGCGGTGTACGGGCTGGCGGCCGGTTCGTGGGCCGAAGTGTCCGAAGAGGACGCCGCGGCGCGGGGAGTTTCGCTGGTGCGCTCGATCGGAGAGCCGGCGCAGCTGCGGGCGTTCACGGAGTCCGCGCTGGCCGCGGCGGCGTCCGGGAGCCTGGTGCCGGTGATCGGGCAGCGGTTCCCGCTGGAGAAGGCGGCGGACGCCCACGCGGCGATCGAGTCGCGCGCGACGGTGGGTAAGACGTTGCTGGTCACATGATCGACGACTTCCTCGCCCGCCCGCTGACGGCCCGGGTGGCCACGGACGGGCCGACGGTCCGGCCCACCTGGTACCTGTGGGAGGACGGCGCGTTCTGGATCCTCAGCGGCCCGTGGTCACGCCTGCCGGCGCTCCTTCGCGAGCGGCCGCGGATCGCGCTGACGGTCGATGTCTGCGAGCTCGACACGGGGGTGGTTCTGCAGGTCCTGGCGAGCGGTGACGCGGAAGTGCGACCGTTCGATGTTGCGCGGGGGCGGCGGAAGCTGGTGCGTTATCTGGGGACTGACGAACAGCGGTGGGATCCGCGGTTCCGCGAGTACCTGCACGGGGACGTCGGCGCGGTTTGGGTGTACCTGCGGCCGTCGCGGCTGGTGGCGAAGGACCTCGGTTACGAGGTGGGTGGCGGTTTTCCCGGCGGCGGCGCGCTGGGAAGCCGCGCGGGGAGGGGAACGCAGCCACCGTGATGCGCGGCGGGTTCGCCGCGGATCGCGTGGCGCTGAGTTGGCTGGGGACGGCGTGGTGGGAGCCGGCTGGGGGCGAGATGGCGGACTCATCAACGACAGACCCACCTGAAACGCCGTGAAGGCCCCCTCGGAGACCCGAGGAGACCTTCACGGATTCCGCCGCGGGAAACGGGGGCTCAGGCGCGGTACGCCGACCACGCGCTCTTCATCCGCGAGGTCTGGCCCGCGGTGAACTCGTACATGCAGCTGTCGTAGCTGTAGTCCATGAAGTTGTGGACCGGGTCCTTGCCCGTCGAGGTGCAGGTGTCCTTGTTCGTCGGGCAGCCCGACGTCGCCGTCGCTTCGGCCGGGGTGTCCGACACGTAGTCGCCCGAGCCGGAGCAGCCGCCCTGGAACGTGTGGTAGAGGCCCATCCAGTGGCCGACCTCGTGGGTTGCCGTGTCGCCCTCGTTGAAGTTCGTCGCCGAGCGGCCCGGGAGGGACTCGTCGAGCAGCACCACGCCGTCCATCTTCGGCTGGGAGCTGTAGTTCGACGGGAACGTCGCCCAGCCGAGCAGGTCGTCGCCGAGGCTGGCGGTGTAGACGTTCAGCGCGTTCTTGCCGCCCTTGCGCAGCGCGTTCTTCATGTTGCGCTCGGCCGAGGTGCCGTCGGTGATGCCGTTGTACCAGGTGGAGTTGTTCGTGTAGTCGGTGCTCACGAGCGAGAAGCTGAACCCGCTCGACGCGTAGGCGCTGTTCAGGACCGAGATTTGCTTGCTGATCGTCGACGCCGGCAGGTTGCCGGTCGAACCGCTGGTGATCACGTGGAAGTACACCGGGATCGAGACCGCGGCGGCGGCCTCGGCCGAACGCGCCGAACGCTTGCCGGCGAGCTTGCTCTGCATGTCCGCTTCGATGCGGGCCGCCTCGGCCGGGGACACCGAGTCGGCGTGACCGTCCTTGCTGCGGTCCGCGGCGTGGGCGGGGGTGAAGCAGTCGCCGCTCGGCGCCGCGACGGCGCTCCCGGCTCCTGCGGCCGGGACGACCAGGGCGACCAGGGAGAGCGCGGACACCGCACCCAGCTTGATGGCCTTACCGAACCGCTCCGAACTGCTCATGGAGGTACTCCTCTGGCAACGACCCGGCTACCCGGGGTGGTGAGGAGAAAATGCGGCACGCGATCTTCGGAATCCACCATCTTTCGGCTGGAAAAGACAATCCGAACGATCGGCGCGATCCATGCGGAGTAACGCACGGGTGAAACGCTGGGCCGAACGGCCCATCAGCTCCAGCGCACGGCGACGAGCTGGGTCAGCAGGGCCAGCCGGACGTCGGGGTCGTCGAGGTCCAGCGGCACCAGTTCGAGGAGCTTCCGCATCCGGTACCGCAGGGTGTTCGGGTGGATCCGCAGCTCCCGCGCCGCCGCCCGCGGGTCGCCGGGGTGCCGCAGCCACTCGTAGAGCGTCTCGACGTACTCGGCCTTGCCCGATTCGTCGTGCGCGCGAAGGGTGCCCAGCGGGCCGAGGTCGGCGACCCGCGCCGCCGAGGCCGCCGTCGCGCCGCGATGCAGCGTCAGCGCCGTCCAGGCCTCGTCGAAGGCGATCACGCGCGCGGCGAGGATTTCGGCGCGCAGCAGGCCGAGAGCTTCGTCGGCCTGGGCGCGCGACGCCGAGAGGTCGCCGATCCCGCCGGGGGAGCCCGCCGCCGCGCGGGAAGCGCCGCCGCGCCGGGACGCCGGTTGCGCGTCCAGGGCCTGCCGCAGCTCGGTCCAGCCGCCCGGACCCGGCCGGTCCGGCACCACGGCGTAGAGCAGCCCGCCGAGCTCGGTCGCCACCGGGCGGCTGCCGATGCCCTGGGAGATCCGTTCGAGCAGGGCGAGCCGCAGGCCCTCGGCGTCGCGCCCGTCGCCGCCGGTGACCTCGATGACGACCACGCGGTGCGGCTCGTCGGACAGGTCCAGCTCCGCCATCGCCTTGCGCGGGTTCGCCCGCCCTTCGAGCACCGCGCGCAGCAGCTCGGCCGACGCGCGGCGCTGCGCGTCGGTGTGCGCGCGCCGCCGCAGCAGGTGCAGCGCGACGACCGGGGCGGCGTCGGCGAACGCGGCCGCGCGCTCGTCGGACACCGGCCCGGCGACCACCGCCCACATCGACCCGAGCAGCTCGCCACCCATCCGGATCGGCACGATCAGCCGCGGCAGCGTGCCGTCGCGCTGGGCCGGGACGAAGATGGTCTGCCGGCCGCGGGACAGCTCGCGGAACACCCCGCGCGACCGGAACCGCGCGAGGACGTCGTCCGGGATGCGCCGGCCCATGATCGTGGCGACGCGGGCGGGGTCGGTCAGGTCCTGGCGCGCGGAGTAGGCGAGCACGCGCGAGTTGGTGTCCTCGATGGTCACCGGCGCGTCGACGACGCTCGCGACGGCGTCGGCCAGCCGGAACAGGTCGCCGGACCCGGGGTCGAGGTCCTCGGACTCGTCGGCGAGGGCGTCGAGGACCGTCCGCAGCAGCCAGACGAGCTGCGCCCACGACGTCGCGGCGTGCACCTGGATCAGCGCGATCCCGCTGGCCTTCGCGGCCCGCTTCACCGCCGGTTTCGCGGCCAGCGGCGGCTTGAGCAGCACGGCGGCGGCGCCTTGCCCGGCACTCTGCTTCACCAGCTCGGCGGCGTCTTCGGGCCCGGTCGTGGCGACGCCGAGCACGAGGTCCCCGGCGGACAGGGTGAGCGCCCCGCCGGGTTCGGCGATGACGACGTCGGCGACCGCGGGCGAGTCGTCGGGCACCTGGAGCGCGTGGAGCAGCGTCGGCCCCACCCGGTCGACCACGCTGCGCACCGAAACCACAAGACCATTCTTGCCGAGAAACCGCTGGAAGGCTCGGTAGGGTCGGTGCGGTGAGCGGAGCCCGGCGGATCGTGGAAAGCGGTTACGACAGCGTGGCGGAGCGGTACCTCGAGTGGAGTGCGCGGATAGCGGACGACCCGCGGTCGCGGTTCCTGGGGGAGCTGACCGGCCGGCTCGGCGATGGCGCCCGGGTCCTCGACCTCGGCTGCGGCGCCGGGGTGCCGAGCACCGCCGCGCTCGCCGAACGCCACGACGTCCTCGGTGTCGACCTCTCCGCGGCGCAGCTGGAACTGGCGAGGCGGAACGTCCCCGGCGCGCGGTTCGAGCGGGGCGACATGACCGCACTGTCCTTTCCGGACGGCAGCTTCGCCGCCGTGACGGCGTTCTACTCGGTGCTGCACGTGCCTCGCGAGGAACACGGCGCGCTCTTCGCGCGGATCGCCGCCTGGCTGCGTCCCGGCGGCTGGTTCCTGGCCGCGCTCGGGTGCAGCGAAGCGAACGGCGTCGAGGCCGGCTGGCTCGGCGCGCCGATGTTCTTCAGCAGCCACTCGCCCGCGGAAAACCGGCGGCTGCTCGAAACGGCCGGGTTCACCCTCGAGGTGGACGAGATCGTGACGATGCAGGAACCGGAGGGGCCGGCGACCTTCCACTGGGTGCTCGGCCGGCGCTGAGCCGGGGCCTGCCGGGGCGGTGGCGGGCGGACGCGCCGCCCCGGCAGGCGTTCAGGGGGGATCGCTCACGGTGCTCCGGTGATTGCGGGAATGCCGGACCCGCCGATCGATCCCGGGTCCGCAGAGGCGCCGACTCTATTTCATCCCGGCGATCCTTCCCAGCCGGATCCCCCATTCATCGCAACCGTGGAAAACTCTTGCCGGAGATCCCGGAAGAGCGAAAAGAAACCGCCCATGGAGCCAGAAGCCCTTGTGGCCAGCGAAACCCGCCCCCGTGGGCACGCGGACCGGGCGTGTGGCATCCTCTCGCGATCGACCGGAAGGTTTCGCCGGGGAAAGTGCGAGGTGGCCGGCTTGTACGGACGTGACGTGGCGGAATGGCAAAAGATGATCGACGCGGGCAAGGCGATTCTGATCGCGCGCGCGGTCGTGGACCGGACGACTTCCTTCGGTGAATTCGCCGCCGCGCTGATCCGGCGCACCGGGGTGGCCGGGTTCGACTTCACCACCGGCGAGGGCCGCGCGAGCATGGCCTGCCTGCTCGACCGCATCTCCGAAGCCGGGTTCGACGAGGCGGGCGGGCGGCTGCTCGGCGCGCTCGTCCGCAACCTCGGTGCCGAGGACGCCGGACCCGGCTTCTACCGGCTCGCGAGCCGCAAGGGCCTGGCCGTGCCCCGCACCCGCGGCGGGCGGCGGCTGTTCTGGGCCCAGCACGTCCGCGAGCTGCACGAACACTTCGCCGGAGTCGGCCGGCGGCCCGCGGCGGGGTGACCAGCCGGGTGGCCGCCCCGAGCCGCGGGCTCCGCGCGAAGCCGGAGAACCGGAGAAGCAGCGCGACTAGCGGGACAGGACCGCCGTCAGGACCCGCCGCAGCTCGCCCGCGGTGTCCTCGGCCGGCTCCGGGGAGCGCCACGCGACGATGCCGTCGGGACGCACCAGCGAAGCGCCGCCCGTCGCAAGGCCGTGACGGGCGGCGAAGAGGTCGTCGTCGAGCACGTGGCAGTCGAGGCGGACGCCCAGCTCCGCCGCGACGTCCGCCGCGGCCGGCTGCCACCGCGTGCCGTCGCCGGCGCACAGCAGGACCCACGAGTGCCCGAACAGGTCCACAGTGGACTCCAGGCCGGGTGCGCGGAAGCCGGGGCGGCCGGTCGGGGCGTGCACGTCCTCGACGCGTTCGCCGTCGTCCGGCTCCTCGGCGAGCACCGCGGCCGACCGGTAGCGGAACCCGAGGAGGATCGCCACCTGGTCCTCGGCCTTCGTCAGCCCGGAGACGTCGAGATCGGGGTGCATGCGCTGCTTCATGTTGTGCAGCGACGTGTCGATGACCATCCGCGCGATCGGCTTCCGCTCGGCTTCGTAGGTGTCGAGCAGTGCCGGGCCCGCTTCGCCGCGCAGCACCGCGGCGAGCTTCCACGCGAGGTCCGCGGCGTCGCCGACCGCCGTGTTGCCGCCCATCCCGCCGGTCGGCGGCGTCACCTTCGCCGCGTCGCCGATCAGGAAGACCCGCCCGGCGCGGAACCGGTCGGCGAGCCGCGCGGCGATCTCCCACGAGCCCGTCCAGACGATCTCCGGGTCCAGTTCCGGCAGGTCGGTGGCGGCGCGGATCATCGCGACGAGCCGGTCGTGGGTGAAGTCCGCCGGGCTTTCCCCGCGGTCCGGGAAGTAGTCCGGGGCGAAGACGTACCGGTCCGGGACATCGGTGTTGACGAACCCGGCCGTGAAGTCCGGGTGCTGCAGGTAGAACAGGTCGGACAGGCCGGTCTGGACCCGGTCGCCGAGGTCGGCGTCGAACACCACGCCGAGGCAGTGGCTCAGCGCGTCCATCCCGGTGGTCCCGATGCCGAGCCGCTGCCGGATGCCGCTGCGCCCGCCGTCGGCCGCGACGACGTAGTCCGCGCGCACCACGGTTTCCTCGCCGGTATCGCGGTGCCGCAGCGTCGCGGTGACGCCGTCCTCGTCCGGCGCGAGGTCGGTCAGCTCGGTCCGGAACACCACCCGCGCGCCCGCCTTTTCCGCGTGCGCCAGCAGGATCGGCTCCACGACGTCCTGCCCGGCCATGCCGGCGGGCAGTGTCGTCGACGCCGAGACGTCGAACTCGCTGCCGTCCTGGACGAGCCGGTGCAGCACCCGGCCGGCCAGGCTGGTCGCGACGGTGATCCGCAGCCCCTGCGACGCCCGCGGGCTGGCCGCCAGCACCTCGCGGTCGATTCCCGCCCAGTGGAACAACTCCATCGTGCGCCAGTTCTGCCCGGCGGCGCGCGAATGGACCGACGTCCCCGCGTGCCGCTCGACGGTCAGCACCTCCACGCCCGCCTGCGCCAGGAACAGCGACGCCGACAACCCGCCCAGCCCGGCCCCCACGACCAGCACCTGCACCCGCTCCGCCACGACTACCTCCATGCTCGTGAATCTCGCTTACCAAATATCTTAGTCACAGAGAGATTAGATTGACAAGGCAATCCGGCTCCCAGGAGGTGGGAAGGGTTGGGTAGGCCGTTCGGCGCAAGTAGCTTCGTCCCGGCAGCCCCTTCACGAACCCGTTGAGCCGCAAGGAGAAACCGATGGCCGAGACTTCGGCGTGGTCCTTCGAGACCAAGCAGATCCACGCGGGTGCCGCGCCGGACCCGGCGACGGGGGCGCGGGCGACGCCGATCTACCAGACGACGTCGTACGTCTTCCGGGACAGCCAGCACGGCGCCGACCTGTTCAGCCTCGCCGAGCCCGGCAACATCTACACGCGGATCATGAACCCGACCCAGGACGTGCTGGAGCAGCGGCTCGCCGCGCTCGAAGGCGGCGTCGCGGCGCTGGCGTTCGCGTCCGGCTCGGCGGCGACCACGGCGGCGATCCTGAACCTGGCGGGGGCGGGCGACCACTTCGTCTCGAGCCCGTCGCTCTACGGCGGCACCTACAACCTCTTCCACTACACGCTGCCGAAGCTCGGGGTCGAGGTCACGTTCATCGACGACCAGGACGACCTGGAGCAGTGGCGCGCCGCCGTCCGGCCGAACACCAAGCTGTTCTTCGCCGAGACGCTGGCCAACCCGGGCAGCAACGTCCTCGACATCCGGGGCGTCGCCGACGTCGCGCACGCGGCCGGCGTCCCGCTCGTCGTCGACAACACCGTGCCGACGCCGTACCTGCTGCGCCCGATCGAGCACGGCGCCGACGTCGTCGTGCACTCGGCGACGAAGTACCTCGGCGGCCACGGGACCACGGTGGCCGGCGTGCTGGTCGACGGCGGCACGTTCGACTTCGGCAAGGACCCGGCGCGGTTCCCGGGCTTCACCGAGCCGGACCCGAGCTACCACGGCCTGAAGTACTGGGAGGCGCTCGGCCCGGGCGCGTACGCGGCGAAGGCGCGCGTCCAGATCCTGCGCGACACCGGCGCCGCGATCGCGCCGTTGAACAGCTTCCTGATCCTGCAGGGCATCGAGACGCTGTCGCTGCGCCTCGAGCGGCACGTGGCGAACGCGCAGGCGCTGGCCGAGTGGCTGGAGCAGCGCGACGAGGTCGAGACGGTCTACTACGCCGGCCTCCCGTCGAGCCCGCACCACGCCAACGCGCAGAAGTACCTGCCGCGCGGCGCGGGTGCGGTCCTGTCCTTCGACCTGCGCGGCGGTGTCGCGGCGGGCCGGAAGTTCGTCGACGGCACCGAGCTGCACAGCCAGCTGGTGAACATCGGTGACGTCCGGAGCCTGATCGTGCACCCGGCGTCGACCACGCACAGCCAGCTCAACCCGGAGGAGCAGCTCTCCAGCGGCGTCACGCCCGGGCTGGTCCGGCTCGCCGTCGGGCTGGAGGGCATCGAGGACCTCAAGGCCGACCTCGAGGCCGGATTCCGGGCGGCCAAGGCGGAACTGTGACGGCTGAGCCCGTCACCGGCGCCTGGCGGATCGGGGATCCGCCGGGCCGCCGGCAGTTCGTCACCGGCCCCGGCGCGCTCGCGCTGGAGGCCGGTGGCGTGCTGCCGTCGTTCTCGCTCGCGTACGAGACGTGGGGGACGCTGAACTCCGACGCGTCCAACGCGATCCTCGTCGAGCACGCCCTGACCGGCGACAGCCACGCGGCCGGCCCCGCCGGGCCGGGCCACCCCAGCGCGGGCTGGTGGGACGCGCTGATCGGGCCGGGGAAGGCCGTGGACACGAACGAGTTCTTCGTCGTGGTCCCGAACGTGCTGGGCGGCTGCCAGGGCTCGACCGGGCCGTCGTCGCTCGCGCCTGACGGGCGGCCGTGGGGCAGCCGGTTCCCGGTGGTGACGGTCCGCGACCAGGTCGCGGCCGAAGCGGCGCTGGCGGACGCGCTGGGCATCGACCGCTGGGCGGCCGTCGTCGGCGGGTCGATGGGCGGGATGCGCGCGCTGGAGTGGGCGGTGTCGCTGCCGCCACGGGTGGCTTCGGTGCTGGTGCTGGCGTCGACCGCGCGGGCGTCGGCCGAGCAGATCGCCTGGGCGGCACCGCAGCTGCACGCGATCCGCGGCGACCCGTTCTTCCACGGCGGCGACTACTACTCGGCGCCGTCGGGACCCGGCACCGGGCTCGGCATCGCCCGGCGGATCGCGCACGTCACCTACCGCAGCGAGCCCGAGCTGGCCCAGCGGTTCGGCCGGGTGCCGCAGGACGGCGAAGATCCCCTGCGCGGCGGCCGGTTCGCCGTGGAGTCCTATTTGGACCACCACGCGGCCAAGCTGGCGCGCCGCTTCGACGCGAACAGCTACCTGGTCCTGACGGAGTCGATGAACACCCACGACGTCGGCCGCGGCCGCGGCGGCGTGGCGGCGGCCCTGGGCCGGGTGACGGCGCGGGCGGTGATCGGCGGCGTCGACAGCGACCGGCTCTACCCGCTGTACCAGTCGGCGGAGATCGCGGCCGGGATCCCCGGGGCGCCGGAGCCGTCGATCGTGTCCTCGCCGTACGGGCACGATTCGTTCCTCATCGAAGCCGGCCAGATCGCGGCCCTGGTCAAGCACCTGCTGGGCTAGGCGCTTCGGGGCCTCAGTCGGAGACGGCCTCGGAGATCCAGGGGGCCACCGGCAGGTCGCGGTCCAGGCACTCCACCGACAGCCGGATGGTCCAGCGCAGCGCCTGCAGGACGAGGCTGTCGACCTCGTCCGGGGCCGCGTTGGCGAGCGCGATCTCGACCTGCTCCTGCGCGGCTTCGGTGTTGCCGTGCACCTCCGCGAGCAGCGTCCGGACCGCCGTCCGCACCGGCGGGTCGGCCTGGTCGATCGAGACCTCTTCGCCGTCCTCGTCGAACACCTGGACCTTCACCGGGGCGCTGCCGCCGTCGCCGAGGGTGGAGACCATCGCGCTGCACTCGCCGAAGAGCAGCAGCATCAGGGCCTTCGTCTCGTCCGCGCGGGCCTGCGGCTCGGCGGCCGAGGGGGCGACCTCGCCCAGCGCTTCGGCGTCGTCGCCGAGGCTCAGCGCGGTCAACGCGCGCTGAGCCTTCTCGACGAGCCGGCGCTCCTGCTCGCTCCAATCCGGGTCCACGTGCCCCATCAAACACCACGAGGGCGCTCGGCGGGATACCTTGATCCGCCGATGGCCATCAGGCCGCGCGAAGGGCACCCAGCGCGAGCCGGCAGAGCAGTTCGGCGAGCTCGTCGTCACCGAGATGGCGGTTGTACGGGGTCGAGTTGATCAGTCCGAACACGGCGTGTGCCGCCGACCGCGCCTGCCGTTCTCCCAGGTCCGGGACGGCTTCGCGGATCACGCGCACCCACACCTCGACGTACTGGCGCTGGAGCGCGCGCACCTGCTTGCGGTCGGCGTCGGTGAGGTTGGCGAGGTTGCGCTCCTGAACGGTGATCAAGGCCGGGTGCTCGAGCGCGAAATCGACGTGGAACCGCACGAGGCCGGTCAGCGTGTCGTCGGGCTCACCCGGCCGGGCGGCCCGCGCCGTGCCGCCGTCGAGCAGGTAGCGGCTGATCGAGTTCAGCATCTCGCCGAGGATCGCGTCCTTGCTGCGGAAGTGCCGGTAGAGCGCCGGGCCGGAGATGCCCACGGCGGCGCCGATGTCGTCGATCCCGACGCCGTGGAAGCCGTGGTGGGCGAACAGCTCGGCGGCCGCGGACAGGATCTGTTCACGCCTGTTCGCCTTCTCGCCGTTCACCAGAGGGGTGGGGTTGGCCGGCATCAGGCCATATTAGAGCGGCAGGTTAGCGAGCGCTAACGTCCCCGGCCGGGGACGGTTCCGGCCGCGCCGGTCACACGTCCAGAGGCCCGGGTCGGCGCCGGGCGGGGTGAACAGGTCCATGATCGCGTTCACGGGGAAGGGGGCGCTCCGGTTGTCGCGCACGATCACCGTCGCCTGCACGGCGCCTCCGCCTGCCGACCTGATCGCGCAGACCCGGGCGGCGTCGAGCCCTCGGTCGGTTCCGGCGGTGTCAGGGCCTACCCGCGCCAACCCGGCACGCGGTTCCGCCGGAAGCGGCCGGTTCACTCGAATGGCTGGGGCCCGGCATTTCCCGCTGATCTTGTGCGGCTGACGAACCGCTGACGTTTCACACTTCCGGTGTGGGCCGAGTGGGTACCTACCGGTAACCAGGGGTTCCTTGTGAGCCTCTCACCTGCTGTCCTATTTGGGTCGGCCCTGTCACAAAGGAGTGACCCATGGCTGTTCCCACCCGTAATTTCCGGCGATCCCTCCTACGGTTGAGCACGGCCCTGGGGGCCGTTGTCGTTGCCACGCTCGGCGTCACGGGCCTCGCCCACGCCGCCGGGACCGTCTACGCCGCGCTCGGCGACTCCTACTCCTCCGGGGTCGGAGCCGGCAGCTACGGCAGTTCCGGGAGCTGTTACCGCAGCTCCAAGGCCTACCCGCAGCTGTGGACCAACGCCCACAGCGGAACCTCGTTCACGTTCCTGGCCTGCTCGGGAGCGAAGACCGGGGACGTGATCAACCAGGCGAACTCGATCCCCTCGTCGGCCACGCTCGTCACGGTGACCGTCGGCGGGAACGACGCCGGGTTCAGCGATGTGATCACCACCTGCACCCTGGGCAGTGATTCCGACTGCGTGAACCGGGTCAACACGGCCAAGGCGTACGTGAACAACACGCTGCCGGCGCTGCTGACCAACACCTACAACGCGATCAAGGCCAAGGCGCCGGGTGCCCGGCTCGTCGTCCTGTCCTATCCGCGCTTCTACACCGTGCCCGGCTCCTGCTGGGTCGGGCTGAGCGACACCAAGCGCACGGCGATCAACTCGGGGGCCGACGCGCTCGCGTCGGTGATCCAGTCGCGGGCCGCCTCGGCGGGCGGGACCTTCGTCGACGTCCGGCCGTCGTTCACCGGGCACAACATCTGCTCGTCGGCCGGCGATTACCTGCACAGCCTGACCTGGCCGGTGATCGAGTCCTACCACCCGACCGTGGCCGGGCAGTCGGGCGGTTACTACGCCCCGCTGACGGCGGCGATCGGCTGATCCGTCCGCAACGGCCACCCCGGTCCGCCGGGGTGGCCGTCGCGCGCGTTCCGGCGACTGGACACCCACGTTAGCGGTCGCTAACATCGGACCGGAGGTTAACGACCGCTAACTTCGAGGGAGCCCATGGACACGCCGGCACTGGGGACTACGGCTGCCCCGGACAGCGAGGCCTACGCCCGCAACGCCACCTCCCACGCGGAGCTGGTGGAAGACCTCCGCAAACGCTTGGCGAGCGCCCGGCTCGGCGGGCCGGAGAAGGCGCGCACGCGGCACGTCGAGCGCGGCAAGCTGCTGCCGCGCGACCGCGTCGACACGCTGCTGGACCCGGGTTCCCCGTTCCTGGAGCTGTCCCCGCTGGCGGCGAACGGGCTCTACGACGACGAGGCGCCGTCGGCCGGCATCATCACCGGTGTCGGGCGGGTGTCGGGCCGGGAATGCGTGGTCGTCGCCAACGACGCCACCGTCAAGGGCGGCACCTACTACCCGATGACGGTGAAGAAGCACTTGCGCGCCCAGGAGGTCGCGCTGCACAACAACCTGCCGTGCGTCTACCTGGTGGACTCCGGTGGCGCCTTCCTGCCCAGGCAGGACGAGGTCTTCCCGGATCGTGAACACTTCGGCCGGATCTTCTACAACCAGGCGACGATGTCGGCCCGCGGCATCCCGCAGGTCGCCGCCGTGCTCGGCTCCTGCACCGCCGGCGGCGCGTACGTCCCGGCGATGAGCGACGAAGCCGTGATCGTCCGGAACCAGGGCACGATCTTCCTCGGCGGCCCGCCGCTGGTGAAGGCGGCGACCGGCGAGGTCGTCGCGGCGGAGGAGCTCGGCGGCGGTGACGTCCACGCCCGCCAGTCCGGCGTCACCGACCACCTGGCCGACGACGACGCGCACGCGCTGCGGATCGTCCGCTCGATCGTGTCGACGTTGGGCCCGCGCACGCCGCGTCCGTGGGACGTTCTGCCGACCGAGGCGCCCGCCGTCGACCCGGCCGAGCTGTACGGCGTCGTGCCGACCGACCCGCGCGTGCCCTACGACGTCCGCGAGGTGATCGCCCGGATCGTCGACGGCAGCCGGTTCGGCGAGTTCAAGAAGGAGTACGGCGCGACGCTGGTCACCGGGTTCGCCCGGATCCACGGCCACCCGGTCGGCATCATCGCGAACAACGGCGTGCTCTTCGCCGAGTCGGCGATGAAGGGCGCGCACTTCATCGAGCTGTGCG
Source organism: Amycolatopsis sp. NPDC024027 (assembly GCF_040638975.1). NCBI lineage: Bacteria > Bacillati > Actinomycetota > Actinomycetes > Pseudonocardiales > Pseudonocardiaceae > Amycolatopsis > Amycolatopsis sp. NPDC024027. The sequence continues at coordinate 93,466 of NZ_JBEZYY010000008.1, forward strand.
ACAAGCGCTCGATCCCGCTGCTGTTCCTGCAGAACATCACCGGTTTCATGGTCGGGCGCGCGTACGAGGCGGGCGGCATCGCCAAGCACGGCGCGAAGATGGTGACGGCGGTGGCGTGCGCGCGGGTGCCGAAGCTGACCGTCGTGATCGGCGGCTCGTTCGGGGCCGGCAACTACTCGATGTGCGGCCGGGCGTACTCGCCGCGGTTCCTGTGGATGTGGCCGAACGCGCGGATCTCGGTGATGGGCGGCGAGCAGGCGGCTTCGGTGCTGTCGACGGTCCGCCGCGACTCGATCGAGGGCCGCGGCGGCGAATGGTCCACGGAGGACGAAGAGGCGTTCAAGGACCCGATCCGCGAGCAGTACGAGGCGCAGGGCAGCCCGTACTACTCGACGGCCCGGCTGTGGGACGACGGCGTCATCGACCCGGCGGACACCCGCACGGTGCTCGGCCTCGCCCTCTCGGCCGCGGCCAACGCGCCGCTGTCCGAGGTCAACTACGGCGTCTTCCGGATGTGAGGGGCATGTTCGACTCAGTTTTGGTCGCGAACCGGGGCGAGATCGCGGTCCGGGTCATCCGCACGCTGCGGGACCTCGGCATCCGCGCGGTCGCCGTCTACAGCGACGCGGACGCCGACGCGCGGCACGTCCGGGAGGCGCACGCCGCCGTCCGGATCGGCCCGGCGGAGGCTTCTCGCAGCTACCTTTCGATCTCGGCCATTGTGGACGCCGCCGTGACTTCCGGTGCGCAGGCCGTGCACCCGGGGTACGGCTTCCTGGCGGAGAACGCCGAGTTCGCGCGGGCCTGCGAGGCCGCCGGTCTGGTGTTCATCGGCCCGCCGGTCGCGGCGATCGACGCCATGGGCGACAAGATCCGCGCCAAGGCGACGGTGTCCAAAGCCGGCGTCCCCGTCGTGCCCGGTGCGTCCGATGTGGACATTCCGTCCGGGGGATTCGCGGAGGCTGCCGCGAAGGTGGGCTACCCGCTGCTGCTGAAGCCGTCCGCGGGCGGTGGCGGCAAGGGGATGCGGCTGGTGCACGCCCCCGAGGAGCTGGACGCGGCGATCGAGTCCGCGCGGCGCGAGGCCAAGGGGTCCTTCGGCGACGACACGCTGCTCATGGAGCGGTTCGTCACGACCCCGCGGCACATCGAGATCCAGGTGCTGGCCGACACCCACGGCAACGTCGTCCACCTCGGCGAACGCGAGTGCAGCCTGCAGCGGCGGCACCAGAAGATCATCGAAGAGGCGCCGTCGGTGCTGCTGGACGACGCCACCCGCGAAAAGATGGGCTCGGCGGCGGTCGAGGCCGCACGCTCGGTCGGGTACGTCGGCGCCGGGACCGTCGAGTTCATCATGTCGGCCCACGACCCGGACGAGTTCTTCTTCATGGAGATGAACACCCGGCTGCAGGTCGAGCACCCGGTCACCGAGCTGGTCACCGGCCTCGACCTCGTCGAGTGGCAGGTCCGGGTGGCGGCAGGGGAACACCTTTCCCTCCGGCAGGAAGACGTCGTCCTCAATGGACACGCGGTCGAAGCTCGCGTGTACGCCGAGGACCCGGCGCGCGGCTTCATCCCGACCGGTGGGACGGTGCTGGCGGTGCACGAGCCGTCCGGCGACGGCGTCCGCGTCGACTCATGGATGACGCCCGGCGCGGTGGTCGGCTCGAACTACGACCCGATGCTGGCCAAGGTGATCGCCTGGGGCCCGGACCGCGCGGCGGCGCTGCACCGGCTCGACCTCGCCCTGGCCGACACGGCGTTGCTGGGCATCGGCACGAACACGGCGTTCCTGCGCGGGCTGCTGGCCGACGCCGACGTCCGCGCCGGCCGGCTCGACACCGAGCTGGTCGACCGGCGCCTGTCCACTTTGGTCTCGACGGACGTGCCCGCGGAGTTCTTCGTCGCGGCCGCACTGGACCGGTTCCTGGAGCTGCAGCCGTCCGGACCCGTGGTGGACCCGTGGGACGTGCCGGACGGCTGGCGGATGGGCGGCTCGGGCGGGGTGACGTTCCGGTTGAAGTCCGGTTCCGCCCGCGCGGTGGTCCGGGTGCAGGGCACGCCCGCCGCGGCGACGGTGTTCGCCGACGACGACGCGCCGGTCCAGGTCTCGGCCCGGCGCGACGGCGACGTGCTCGAGATCCGGCACGCGGGCGGCTTCCACCGCTACCGCCAGGCCTGCGGTCCAGACCGGACGGTTTGGCTGGCGCGCGACGGCCTCAGCTTCCCGTTCGGGGAGCAGGAGTTCGTGCTGGCCTCGCGCGGCGAGGCCGCCGGCGCGGGCCCGGTCACCAGCCCGATGCCGGGCACCGTGCTGGTGGTGAAGGTCGCCGCGGGTGACGTCGTCAAGGCCGGGACGCCGCTGCTGGTCGTCGAAGCGATGAAGATGGAGCACACCGTCACCGCGCCGATCGACGGCGTGGTCAGCGAACTCCCCGTCCGGGCCGGCCAGCAGGTCGCGCTGGACGAAACCCTTGCCGTGGTTACGCCCCAAGAGGAGCAGCAGTGATCGACTTCCGCCTGGACGAGGACTACGAGTCCCTCCGCAAGACCGTCGAGGACTTCGCGCACGCCGAGGTCGCGCCGGTGATCGGCGAGCTGTACGAGAAGGAAGAGTTCCCGTACGCCATCGTCGCGAAGATGGGCGAGATGGGCCTGTTCGGCCTCCCCTTCCCGGAGGAGTTCGGCGGCATGGGCGGCGATTACTTCGCGCTGTGCCTGGCGTTGGAGGAGCTGGCGCGGGTCGACTCGTCGGTCGCGATCACCCTGGAGGCCGGCGTTTCCCTCGGCGCGATGCCGATCTTCCGCTTCGGGACGCAGGAGCAGAAGGAGAAGTGGCTGCCGTCGCTGTGCGAGGGCACGGCGCTGGGCGGCTTCGGGCTGACCGAACCGGGCGGCGGGTCGGACGCGGGCGCGACCCGCACCCGGGCCACTTTGGACGGTGACGAGTGGGTCATCAACGGCAGCAAGGCGTTCATCACGAACTCGGGCACGGACATCACCCGCCTGGTCACGGTCACGGCGGTGACGGACGTGATGGAGAACGGCCGCAAGGAGATCTCGGCGATCATCGTCCCGTCGGGAACACCGGGCTTCGCGGTGGCCCCGAAGTACTCCAAGGTCGGCTGGAACTGCTCGGACACGCACGAGCTGTCCTTTTCGGACGTCCGGGTCCCGGCGGAGAACCTCGTCGGCGTCCGCGGCCGGGGTTACGCGCAGTTCTTGTCTATTTTGGACGAAGGCCGGGTGGCGATCGCCGCGCTTTCGGTGGGGCTGGCGCAGGGCTGCGTCGACGAGTGCCTCAAGTACGTGAAGGACCGCGTCGCGTTCGGCAAGCGGATCGGCGAGTACCAGGCGATCCAGTTCAAGATCGCGGACATGGAGGTCCGCACGCACACCGCCCGCCTGGCGTACTACCAGGCGGCGTCGAAGATGCTGCGCGGCGAGCCGTTCAAGAAGGAGGCGTCGATCGCGAAGCTGGTGGCCTCGAACGCGGCGATGGACAACGCGCGCGACGCCACGCAGATCTTCGGCGGCTACGGGTTCATGAACGAGTTCCCGGTGAGCCGCTTCTACCGCGACGCGAAGATCCTCGAGATCGGCGAGGGGACAAGCGAGGTCCAGAAGATGCTGATCTCCCGGCACCTCGGCGTCGCCTGACGTCCGGCGAGGGGCACCTCCGGCGGAGGTGCCCCTCGCGAACTACTGCGGCTGTTGTTGTTGCTGTTGCTTCTTGTCCTCTTCGGCCCACGCGGCTTCCGCCTGCATCTGGATGTCGGTGAGACCACGGTCGACCTGCACGATGTCCTTGCCCGCCCAGCCCACGAAGTTCTTCGAGCTCTTGGCGTCGGACAGCGCCTTCAGCATCGGGTAGTAGTCCGGGTGCTTGGCCTTCAGCCAGTCGTCGACGAACTTCATCTTCTTGTAGCTGTCGCCGAACTTGGTCTTCAGCCAGTCCTCGTGCTTCTTGATCATCGGGAAGTCGTGCTCGCTCAGGTGCGACTGCGGGGCCGGCGGCTTGGCCGGGGGCGGCGGGTCCGCCGGCTTCGGCAGCGGCCGGGAGAAGTTGGGCGTCGTGCCGTCACCCGGGGGCCGGGTGCTCGGCGCGGCGCCACCGCCCCCGGGCGCGTCGTGGGTGATCGCGGTGCCCGGCGGCGCCGGCTTCGGCGGCAGCGGCCGCGAGAAGTTCGGCACGGTGTTCCCGTTCGGGCGGGGCAGGTTCGTCAGCTCGTGGCCCGGGTTCGCGCCGCCCGGCTTCGGCTTGACCAGCTTCGACAGCTTGGTGAGCCGGGCCAGGGTGCGCCCGGCGTAGGCGACGACCTTGGCGAGCTTGGCCGCCATCGCCGCGACCTGGATCGAAACCTGCACGACGATCTTGCTCACCCCGACGGCGATCGACGCACCGAAGGTGAACGCGGCCATCGCGAGGGCGATCAGCATCGTGGAGATGATGTCGCCGAGGATCGTCGTGATGATGTCGCGCAGCAGCGCGCGGACCGCGGCGATCAGCGCCCCGGTGGTCTCGACCATGTAGCCGGCGACGTCGGACGCCTTCGCGTTCGCGTCGATCCAGCCCTTCCGGTCGTCGATCGACTTCTTGAAGCTGTCGTAGCCCTTGCCCTGCCACTGGGTGATCGTCGACTTGAGCGTGTCGTCGAGCTGGGTGCCGGTGTTGCGCAGCGCCTCGCCGATCTTGTGCAGCTCGTTGGCGACCTTCGTGACCTCGGACGGGTTGCCCGCGACCTGGTCCAGCGGCCACTTCAGGAACGAGACGTGCTCGATCAGCCAGCCCAGGCCCGCGGCGATCAGCTTCGAGAGCGGGTCCATGACGAACGCGACGGTGTCGAGCGTGGCGCTGATCAGGTTGATGCCCAGTTCCACGCTCACGGCCGCGAGATCGCCACCGTGTTCGGTCTGGACCTTGCCGATCGAGTCGCCGACCTGCTTCCAGCTGTCGAAGACGCCGGCTCCGGTCGTGGAGTTCGATGCCGTGATGGGAACGGTCACTTGCCCAGCTCCGTCTCGAAGGTGCTCAGACCCTGTGCCGTGTTCGAGTCGTGGGTCGCATACGTCTCGGCTGCCTTCTTCACGTCGGCGGCGGACTTGCCGATGTCCCCGACGAGCTTGTTGATCTCCCCGGTGATCACCGCCATCGTGACCCGTGAGGGCACCGCGAGCACCTGCGCGAGCAGGATGCCGAACGCGGCGTTGTCGAACCCGTTGGCGGCCTGCATCCGGTTCGCGGCGTCCTGCACCGCCGGTTGCGTGGTGCCCGACAGGAACTGGCTGAACTTCTGCAGCTCGGCGGGATCGACCGAGAAACCTGCTCCGGAAACCACCGGTTCTCCTCCGTACTACCAGGGATTGCTTTCGCCGTCGTCCTCTTCCGGCGTCTGCCGGGGACGGCGGCGCGGCTGACCACGCTGCGGTTGTGGGGGGCCCGGGGGCGCGGCCGGGCGGTCCTCGGCCTCCTGCTCCGGCATGAACACGTCGCGCTTGTCCGGCTGCGTCCCCTCGTCCGGTTCGGGGGCCGGCAGGAATTCGTCCAGCAGCTCGCGGGCGGCCGAGTCCTCGCCCACCATGCCGCTGAAGGCCTCGGCGACCTCCGCCGACACCTTCTGCTGCGCCCGGCCGATCAGCTGCAGCACCAGTCCGGAAAGGGCTTGCGGGGGTCGTTCGTACGCGCGGGGGCCGAACCGGAGGTCCTGCAGGACGCCGCTCGGGCCGACGGTCACCGTCACCGCGCCGTCCGGCGACTGCACGGTGGCGACGGCGGTCCGGAGCTTCTCCTGCGCGGCCGCGGCTTTCGCCCGGATTTCCTCGAGCTCGACGGTGAATGCGGCCAGCGGGTCGCCGGCGGGCACTGACTGGGTCAATTTGTCCTCGTCGCGAGAGAGGTCGTGAACGGAAGAAGTCAATCAGCGCCGCCTGAACTCCGGATGACGCGCATCGAGCCACCGGCTGAACGCGATCGCCACCTACCACTGGACACCAATACTTATACCGGTATAGTTATCGCCATGGTCGAGATCAAAACGGAGCCCGAGCTGGCGATGATGCGCGAAGCCGGGCGGGTGGTGGCGAACACCCTGCACGCGGTCAAGGAGGCGGCCGCGATCGGCGTCTCGCTGCGCGAACTGGACGAAGTCGCCGCCCACGTCATCAGCGAGGCCGGCGCGAAGCCGTCGTTCCTGCACTACCAGCCGCGGTCCGCGCCGACGCCCTACCCGAACGTCCTCTGCGCCAGCGTCAACGACGTCGTCGTGCACGGCATCCCGACGGCGTACCGCATCCAGGACGGCGACCTCGTCAGCATCGACTGCGGCGCCATCCTCGACGGCTGGAACGGCGACGCGGCGATCAGCTTCGTCGTCGGCAACGCCGATCCCGCCGACCTCGCGCTCATCGACGCCACCGAGCGGGCGCTGGCCGCCGGGATCGCCGCCGCCCGGCCGGGCGCGAAGCTCGGCGACATCTCGTACGCGATCGGCGCCGCGGGCCGCGCACACGGCCACGGCATGCTCGACGACCACGGCGGGCACGGCATCGGCCGGGCGATGCACGAGGACCCGCACCTGCCGAACGAAGGGCGCGCGGGTCGCGGAATGCGGCTCAAGCCGGGGCTCGCGCTGGCGATCGAGCCGATGCTCACCCGGGGCGGCGACGCCTACCGCTACGCCGAGGACGGCTGGTCGATCCTCACCGCCGACGGCAGCCGGGCCGCGCACGTCGAACACACCATCGCCATCACCGAAGACGGCCCGCGCGTGCTCACCGTGCGGTAGACAGAGGGAATGGACAACATCGTCATCCGTTCGGGTGATTCTGGGGATACGGACACGCTGCTGGGCTTTTTCGACGAAGCCGTCGAATGGCTGGTCGCGCGCGGTAGTTCGAAGCAGTGGGGGACCGAGCCCTGGAGCCGGGTCCCGAAGCGCGTCGAGCGGGTCAAGGGCATGGCGGCGGACCCGGGGCTGCGCATCGCGGTGGTCGACGGCGAGGCCGCCGGCGCGCTGATCGTCTCGGAGGAGCACGACCCGCACGTGCCCGCGGTCGACGAGCGCGAGCTGTACATCCGGCTGCTCATCACGTCGCGGCGGTTCACCGGGCGGCGCGTCGGCGGCCGCCTCCTCGAGTACGCGCTCGACGAGGCGCGGCGGCGCGGGATCGACCTCGTGCGCGTCGACTGCTGGGCCGGCGGTGACGGCGAACTGCAGCGGTACTACGAGAGTCACGGGTTCCGCCCGACGGTCCGGTTCACCGTCGACGCGTGGGTCGGGCAGGTGCTGGAGCAGCGCGTGGGTTAGCAGACCCGGAACAGGATCGCCTCGTGGTGTTTCGCGCCGGTCTGGTGGAAGCGCAGCACCACCTTGCCGTGCGGCGCGCGCACGCTGGTGGCGGCGGGCCGGTAGAAGTAGCCGCCGACCTCGACGTCGAGCGTGACCGCGTTCGCCGGCACGGGTGGTGCCAGCGGTCCGTCCGTGCTCCTTTGAATCGACCCGGGGAGTAGCGCCGTCACGCTTCAAGGGCGACACTGTTGACGCGGTGCCAACAGACGAAGGAGTCGCCATGGCCGAAGAACTCGCGGGCAAGGTCGTCGTCATCACCGGCGGCGGGCAGGGGATCGGCGCGGCGACCGCGTCGGCGCTGTCCCGGCTGGGCGCGAAGGTGGTGATCGGCGACCTCGACCAGGTCCGGGCCGAGAAGACGGCCGGCGAGCTGGGTGCCGAGGCGCTGCTGCTGGACGTCACCGACATCCGCGGGTTCACCGGGTTCCTCGACGAGGTCGAACGCCGGCACGGGCGGATCGACGTGCTGATCAACAACGCCGGCATCATGCCGCTCGGCGACCTCGACACCGAAAGCGACGCGACGACCCGGCGGCAGCTGGAGATCAACCTGCACGCCGTCATCCACGGCACGCGCGAGGCGGTGCGGCGGATGCGGCCGCGGCGCAGCGGGCACATCGTCAACGTCGCTTCGTTCGCGGGCAAGGCCGGCTTCCCCGGCGCGGCGACCTACTGCGCGACCAAGCACGCCGTCGTCGGGCTGTCCGAGGCGGTGCACCTGGAGCTGCACGGCAGCGGTGTCCACGTCTCGTGCGTGATGCCGGGCATCGTGCGGACGGAACTCGCGAGCGGCCTCGCCGAGGCGAAGATGTTCAAGTCCGTGCGGCCGGAAGATGTGGCCGACGCCATCGTATCCGCACTGCGCAAGCCTCGTTTCGACGTTTTCGTGCCCCGCTCGCTGGGCACTATGGGCAAGCTCACGCGGCTGCTGCCGCGGCGGGCGGGCGAGGCGTTCGCGCGGGCGTTGAAGGCGGACCGGCTTTTGGCTTCAGCGGCCCATTCCCCGGCCCGCGCGGCGTACGAAGCACGGGCCGCGGAGAGCGGGCCGGGGGTAACTCGGACGGACCAGTGACTGTCCGAATTGGACGTGCTTGCCAGGTGCTTGCGGGTGTGGTGCGGTTGAGTCCGCCCGCCCGGCCCGGCAAGATTGCCTCCGGATCCGCTTTTGGGAGGCACGAGAAATGGTTTCACCACCCGCACGGCTGGCCGCCGCGGCGTCGAACGTGGTCGGCAAGGTGCTGCACGGCGGCGTCGCCGACCTGCGCCCGATGCCGCGGGTGCTGATCGACCAGGGCCCCAACCGCTCGCTGTACCGGATGACGCACAGCGGCGGCACGGTGTCCGGGCCGCCGATCCTGCTGGTGCCGCCCCTGGCCGCGCCGGCGATCTGCTTCGACCTGCGCCGCGGCTGCAGCCTCATCGAGCACCTCATCGAGGGCGGCCGCAACACCTACCTCGTCGACTACGGCACGGTGGCGTTCTCCGACCGCCGCCTGGGCATCGAGCACTGGATCGACGAGGTGCTGCCACGCGCGATCCGGCGCGTGAGCGCGGACGCCGGCGGCCAGGACGTGCACCTGGTGTCGTGGTCGCTGGGCGGGATCTTCTCGCTGTTGGTGAACGCCGACCGCCCGGACCTGCCGATCGCGTCGATCACCGCGATCGGCTCGCCGGTGGACTTCACGGCCATCCCGATCGTGGCGCCGTTCCGCCCGCTGGTCGACCTCACGAACGGCCACCTGCTGACCCCGATTTATCGCGTCTTCGGCGGCGCACCGTCCTATTTGGTCAGCCGCGTGTTCCGCGCGACGGGCATCAGCAAGGAAATCACCAAGCCCCTGGCGATCCTGTCCCACCTCGACGACCGTGACTATCTGGCCCAGATCGAGGCGGTCGACCACTTCATGAGCAACATGTACGCGTACCCGGGCCGCACGTTCGGCCAGCTGTACCACCGCCTGTTCCGCACGAACGACCTGGCGGAGGGCAAGGTGGACCTGAACGGCCGCATCATTTCGCTGTCTTCGGTCCGCGTGCCGACGCTGGTGGTGGCGGGCGAGAACGACACGATCGCACCAAGGCCCTCGGTGGAGCGCGTGGTGGAGCTACTGGACAAGGCTCCGGAGGTCCGCTTCAAGACGGCGCCGGGCGGGCATTTGGGCGTGCTGACGGGCCGGAAGGCGCGGGGCACGACGTGGCGCTACTTGGACGAGTTCCTGGACGACCAGATCTCTTGAACAGTGCGAAGGGCCGCCCTCCGGTCGAGGGCGGCCCTTCGGTTACTTCAGCTCGGCGCTCGACTTCCCGAGGATCCGCCTCGCGACGATGAGCTGCTGGATCTGCTGAGTCCCCTCGAAGATGTCCAGAATCTTCGCGTCCCGAGCCCACTTCTCCAGCAGCGACTCTTCGCTGTACGCCCCGGTAAGCTCAACGCACTTCAGCGCGATCTCCACCACCGACCGCCCCGCCTTGGCCTTCGCCATCGACGCCTGCAGCGAGTTCGGCTGCCGGTTGTCCGCCATCCACGCCGATTCCAGCGTCAGCAGGTACGCCGACTCGTAGTCCGCCTCCAGGCGCAGGAACTCCGCCGCGGCCGCGTGCTGGCTGTTTGCCGGGCGGTCGTAATCGATCGTGACGCCGGCTGACGTCAAGATCGAGCGCGTCTCGTCGAGCGCCGCGCGGGCCACGCCGATCGCCATCGCCGCCACCAGGGGCCGGGTGTTGTCGAACGTCTGCATGACGCCCGCGAACCCCTTTTTGGTGTCGATCTCCGGCGTGCCAAGAAGATTCTCGCGAGGGACGCGGCAGTTCTCGAAGCGCAGCACCGCCGTGTCGGAGGCGCGGATGCCGAGCTTGTGCTCGGTGCGCACCACCTCGAAGCCCGGTGTGCCCTTCTCGACCACGAACGACTTGATCGCCGCGCGGCCCTTGCTCTTGTCCAGCGTCGCCCACACGACCACCGCGTCCGCGCGCTCGCCCGACGTCACGAAGATCTTCTCGCCGTTCAACACGTAGTGGTCGCCGTCGAGACGAGCCGTCGTGCTGACCGCCGCCGAGTCCGAACCGAACGCCGGCTCGGTGATCGCCATCGCGGCCCACATGCCGGAGAAGCGCTCGAGCTGCTCGTCCGTCGCGACCGAGCCGATCGCCGCGTTGCCGAGGCCCTGGCGCGGCATCGACAGCAGCAGGCCGACGTCACCCCAGCACATCTCGATCGTGCCGAGGACGACGTTCAGGTTGGCGCCGTTGCGATTTCCCTTTTCGTTCTTGTCGGAACCGGAGCGGCGGACACCCGCCGCGCCCGCGCCGCCCTCGCCGGACGAATTCAAGCCGTCCAGCAGTGCCGCGAACATGTCCAGCTCGGCCGGGTACGTGTGCTCCGCGCGGTCGTACTTGCGCGAGATCGGCCGGAACACCTCGGCCGCGGCCTGGTACGCCTGGTTGATCAGCGCGCCGGCCTTCTTGGGGACTTCCAGGTTGATCATGACTTGCCTTTCCGAAGCCTAGAGAAGGACGGCGCCTTCCATGACGCCGATGGCCCGCAGGTCCCGGTACCAGCGCTCGACCGGGTGCTCCTTGACGAAGCCGTGCCCGCCGAGCAGCTGCACGCCCGCGTTGCCGATCTGCATGCCCTTGTCCACGGCCAGCTTCCGCGCCAGCGCGACCTCGCGGGCGTAGGACTTGCCCTGCTCGGCCCGCGCCGCGGCGCGCAGCGTCACCAGCCGCAGGCCCTCCAGTTCGATCGCGATGTCGGCGACGGAGAACGCCACCGCCTGCCGATGGCTGATCGGCTCGCCGAACGCGGTCCGCTCGTTGACGTAGGGGACGACGTAGTCGAGGACGGCCTTCGCGGTGCCGGCGGCCAGCGCCGCCCAGCCCAGCCGCGACAGCCGGACGACCTCGGCGAAGACGTCCGCCTTCCCGCCGCCGAGCAGCGCGCCCGCGGGCAGCGCCACCTGCTCCAGGTGCAGCTTGCCGGTCGCGGCGCCGCGCAGGCCCATCGCCGGCTCGGCCTCGATGGACACCCCGGCGTTCGACGACTCGACGAGGAACAGCGCCGGGCCGCGGCCTTCGAGGTCGGCCGACACGATGAACAGCTCCGCCTGCGCCGCCCGCGGGACCAGCGACTTCACGCCGTCGAGCTGGTAGCCCTTCGGGGTGCGGCGGGCCTTCGTCGCGGGCTTGAAGGGGTCGTAGAGCGCTTTCTGCTCCTGCAGCGCCAGCGCGGCCGCCGGGACGTGCTCGCCGACGAACGCGGGCAGGTAGTCGGCCTGCTGCTGTTCGTCACCCCAGCTGACCAGCGCGGTGCTCACCGCCGACGGCGCGAGGACGGCCACGGCCAGGCCGAGGTCGCCGTGCGCAAGCGCTTCCGCGACGAGCGCGTTGGTCACCACCGAGCGTTCCGTGCCGACGCCGCCGAGCTCCTCGGGGATGCCGACCAGGCTGATCCCCAGCTCGGCGGCCCGGCTCAGCAGGCCCTCGGGCGCCTCGAGCTTGGCGTCGGCGTCCGCGGCGGCGGGCCGCAGCTGCTCGGCGGCGAACTCGGTCACCGTTTCGACGATGAGCTGCTGGTCCTCGGTCGGCGTGAGGTCGAACAGCCCCGTGTCGGCGGCCGGCGTGAGCCGGGCGGGCTTGCCCAGCTTCTGCACCGACTTGAACGACCGGGTCGCCGCGCCGGCGACGCGGAAGCCGTTGCGGGTCCCCGCGGTGACCAGGCCTTCGAGGGGCTTGCGCAGCCCGGCCCGATCGACGACCTTGCTCCCGGCCAGCCGGGTCAGCGCGGACAGGCCCCAGCCCATCGCGTCCCGTTTCCTTGGCGCAGCCATGTGGCCCTCCATCCGTTACCTACTCGCGAGTAGGTTAACCCGGGAGACGACGCGGCGCCAGTGTGGGGTCACTTACGTGTGCGCGGTGTGCACATTCCTGCGCCACTCGGCGAACCGGATGCGCTCGAAAGTGATGAGCCCGAGCACCAGGACGGCGGCGATCAGCAGCAGGACGGCCGCGGGCACGTGCTCCAGCACCGGCGTCACCGCGACCAGCAGCACGCCGAGGACCAGCCGCTGGACGTTCCAGCTGCCGAGGTTGCGCTTGCGGAGGGCGCTGAGCGTGATCAGGTAGAGCGCGAGGCCGCCGGTGAGCGTCCAGATCGGCACGCCGTGCAGTGCTTCGCCGGGGGTGTGGTGCTCGGTGTCGGCGATGTAGAGGAACGCCTTCTTCAGGCCGAGGGCGACCAGCACGATCCCGGCGATCAGCGGCAGATGCAGGAAGGTGTAGGAGTCGGTGGCGAGCTTCGCTCGTTCGACCCCGGTCGCGGTGGTCAGCCGGTGCTCGGAGACGCGCGCGACGACGTCGAAGTACGTCCACCACATCCCCGCGGCCAGCACCAGCCCGCACACGGCCGCCCCGGCGACCAGCCACGACATCGGCAGCGCCCCGATCCCGATCCCGATCGCCACGATCGACTCGCCGAGCGCGATGATCACGATGAGCCCGAACCGCTCGGCGAAGTGCGCGGGCGAGTTCAGCCGCCACCCGTCCGGCCCGGTGAGGTAGACGTTGAGGTAATCGATTCCCAATGCGACAACCCACAGCCCCAGCTGCCAAGGCCCGCTTAGGAAGGCGGCGACGCCGAGCAGGACGACGCTGGGCAGCAGCCCGACGAACATCTTGAGCAGCACCCGCCGCAGCCCGGGATCGTGTTTCGCGGCACCGAGGTAGGCGACGAGGTGCAGCAGCCGCACGAGCGCGTAACAGGCGACGAACAGAGCGGGCGCGAACAACCCGCCGGGGTGGTCGGCAAAGGCTTCCGGGATGGTCAGCGAAACCAGGAACATGACGGCCATCGCGCCGAACATCGCCAGCCGCGCGATCCCGTGGTCGACGTGGATGGTGGTCGCGAGCCAGGCGTAGGAGCACCAGCACCACCACAGAACGGCGAGCATGGCCACCCCCTGCCCGACGCCGGTGGGGCTCAGGTGGTCGGCCATCAGCTGGGTGATCTGGGTGATGGCGTAGACGAAAACCAGGTCGAAGAAGAGCTCGATGGTGGAGACGCGGTGGTCCTCATCCGCGCTCACCAGGTGCAGGCGTGTCGTGGGCACGCCGAATTATGGACGAAAACATGTCAAGTGGTTCCGGTTTTGTCGTAACGCCCTGCGCGAACATGGCCGAGCGTGCATAGGTCTGGGACAATGAGCCCGGGACGTGGGGAGGGTGTCGTGGTGACCTATCCAGCCGCGCTGCACCGGACGATCATGACCGTGGACGTCGCCGGGTACAACCACCCGGACCGGACCATGGCGCACCTGCGCGAGGTGCACGACGGCTTGTGGCGTGTCCTCAAGGGGAGCTTCGCCGAGACCGGCATCCCCTGGGACGTCTGCTTCGTCGAAAACACCGGTGACGGCGCGATGATCCTGCTGCCGCCCGACATCGCGAAGGTCGACCTGGTGGCCCAGCTGCCCGAACGCATGCACGCCGATCTGCGCCGCCACAACGCCGTGCACTCCGAACCCGCGCAGATCCAGCTTCGTCTCGCGCTCCACGCCGGCGAGGTGCAGAGCGCCGGCCACGGTTCGATCGGCAAAGCGGTGAACTTCACGTTCCGCGTGCTCGAAGCGGCGGAGGCGAAGGCGGCCCAGAAGGCGACGGGCGCCGAACTGGCCGTGCTGGCTTCGGACGTCTTCTACCAGGAGGTCGTGCTCCAGGATCCCGCGGCGGCGCCCGCCGAATACCGCCGGATCCCGGTCCACACCAAAGAGACGTCCACGATCGCCTGGCTGCGGCTGCTCGGCGGTGGACCCGCCGACCCACCGCCGGACAGCCGAGCGGTGCGGTGCTCCGCGGAGCCGTCCGCCGCCGACCGCGCGATGGAACTGACGGAACTGCTCCTGGACATCCCGGCCGTGGCGGAGGAGAGCAGCCGGAGAATGCTGCTGAAGCGGCTCCGGCCGCAAATCGCGACGGTCGTGGCCTATCACCCGCAAACCCGGCTGCACGTCCTGGAGATCGCCGGCACGTGTCTGCGTTATCGCGGCGGGCTCGCCGAACTGGTCGCGGCGGTGCAAATGCTGGAACCCGAATCGGCGCCGGTCCAGCGGTTGGTCGACCGCGTTGGCAACTGGCCGGAAGAGAGCCCGTCGTGACATCTTTTTGGCAACCGGCGGCGACCCTTTTGCCGGGTAAGATCTGCCCGACTGCGTTCGATACGCAGGGGCGATGACGCCGGTTCCGTCCCGTGCGAGGTGGGTAGGGGGGTGCTGCGTCAGGTGACGGGACACGTGATCGGAGAGGCAGTCGTCGACGTACTGGCCGAAGCCGGCCTGGCCGAAGAATTGGCCGTGGTCGTCAGCCTCGTCGGCAAAGCCCTCGGGGTCGAACTGGCGGTTCCCCGGCACCCCACCCCGCGCAGTTCCCTGATCGAAGTCGTTTCCGCCTGCGAGCGCTATCAGAACGGCATGCAGGCGCTGGTCGGCGCGGTCGCTTTCATGCGGCCCGGCTCGCCGGAATACGAGCGGGTCCGGGACCTGGTGGAGCGGCCGCGGGTGCTCGACCTGCTGCCGCGTGCCGACCGCGACCGGCTGCACCACCTGCTGGCCGGGGTGGAGGCGCCCCGGATCGGTGAGCTGGTCCGCCGCGCGAGCGGGCTCGGCTCGCCGTTGCCGCCCAAGGTGCGCACGGCGTGGGAGGCCTTCACTCATCTGGCCGATTTCAACGCGGACACCGACGGTATCCCGCCGGCGTTCACGCTCCTCGAACTCCTCGCCCGCCACTGCGGCGGCGAACTCGGGTTGCGGCTGACGGAGTGGAACGACTACCAGGCCAGGCGGCTCCGGCTGGAGGCGCAGTTGAGAGCCCGTCGAGCCTTGCTCGCGACACCGTTGCGGGAGGGGCGGCTGCACCTGATGGTGATGGTCGAGCACGACGGGATAGACCCGGACTTGTACCAGGTTTCCCATTGGTGTCAACGGCTTCCCGGGGAATGGCCGCCACCGCACGGTGGCACGGCGGAAGTGCGGGCCGCTGACCTCGAACGATACGTCGACGGTCTGGTGGTCGACGCGGAGCGGGCGTGGGCCGACCACCGCGGTTCGGTCGCCCTCGAGTTCGTGCTCCCGCGGACATTGCTGAACCTGCCCGTGCAGCTCTGGCACCGCGAGCACGAATCCGGTATGCCGAGGCCGCTTTCGATCGACTACCTGATTTCCGTCCGATCGTTGGAGCGCATGCGTTCGAAGCACTGGCACCGGGTCTGGAACCAGCACTGGGAGGCGTTCATGGCGAACCCGTCCGCCGAGTGCGTGTACTACGAAAACGGCACCCAGGCTTCGGCGCTTGACGTGGTGCTTTCCGATCTGAGGTGGGGTTTGGTCGTGCTCGGGTCGGCTCCGCCGCTCGAAGCCGGCGGGGACGGTGACAGCCTGACGGCGGCTTTGCGGTCGGGTATCCCGGCGGTACTCTGGCACCCTGATGCGTCACTCGACGTACTTAGGGAGTTGATCACCGAGCTCGCCAAGGGAGATTCGGGTCTCGGCGATTTGCCGATGGAAGCCAAGAACATCAGGCACACTAGTCTTTCTCCTCTTTCCGAAACCGGCTTCCATCGGGATAATCCAGTGCGGGATCTGGTGGTGCTGTGGGACGATCCGAGCCGTCTCGTTCTTGATCAGCCGCCGGCTTTCCCATGGCAGCGAGGGGATATCCGGGATGACCGAGAGCGAGCGTCTTGACGGGGGCGAGGCGGCGCAGGTCCGCGACGCGTCCCGGCTGGCATCGTCCGATTGGTGGGTCTACCGCGGCACCGGCCGGCCGATCCACGACCTCGGGTTGACCGACATCTTGCCGCCACCCCCGCCGTGGCGGGACTTCGACGGTGGCCCCTTGCCGGAGTCGGACGATCCGCCGCGGGACGATCACGACGTCGCCCGGCGGCTCGGGAGCGAGCATTCGCAATCGGCTCAACGCACTGGTCCGGCTGAACTCGACATGATCAACGCCGCGCTGTACCTTCGGCGGCCCTTGCTCGTCACCGGTCATCCGGGCACCGGCAAATCCACGCTCGCGTATCGGCTGGCGGCCGAACTGCAGCTGGGCCGGGTGCTGCGGTGGCCGATCACCAGCAGGACCACCCTGAACTCAGGGCTCTACCACTACGACGCCATCGGCCGGATCCAGGCGGCGAGCGCCCGGTTCGCCGTGCGCGGCGAACGCGCCAGTCCCGCGCCCGAACCACCGATCGGCGAGTTCCTCCGGCTCGGGGTGCTGGGGACGGCTTTCCTGCCGCGTCGCGTACCCCGGGTCCTGCTGATCGACGAGCTCGACAAAAGTGAAGCCGACCTCCCGAACGACCTGCTCAGCATTTTCGAAGACGGCGAGTTCCGGGTTCCCGAACTCGAACGCATCCGCAGTCACATCCCCGAAGCGACGGTGTTCACCGATGATCCCGGCGAGACGGCACTGGTCGTCGGCGGGCGAATCCGGTGTCACGCGTTTCCGATCGTCATCATCACGAGCAATGGGGAAAGGGAATTTCCCCCCGCTTTCCTGCGGCGCTGCCTGCAGCTGGAAATGCCGGATCCGGACCCGGAGCAATTGGCCGCGATGGTCGTCGCCCACCTGCACGATTCGGAGGACAACCGGCGCAAGCTCGGTTCCGGTCTGCAGAACGAGCTGATCGAGCAGTTCGTGCGGCGCAGCGCGTCCGGTGACGACCGGCTGCCCTCGGGAAAACTCCTGGATGCCATGTACCTCGCCACGTCCGGCGCCTACCGCGGCGACGTGACGTGGGAGCGGCTGGTGGACGCTCTGTGGCAGCGTCTGTCGGCGGTGCAATGACGTGGGCCGGCCGCCCGTATCGCCGGTCCCCGATCCCGACGGCGCGGGATCGCGGTTCACCGCTGCGGGCGAACGGCGGCGCCCCGGGGGACCCGGTCAGCCGGACGTTCGCGATGTCGCCGACGCTCTGTGGCTGATCGCGGCGACCCGGACCGATGAGGCGCGGGCCCGGCCGGCCACGTCCCCGCTGCCGCCCGACAGCCCACCATCCGGGGATCCCCTCCCGCTTCCCCTGGAGCTGCCGCCCCCAGCCGCGCGGGCGCAACCGGCCCCGCTGCTCGAAAGCCCACGTCAGGTGATTGCGGCCGGAGTCGCCGAAGTACCGGCGGCCACGGATTCCGCGCCACAGTCACAACCGGTCTCTGGATCGGTTCGGCCGTCCGTTATTGTTCGGGCCCTCCGCACGCTGAAGCGAAGGGTGCCGGCCTGGCATGAGCACGTTGTCATCGTCGACGAAGCCGCGACGGCCGAGCGGGTCGCCGAGAGCGGATTCTGGTGGCCGGTGACCGAACCCGAGCTGGAACGGTGGCTTGATCTCACCGTCGTGGTGGATACCGCCCGGTCGATGACGCTGTGGCGGAGCACCGTCAAGGCGTTCCGCGCCGGCCTCGAACAGCTCGGCGCCTTCCGGACGATCCAGTACCGCCGGCTGGACACGCAGAGTAGCGGCCACCGCCGGGGCCGGCCCCGGCTGTACGGCGAGACGTCGTCGTCGGCCCCGCGCGACCCGTCCGAGTTGATCGACCCGACGGGCAGACGGCTCGTCCTGGTCGTCACCGACGGCGTCGGCGATCTTTGGCGGTCCGGCGGCGTTTCCGCCGTGCTCGCCGAGTGGGCGTCGGTGATGCCCACGACCGTCCTGCACGTGCTGCCGCAACGGCTGTGGTCCCGGGGCATGGACCTGCACCGCGCGCGGCTGAACGTGCGGGTGCCGGTTGCGCCGAACAGCCAGTGGGGCTGGGAACTGCCGGAGGCGTGGGCGGACCCGGAGCTGGCCGCGGCCAAGGACGCCGGGGCGATCCCGGTGCCCGTGATGGAGCTCGGCCCGCGGTGGCTGCGGTGGTGGGCACGGCTGGTGGCCGGCGAGCACAAGGGTTTCGTCCCCGCCCGGGTGCTGCTGAGCGGCCTGAAGGGGGCGCCCATCGAAGGCAGCGACGACCTCGTCGACCCGGGCACTGCCCGCGAACGGGTGCGCCGGTTCCTGAGCGTCGCCTCCCCACCGGCGTACCGGCTGGCGACGATGCTGGCGGCGGTGCCGGCCAACCTTTCGGTCGCGCGGTTCGTCCAGGACGAGCTCCTCCCCGAGGCGCGGCCGGAGCACCTGACGGAAGTGCTGACGAGCGGGCTGCTGCGGCCGGCCGCGGCGGTCGGCGACGAGACCACGGTGTTCGACTTCCCGGCCTCGGTCCGGCAGGTGCTGCTGAGCGGGGCCCGGCGCGCCGACACCGCGGAGGTCGTCCGCGCCACCGAAGCCCGGTTCGGCACCATCACCCGGTTGCGGGACGCCATCGACGCGCCGGACGCCACCCGGGATCCGGATTCCCGGGCGGATCCGGCGCACGACGTCGCACTCGAACGGGTGGTAATGCAGGCCCTGAGTGGGCCTTATTCATCCCGCGCCAGTCGAATTCGCTCGAAAGAGCGAGACTATTCCGGTGAATTATCCCCCATGGCACCCGATTCAGCGACTCTGTCGTCAGCTGTTTCCGGAGTAGATGATCATATCGCCCAAAAGAGAATGCCGCCCTACGATTATGGTGAACCGGTGAGAGACACTATGGCGAAAGCGCCCGTGCCCCCTGAGGCTTCCACGTCCGCAGTCAAGGTCACCGGTGAGGTGGCGGACGACCCGGTTCGGCGGAGTCCGGAGTTGCGCGAGCCTTCGCCGGCCGAGGACGGTGGTCCCCTGCTGGGCCGCCGGCCGATCTTCACCCTGGAACACGGGGACAGTCCGGCCGAGGACGTCCCGCCGGTCTGGGGCAGCGTGCCACCCCGGAACCCCAACTTCACCGGGCGCCGGGAACTCCTCCGGGAACTGGGCGAGCGGGTCATGTCCGGCACCACGGCCGTGCTGCCGTCGGCCCTGCACGGCATGGGCGGCATCGGCAAGACGCAGATGGCCGTCGAGTACATCTACAGCCACCTGCGCGAATACGACGTCGTGTGGTGGATCCCGGCCACCGAGGCGGCCCAGATCCGGGTCGCCCTCACCGAACTGGCCCAGGCGCTGAACCTCCCGGGCTCCGGTGAGGCGAACACCGCCATCCCGGCCGTGCGCGAGGCGCTGCGGACCGGGCGGCCGTACCGGCGCTGGCTGCTGGTCTTCGACTCGGCCGAAGACGTCGCGCTGGTCCGCCAGTTCTTCCCGACCAACGGGCCCGGCGAAATCCTGATCACCTCGCGCAACGCGGAATGGGCCAGCGTCGCCCGGCCGCTGGAAGTCGCCGTCTTCGAGCGTTCGGAGAGCATCGAACTGCTGCGCCGGCGCGGCCCGGAGATCGACGTGGCCGAGGCCGAGCAGCTGGCGGAACGCCTGGGGGACCTTCCGCTCGCGATCGAGCAGGCCGCCGCCTGGCGGGCGGAAACCGGCATGCCGGTGCAGGAATACCTGCGCTTGTTCGACGAGAAGGTCGCGGAAATCCTCGACACCTCGAGCCCGGCGGACTACGAGGTTTCCGTCGCCGCGGCCTGGAATGTCGCGTTCGATGAATTGCGGACACGAAACCCGGTGGCGCACCAGCTGCTCCAGATCTGTGCTTTCTTCGCGCCCGAACCGATTTCGCGTGCGTTCTTTTCCGGGGTTGGCAGTATTTCCATTCTGCCCGAAATCGACATGGCGCTGCGCGACCCGATGAAATTGGCGCGGGCCATCCGGGACATCAACCGGTACAGCCTGGCGAAGATCGACCACCGCACCAATTCGATCGTCCTGCACCGGTTGGTGCAGATCGTGCTGCGCAACCGGATGACCCCGCAGCACCGGGCGGAGATGCGCCACGGTGCCCATCTGCTGCTCGCCAAACGCGACCCCAACGACCCCACTTCGTCGAAGCAGTGGCCGCGCTACCAGGAAATCCTGCCGCACGTCTACCCGTCCGAGATCGTCGAATGCGACGACCGCTGGGTCCGCCAGCTCGTGCTCAACCTGATGCGGTACCTCTACCAGTGGGGCGACCACGACGAGGCCCTCCGCCTCGCGGAAATGGCCCACCGGAACTGGACCGAGCGGCTCGGGCCCGACGACGAACAGACCCTGCAGGCCGCCGAGCGGCTGGGCTACTACTACTGGGTCACCGGCCGGTACACGGAGGCGGCGGAGATCAACCGCACGATCCTCGACACGCGGCAGCAGTTGTCCGGGGAAAACAGCGAGGAGACGCTCGCCGCCCAGATCGCGGTCTCCGGCGACCTTTCCGCGCAGGGCAACTTCCTCGCGTCCCGTGATCTGACCGAAGACGTCTACCAGAAGGCCAAGGCGCTGTTCGGCGAGGACGACCCGGTCACCCTGCGCGCGGCGCGGATCCACGGCACGAACCTGCGTCTCACGGGCCAGTACCGTGAAGCCGCCGAGCTGGACGAAACGAATTACCAGCGACAGACCGAAATTCTCGGCTATGACCACGCGGAGACGCTGAGTTCCCGGATGGGGCTCATCATCGACCGCCGGGAAGCGGGCGACTACGTCTGGGCCCGTGAAGAGAACGAGAAGCTCGCCGAACGCGTGCGCGAGCTGTTCGGTGAGGACAACGCGGAAACCCTGCGCCGGATGGCCTACCTGGCGGTCTCCCGGCGCAAGGCCGGGGATCACGAGGCGGCGAAGGAACTGGCGGCCGCGGTGCTCGAGCGGTTCCGCGTGCGCTACGGCGAAAACAACTTCAACGTGATGGCCTGCGCACTCGGGTACTCGATCGACCTCCGGCACGCGCAGGAGCTGCGGTCCGCGCGGGAACTGGGTGAGCAGATCTTCGAGCGCTACCGGCGCAACCTGGGCGAGCACCACCC
Source organism: Amycolatopsis sp. NPDC024027 (assembly GCF_040638975.1). NCBI lineage: Bacteria > Bacillati > Actinomycetota > Actinomycetes > Pseudonocardiales > Pseudonocardiaceae > Amycolatopsis > Amycolatopsis sp. NPDC024027. Next base: position 114,654 of record NZ_JBEZYY010000008.1, read on the forward strand.
GCACACGATGGCCGCGGCCGTCGACCTGGCGGTGACCTTGCGGCTCTTCGGCAACGCCGCGGCGGCCAGGCAACTGGACGAGCGGTCCCTGGCGCAGCTGCGTGAGGGGCTCGGACCGGACCACCCGAGTGCGGTGTTGTGCGGGATCAACCTGGCGAGCGATCTCTCCGCGCTCGGCGAGACCGCGGCCGCACTGGAGCTGGGCACGGACATGCTGGCGCGAGCCGAGCGGGTACTCGGGAAGGACCATCCGACCACGCTCGCCGCCGCGCTCAACCGGGCGCTCGACCTGCGCACGTCCGGGCAGAGCCAGGAAGCGGAGACGCTCTACGCCGACGTCATCTCGCGGTACCGGATGGTGCTGCGCGAGTCGCACCCGGGGACCATCGCGGCGTCGAAGGGTGTTCGCGCAGACTGCGACATCGACCCGCTGCCGCTGTAACGCCGGATCAGCTGCGGGCCGGTCGGGTGCCGGTCCGCAGCCAGCCGAGCCAGCCCGCGAGTTCGTCCGGCGTGTCCGGCGCGGTGCCGTCGGCCGCCAGCCGGCGGTACACCGCGCGGACGAGCTCCGGCTGGTGCAGCAGCACGGACCCGGCCGGCCCGGTCCCCGACCGGGAAAGGGCGATGCCGAGGCCCGTCCAGGCCGTCGGGCTGTCCGGATCGGCGGACAGCTCGGCCCGGTAGCCCTCGGCGGCCTCCGCGAACCGGCCGGAAACGCCGGCGAAGTCGGCTGTGGTCGCCCCCGGCACTTCCGGCCAGTGCCGGGCGAATCCGGTGGGATCGTTGAGGGCGAGCCGGGTCAGGTCCAGCCGGGCGTGGTGCCACGGGCCGTCGGGCACCGGCGTCGGCTCGGCGTCGGGCAGGAAGCCGAGCGCCGGCCGGGGTCGCCCGGCCGACCAGGCTTCGGCCAAGGCCCGCACGACCATCGGGTCTGGCCGCAGGTGGCGCAGCCGCCAGCCGGCGTAGTGGTCGAGCAGAGCCGTGCTGGCCGCGGCGGCCTGGGGTGTCGGCACCGGTTCGCGCAGCCACGGCCCGAGCTGCTCGGCGATCCGGCGCAGGAACCGCCGTCCGTCGATGGTCAGCCCGGGGTCGGCCCGGAGCACCTCCAGGACCTGCCAGACCGCTTGCCGCCAGTAGGCGAATTCGAACTCGGCGATGCGCTGGAACGGTTCGTCGTCGAACCGGGCCAGCGCGCGCCAGAACGCCGTGACGCCGAAAAAGGCATATACGCCTTGGAAAACGCCACTGATCGGCCGCGGATCGTCGCGCCACGCGGTGTAGAACCGCTCGGCCGGGTCGTCGCCGTGCAGCTGCCGCAGGTGCAGCAACCCGCTGAGCCGGTTGTGCTGGAACTCGTGCACCAGCGAGGCGGCGAGCGACGCGGCATCGGCGGGCCGGGAAATGACGGCGCTGCCGAATGCCTCGCCACTCGACGCGCTGGTGGTGCGGAACGGCTGCATCGGCCGCGGGACGAGGGAACTGAACCCGACCGGGAACGCGTCCGCCGTGTCGGGCAGGCAGCGGACGATCAGCCGCCAGGCGTCGTCGAGCAGACGCGTCCAGTTCTCCTGTTCGTCCGCCGGAAGCCGTTGGGGGAGCACGGGTTCGAAGGAACCGCGGTACGGATCGAGGTCGTCGAGCCGCAGGGACAGCACGCGGTCACCCGAAACCGCCGTCACCTGGCGCAGCCCCCACCAGCCCGGCCCGTCCGTGGCCGGGTCGGCGGGTGCCCGGACGACCTCCCGGCCGTCGTCCAGTTCCAGCACGGCTCCGGTCCGGCGTACCTGCGCCACCCTCCATTCGGTGCCGGCCCGGAAACGGGCCACTCCCAGACCGGGGAGCATCGCGGTGCCAGCCCAGACGGGGATGGTCGCGGTGAAATCGAGACCGCCGCGGATCGCCGCCGCGGCCGCCAGCGCGTGCAGGTGGCCGGTGTGCACCCACAGCGGGCAGACACCGGTGATCTGCTTGCGCAGCAACCGGATCGTGTAGCCGGCCCACGTACCGGTGTACGGGTGCCCGAGCAGGAGGTCGACGGCTTCCGGGGCCGAGTTCTGCACCCGGGTCAGCAGATCCCAGGCGTCGTCCGGGGGTGCGAGCGGACCGCGCGCCGCCGGATCCTTCGCGACGAGGTCCGTGATCGCGCGCAGCAGGAGCAATCTCCGGCTGCGTTCCGCTTCGCGCAGGAGCCGCATCGCACCGATGTCGCCGGTTCCGTTCGCGATCGCGTCGAAATCCGCCGTCCCGATCCGGTGCACCGGCAGTTCGCCCCGTGTCACGTGTTCTTGGCGCGCCGGCATGACGGCACTGCTAGTCGTGCCAGCTGTCGTCGCGCTTCTGATCGCAGAACTGCGGGGCAGCCGATTGTTCGACCACCCGGCGCAGGGCGCGTTGCAACTCCGGGCTGTTCATGGTGCGCAGTGCGCTGAGCGGCACCGCGCTCAGATCGACCAGTGGTGCGCCCGGGTTCGCGTGTTCGAGAACTGTGTTCATGTCCATCCCCACTCACGAACGAAAAGGCCGAGTCGCCACGTCCATGATGCCCGATCGGCGGCCCCGGCAGGAAGGGCGGAAGGTAGTGAACTGATCGGCATTCGGGGTTCAGGCGACGCCGAGGACTGTGTGCAGCAACGCTGTCAGCTCGGCTTCGAAGTTCGGCCGGGCCGCCACCCGGCGCGTCCGGGCGAGGTCGTTGGCGATCGTCAGCGCCGCGTGGACCATGATTTTCGCTTCCCGTACCGGCAACTCCGGGCGCACCGCCGACAGCAGCGTCACCCACTGGGCCACGTAATCGCGCTGAACTCGCAGCAGATCCACCTTGTCCCGGTCGGGCATCGTCACCCGGTCCGCCGAGAACGACACCAGCAGTTCCGGCGTGTGCAGAATCGTGTGCACGTACGACGCCGCCAACCGGCGCAGGGCCGAGTGCTCGTCCGAGGTCTGCAGCGCGAGTTCGGCCGCCAAAGCCAGCCTGTCCGCCGCGCGGTGGCCGATCGCGACCATGAGTGCCGCTTTGCTCGGGAAGTGGCGGTACACGCTCGGGCCCGCGATGCCCGCCGCCGCTCCGATGTCCTCCATGCTCACGGCGTGGAAGCCACGCTGGGCGAACAGGGCCGTTGCCTCCGCCAGGACCTGCTCGCGGCGGGAGGGAGTGCCCAGGCTCAAAGCCGCAGACGGTGGCGGAGAAGATGGTGAAGGCAGTGTGGCGTTGAGCACACTGAGGGCCAGTTCGACCAGCAACGCAGCGAAGCGGCGGCGGGCCACCGACGTGTGGTGGACCGACACGCTGCCGAACACCGACAGCGCTGCCCAGCAGAGCAGCTCCGCGTCCTCGGCGCCCAGTTCGGGGCGCCGGGCCAGCAGGGCCTTCGACCACGCCGCCAGTGCCAGCGCCGACCGGCGGGCGATCTCGCGCTGGTCCTCCTTCGGCAGATGCCGGCCTTCCCAGCGCCACAACGCGGCGATCTCGCGCCGCTCGACCGCCTGGGAGGCGAGCCGCGTCAGCAGGGATTCCAGCTGGTCAGCGGGGGGAACCGAGTCCGACAGCGCCTCCGCCGTCGCCTCCTCCATGTCCTCGAAGCCGCTCAGGACGACGTACGCCAGGATCGCCTGCTTGTCCGCGAAGTGGCGGTACAGCGCCGGGCCGGTCACCCCCGCCGCGTCCGCGATGTCCTTGATCGACACCCCCGGGAAGCCGCGGGCGCGGAACAGCTCCGCCGCCACCGCGGCCAGCTGGGCCTTGCGGTCGCGGGGGCGCGAGCTGCGTTCGACGTCGGTCATGGTGAGTGAACGATAGCGGCTGATGGCACACCTGCAAGCCATTGACACCATGGGGTTATCCGGAGATATGTTAATGGGCATTAGCCCTACTGGCCGGTATAGTCGGCTGCGACACGGCTTAGGCACAACGACGTCCGACACGCTCGCGAGGAGATGTTCTGTGAGTAGCGAGGCCTACATCTACGAGGCGATCCGCACGCCTCGCGGCAAGAACAAGGGCGGTGCCCTGCACGGCACCAAGCCGGTCGACCTGGTGGTCGGCCTGATCAACGAACTCAAGGTCCGCCACCCGAACCTCGACCCCGCCGTGATCGACGACGTCGTACTGGGCGTCGTCTCGCCGGTCGGCGAGCAGGGCGCGGTCATCGCGCGCACCGCCGCGCTGAACGCCGGCCTGCCCGAGACCGTCGCGGGCGTCCAGCTCAACCGCTTCTGCGCCTCCGGCCTGGAAGCCACCAACACCGCCGCGCAGAAGGTCCGCTCCGGCTGGGACAACCTGGTCATCGCCGGCGGCGTCGAGTCGATGTCGCGCGTGCCGATGGGCTCCGACGGTGGCGCGCTGTTCATGGACCCGGCCACCGCCTACGACAACTACATCGTCCCGCAGGGCACCGGCGCCGACCTGATCGCGACCATCGAGGGCTTCTCGCGCGAGGACGTCGACCGCTGGGCCGTCCGCTCGCAGGACCGGGCCGAGGCGGCCTGGTCCGGTGGCTACTTCGCCAAGTCCGTCGTGCCGGTCAAGGACATCAACGGCGTGACCGTGCTGGACCACGACGAGCACCGCCGTCCCGGGTCCACCGTCGAGAGCCTCGGCAAGCTCAAGCCCGCCTTCGCCGGTATCGGCGAGCTGGGCGGCTTCGACGCCGTGGCGCTGCAGAAGTACCACTCGGTCGAGAAGATCAACCACGTCCACACCGGCGGCAACTCCTCCGGCATCGTCGACGGCGCCGCGCTGGTGCTGGTCGGCTCCGAGCAGATCGGCAAGACCTTCGGGCTGACGCCGCGCGCCCGGATCGTGGCGACCGCGTCGATCGGCTCCGAGCCGACGATCATGCTCACCGGCCCGACCCCGGCCACCGAAAAGGTCCTGAAGACCGCGGGCCTCAAGCCCGAGGACATCGACCTGTGGGAGCTCAACGAGGCGTTCGCCTCCGTCGTGCTCAAGTGGATCAAGGACCTGCACCTCGACGAGGAGAAGGTCAACGTCAACGGCGGCGCGATCGCCATGGGTCACCCGCTCGGCGCCACCGGCGCGATGCTGGTCGGCACCGTGGTCGACGAGCTCGAACGCCGCCAGGCGCGCCGCGCCCTGGTGACCCTGTGCATCGGCGGCGGCATGGGCGTCGCGACCATCATCGAGCGGGTGTGAGGACCACAATGGCCGAGAGCAAGACCATCCGCTGGGAGCAGGACGCCGACGGCATCGTCACCCTGACCCTGGACGACCCGAACCAGTCGGCGAACACGATGAACGCCGCCTTCCGCGAGTCGCTGGGCGTCACGGTCGACCGCCTCGAGGCGGAGAAGGACTCGATCACCGGCGTCGTCATCACGTCCGCGAAGAAGACGTTCTTCGCCGGCGGTGACCTGAACGACCTCATCCAGGCGAAGCCCGAGCACGCGGCCGAGCTGACCGAGGGCAGCTCCCTGATGAAGGGGCAGATGCGCCGCATCGAGCAGCTCGGCAAGCCGGTCGTCGCGGCGATCAACGGCGCCGCGCTGGGCGGTGGCCTGGAGATCGCGCTGGCGACGCACCACCGCATCGCCGCCGACGTCAAGGGCAGCCAGATCGGCCTGCCCGAGGTGACGCTGGGCCTGCTGCCCGGCGGCGGTGGCGTGTGCCGCACCGTCCGGCTGCTCGGCATCCAGAGCGCGCTGCTGAACGTCCTGCTGCAGGGCCAGCGGCACCGCCCGGCCAAGGCGCTCGAACTCGGCCTCGTGCACGAGCTCGTCGGCTCGGTCGAGGAGCTCGTCCCCGCCGCGAAGGCGTGGATCAAGGCGAACCCCGAGGGCGGCGTCCAGCCGTGGGACGTCAAGGGCTACAAGATCCCCGGCGGCACCCCCTCGAACCCGAGCTTCGCGGCCAACCTGCCGGCGTTCCCGGCGAACCTGCGCAAGCAGATCAAGGGCGCGAACATGCCGGCGCCGCGGGCCATCCTGGCCGCCGCGATCGAGGGCGCGCAGGTCGACTTCGACACCGCGCTCCAGATCGAGACGCGCTACTTCATCCACCTCGCCACCGGCCAGGTCTCGAAGAACATGACGAAGGCGTTCTTCTTCGACCTGCAGACCATCAACTCCGGCGGCTCGCGGCCGGACGGCTTCGAGAAGTACACGGCCAAGAAGGTCGGTGTGCTCGGCGCCGGGATGATGGGTGCGGCGATCGCGTACGTGTCCGCGAAGGCGGGCATCGACGTCGTCCTCAAGGACGTCTCGCAGGAGGCGGCCGAGAAGGGCAAGGGCTACGCGGTCAAGCTCGAGGAGAAGGCCCTCTCGCGCGGCAAGACCACGCAGGAGAAGTCGGACGCGCTGCTGGCGAAGATCAAGCCGACCGGTGACCCGGCCGACTTCGCGGGCGTCGACTTCGTCATCGAGGCCGTCTTCGAGAGCGTCGAGCTGAAGCACAAGGTGTTCGGCGAGATCGAAAGCGTCGTCAACGCCGACGCGGTGCTGGGTTCCAACACCTCGACGCTGCCGATCACCACCCTTGCCGAGGGCGTGCAGCGGACCGAGGACTTCATCGGGATCCACTTCTTCTCGCCGGTCGACAAGATGCCGCTGGTCGAGATCATCTGCGGCGAGAAGACGTCGCCGGCGACGCTGGCCAAGGTCTTCGACTACACGCTGCAGATCAAGAAGACCCCGATCGTCGTCAACGACAGCCGTGGCTTCTTCACCTCGCGGGTGATCGGCACGTTCATCAACGAGGCCGTCGCCGCGCTGGGCGAGGGCGTCGAGCCGGCGTCGATCGAGCAGGCCGGCGCGCAGGCGGGCTACCCGGCGCCGCCGCTGCAGCTGATGGACGAGCTGACGCTCACCCTGCCGCGCAAGATCCGCAAGGAGACCCGCGAGGCGATCGAGGCCGCGGGCGGCACGTGGAAGGCGCACGCGTCCGAGGCCGTGATCGACCGGATGGTCGAGGAGTTCGACCGCAAGGGCCGTTCGACGGGCGCGGGCTTCTACGAGTACGACTCGGAGGGGAAGCGCGCCGGCCTGTGGCCGGGCCTGCGTGACGCGTTCAAGTCCGGCTCGGCCGAGGTGCCGTTCGAGGACCTCAAGGAGCGGATGCTCTTCGCCGAAGCGCTCGAGACGGTGAAGTGCTTCGACGAGGGCGTGCTGACGTCGGTGGCCGACGCCAACATCGGCTCGATCTTCGGCATCGGCTTCCCGGCTTGGACGGGTGGTGTCATCCAGTACATCAACCAGTACGAGGGTGGCCTGCAGGGCTTTGTCGACCGGTCGCGGGAGCTCGCGGCTCGGTACGGCGACCACTTCGAGCCGCCCGCTTCGCTCGTGGAGAAGGCCGCCAAGGGCGAGATCTACGAATAGGCAGTGACTCCGTGAAGGCCACCTCGGGTTGATCGAGGTGGCCTTCACGGCGTTCAGAGCGCGACCGCCACCTCGGCGTGGCTGACGCGGGCGTCCCAGCGGCTCAATGCCCGCCGCGCGTCCTCCTCGAGAACCGCCTCTTCGTAGCTTTCGCCCGCGAAGCCGCGTACGGCATCGAGGTCGGTGAAGAACGTGATCGAGGTGAACTCGACCTCGTCGCCGTTCGGGCGGCGCAGCAAGCGGGCGCCCTGGAAGCCGGGCACGTCACGCAGGTGCTCCGCCACGTCGGTTTCGTAGTGCCGCTGGTAGTCGTCGGCTGTCGCGGTCGGAGCCCAGCCGCGCCAAGTGCGTGCGATCATTCTCGGTTCCCCAATCCGTCGAGGCGCTCGACGGTACCCGCGGTTTCCCAGCGGACGCCGGGCCCGAAGTGTCCGGTGATCTGTCCATCGGAAGTTCGCCCGGAAGCCACCGAACGCGGGTTAATCTCCGCCCATGCGCCGTTCCCTCACGGTGGCGCTCGCCGTCGCCTTGCTCGCCTCGACGTTGACAACGATGTCGGCAGCCGCCGATCTGAGTTCTGCCGACTTCGTCGATCCGCTCGTCGGCTCCGCCGGGGACGGCAACACCTATCCCGGCGCCACCGCGCCCTTCGGCATGCTCGCCTGGAGCCCCACCAGCACCCGCGGGGACCAGACGAGCACCGGCGCCGCCAACGGCTACCAGTACGACGTCACCCGGCTTCGCGGCTTCAGCCTCACCCACGTCAACGGGGCCGGCTGCAACCCCGGCGCCGCCGGGGACGTGCCGATCCTGCCGTTCGCCGGCGACGTCACCTCGTCGCCCAGCGCCGACACCGCCGACGCCGTCTACGCGAGCAACTTCACCCACGCCGACGAGGCCGCGACACCCGGCCGCTACCGGCTCGGTCTGCAGAACGGCGTCACGACCGACGTCGCCGCCACCGAACGGACCGCGATCGGCACGCTGTCCTACCCGCAGGGCAAGCCGGCCAGCCTGCTCTTCCGGACGTCGAACTCGCTCAACGGCAGCGAGGACGCCGAGACGCACCTCGACGCGGCGAACCGGCGCGTGACCGGGTCCGTGCTCACCGGCGCCTTCTGCGGGCGGCGCGCGAACGGCGGCGTCAACAACCGCAAGTCCTACTACCGCCTGTACTTCACCGCGCAGTTCGACCAGCCCGTCACCGGCACCGGGACGTGGAAGGACGCGACGCTCCAGCCCGGCGGCACCGACCAGACCGGCGGCGAGGGCTACGCCACCGGCAAGGACCGCGCCGGACGCGGTTCCGGCGGCTACGTCACCTTCGCGCCCGGCAGCCAGGTCACCATGCGGATCGCGATCTCCTACGTCTCCCTCGAAGGCGCGGAACGCAACCTCCGGGCCGAACAGCCGGAGAAGTCCACTGTGGACAGCGTGGCGGGCAAGACGAAGAAGGCTTGGAACACCGAACTCGACCGCGTGCAGGTCACCGGGGGCACCGCGAACCAGCGGATCACCTTCACCACCGCGCTCTACCACAGCCTGCAGCAGCCCAACCTCGTCAGCGACGTCGACGGCCAGTACCTCGGCATGGATCAGCGGCCGCACCGCGTCGAACGCGGGCAGGACGCGCAGTACTCCAACTTCTCCGGCTGGGACCAGTACCGCGCGCAAGTGCAGCTGCTGGCGCTGACCGAGCCGCGCGTCGCGGGGAACTTCGCGCAATCGCTGTACAACTACGCGAAGCAGAACGACGGCGTCTGGGACCGCTGGGTGCACGTCAACGGCGCGACGCACGTGATGACCGGCGACCCCTCGGCCGCGACGATCGCGACCTTCTACGCGATGGGCGTCCGCAACTTCGACTACCGCGGCGCGTTCGACTCGCTGTACAAGCAGGCGACGGTCCCGCGTCCCGAGGGCCTGCAGGACGGCGGCTGCCCCGGGCAGTGCGTCGGCCAGCGGCCCAACCTCGCGCAGTACGTCGTCTCGCACTACGCGCCCAACGACGTCTGCCACTGCTGGGGCGGTGCCGCCGAGACGCTGGAAGACTCCGTCGCCGACTCGGCCCTCGGGCAGTTCGCGGACATGCTGGGCCGTACACGCGAAGCCGCGGAGCTGCGTGCACGGGGCGCCTACTGGCGCAATGTCTTCAACCCCGGCACCGGCTACGCGCAGGCCCGCAACGTCGACGGCAGCTGGGTGACGCCGTTCGACCCGGCGAGCGACCGCGGCTTCGCGCAGGGCAGCGCGGCCGCCTACACCTGGATGGTCCCGCAGGATGTGCAAGGCCTGGCCGACGCCATGGGCGGCAAGACCACCGCCGTCACCCGGCTCGACGGGTTCTTCCACGACGCGAGCGGCAACTGGCAGCTCAAGGGCGGTGGCCCGCTCAAGTACGACCCGACGAACGAGCCCGACATCCACGCGCCCTGGCTGTACAACGAGCTCGGACAGCCGTGGAAGACCCAGGAGACCGTCCGCCAATTGGTGAACTCCGTCTACGGGACCGGCCCGTCCGGGCTGCCCGGCAACGACGACCTCGGCACGATGTCCGCCTGGTACGTCTTCGCCGCGCTCGGCGTCTATCCGCGCACGCCGGGCTCGGGCGAGCTGCTGCTGTCGAGCCCGCTGTTCCCGGGCGCCGTGATCCGGCCGGCGGGTGGCGCGCCGATCCGGATCACGACGTCGGGCCGCGGGAAGTACGTCCAGGACGTCCGCCGGGACGGCCGGCCGCAGCGCGACTGGAAGGTCGACGCGTCCTTCCTGCGCGGCGGGAGCCTGGACTTCCGCCTGTCCGAGACGCCGGCGACCTGGGGGAGTTAGGGCTCGAGCGCGAAGTGCGGGAGCCGGCGGTCCAGCCACCGCGGCAGCCACCAGGCCCTGGCCCCGAGCAGCCGCATGATCGCCGGGACGAGCAGGCAGCGGATCACCAGCGCGTCCAGCAGGACCGCGACCGCCAGGCCGAGGCCGAACTGGGCCAGCATCCGGGACGGGTCCAGCAGGAACGCGCCGAACACCAGGACCATGATCGCGCCGGCCGCGGTGATCACGGCGCCCGTCGAGGCGAGGCCTTCGCGGACCGCCAGCCGCGCGTCGCCGGTTCGCCGCCACTCCTCGTGCATCCTGGACACCAGGAACACCTCGTAGTCCATCGACAGGCCGAAGACGATCGCGAAGATCATCACCGGCACGAACGCCTCGATCGGGCCCGGCTGCGCGCTGAACCAGCCGTCGCCGAACACCAGTGTCATCACGCCGAGGGAGGCGCCGATGCTCAGCAGGTTCAGCAGCGCCGCCTTGAGCGGGATCAGGATCGACCGGAACACCACCATGAGCAGCAACGCCGAGAGCCCGACCACAACCAGCACGAAGAGCGGCAGCCGATCGGCGACGGCGCCGGCGAAGTCCGTCGCGGCCGCGACCGAACCGCCGACGAGGTAGTGACCCGGCAGCGTCGGCAGGACGTCGGCGCGCAGCCGCGTCACCAGTTCGGCGGTCGCTTCGTCCTGCGGTGACGTCGTCGGGAAGACCAGGACGGTCTTGCCCATCGGCGGCAGGACCCGGGCGATGCCCGGGGTGCCCGCGAGTTTCCGCTGCAGCGCGATGGGGTCGCCGTCCTCGGTGACGATCGCGAGCGGGCCGGTGAAGCCCGGGCCGAAGCCCTCGGCCAGCAGGTCGTAGGCCTGCCGCGTGGTGGAACCGGCCGGGTCGGTGCTCGCGTCGGCGAACCCGAGGCGCATCCCCGCGGCCGGAATGGACAGTCCGATGAGGACGGTCAAGCCGATGGCGAGCGGAGCCAGCGGACGTCGCTGGACGCCGTCGGCGAGCCGTCGCCACGCCTTGCCGTGTTCCTTCCGAAGAGCGTGCCGGCGGATGCCGCGTTCGAGCCGCTTGCCGAACAGCGACAGCAGCGCGGGCAGGAGCGTGACGGACGCGAGCATCGTCATCAGGACGGTGAGCGCGACGGCCAGCGCCACCCCGCGCAGCCCGCCGAGCCCCAGCGCGAGGAGGCCGAGCAGCGCGATGATCACGGTCGTCCCGGCGAACAGCACGGAGCGGCCGGCGGTGTCGAGCGCCCGGCGCGCGGCCGCGTCACGGTCGTGGCCGGCGAGGATTTCGGTGCGGTAGCGGGAAAAGATCAGCAGCGCGTAGTCGACGCCGACGCCGAACCCGACCAGCATCATCAGCGGCGAGGTGTAGCTCGCGATGTCGACGAAGTGCGAGACGACCGTGATCACGCCCAGTGTGCTGCCGACGGCGAACACCGCGGTGAGCACCGGCAGCCCGGCCGCGAGCAGCGAGCGGAACAGGAACACGAGGATGACCAGCGCGGCGAGCAGGCCGACGCCCTCCGCGGGGCCGCCGCTCTCGGAAATCCGCTCGATCGGGTCTCCGGCGAGCGCGACTTCGACCGGCCCGGCCCGCTTCGCGGTGTCGGCGAACTTCACGATGTCGTCGTAGGGGAGGTCGGTCGAGCCCGCGTCGAAGGTGACGGTGGCGTAGCCGATCCGCCCGTCGGCCGAGAGGGTCTCGAGCGGCTCGGTCACCGACCGCACGTGCGGCAGGGACCGGACTTCGCCCAGCATGGTGGCGATCGGCGCGCGGTGGGCGGCGAGGCCGCCGTCGGCCTTCAGCACGATCTGCGCGCTCGCGCCCGATTGGGCGGTGTGGTCGAGCAGGTCCACGACCTGCTGGGATTCGGTGCCGGGCAACGAGTTGTCGTCGTGGAACGCACTGCCGGCCAGCCGCGAGGTGAACGTGACGCCGATGAGGATCAGCGCCCAGAGCGCGACGGCGAGCCAGCGGTGGCGCTGCGCCCAGCCGGCCAGCCGCGCCAGGCCGCCGCCGGGGGTACGAGTGATGGTGTCCATGGTGGACAAGGATTCGCGAGCGGGGCCCTACCGCGCGTCGCGCAGCGGAGGACACTTCACGTCCTCCCGGCGGTGTCCCTTAAGGCCGTTCCCGTACTCCCGGGGGAGTACGGGTCAGGGTGCCAGCCACCGCGGCGTCACCGCGCCGGACTCGTAGGCGAGGACGACCAGCTGCGCGCGGTCGTGCGTGCCGGTCTTGGTCATGATGCGGCTGACGTGCGTCTTCGCCGTCGCCGGGCTGAGGGTGAGCTCGCGCGCGATCTCGTCGTTCGACAGCCCGGCCGCGACCAGGGACAGCACTTCGCGCTCCCGGTCGGTGAGCCGGTCGAGCGCGGGCGACGGCGCCGGGCGGGTGCCGCGCGCGGCGAACTCGGCGATCAGCCGCCGGGTGATCGACGGCGCCAGCAGCGCGTCGCCGCGGGCCACCACGCGCACCGCGTGGATCAGCTCCTCGGGTTCGGTGTCCTTGACCAGGAACCCGCTCGCGCCCGCCCGCAGCGCGCCGTAGACGTCCTCGTCGAGGTCGAACGTCGTGAGGATGACGACCTTGGTGTGCACGCCCGGGTCTTCGAGGAGGTGGCGGGTGGCGGCGAGGCCGTCGAGCACCGGCATCCGGATGTCCATCAGCACGACGTCGGGGTGGTGTTCGTGTGCGGCCTGCAGTGCCTCGCGGCCGTCCGCGGCCTCGGCCACGACCGTGATGTCGGCTTCCCCGTCCAAAATGGACCGGAAGCCGGCGCGGACGAGCCGCTGGTCGTCGACGAGCAGGACCCGGATCATCGGCCCATCATCGCACCGGCAGCCGGGCCCGCACCCGGTAGCCGCCGTCTTCGCGCGGCGCCGCGGTCAGTTCGCCGCCGAGCGCCCGCGCGCGTTCGGTCATCCCGCGGATGCCGTTGCCCGCCGGGGCCGCGCCGCCGCGTCCGTCGTCGTCGACGGCCACGGTCAGCTCGTCGGCGCCGTAGCCGAGCCGGACGACGACGGTCTTCGCGCCGGCGTGCTTGGCGACGTTCGTCAGTGCCTCTTGGACCACCCGGAACGCCGCGTGCTCGACGTCCGGCGGCAGCTCCCGCGCGACGCCGTCGATCTCGGTGCGCACGGTCAGCCCGGACGCGCCGACGGACTCGGCCAGCTCCGCCACCCGCTGGAGGCTCGGCCCGCCGGTCCGGCGGAGCATGCCGAGCGTCGCGCGCAACTCCTGGAGCGCGGTCTTGCTGGCGTCCTTGATCGCCCCGAGCGCTTCCTCGGCCTGCCCGGGGTCACGGCGGTGCAGCGCGGCGCCGGCCTGGACGTTGATCAGCGCGAGGTGGTGGCCCAGGACGTCGTGCAGTTCGCGGGCGATGCGCAGGCGTTCGTCGGTCGCGCGCGCCCGGGCCTCGGCCTCCTTGGTCCGCTCGGCTTCGGCGCGGTAGTGCGCGACGGCGCCTCCGGCGACCAGGGCGACGAACCAGCCGGTCATCAGGAAGAACGCGAAGTTGTCGACGTGCCGCCCGGTCCGCGAGCCGATCTCGCCCGCGGTGACACCGGCCATCGCGGCGACGACGAGCAGCGCGGCCCCGCGGATCCGCCCGGCCGCGGCGGCGTTGTAGAGCGCGTAGGCGAAGGCGAGCAGGACGAGGCCGTCGGGATCGGTGAGGGGGTAGTAGAGCGCGCAGCAGCCGAGCGCGAACCCGGCGACGCTCAGCGGGTACCGGCGCCGGAAGAAGAGCGCGGCGCAGCAGAGGACGGTGAGCACCCACCCGAGCGCGGCGTGGTGGGCGGGCTTGGCACCGTCGTTGAGGACGGCGAAGAGCGAGCCGACGAGCACCGCGACGACGACCGCGAGCTCGGCTGCGTACCGCCGTAGCCAGGACATACGCCGAGTCTAGGCGGCGGGCGTTGTAACAAAGGGTCTCCGCGCCCCGACTACGCGGCATTGTTTCGTGGCGCTAAGGAGTCTCGGTGAACAAGAAGCTGGCGTGGGTTTTCGCCGCGGGTCTGCTGGTCGCGGGCTGTGGCGCCGGCGCGGTGCCGCCGCAGAACACCGGGCACCTCGGCGTGGTGGACGCTCCGGCGTCGACCTCTTCGACGCCCGCGTATTCCGTTCCGGTCACGACCGAAGCCCAGCCCACGACGTCCGAAGCGCCCGCCGTCACCAGCGTGCCGACGACACCGCAGGCCGTCGCGCCGAAGGTGACCGCCCCGAAGACGACGGCCCCGAAACCCCCGGCGCCGAAACCGGCCACGCAGGCCGCGCCGAAGCCGGCGGCCCCGAGGACCACCGCGCAGGCCGCGCCCGCGCCCACCGCATGCGGGACGGACTACTACCGCAACTCGGACGGCAACTGCGTCCACCGGCCCAGCGACAACCCCGCCGGCGCGACGGCCCTGTGCAACGACGGCACCTACAGCTACAGCCAGCACCGCTCGGGCACCTGTTCCGGCCACGGAGGCGTCCGCACCTGGTTGTGACGAGAACACCATCCGGGCGGAAATCCCCCAGTGCGTAGGTACAGTGCATGAAGTTGCATGATGCGTACTAAGTACACACTGGGGGTGTGGTGGTGTCCCGTTCCGCGCCGTCCGGTCGCGCGATCGTCGTGGTGCTCGCCTCGTGCGGGCTCGTCGCGTCGTTCATGCAGACGCTGGTCGTGCCGCTGATCCCGGTCTTCCCGCGGCTGCTGCACGTCCCGGCGGCCGACGCGTCCTGGGTGGTCACCGTGACGCTGCTGGCCGCGTCCGTGATCACCCCGGTGAGCGGGCGGCTCGGCGACCTCTACGGCAAGCGGCGGATGATCCTCGTCAGCCTCGGGCTGCTCATCGCCGGCTCGGTGGTCTCCGCGACGACGAGCGCGCTCGCGCTCCAGATCCTGGGCCGCGGGCTGCAGGGCTGCGCGATGGGCGTGATCCCGCTCGGCATCAGCATCATGCGTGACGAGCTGCCGCCCGAACGCGTCGGCGGTGCCATCTCGCTGATGAGCGCGACGCTCGGGGTCGGCGGGGCCATCGGCCTGCCGGTCGCGGCCGTGGTCGCCGAGAACGCCGACTGGCACGCGCTCTTCTGGACCGCCGCCGGGCTCGGGCTGGCGTGCGCGCTGCTGATCCTCACCGTGGTGCCCGAGTCGTCGGTGCGCACCCCCGCGCCGTTCGACTACTTCGGCGCGTTCGGCCTGGCCGCCGGGCTGCTCTGCCTGCTGCTACCGGTGGTCAAGGGCGGCACGTGGGGCTGGGCCAGCGCGCCGACGCTCGGGCTGGCCGCGGCCGCCGTCGTCATCCTGCTCGTGTGGGGCGCCTACCAGCTGCGCCGCCGCGATCCGCTGGTCGACCTGCGGGTGTCCGCCCGTCGCCCGGTGCTGTTCACGAACTTCGCGTCGATCATGGTCGGCTTCGCGTTGTACGCCATGGCGTTGTCGTTCCCGCAGCTGCTGCAGGCGCCGGCGTCGACCGGCTACGGGCTGGGCCAGACGATGGTCGAATCCGGTCTCACCCTGGCCCCGAACGGCCTGGTGATGATGCTGCTTTCGCCGGTTTCGGCTCGGCTCATCGCCCGGTTCGGCCCGCGCCCGACGCTGATGAGCGGCTCGCTGGTGATCGCCGCCGGGTACGCGTTCGCGATCGTGCTGATGGACAACGCGCTCGAGCTGATCACGGCGTCGGTGATCATCGGCGCCGGCGTCGGCATCGCGTACGCGGCGATGCCCGCGCTGATCATGGGTTCGGTGCCGGTCACCGAAACGGCGTCGGCGAACGGCCTGAACTCCCTGATGCGCTCGGTCGGCACGGCGATCTCCAGCGCGGTGATGGCGGCGATGCTGGCCCAGCTGACGATCAGCGTGGGCGGGCTCCCGGTGCCGTCGCTGGCCGGCTTCCGCGCGACGTTCGCGGTGGCGGCGGGCGCCGCACTCGCGGGTGCGCTGCTGGCGGCGCTGGTCCCGAAGCGGCGGACCGCGCCGGAGCTGGTCGCCGTCTAGTTCTTGCGCGCCACCAGGGCCAGGCCGCCGCACTCCGTGGGGTCGGGCGGCATTTCCGCGGGGTCGTCCGGCCGCCACTCGGGGATGAACACGATGCCCGGGTCGACGATCTCGAAGCCGTCGACCAGGGCCCGGAGCTCGTCGGCCGAGCGCGGTGTCACCGGGTTGGCGCTCTTCTGGTACATCGCGACGGCGCGGGCCGTGTCGTCGCTCTGCTGCTCGTAGGTGGCGGACGACAGGGCGAGGTAGCTGCCGGGCGCGAGCGCGTCGCGGTAGGCGGCGATCAGCCGGGCGGGGTCGCGCTCGTCCGGGATGAAGTGCACGAACAGCGCCATCACCACCATCACCGGCTGGTCCAGGTCCAGCATCATCTCGGTGATGTCGTGTTCGAGGACGTCGTCGGGGAACTCGGCGTCGGCGTGCACCATGGCCGCGTTCTCGTTGTCCTCCAGCACGATCTCGCTGTGCGCCACGGCGACCGGCTCGTTGTCGACGTAGACGACCCGCGCGGTGGGGT
The DNA here is from genome assembly GCF_040638975.1 of Amycolatopsis sp. NPDC024027. Taxonomy (NCBI): domain Bacteria; kingdom Bacillati; phylum Actinomycetota; class Actinomycetes; order Pseudonocardiales; family Pseudonocardiaceae; genus Amycolatopsis; species Amycolatopsis sp. NPDC024027. The sequence continues at coordinate 131,327 of NZ_JBEZYY010000008.1, forward strand.
CGACCGCCTGGGCGACCTCGTGCACGTGCCCGACGGTGGGCATGCCGGAGCCGATGTCGAGGAACTGCCGGATGCCCTGGTCCAGCCCGAACCGGATGGCCCGGCGCAGCCACTGCCGGTTGAGCCGCGCCCGCTCACGCGCGTTCGGCTGCGCGGCCAGCACCTGCTCGGCGAACATCCGGTCGACGGCGTAGTTGAGCTGCCCGCCGAGGATGTAGTCGTACACGCGCGCGGCGTTGGGCTTGTCGAGGTCGATGCCCCGCCGCGCGTACTCGTCTTCGCTCATCCGCCGCTCCCCGGAGTCAGGTGTGACGCGAGAATAGCCGTCAGCCGGCGCGCTGGTCCTTGCGGACCACCAGCGCGAGCTGGCTCGCCTGCTCCGGGTGGTCGCCGACCTGGCCGGGGTCGTCCGGCCGCCACTCCGGGGTGAACACGATCCCCGGCGGCACGAGCTCGAAGCCGTCCACCAGCGCGCGCAGCTCTGCACGTGATCGCGCGACGACGTCGGTGCCGCTGTTGCGGTACAGCTCCGCCGCGCGCCGGACCTCCTCGCCCTGGCCCTCGAACGTGCCCGACGAGAGCGCCAGGCAACTGCCCGGGACCAGCGGGTCGAGGTAGGCGGCGATCAACCCGGCCGGGTTGCGCGAGTCCGGGATGAAGTGGATGAACGCCGCCATGATCACCATCACCGGCTTGCCGAAGTCCAGCAGCCGCTCGGTCGTCGGGTGCTCGAGGACGGTGTCCGGGACCTCGGCGTCGGCCTGCACCATTTCCGCGTTGTCGTTGTCCTTCAGCACGATCTCGCTGTGCGCGACCGCGACCGGCTCGTTGTCCACGTAGACCACGCGGGCTTCCGGGTCGATCGCCTGGACGACTTCGTGCACGTGCCCCACGGTCGGCATGCCCGAGCCGATGTCGAGGAACTGGCGGATGCCCTGCTCGGCGCCGAACCGGACGGCGCGGCGCAGCCACCGCCGGTTCAGCAGGGCCAGGTCCCTGGCTTCCGGCCGCACCTCGAGGATCCGCTCGGCGAACTCCCGGTCGATGGCGTAGTTCAGCTTGCCGCCGATCAAGTAGTCGTAGACGCGAGCCGCGTTGGGCTTGTCGAAGTCGATTCCGCGCTTCGCGTGCTCCTCGGTCATCGGGCGAGGATAGTCGGGTTCAGAGCAGCGGCGGCACCGCCGCGTCGATGAGATGCGGGCCGGGCTCGGCGAAGGCCCGCTGCAGCTGCTCGGCGAGTTCTTCGGCGGTGGTCGCGCGCGACGCGGGCACGCCCATGCCCTCCGCGATCTTCACGAAGTCCATGTCGGGCCGGGAAAGGTCGAGCAGGTCGTTCGCCTTCGGGCCGCCCGAAGCCGCGCCGACGCGCTGCAGCTCCAGCCGCAGGATCGCGTACGCGCGGTTGTTGAGCAGCACCGTCGTGACGTTCAGGTTCTCCCGCGCCTGCGTCCACAGCGCCGAAATCGTGTACAGCGCACTGCCGTCGGACTGCAGGTTCAGCACCGGCCGGTCCGGCGCCGCGACGGCCGCTCCGGTCGCCACCGGCATGCCGTAGCCGATCGCGCCACCGGTCAGTGTCAGGACGTCGTGGCGCGGCGCACCGGCGGTCGCGGTCGGCAGCAACAGGCCCGACGTGTTGGCCTCGTCGGCGATGATCGCGTTCTCCGGCAGCAGCGCCCCGATGACGTCGACCCAGTTCTGCGGGGTCAGCGGCCCGCTGGGCAGGGCCGGCCGGGACGCCTCCGCCAGCACGGGCTCGGTGTCCGCGGCGACCAGGCCGGCGACCTCGGTCAGCGCCCGCGTGACGTCCTGCCCGATCGACGCCAGCGTGTGCACCTGGGCGCCTTCGGGGACCAGATCGCTCGCCTTGCCCGGGTAGGCGAAGAACGAAACCGGTGCCCTCGTGCCCGCGACGATGACGTGCTTGATCCCGTCGAGCTGGTAGGCGACCTGCTCGGCGAGGTAGCCGAGCCGCTCGATCGACGGCAGCCCGGCGCCGCGCTCCAGGCGCGCGGGGAACGTCTCGACGAACACCTTGGCGCCGGTCGCGGCGCCGATGCGGCTCGCCGCACGCAGGCCTTCCTCGCGGCACGCGCTGCCGCCGATGAGCAGCGCGACCGGCTCGCCGGTGCCGAACACCGCGGCGATGTCCTTGACGGTCGTGGCGTCGACGGCCTGCGGCACGCGCGGCGGGATCGGCGCGCAGGTCTCGCCGCCCTCGCCCCACGACGCGTCGGCGGGCAGGATCAGCGTGGCGACGCGGCCGGGCGCGTCCTGCGCGGCGGCGACCGCGGCGGCGGCGTCCGCCCCGACGTCCTTGGTGTGCTCCGAGCGGCGCACCCAGCCTTCCAGCGAGCCCGCGACGGCCTCGATGTCCGACTCCAGCGGCGCGTCGTACTGCTTGTGGTAGGTCGCGTGGTCGCCGACGACGTTGACGATCGGCGTGTTCGCGCGGCGCGCGTTGTGCAGGTTCGCCAGGCCGTTGCCCAGACCGGGGCCGAGGTGCAGCAGCGTCGCGGCGGGCTTGTCCGCGATCCGCGCGTACCCGTCGGCCGCACCGGTGACGACGCCTTCGAACAGCGCGAGCACGCCCCGCATTTCCGGGACGGTGTCGAGCGCGGCGACGAAGTGCATCTCCGACGTGCCGGGGTTCGCGAAGCACACCTCGACACCGGCGTCGACCAGCGTGCGGATCAGGGATTGGGCGCCGTTCAGCTCACTCATGCCGTTCCTTCGGGGAAGAGAACGCCGGGGTTGAGGATCCCGGCGGGGTCGAAGCTCTGCTTGATCCGGCGCATCAGCTCGATCTTCGCCGGGTCTTCGAGTTCCTGGTGGTAATGCGCCTTGGTGCGGCCGAGGCCGTGCTCGCCGGAGATCGCGCCGCCGAGTTCCATGGCGTAGGCGAAGATGTCGGTGAGCAGGTTCTTGCGCGTCGCGGGGTCTTTGCAGAAGATGCCGAGGTGGACGTTGCCGTCACCGGCGTGTCCGCAGCCGAGCGCGCCACCGCCCGCGGCCATCGCCAGCTCACGCGCCTTCGTGATGAACTGAGGCATCGCGGTCCGCGGCACGACGACGTCGATCACGTCGTCGGCGCCGACGGCCTTCGCGGTCCAGAAGGCCTTCTCGCGGGCCTGGATGAGCTTGCGCGCGGCACCGCCGTCGAGGATGTAGACATCGACCGCGCCGAGTTCGCCGAGCAGCTCACCGACGGTCTCGACGTCCTCCTCGAGGCGCCCGGTCTCGCGGTTCTCCAGCGCCACCACGAGGTACGCCTCGCAGGTCTCGCGGATCTTGTCCGGCACGCCCAGTTCGAGCTTCTCGTTGTAGACGATCGCCGCCATCGTCATGTTGTCGATGTACTCGAGGATGTGCGGCGCGAGCCCGCTGGAGAGGATCGCCGGCACGGCGGCCATCACCTGGCCGAAGTCGCCGAAGGGGGCGAGCACCGTGGCGCCGTGGGGCAGCCGCGGGTGCAGCTTGACGGTGATTTCGGTGGCCAGCGCGAGGGTGCCCTCGGAGCCGATGATCAGCTGCGTGAGGTCGTAGCCGGTGGAGATCTTCGACGTCTTGCCGCCGGTCCGGATGATCTCGCCGGTCGGCAGCACGGCTTGCAGGCCGAGCACGTTGTTGCGGGTGACGCCGTACTTGACCGCGCGCATCCCGCCGGCGTTGGTCCCGACGTTCCCGCCGACGCTCGCGCTCAGCTCACCGGGGTAGACGGTGTAGCTCAGCCCGGCTTCGGCGGTCTTGGCGTCGAGTTCGGCCAGCGTCACGCCGGGCTGGACGACGGCGACGTGGTTCCCGGTGTCGACTTCGAGGACGGTGTTCATGCGCTCGAAGGAGATCAGCAGCCCGTCCGCCATCGGCCGGGCCGCCCCGGACAGCCCGCTGCCGGAGCCGCGGGCGGTCACGGGGACGTGGTGTTCCGAAGCGGTCTTCAGCAGCTCCGCGACTTCTTCGGCCGTTGCCGGCTTCGCGACGTACGCGGGCTTCTGCGGCTCCGCCGTCAGCGCTTCGTCGTGCGCGTAGTCCTCCGAGATCGCCTCGCCCGTGAGCAGGTTTCCGTCCCCGACGATCTCGGCCAGGCGTGCTGCCACGTCGCCCATCGGCAGTTTCTCCTCCGCGCAGTCGCTGTGGTTACCGCAGCGTAGTACGTACCGGCGGTACGCCGCCATGAAGGATTTTCACGTTTCTGCGCGGAGGAGATCCGGTGGTCAGTTCGCCGTGGTCAAGGCGTCTTGGAGCAGCGTCAGCGCCTGCCGGGCGACGACGTTGAACAGGCCCATGGTCGTGTCCGGCCGGGCGAACACGACCAGGAGGATGGGGTCCTGCACGGGAAAGACGCAGACGTGCCCGAGTGAGCCCTGGAACATCGCGCCCCGTGCCTCGCCCAGGCCGGCCTGGCCGACGAACCTCGTGGCGAGCCCGACGGCGGCCGCCGCCATGGCCGCCACGCTGTCGTCTTCGATTTCCTGCGTGTCGCTGGCCAGCAGCAGGCCGTCGCGGCTGGCCAGCAGGAGCCCGGTGATGTTGGCCCGGTCGACCTTGTCGCGGATCTCCTGGAGTGCCTTGGCCACGGCCGCGGCCTCGGGGTGGGACGGCTGGATCTTCTGCGGTGGCGGGAAACTCTGGGACGCGCCCTGCCGGCGCGTCGGCAGGGGAATCGGGGTGCCGGGTACTTCGGCCTGCATCCCGGTCACACGGCCAGTTCGGCTTCGATGTTCTTCAAATAGTGCCGGGCCAGCGCGAGGTTGGCCCGTTCCCGGTCCAGGACGAGGTACAGGAACAGTGCGGAGTCGACCTTGGCCGGCCGCAGCAGGCGGATCAGGTGGTACTGGCGGCCCAGGGTGATGAGGATGTCCTCGATCTCGTCGTTGAGCCGGAGGGCGGAGATCACCCGCAGCTTGGAGCGGACGACTTCGGTGTTGCCCGCGGCCGCGGTGTCCAGGTCCAGCCAGTCGCCGCCGCCCAGTGTCCCGAGCGCCATCCCGCTTTCGTAATCGACGAGGGCGGCCCCCACCGCGCCCGTGATGGAAAGGGCTTCCTTCAACGCCGTTTCGATGTTCATGTGGCTCGTCATCTCCTAGTCCCGACGCCTCGACGTGCCGACCCCAGTGGTCAGGTTCGATCACCCTAAAGTTGGTTGCTCCGTCCGGATATCCCCGAACGGCGTAATCGAACTGGTCTGTTCGCGCTATCAGGTCACGCAGCGTAGAAGCTGTGGATTTAGCTCAGGCTAAATCTCTGGCGGGTGACGGCGACGGCGGCGAAGCTTCCGGCATGACCTCGACGTACACCTTCGAAGACGGCCTTTCCGTGCACCGCTTGGGTTTCGGCGCGATGCGGCTGACCGAGTGGGACCACGTGAAGGACGGCGCCCAGTCCGTCGCGCGCCGCGCGGCCGAGCTCGGCGTGACGTTCTTCGACACCGCCGACGCCTACGATCTGGGCCTGAACGAAGAGCTGCTCGCCGATGCGCTCCACCCGTACCCCGGGCTGCTGATCGCGACGAAGTGCGGGCACGCGCGCCCGAGCCGCGGCGAGTGGGTGCCGCTCGGCCGGCCCGAATACCTCCGGCAGCAGGCGGAACTTTCGTTGCGGCGCCTGCGCGTCGACCGCCTCGACCTGCTTCAGCTGCACCGGCTCGACCCGCAGGTGCCGCTCGCCGACCAGATCGGCGCGCTCGCCCGGCTGCGGGACGAGGGCAAGGTCGCCCGGATCGGGTTGTCCGAGGTCAGCGTCGCGCAGCTGGCCGAAGCGCGAGCCATCGCGCCGATCGCGAGCGTCCAGAACCGCTACAACTTGACCGATCGCGCGTCCGACGACGTGCTCGGCTATTGCGAGCGCGAGGGCATCGCGTTCGTCCCGTGGCTGCCGATCGCCCGCGGTGACCACGCCACGGCGGGTGGGGTGCTCGCCAAGGTCGCGGCCGGCCTCGGCGCGACGCCCGCGCAGGTATCGCTCGCTTGGCTGCTGCGCCGGTCACCGGTCGTGATCCCGATCCCGGGGACGTCGTCGATCCCGCACCTGGAGGAAAACTGCGCCGCCGCGGACGTCACGCTCTCCGACGGCGATTTCGAGCAGCTGACCGCGCTGGGCTGACCGCGGCCCGGCCGCGGGGAATCCGCGGCCGGACTCGTGTTTCAGGCGCTGTTTCAGGCGCGCGCGAACGAGAGCGTCTCGCCCTCGACACCCCGCAGCCACAGGTCCTGTGCGGCCGCCGCCATCTCGGCCAGGCCCTCCTCGATCGTGGCGAACACGTTGCCGGGCACCCAGCCGGCGTCGCCGTTGATCAGCAGGTTGTTGCGGCCGTAGAAGATCGCCAGGTCGGTCGCGCCCTGGTCGCTGTGCGCCTCACTGTCGTCGTCGTAGCCGTACGCCGGGTTGCCGATCTCCCACGCCTCGAAACCGAAGTAGACGACGTCGCCGGGAATCGGCGTGATCGTCGGGTTCTCCCGGCCCGGCTTGGGTTCCGCGAACGGCGGCACCAGCGTGTAGACCTCGTTGCGCGCGTACTTGGCGTGGTAGGCGGAGCCGCTCTGCGGCAACGCGTCCCAGACCGCCTTGCAGGTCCGCGGTGCTTCGTCGTCCAGCAGCCGGGCGCGGCAGGAGACGCCGCGCTTGTCGAGGGTGATCGTGATGTACCGGGCCATGCTCAGCTCCCCGTGACCGACGCGACGACGTCGCCCCAGATCCGCAGCGCGTCGTCGACCTGCTCGGCGGTGACGACCAGCGGCGGCACCATCCGGACGACGTTCATGTACGGCCCGCAGGTGAGCAGCAGCAGGCCGTTCTTCGACGCCGTCTGCTGAGCGGCGGCCGCGGTTGCCGCATCGGGCTCGCCGTCGGCGGTCGTGAACTCCGACCCGACGAGCAGGCCGAGCCCGCGCACCTCGCCGATCGACGGCGTCTTGTCCGCGATCACCCGCGCGCCCTCGAGGAGCTGGCGGCCGCGTTCGGCGGCGTTCTCGACCAGGTTCTCCTGCTGGATGACTTCGAGCGTCGCGATCGCCGCGGCGCACGAAACCGCGTTGCCGCCGTACGTCCCGCCCTGCGACCCCGGGAACGCCTTCGCCATCAGCTCCTGCGAAGCGGCGATGCCGGACAGCGGGAAGCCGCTCGCCAGGCCCTTCGCGATGAGGACGATGTCGGGGGAGACGGCGAAGTGGTCGTGGCCCCAGAACTTCCCGGTGCGGCCGAAGCCGGTCTGGATCTCGTCGACGACGAGCAGGATGCCGTGCCGGTCGGCGCGCTCGCGCAGGCCCGCCATGAACTCCGTGTTGGCCGGGACGTACCCGCCCTCGCCGAGCACCGGCTCGACGAAGATCGCGGCGGTCTCGTTCGGCGCGCTGACCGTCTGGAACAGGTAGTCCAGCTCGCGCAGGGCGAACTTCGTCGCGGTCCGCTCGTCCCAGCCGTAGTGGTAGGCGTACGGGAACGGCGCGACGTGCACGCCGGCCATCAGCGGGCCGATGCCGGCGCTGAACCGCGTCCCGGACGTCGTCATCGACGCCGCCGCGACGGTCCGGCCGTGGAAGCCGCCCTGCATGACGATGACGTTCGGGCGCTTCGTCGCCTGCCGCGCAAGCCGCAACGCCGCTTCGACGGCTTCACTGCCCGAGTTCGCGTAGAAGAGCGAGTCGAGCCCGCTCGGCAGGACCTCGCCGAGGCGTTCGGTCAGCTCGAGGAGCGGCTTGTGCATGACCGTCGTGTACTGGCCGTGGACGAGCTTGCCGATCTGCTCCTGCGCGGCCCGCACGACGTGGGGGTGGCAGTGCCCGGTGCTCGTGACGCCGATGCCGGCGGTGAAGTCGAGGTGGCGTTTGCCCTCGACGTCGTAGAGGTAAACCCCTTCACCGTGGTCGACCACGACGGGCGTTGCCTGCTTGAGCAGCGGAGAGAGCTGGGCCACAGCGTGCTCCTCGGTCGGTCTGAGCGGGTTGTCGATTGTTGACAATATCCATAGCATGGCTCTCGGGACAACACGTGAGGAGCAAGTCGGGATGAGCGCGAGCACCGAGTCCGGCGTCGTCGAGGCGGTCGGCAAGGAACTGTTCATCGGCGGCAAGTGGGTCGCCGCCCAGGACGGCAAGACCTTCCCGGTGGTCGACCCGGCCACCGGCAAAGAGCTTTGTCACGTCGCCGACGCCTCGCCGTCGGACGGCGTCGCGGCACTGGACGCCGCCGTCGCGGCCCAGGCCGATTTCGCCAAGATGGCGCCCCGCGAGCGCGGCGAGATCCTGCGCCGCGCCTTCGAGCTGCTGATGCAGCGCCAGGAGGAACTGGCGCTGCTGATGACCCTGGAAATGGGCAAGCCGCTCGCCGAGTCGAAGGGCGAGATCGCCTACGCCGCCGAGTTCTTCCGCTGGTTCGCCGAGGAGGCCGTCCGCATCGACGGCGGCTACGCCACCGCCCCGAACGGCGCGGGCCGGTTCCTCATCACGAAGCAGCCGGTCGGGCCGACGCTGCTGATCACGCCGTGGAACTTCCCGATGGCGATGGGCACGCGCAAGATCGGCCCGGCGATCGCCGCGGGCTGCACGTCGGTGATCAAGCCCGCCGCCCAGACGCCGCTGTCGATGCTCGCGCTGGCCGGCATCCTCGCCGAGGCGGGCCTGCCCGATGGCGTGCTCAACGTCGTTACGACCAGCGACTCGGGCGGCGTGATGGAGCCGCTGATCCGTGACGGCCGCGCCCGCAAGCTCTCCTTCACCGGCTCCACCGGGGTCGGCCGCAAGCTCCTGGAGCAGTGCGCCGACAAGGTCCTGCGCACTTCGATGGAGCTGGGCGGCAACGCCCCCTTCCTGGTCTTCGAGGACGCGGACATGGACGCCGCCATCGACGGCGCCATGCAGGCGAAGATGCGCAACATCGGCGAGGCCTGCACCGCGGCGAACCGGTTCTACGTGCAGCGCGGCGTCGTCGACGAGTTCGCGCGGCGGCTGGCCGAGCGCATGCAGGCGCTGCCGATGGGCCGCGGCACCGAGAAGGACGTCGTGGTCGGCCCGCTGATCGACGAGAAGGCCGTCGAGAAGGTGACCGAGCTGGTCGAGGACGCCACCGACCGCGGCGCTCGGATCCTCACCGGCGGCTCGGAGGTCGACGGGCCGGGCCACTTCTACCAGGCCACCGTGCTCACCGACGTCCCGCAGGAAGCGCGGCTGACGCACGAGGAGATCTTCGGGCCGGTCGCCCCGATCACGGCGTTCGACACCGAGGAAGAGGCGGTGGCGAAGGCCAACGACACCGAATTCGGGCTCGTTTCCTACCTCTTCACCAGCGACCTGAAGCGCGCGCTGCGGGTTTCGGAAGCCCTGGAAGCCGGCATGATCGGGCTCAACCAGGGCATCGTGTCGAACCCGGCGGCACCGTTCGGCGGGATCAAGCAGTCCGGCCTCGGCCGCGAAGGCGGTTCGGTCGGCATCGAGGAGTTCCTGGAGACCAAGTACATCGCGGTCGCCCTGTGAGCGCGTACCGCCTGGCGAGCATCCCGGGCGACGGGATCGGCGTGGACGTCACGGTCGAGGCCCGCAAGGTCCTCGACCGGGCGGCCGGCCTCTTCGATTTCTCGTTGGCGTGGACCGAGTTCGACTGGAGCTGCGAGCGGTACGCGGCGCTCGGGTCGATGATGCCGGACGACGGGGTTTCGCAGCTCTCGGCGTTCGACGGGATCCTGCTCGGCGCGGTCGGCTTCCCCGGCGTCCCGGACCACGTTTCCCTGTGGGGCCTGCTGATCCCGCTGCGGCGGGCGTTCCAGCAGTACGTCAACCTGCGCCCGGTGCGGCTGCTGCCGGGCACGACGTCCGTGCTGGCCGGGCGGAAGGCCGAGGAGCTGGAGCTGGTCATCGTCCGGGAAAACTCCGAAGGGGAGTACTCGGCGATCGGCGGGCGGCACAACGCCGGCCGGCCGGACGAATTCGTGCTGCAGGAGTCGGTTTTCACGCGCGTCGGCGTCACCCGGATCATCCGGTACGCGTTCGAGCTGGCCCGGACGCGGTCTTCCCGCGTCTGCTCGGCGACGAAGTCGAACGGCCTGATCCACTCGATGCCGTTCTGGGACGAGATCTTCGCCGAGGTCGCGGCGGAGTTCCCGGACGTCCACAGTGAACAGATGCACGTGGATGCGCTGGCGGCGCGAATGGTGCAGGCGCCGGATCGGCTCGACATCGTGGTGGCGTCGAACCTCTTCGGCGACATCCTCAGCGACCTCGCCGCCGCGATCACCGGCGGGCTGGGCATGGCGCCGTCCGGCAACATCAACCCATCGGGTGAATTCCCGTCGATGTTCGAGGCGGTCCACGGGAGCGCTCCGGACATCGCGGGGCAGGGAATCGCCAACCCCGTCGCCCAGATCCTGGCGGCTGCGATGCTCATCGAACACCTGGGCGAAACCGTTGCGGCGCAAGCGATCCGCACCGCGGTGGACCGGGTGCTCGACGAGGGCCGCGTGCGCACGCCCGACCTCGGCGGCACGGATACCACAGAACGGCTCGGCACGGCGGTGGTCGAAGCGCTGGGCTGAGTTTTTGTCGGTGCCCTCCGGCACGGTGGTTCCCGAGCCCACCGAGGGGGAGGAGACACCGATGTGCTTCGAGTGCGAGAACCGGGACAGATCCGGTTACCTGGAGCGGCTTCGCGGCGGCGTGGCCGACCGGGGCTGGCTGGTGCAAGGAGTGGAGGGAGCCGGGCCGTACCCGCCGTGGGCCTACACGATCGGCCTGAGCGGGTACGGCTTGCCGGAGCTGGTGGTGACCGGCCTCCCGGCCCTCGCGGCCGGCGGCTTGCTGAACAACCTGGCCACCCGAGTCCTGCGCGGCTCACCACCCACGGCGGGCGAACGCATCCCGCTGCCCGACGGCCCCCTGGCCGAGGTCGTCGAGCTCACGGAGCCGTCGGTGCACCTGGTGTTCGCGGCGGCGCTGTACGGCCCGGAAATCCGCGCGCTGCAACTGGTCCACGCGGACGCCCAGGGCCGCTTCCCCTGGTCCCCCGACTACCGCGACGGCCGCGCCGGCCAGCCAGTCCTAGGACCCCGCCATGCCCACTAACCCGCCCGAGATGCCCGCCCAGTCACGTGAGATGCCCGCCCAGTCACGCGAGATGCCCGCCCAGTCACGCAAGTTCGGCCCCGAATCACGCGAGTTCGGGCCCCGGCCACGCGAGTTCCGGTTCCGGCCGCGCGTGTCGTCCACTCAGGTACGCGAGTCGGCTCTCCAGGTACGCGAGCCGACCTCCCAGGCACGCGAGTCGACCCTCCAGGGACGCGATTCGACTCTCCAATCACGTGAGTCGACCGTCCAATCACGCGTGTCGGCTCTGCGATCACGCGTTTCCCGGCACCGGCGGAGCTTCCCCGTCCGTCAGGCTCGTGCCCGGCGCGAGCCGCTGCACCGCGTCCTCCATGTGGGCTTCCAGCAGCGCCAGCGCCGTCTCCTCGTCGCCGTCGCGCAGGGCCTGGATGAGCTTCGTGTGCTCGTCCACGCGCTCCTCGACCCGCTGGTACGTGCTCTGCAACGCCGTCAGGCACATCCGCGTCTCGATCAGCAGCGTCCGGGCCATCCGCACGAGCCGCTTGCTGCCGGAGGCGTTGATGAGCGCCTCGTGGAACTTCAGGTCCGCGGTCGAGAGCGCGGTGGGGTCGTCCTCGCTCGCCGCGGTCGCCATCTCGGTGACGGTCTGCTCGAGTACGTCCGCGATCCGGTCGCGGTCGCCGCCGCGCAGGGCGCGCAGCATGGCGGCTCGCTCGATCGCGGACCTGGCGGCGTAGATGTCGTAGACGTCGCCCGGCTCGAGGTCGATCACGAACAGCCCGCGATGTCTTTCACTGCGCAGCAGCCCTTCGGACACCAGGTGCTGCATGGCTTCCCGGAGCGGCCCCCGTGACACCTGGAACCGCGCGGCCAGCTCGCTCTCGCCGAGCTGGGTGCCGGGCGGGAGGGCGCCCGTCATGATCGCGTCACGCAGCTGGCGCGCGATGACGGCGGCCGTCGACTCGCGGCTCACCGGTTCGATCTCGGGCAGCATGCCCGGTGGCAGGGCCATGTCACGCGCTCCCGTGCGGTAGGTGCCGGAAGAGCGCGCCGAGCGAGCGGACGAGCCGGTGCCGGCCGGTCAGGCGCAGGCCTTCCCAGACCGTGACCTGGTTGGCGGTCAGCACGGGCTTGCCGAGCGCGGCCTCCACCGCGTTGATCTCGGCGAGGGTGCGCATGGCGGTGTCCGGCACGAGCACCGCGTCGGCCTCCGGGTGGTCGTGGCTCACGGCGAGCGCGAGGACGGCTTCCGGGCTCAGCGCGCCGACCTCGGCCGCCGTGACGATGTCCGCGCTGGCCATCGAGACGACCTCGATGCCGCCGGCCTTGAGGAAGTCGACGAACAGCCGGGCGATGTCGTCCGGGTAGCTGGCGGCGACGGCGACCCGCTTGACGTCCAGGGCACGCGCGGCGTGCACGAACGCGAAGGAGGTGCTGGAGGCCGGGACACCGGCGACGGCGGCGAGGCGGTCGGCCTGGTCGCGGGCGCCCTCCCAGCCGTAGACGAAACTGCCGCTGGTGCACGCCCAGATGACCGCGGCGGGCTCGTGCTTGGCGAGGAGGGCGGCGCCGTCGGCGAGGCGGGCCTCGCTGCCGAGGTCGAGCAGCTCGGCCACCGCGTGCTTGTCGGTGCCGTAGATGTGCTCGACCGCCAGCCGGATGTCGCCCTCGTCGACGGCCATGCCGCCGAGCAGCTGCTCGGCCAGCGGGTAGTCGTCTTCGGCCGCGTGGTCGGGGTAGATGAAGCCGATGGTGGTCACGGAACCTCCGGAGGGGACGCAAATTGTCGACAATCCTAGAGGGAAGGTCAAGGAAAACCGTCACGACACGTCACGAAGCCACCTCCCGGGTCCGACGATGGGGAGGTGCATCCGGCGCAGGCACGCCCACATCGTCAGCTGGTTGGCGGTGAGCACCGGTTTGCCGAGCGCGGCTTCCAGGGGTTCGATCAGGTCGTAGGTGGGGAGGTTGGTGCAGCTGACGAAGATCGCTTCGGCGTCGCCGTGGTCGGCGGCGAGGATGCGCTCGGCGATGGTCCGGTAGCTGACCTTCCAGATGCCGCCGCCCAGGCCGAGGTGGTCGCTGGCGACGGTCGCGACATCCAGTTCGGCGAGGAAGCCGTGCAGGGCGGCGGTCAGGTCGGCGTCGTAGGGGGTGAGCACGGAGACGCGGTGGAGGTCGAGCTGGTGCAGCACTTCGGCCAGCGCCCCGGAGGTGGTGACGGCGTCCGGCGCGCCGGCGTCGCAGATCGCCTTGGTCAGCGAGCGCTCGTAGTCGACGCCGTTGACGAAGCTGCCCGACGTGCAGAGGTAGGCGACGACCTCGGGCTCGACGTGCAGCACGTCGCGGGTCGCGCTGGCCAGGTGGTGGCTGTCGCTGACCAGGCGGGCCATCTCCATGCTGACCGGCACGGGCTCGTACGGCGTGCGGGCGAGGTGGAGGGACACCTCCATCGGCACCCAGCGCCAGAGCTCGCGCTCCAGGGCGAGGTCGAAGGGCGCGATGACGCCGATGCCGCGTTGCGCCAGCGGGCCGTCGAACGCCAGGAAGTCGAAATCCAAGGCTCAGCCTCCGGAATACGTCCGTACTTGACACGTCCGGTGCTCCGGGGGTCGTTCCTCGGATTGTTGACAATCATACGAGTGACTTTTACCGTGTCAACGTGATCGCCTCGGAACACCGGGAAGCTCCCGTCCTGGCCGTGCTCTGCGGCGAGTCCCGCCCACCGGACATGCGTGCTGTCGAATCCGGGGCGGTCGTGCGTTACACGGACGCGGCGGGCCTTGCCGATGCGTTGTCCGGAGCGGACGCCCTCTTCGTCTACGACTTCCTCTCCACGGCCGTGCCCGGCGCGTGGCACGCGGCCGACCGGCTGCGCTGGCTGCACATCGCCAGTGCGGGGGTCGACCCCGTGCTGTTCCCCGGGCTGCGGGAGAGCGACGTGGTCCTGACGAACTCGCGGGGTGTCTTCGACGACGCCATCGCGGAGTACGTGCTGGGCGTCGTACTCGCCTTCGCGAAGGACTTCGCGCGCTCGCACGACCTGCAGCGCGAGGGCCGCTGGCTGCACCGCGAAAGCGAGCGGATCGCCGGGCGGGAGGTGGTGGTCGTCGGCACCGGGCCGATCGGCCGGGCCATCGCGCGGCTGCTGCGCGCGGCCGGGATGCGGGTGAGTGGCGCCGGGCGCCGTGAGCGCACCGGTGACCCCGACTTCGGCGTGGTGCACGAGTCCGCGCGGCTCACCGAAATCCTGCCGCACGCCGACTACGTCGTCGCGGTCGCGCCGCTGACCGAGCACACGAAGGGCATGTTCGACGCGCGCGCGTTCGCCGTGATGAAGCCGTCGGCGCGGTTCGTCAACGTGGGCCGGGGCGAGCTGGTCGTCACCTCCGACCTGGTCGCGGCGCTCGAAAGCAAGACCATCGCCGGGGCCGCGCTCGACGTCTTCGACACCGAGCCGCTGCCGGCCGAAAGCCCGCTGTGGACGCTGCCGGACGTGCTGATCTCGCCGCACATGTCCGGGGACTTCGTCGGCTGGCGGCACACGCTGGTCGAGGTGTTCACCGAAAACTTCCGCCGCTGGCGCGCTGGGGAGCCGCTGCGCAATGTCGTCGACAAGACGCTCGGCTACGTGCCGTCGGGGAACCAGGGAGCCGGATGAACGACAGGATGCTGACCGCCAGCGAGCTCGTCGCCGCCTACGCGACCGGCGAGCTTTCGCCGGTCGAGGCGACGCAGAACGCCCTGCAGGCCATCGAAGCCCGGGACGGCGAGTGCAACGCCTTCTGCCTCGTCGACGCCGATCGCGCGCTGGAGCAGGCGAAGGCGTCCGAGGTCCGCTGGCGGGATGGTAACCCGATCGGGTGGCTCGACGGCGTGCCGTCGTCGATCAAGGACATGTTCCTCACCCAGGGCTGGCCGACCGTCCGGGGCTCGAAGAGCATCGACCCGGACCAGCCGTGGGACGTCGACAGCCCGGTCGCCGCGCGGATGCGCGAGGCCGGCCTGGTGTTGCTGGGCAAGACGACCACGCCCGAGATCGGGTGGAAGGGCGTCACCGACAGCCCGCTGTGCGGCATCACGCGCAACCCGGCCGACCCGTCGAAGACGGCGGGCGGGTCGAGCGGCGGCAGCGCCGCGGCCGTCGCGGCCGGGATGGGCGAGCTGTCGGTCGGCACGGACGGCGGTGGCTCGGTGCGGATCCCGGCGTCGTTCTGCGGCATCGTCGGGCTGAAACCCACCCACGGCCGGATCCCGCTCTACCCGGCGAGCCCGTTCGGCCCGCTCTCGCACGCCGGCCCGATGGCGCGGTCGGTGGACGACACCGCGCTGCTGCTGGACGTCCTGTCGCTGCCCGACCCCCGCGACCCGGCCGCGCTGGCGCCGCCGGTGGGGTCGTTCCGGGAGGCCGTCCGGCGGGACGTGCGCGGGCTGATCGCCGCGTTCTCGCCGACGCTCGGCTACGTCGACGTCGACCCGGAGGTGGCCGCGATCGTCGCGGCCGCGGTCCGCGCGCTGGGGGACGCCGGCCTGCACGTCGAGGAGACCGACCCCGGGTTCGCCGACCCGAAGCCGGCGTTCGATGTCCTGTGGTCTTCGGGGGCGGCGAAGCTGCTGGACTCGTTCCCGCCCGGGTCCGAGGAGCGGACCGACCCCGGGCTGCGGCGGGTCTGGGAACTCGGCAAGAAGTGGACGGCGAGCGACTACCTCGACGCGACCGCCGAGCGCGCCGCGCTGGGCATCCGGATGGGCGAGTTCCACACCCGCTACGACGTGCTGATCACGCCGGCCATCCCGATCGCGGCGTTCGAGGCCGGGCACGACGTGCCGCCGGGCAGCGGGCTGAGCGAATGGCCGGAGTGGACGCCGTTCACGTACCCGTTCAACATGACCCAGCAGCCGGCGATCAGCGTGCCGGCCGGGCGCACGTCGGCGGGACTGCCGGTCGGCCTGCAGATCGTCGGGCCGCGGCACTCGGACGACCTCGTGCTGGCCGTGGCGAAGCTGCTGGAGGAAGTGCGGCCCTGGGCGGCCGCCTGACCACACGTGAGGGTGAAACCCGGACCGGAGCCGGGGAAGCTGTGCCACTCTCGGCCGGATGAACGCTCAAGGCTGGCGGTACGAACGAGCCATCCCGACCGTCGACGTCACCGGGGAGCCGATGCGGGTGGTCGTCGGCCTGATCGAGCAGGGCGACCGGCTGGCCGCCGCGCTGCGGGTGGACGACGGCCGGGCGGCGCTGGTGCCGCTGGAGACCGGCGGTGAACTGCTGAAGGCCCTGCGCGAGACGCTGGAGAGCTGGTGGCGTCTCGACGGCCACCGCGACCTGACGTCCGGGCCGCGCGTGGGCCGGTAGCGTCAGCCCGGGCCGGCCGGTGCCCGGCGGACGAGCCCCCGCACCTGCGAGCTGCACAGCACCAACGCCGTCGCGACGACGACCAGGGCCGCGCCGCCGAAGAGCGTCGCCGACCGGCCGGCGTGTTCGGCCAGCGGGCCCGCGGTGACCTGGCCGAGCGGCATCGCGACGAACGAGCCGAGCATGTCGTAGGAGTAGACGCGGGCGAGCTTGTCCGGCGGGATGTTCTCCTGCAGCGACACGTCCCACGCGACGGAGAACTGTTCGAGCGCGACGCCCGAGAGGAACATCGCGGCCAGCAGCGGCAGCAGGTACGGCGTCTGACCCAGGGCCAGCATCGGCAGCGCCGCGGCCATGACCACCGCGACGCCGGTGAAGAGCATCCGCCGCGGTTGCCAGTGGGCGGCGAGGACGCCGCCGAGCAGCGACCCCGCGGTCTGCGTGGCCAGCGCGAACCCCCAGCCGGTGCGGCCGAAGGTGTCGTCGGCGACGAGCGGGCCGATCACCAGCAGCGCACCGGCGGTCACCGCGTTGACGATCATGAACTGCAGCACCACCAGCCACACCCACGCGCGGGCGCGGAACTCCCGCCAGCCTTCGGCGAGCTCGGCGAGCGGACGGCTGCCCGGAACGCGTTCGCCGCGCGGCAGCCGGATCCGCCGGTAAGCCAGCGCGGCGGCGAGGAAGAGCAGCGCGTTCCCGGCGAGCGCCCACCCGGAGCCGGCGAAGGCGACGAGGACGCCGGCCAGGCCGGCTCCGGCGATGCGGCCGGTGTTCGACAGCAGCCGGACCAGGGCGTTCGCCTGGGTGAGCAGTGCGCCGGGCACGGTCGACGGCGTGAGGGCGGCGGCCGCGGGCAGCGAGATGGCCGAGACGGCGCCGTTGACGAACCCGAGCCCGGCCAGCAGCGGGATCGAGGCGAATCCACAGAGGACACTCGCGGCCACGGCGGCCTGGGTGAGAGCGGCGGCGGTTTCGGTGCCCTGCAGGATGACCGACCGCGGCAGCCGGTCGGCCAGCATCCCGCCGAACAGCAGCAGAAGCACGTTGGCGAGCGAACGAGCCCCGACGACGAGCCCGAGATCGACGGCGGACCCGGTGAGATCGACGACGGCGAAGGCGAGCGCGAAGGGAGCAACGGCGTTCCCGAAGTGGGCCAGGCTCCGGCCGGTGACGAGGGCGCGGAACGGAGCTTCCCGCAGCGGGGCGACGAGTGAGGTGGTCACGGGCGCGGCTCTGGCCGGAGAGGACGTGGCCGCCGCCCGACCCCAGGCCGGTGGCGGAAAGGAGCGCTCATCGACGCGGCAGCGGGCCGGCGGGGGACGGGAGCGCTCATCGGCGCTGGGCACCCGGGAGGCACATGGCTTCAGCCAACCATCGCTGTCAACGGCTTAAAGCACGTACGTCGTGCCATCCAAAGGCAGCGAAGCGCCCGCGGCCAGCACCGCGGCGTGCTCGGGCGACGCCGGGTCGAGCGCTGGGTTCGTGTTGTTGACGTGCGTGAACGCCCAGGGCCGCCCGGCCACCCGGGGCAGGATCGCGGTGATCGGCAGGTGCCCCATCGCGAGCTGGTCCGGGCCGCCCACCCCGGCCATCTCGTCCGGCGCGTAGAACGTCCCGTCCAGCAGCACGAGAGAAGCGTCCGCGACGAACTCGTCGAACCCGGCAGGCCAGCTCCGCAGGCACGGCGCGTACACCAGCACACCGCCCGTCGCCGGGTCCGAGATGCGGTAGGCGACCACCCACGGCCCGCCGGAACCGGCCGGGGCGTACTTCGGCCGCTTGTCGCTCACCGGCAGCACCTCGACCCGCAACCCCGGAACGTCCACAACGGACGACCACGTCCAGCCGCCGTAGCCGTCCACGATGGCGCGGAACGGTGACAGCGCGGACAGCGCCGCCGGTGGTGCCCACACCGGGAGCCCGCCCGACTCGCGCAGCATCAGCAGGCCCAGCGAATGGTCGAGTTCGGCGTCCGTCAGCAGCACCCCGCGCAGCGGGATCTCACGCGGCCCCGGCCCGGCCCGCAGCTCCGGCGTCCCGAGGATCTGCGCCCGGATGTCCGGGGAGCAGTTGAGCAGGTACCAGCCGGCGCCGTCCGCGCTGATGGCGACGCAGTCCTGCGAGCGCGGCTCCAGACCCGAAACACAGAGGCGGCACGCGCAGTTCCACTGTGGACATCCGCCGCCCGCCGCGGTGCCCAGCAGGATCACCTTCACCGGCGCATGACCAGGTCGGCCACCGGGGGACGGGACAAGATCAGATCGACCGCGCCGCGTCCGGGCGAGCGCGAGCACACCGGGTCCGTGGCCGCGGCGTCGCCGGTGAGCAGGAACGCCTGGCAGCGGCAGCCGCCGAAGTCGAGGCCGCGGCGGTCGCACGTGCGGCACGGTTCGGTCATCCAGTCCTCGCCGCGGTAGGCGTTGAACGACGACGAGTCGTACCAGATCTCGGCCAGCGGGGTGTCCCGCACCGAGGACAGCGAAAGCGTCGAGATCGCCGACGCCGCCGGGCACGGCAGCACGGTGCCGTCCGGGGCCACCGTCAGCTGCCGCGCACCCCAGCCGTACATGCACGGCTTCGGGTACGGCTCGTGGTAGTCGGCGACGACGTAGACGATTTCCATCGTGCCCCGCAAGCGCGCGATCGCCGCGCGCACCACCGGCTCGGCGGCGGCCAGCTGCGAAGCCGTCGGCATCAGCGCGTCGCGGTTGCGCAACGCCCAGCCGTAGTACTGCGTGTTCGCCAGCTCCAGCCGGTCCGCGCCCATCCGCTCGGCCAGCTCGATGATGCCGGCCAGCTGGTCGTGGTTGCGCCGGTGCAGCACGACGTTCAGCGACAGCGGCAGCCCGGACGCCTTCACCAGCGCACCCGCAAACAGCTTCCGGTCGTGCGCCTTCGCGCCGGCCAGCAGGTCGGCCCGCTCCCGGGTCGCGCCCTGCGCCGACAGCTGGACGTGCGCCAGCCCGCGCTCGACGAGGTCGTCGAGCCGCGAAGCCGTCAGGCCGAGCCCGGACGTCACGAGGTTGACGTAGCAGCCGAGCCCGCTCGCGTGCGACACCAGTGAAGGCAGGTCCGGCCGCAGCAACGGCTCACCGCCGGACATGTGCACCTGCAGCACGCCGAGTTCGCGCGCCTGCGACAGCACCGACATCCAGTCCGCAGTGGACAGTTCGGCGTCACGGGTGGTCAGTTCCACCGGGTTCGAGCAATAAGGACAGTGCAGCGGACAGCGGTGGGTCAGCTCGGCCAGCAGGCCCAGCGGCGGGCTCACGTCCATGCGACGACCCGCCGTTCGCCCAGCCGGGACAACACGGACAGGACGTCCTGGGCGACCACGCCGGAGTACCGACCGGAAAGCGCCGTCGTGATTTCGGTGACGGACCGGGTGCCGTCGCAGAGTTCGAGCACCGCGGCCGCGGTGGCGTTCGGCACCAGGACGCCCTCGGGGAACAGCAGCACGTGCGTCTCCCTCACGTGGTCGAAGGACAGCCGCACGCCGCGGCGCAGCTGCGGGACCGAATCGGCGGTGATCACGCGGCCGCCCGCTCGATCGCGTCGAGCATCGACCACAGGACGTCGCACTTGAACGCCAGCGCGGCGATCGCGCGGTCCTGCTGTTCGCGCGTGACGCAGTGGCGGACCACGATGTCGAGGGTGTCCTTGCCTTCGCCGGCGACCTTGTCGATCCGGTTGGTGAAGTAGGCGAGGTCTTCCCGGTCGATCCACGAATAGTGCGCGAGCATGTCCGCCACCCGTTGCTGCATGAGGTGCCCGGCGAACATCTCGGTCAGTCCCGACGCGACGGCCTCCCACCAGGGTTTCGTCCGCGCGAAGGTCACGTAGGCGTCCACGGCGAAGCGGACGCCGGGAGTGACGTGCCGTTCATCGAGAACCTCGTCGCGGTCCAGGCCGACCGCCGTGCAGAGCCGCAGCCAGCGTTCGATCCCGCCGGTGCCGGCGCTCACACCGTCGTGGTAGACGATCCGGTCGAGCCACTGGCGGCGGATCTCCGGCAGCGGGCAGTTGCTGATGATCGCCGCGTCCTTCCGCGGCAGCACGCACTGGTAGTACCAGCGGTTCGCCGCCCAGATCCGCAGCGCGCGCTCGTCGAGCTCGCCCGCGTGCAGCCGGCGGTGGAACGGGTGCGTTCCCCAGTACCGGCCGGACAGACCGCGCAGGGCGTCGATGAATGCGCTTTCCGTGAGTGGCTCGACCGGCATCCGTCAGTCCGCCATGCGGGCCGCGTAGGCGGTGACCTCCATCGGGGTTTCGTACTCGACGAAGTCGGGGGTCGTCCACTCCTCGGTCATGTCCTGCTCCTCTTTCCGGGGGCTGATCGCCGTCACCCTAAGAGCGCGCGCAGGGACTGACCAGAATTTTCGCCCCGCTTTCGGAAAGATTCCTTCCGATGGGGGAGCCGACGTGTCGGTGAGCGGGCTACCTTACCGCAGCTTCGAGTTCCACCAAGGCCGTGTCGAGGTGTGTCAGGATCCGCTGCAGGTGCGGGACGCTGCGGCGGCAGCCCGTGATACCGAAGTCGAGGTGGTCGCCGTTGCTGGTCAGCGTGATGTTCACGGCCTGGCCGTCGAGCAGCACCGACGCCGGGTAGATGCCGTCGAGCTGGGCACCGTTCCAGTACATCTGCTTGCGCGGGCCGGGCACGTTCGAGATCACCAGGTTGAACGGCGGCCGGGTGTTCTTGACGACGCCCGGGATCGGCGAGACGCCGAGCTGGGCGACGTTGACCGCCGAGAGCAGCAGCGTCTGCAGCGGCGTCAGCTCCGAGAACAGCCGCTTGCCGTTGCGCATCGACTGGTGGATCGTGACGAGCCGCTTGCCCGCGTCCGGCAGGTCGGTGGCCAGGTTGCACAGCAGCGCGCCGATGTTGTTGCCCGCCGCCTCGCCGGGGTCGTTCTGGCGCCGCAGCGACACCGGCACCATCGCGATGAGCGGCGCGTCCGGCAGCGCGCGCTGTTCGATGAGGTAGTCCCGCAGCGCGCCCGAGCACATCGCGAGCACGACGTCGTTGCGCGAAACCCCGGCCGCGGTCGCCACCTGGCGGACGCGGTCCAGCGGCCACTTCTGCGCCGCGAACCGCCGCGCGCCCCCGATCGACACGTTGAACATCGTCTTCGGCGCCTGTCCCGGCAGCGTCAGGGTGTGCTCGCCGAACGCCTCCCGCGCCACCTTCATCGCGGCGGGCGCCAAGCCCGCGAGCTGGTTGGCCGTCTTGCCCGCGGTCTGCAGGAACGACCGCGGGCGCTTCACGCGTTCTTCCCCCGGCTTGCGCCGGCTGCCCCACCACGGCGGGCAATCCATGTCCGCGGGATCGTCCGACAGCGTGCCCTGCAGCTGGCGCAGCGCCGAAACGCCGTCCATCAGCGCGTGGTGGACCTTGGTGTAGACGGCGAACCGGCCGTCGTCGAGCCCCTCGATGAGGTGGGTCTCCCAGAGCGGCCGGTGCCGGTCGAGCAGGGTGCTGTGCCAGCGAGACGTCAGCTCCAGCAGCTCGCGGACGCGGCCCGGCCGCGGCAGCGCCGAGTGCCGGAAGTGGTAGTCGAGCTCGAGCTCGGTGTCGTTCGCCCAAGCCACGTGCCCCATCGTGGTGACCGGCCGGGCCGGGCGGCGCCGGAACACCGAGCGCATGTTGTCCGATTCGAGGAGGTTGGCCCGGACGTCGCGGAGGTAGTCGTCGCCGGCGCCCTCGGGTTTCTTGAACAGCTGCAGACCGCCCACGTGCATCGGATGCTCGCGCGTTTCGACGAGGAGGAACATCGAATCGGTCACGGGCATCATCGCCATGGGACATCACCTTCTCAAGCTCGGCACGCCGACTCTACGCGCTCGGTGGCCGCCGGTGGATCACGTTCTACTCTGGCGGGTATGACCACCCGCGGCGCCGGGGAAACGTCCTTGCCACCGACGGCCGGCTGCGTCGTGATCGGCGGTGGCGTGATCGGCGTCAGCTGCGCGTTCCGGCTCGCCGAAGCCGGAGTGCGCGTGCTGCTCCTCGAGCGCGGCGAGCTGGGCGGCGGCTCGACGGCGAAGGCCGCGGGCGGCATCCGGTCGTCGTTCACCAGCCGCGTCAACGTCGAGCTCGGCCTGCGCGGGCTGGCCGGGTACAGCGCTTTCTCCCGGGACTTCGGCACCGAGATCGACTTCCGCCGCGACGGCTACCTCTACCTCGTCACGGACCCGGCCGACGTGCCCGCGTTCGAACGCTGCGCCGAGCTGCAGCGCGAGTACGGCGTCCGCAGCCACCTGCTCGACCCCGGCGAGGCGAAGAAGGTGCTCCCGCTGGTGGGGACCGACGGCGTCGTGGCCGCCCTCTGGTCACCGGATGACGCCAAGGCGACGCCGGACGCGGTCGTCCAGGGCTACGCGAGAGCGGCCCGCGCACACGGGGCGACGCTGCGGACCGGCGTCGAAGTCACCGGGATCGAGCGCGACGGCGACGAGCTGACCGGCGTGGTCACGACGGCGGGGTTCGTCCGGACCGGCGCGGTGGTGTGCGCGGCCGGCGCGTGGTCGGGCCGGATCGGCGAGCTGGCCGGGCTGGACCTGCCGGTGCGCCCGTTCCGGCGGCAGGTCGTGTTCACCGGACCGGTGCCCGGGCTGCCGGCATCGGTTCCGCTCACCATCGAGATGCCGTCGGCGTTCTACTTCCACCGCGAAGGCCCCGGCCTGGCGATGTCGTTCTCGGAGGACGACGGCGTCCCGGGCTTCGGCACGCGGTACGAGCCGGGCGAGTGGCTGCCGCGGCTGGCCGAGCTGGCCGGCCGCCGGATCCCCGCCGTGCTCGACGCCGGCGTCCGGACGGCCTGGGCCGGGCTGTACGAAATGACGCCGGACCGCAACCAGATCATCGGGGAAAGCGTCCCGCTGTCGCGGTTCTTCTACGCGACCGGCTTCTCGGGCCACGGCTTCCAGATGGGCCCGGCCGCCGGCGAGCTGGTCCGGGACCTCTACCTGCGACGACGGCCGGCGGTGGACATCGCCGAGCTCGACGTCCGCCGGTTCGCCACGGGTGCGGCGAGGGCCGAGCTCAACATCGTCTAGGGGCCGATTGCCAGATCGTTCAACGATCTGGCAGTATCCGGGTCGTGGCTGTGAGTGGTGCTCGGGAGCTGGTGGACGCGCTGGAAGCGCTCGGAACGGAGATCGTCTTCGGCCTTCCGGGGGTGCACAACCTGCCACTGTGGGAGGCGCTCGGTGAAACCCGCATCAAGCTCGTCGGGGTCCGCCACGAACAGACCGCCGGGTACGCCGCCGACGGCTACGCGCGCGCCACCGGCAAGCTCGGCGTCGCGCTGGTCACCACCGGCCCGGGTGCGGCGAACACCCTCGGCGCGGTCGGCGAGGCCATGGCGTCCGCGGCCCCGGTGCTGGTCATCGCCACCGACATCCCCTCGACGCTGCGGCGGCCCGGCGTCGTCCGCGGCGTGCTGCACGAGACCTCCGACCAGCAGGCGATGTTCGCGCCGGTCACCAAGGGCGGCTTCACCGTGCGGGCCGCCGACCAGATCGGCACCACCGTCCACCGCGCCGCCCGGCTCGCGCAGCTGCCGCAGAGCGGCCCGGTCTACCTCGGCGTGCCCACCGACTACCTGCGCGAACAGGTGCCGCACCGCCGTCCGCCCGCGCCGCACCGCAAGCCCGACGTCGACGTCCCCGACCTCGCGCGGGCCGAGGCGATGCTGTCGGACGCGCGGCACCCGCTGATCTGGGCCGGCGGCGGCGCGCTGCGGTCGGGCGCGGGCGACGCGATCGGGGCCCTCGCCGAGAAGCTCGCCGCGCCGGTGATCACCACGTTCGCCGCCCGCGGGCTGCTCCCGCTCGACCACCCGTGCCTGGCGCCGAACCCGGTGCACACCCCGGAGGTCGGCGAGCTGTGGGACGAAGCCGACGTCGTGCTCGCCATCGGCACCGACTTCGACGGCCTGATGACGCAGAACTGGCGGATGCCGAAGCCGCCCCAGCTGATCGCGGTCAACGTCGACGCCGACGACGCCGCCAAGAACTACCAGCCCGAGCTGACGCTCGTCGGGGACGCTCGCTCGATCGTCGAGCGGCTGCTGCCGAAGCAGCGGGCCGGGCTCGACGACATGACGCTGCGGCTGGCCGGGATCGGCCGGCGCGTGCGCCAGCGGATCCGCGACGAGGAACCGCAGGCCTACGACTTGCTGTCCACTTTGGACGAGGTGCTGCCGACGGACGCCGTGCTCGTCTCGGACATGTGCGTCGCCGGGTACTGGGTCGGCGGCTTCCACCGGGTGCGGGCGCCGCGCAAGCTCGCCTACCCGATGGGCTGGGGTACCCTCGGCTACGGCTTCCCGGCGTCGCTCGGCGCCGCCGCGGCCGGCACCGGGCGCGCCATCTGCATCACCGGCGACGGCGGTTTCCTCTACGGCTGCGGCGATCTGGCGACGCTGGCCCAGGAGCAGCTGCCGGTCACCGTCGTCCTGGTCGACGACGGCGGGTACGGGATGCTCCGCTACGACCAGGACCGCGAGGGCCTGCCGCACCGCGGGGTCGACTGGGACAGCCCGGACTTCGTCGGTCTCGCCCGCTCCTTCGGGATCCACGCCGACCGCGTCTCCGGCTTCGGGCGCGCGTTCCGGCGGCTGCTCGGCGAGTTCGTCGAGTCGGACGAGCCGAACGTGCTGGTCGTGAAGGCCAAGCTCAAGCCGCCGCTCAACACGTCGCCGCGGTGGTACCGGACATGAGGATCGGCGTCGACATCGGTGGCACGTTCACCGATCTCTGCGCGGTGGACGAAACCGGGATCGTCGCCGTCGGCAAGGTCCTGACCACGCACGACGAACCGGCCCGGGCGGTCGAGGAGGGCCTGGCCGCGCTGCTGCCGGACCTCGGCGCCGTCGAGCAGGTGGTGCACGGGACGACGCTGGTCACGAACGCGCTGATCGAGCGCACGGGCTCGCGCACCGCGCTGCTGGCCACCGCCGGCTTCCGCGACGTCCTGGAGATGCGCCGCGAGCACCGGTACGAGCTCTACGACCTGCACCTGGAACTGCCCGCGCCGCTCGTGCCGCGGCACCTGCGCTTCGACGTCCCGGAGCGGATCCTCGCCGACGGGTCGGTCCACATCGGACTCGACGAGGAGTGCGTCGCCCGGCTCGGCCGGGAGCTGGCGGACCGCGGGATCGAGGCCGTCGCGGTCTGCTTCCTGCACGCCTTCACGAATCCGGTGCACGAACGCCGGGTGGGCGAGATCCTCGCCCAGGTCGCGCCCTCGCTGCGGGTGGCGCTGTCGTCCGAAGTCGTCCCGGAGATCCGCGAGTTCGAGCGGGCGTCGACGACGGTCGCCAACGTCTACGTGCAGGACCTCACCGAGCGCTACCTGCGCGACCTCGAACAGCGGCTGCGCCGGCTGGGGATCGGCCGCGCGCCGCACATCATGCTGTCCAACGGCGGGCTGGCCACGGTGGACACCGCGGCCCGGCACCCGATCCGCATCCTCGAGTCCGGGCCGGCGGGCGGGGCGCTCGCGGCGGCCGCGGTGGGCCCGGCCGACCTGCTGGCCTTCGACATGGGCGGCACCACGGCGAAGCTGTGCCTGATCGCCGGCGGCACGCCTTTGGTGACGCACCAGTTCGAGGTGGACCGCAAGTACCGGCTGCTGCCCGGCTCCGGGCTGCCGGTGCGGGTGCCGGTCACGGACATGATCGAGATCGGCGTCGGCGGCGGCTCGATCGCCCGGATCGACGCGCTGGGCCTGCTCACCGCCGGCCCCGATTCGGCGGGGTCCGAGCCCGGCCCGGTCTGCTACGGCCGCGGCGGCACCGAGCCCACGGTCACCGACGCCGACCTCGTGCTCGGCTACCTCGACGCGGGCTACTTCCTCGGCGGCGGCATGCGCCTGGACGCCGACGCCGCGAGAGCAGTGCTCCGCGAAAAGATCGCCGATCCGCTCGGCGTGAGCGTCGAAGAGGCCGCCTGGGGCATCCACACGAGCGTCAACGAAGAAATGGCCAACGCCGCGCGGGTGCACGCCGTGGAGCGCGGGCACGACCCGGTGAAGCTGCCGATGTACACCTTCGGCGGGGCCGGCCCGGTGCACGGCGTCGGCGTCGCGCGAGCGCTGGGAGCGCCCTCGGTTGTCGCGCCGCCCGCCGCCGGGGTGCTGAGCGCGGCCGGGTTCCTCACCGCGCCGCTGGCGTTCGACTTCGTGCGGTCGGCGCGCGCGGTCGTCCACGACCTGGCGTGGGAGCAGGTCGACGCGCTGTTCGCCGAGATGGAAGCCGAGGGCGCGGCGCTGCTGGAGAAGTCCGGAGTGGACGAGGTGACGCACCGGCGCATCGCCGAAATGCGCTACGCCGGGCAGGGCTACGAGATCCGCGTTCCGATCCACGACGGGCCATGGCCGGGAACGCTGGTCGACGAGTTCACCCGCACCTACCGCGCGCTCTACCGGCGCACCGGACCCGCGGTGGGCGTCGAGGTGCTGAACTGGCGGGTCGTTTCGAGCGGGCCGAAGCCGGTCGTAGCCCTCCGCCTGGCCTCGTCCGACGCGCCGGGGGAGGCGCGCAAGGGCACGCGCAAGGCGTACTTCTCGCCGGGTGGATTTGTCGACACGGCGGTGTTCGACCGGTACCGGCTGGTGCCGGGAACCCGTGTCGACGGACCGGCCATCGTGGAGGAACGCGAGTCCACTGTGGTCGTCCCGCCCGGTGCGCACTGCGTTGTCCGGGGTGACGGCGCGGTGGAGGTGACAGTGTGACTGTCGACCCCATCCTGGCCGGGTTGTTCGGCAACCGGCTGCACTCGATCCTCGCCGAGCAGCAGAACGCGCTGGTCAACACCGCCTTCTCCGCGGTCGTGCGGGAGTCGTTCGACCTCGCGTGCGCGGTGTTCGACTCGCGCGGCGAGATGATCGGCCAGTCCGTCGGCGGCACGCCGGGGCACATCAACGCGATGGCGACCGGCATGCACCACTTCGTCGCGGCGTACCCGCCGGAGACCCTCGAACCGGGCGATGTGTTGCTCACCAACGACCCGTGGCAGACCGCGGGCCAGCTCAACGACATCACGGTGGCGACCCCGGTGTTCCGGAACGGCCGGCTGGTCGCGTGGTTCGCCTCGTGCTGCCACGCCCCGGACATCGGCGGGCGGCTGGTGTCCGCCGAGGCTCACGAGGTGTTCGAAGAGGGCTTGCGCCTGCCGATCTTGAAGTTCCTGCGCGCGGGCGAGGTCAACGCCGACCTGGAACGGCTGATCCGGGCCAACGTCCGGACGCCGGAAGAGACCATCGGCGACCTGTACGCGCAGGTCACCGGCAACGAGGTAGGCGCGGCCAGCCTGCTGCGGCTGCTGGACGAGCTCGGTCTCGACGGCCTGGACGAAGTCGCCGCCGAGATCATGGACCGCTCGGAGCGGGCGCTGCGCGACGCGCTGCGGGAGCTGCCCGACGGGACGTACACCAACGAGATCGTCACCGACGGCTTCGACGACGAAGAGATCGTCCTGCGCGTCACGGCCACTGTGGACGGTGACGGGATCCACCTCGACTTCGCCGGTTCCTCGCCGCAGAGCCGCCGGGGGATCAACGTGGTTCTGAACTACACGCGGGCTTATGCGTCGTTCGCGGTCAAGGCGGCGATCTCGCCGGAGGTGCCGCACAACGCCGGGTCGTTCCGGCCGGTGCACGTCACCGCGCCCGAAGGCTCGGTGCTGAACTGCCGGCCACCGGCACCGGTCGCGTCCCGGCACCTGATCGGGCACTTCCTGCCGTCGCTGCTGATCGGCGCGCTCCCCAGTGCGGCGGTTACGGCGATCGCGCCGAGCGCGGACGCGCTGTGGATGACCATCTGGCGCGGGCCCGGGTTCATGCTGAACGTCTTCCAGACCGGCGGGATGGGCGCGCGGGCGGACAAGGACGGCCTGTCCACCACGGGGTTCCCGAGCGGCCTGCGGTCGACGCCGACCGAGGTGATCGAAACCATGGCGCCGCTGATCCAGCACACCCGGGCACTGCGCGTGGACTCCGGTGGCGCCGGCCGGTGGCGCGGCGGCCTCGGACAGGTGACCACGATGGGCGCACTCGGCGTGACTTCCTGGGGCGTCAACGGCAACGTCGACCGGGTGCGCGCCGCGGCGTCCGGCGTGGACGGCGGGGAACCCGGCGCTCCCGGCCGGTTCGGCCTGCGCGGCGGGGCGGACCTGCCCGCGAAGAGCCGGGTACCGCTGGCGGCGGAGTCCGTCGTGGACGTCACGCTGCCGGGCGGCGGTGGGTACGGGCCGCCGTCCGCGCGGCCGGTGGCGGCGGTGTTCGCCGACGTCGTCGAGGGGTACGTCTCGGTGGCCGCGGCGCGCGAGGTGTACGGCGTCGAAGTGCGTTACCTCGGGGACCCGGACGCGCTCGTCCGGCTGCCCGAGGACTACGCGGTGGACGAAGAGCAGACAGCACGACTGAGAGCGGGGCAGTGAACATGGGTCGGTTGGCCGGCAAGGTCGCGGTGGTCTTCGGCGGTGCGCGGGGCATCGGACTCGCCACGGTGAAGGAGTTCCTCGCCGAAGGCGCGACCGTCTTCGCTTCCGACATCCGCGAGCCCGCGGAAGCGCTCGACGGCTACCGCCACGCCATGGTGGACGCCACCGACGAGGCCGCCGTGACGGCGTTCGTCGACGGGGTGATCGCCGAGGCCGGCCGCATCGACGTGCTGTTCAACAACGTCGGCATCCACCTCGGGAAGTCCCTTGTGGACACCACGCTGGCCGAGTTCGACCACGTCTTCGCGCTCAACGTGCGGGCCGCCTTCCTCGGCACCCGCGCGGTGCTGCCGCACATGATCGAACGAAAGGCCGGCAGCATCATCACGACGTCGTCGAACGGCGGCGTGATGGGCCGCCCCGGCGACCCGGTGTACAACGCCACCAAGCACGCGCTGGTCGGGCTCACGAAGTCCCTCGCCGTCGCCCACGCGCACCAGGGCATCCGGGCCAACACGGTGAACCCCGGCGCGATCGACACCGACATGCTGCGCAGCACGCTCAACTCGCCCGATGAGTTCGAGGCCAAGCAGCACCAGCTGGTCGCGAGCACGCCCGCGGCGCGGGTCGGCGAGGCCTGGGAGGTCGCGAAGGCCGTGGTCTTCCTGGCGAGCGACGAGTCCCGGTTCGTCAACGGCGTCGTGCTGCCGATCGACGGCGCGAAGGCCGCGGGGGCGATGCCGGGCAACCGGTACAGCCTCGACTTCGAACTCGGCGTCAGGTAGTGCCGTGACCGTCGATGCCTCGGGATTGGAGAGTGCGCGGCACCGGCTCGAGCGCAGCGGCACGGCCGAGCGGGTCGCCGCCATCCTGCGCCAGTACATCACCGACGGCGTCTTCGCCCCCGGTGAACGGCTGTCCGAGCCGGTGATCAGCTCGGCGCTCGGCGTCTCACGCAACACGCTGCGCGAATCGTTCCAGCTGCTCGCCCACGAGCGCCTGGCGGTGCACGAGCTGAACCGCGGCGTGTTCGTGCGCGAGCTGACGACGGAGGACATCGAGGACCTCTACGTCGTGCGCCGCACGACCGAATGCGGGGCCCTGCGCCGGGCGGCCGAGCTGTCCACAGTGGATCTTTCGGTGGTCGAGCAGGCGCTCCGGGACGGCCGGACGGCGGCGGCGGCCGAGGACTGGCCGTCGGTCGGCACCGCCAGCATCCACTTCCACCAGGCCCTCGCGGACCTGGCGGGCAGCGAGCGCCTGTCCGCGACGATGCGCCAGGTG
Organism: Amycolatopsis sp. NPDC024027; assembly: GCF_040638975.1. NCBI lineage: Bacteria > Bacillati > Actinomycetota > Actinomycetes > Pseudonocardiales > Pseudonocardiaceae > Amycolatopsis > Amycolatopsis sp. NPDC024027. The sequence continues at coordinate 161,450 of NZ_JBEZYY010000008.1, forward strand.
CTCGCCGAGACGCGGTTGTTCTTCGTGCTCAACGAGAACACGCGCGAGTTCTACGAGCCGTTCCTGGACTGCCACGAGCAGATCCTGCGCGACCTGCGCCGCGGCCGGTTCGACGCCGCCGAGGCCGCGCTGGACCGCTACCTGCGGGACGCCGAAGCCCGGCTGCTCGAGCTCAGCGCCCCGGTGCCGGAAACCGGGAACACCACGCTGAACGAGTAGGGCCGGCGGACGGTGACGAGGTGGTACCGCCCGTCGGCGCCGGCCGCCCAGCTGTGCCAGGCGATCGTGCGGAAGACGGAACACGCGCGGTAGCCGGCGGCGGGCGGCCCGGCGGCGCGGGTCGTGGCGGCCGGTGCCGAGGCGAGCAGCACGGCGGCCACGGTGACGACGATCCCCGCACGTCGGAAGCACACCACCCCACTCAACCCCGGGACAAGGCCCGGCCGGAAAGGATTCGAGCCGGTTCAAATCCACCGTCCCGGCTGCTACCGTCGGTGAAGTGTTCAAGCTGCGGGTCGATGCCGAGACGGTGGCCAGGACACGGTTTTCCCCGTCGCTGGCGGCGGAGTCCCTCGCCTGGCTGAAGCTGGCCGCCGACGCGGGGCGGCACCCGGTGTTCGGCGATCCCGGCCCGCTCGCCCGCGCGGCGCTGTCCCACCCGGACGTCGCCCTGCTCCTGGACCTGCTGCCGCGGCCCGGCGAGGTCTACACCCCGGACCTGCTCACCCCGCAGCCCGGCACGGCGACCCGGCACCGGGACCTGCTCGAGGAGCAGATCGCGCGGATCGAGGCGACCACGCAGGACGAGGTCGAGGCCCAGGTGCTGGCCCACACGCAGGTCCACTGGGCCCGGCCGGTGCCGGTCGCGGCCCGGCGGAGCGTGGAGTCGGGGACGCTGCCGCGCCGGCTGGCCAACGGCCTCGCCCGGTTCTGGCGGGACGCGCTGGCCGAAGACTGGGCCGGCCTGCACGCGGTCCTCGACCGGGACATCACCCACCGCGCGCGGGCCATCGCCCGGCACGGCGTCGGCGGGGTGCTCGGCGGCCTGCACCCCACCATCGGCTGGGCCGGCGACACCATCACGGTCGTGAAGCCGTTCGACGGCGAGGCCGACGTCTCCGGCCGGGAGCTGGTCCTCGCGCCGGGCGTGCTCAGCTGGCCCGTCATCAGCATCCAGATCGACGTCCCCGGCCAGGTCGTCCTCCGCTACCCGGCCCACGGGGTCGGCACGGGCACCGGCCACCGGCCGGGCCGGATCGCGCCGGTCGTCGGCGCGGCCCGGGCGGCGCTGCTGGCCGACCTCGAACCCGCGCGGTCGACCGCCGAGCTCGCCACCCGGACCGGGTACAGCCCGGGCACCGTCTCCTACCACCTGAGCGCGTTGCACCGGGCGGGCCTGGTCAGCAAGGTCCGGGACGGGCGGTACGTGCTCTACCGGCGGACCGCCCAGGCCGGCACGCTGCTCGAAGGGGACGTGTCCGGGTAGAAAGGGGGCCCGACCCCGAGCCCGAGGAGGAGCCGTCGATGCCCCCTGCTGTCCGCCCGCTGGACGGGATCAAGGTCGTCGACCTCTCCCGCATCCTCGCCGGGCCGTACTGCACCCAGTACCTCGGCGAGATGGGCGCGGCCGTGGTGAAGGTCGAGCCGCCGGGCCACGGCGACGACACCCGCGGCTGGGGGCCGCCGTTCGTCGGCGACGAGGCCGTCTACTACCTGGCGGCGAACCGGAACAAGCGCGGGATCGTGCTCGACCTCAAGAGCGGCCGCGGCCGCGAAGCCCTCCGGCGGCTGGTCGCGGACGCCGACGTCCTGGTCGAGAACTTCCGCCCGGGGACGCTCGAGAAGTGGGGCATCGGGTACGACGAGCTGTCTTCGCTGAACCCGCGGCTGATCCACGTGTCGATCACCGGGTTCGGGCAGACCGGCCCGTACCGCGACCGCGCGGGGTACGACCTGGTGGCGCAGGCCCTCGGCGGCGTGATGTCGCTGACCGGCGAGCCGGACGGCGCGCCGGCGAAGGTCGGGCTGCCGGTGGCGGACCTGAACGCGGGGACGTGGGCGATCATCGGCGTGCTGATGGCGCTGCAGGCCCGGCACACGACCGGCCGCGGCCAGTACCTCGACGTGTCCCTTTTGGACAGTCAGCTGGCCTGGCACGTGTATGCCGCGGGCGCGGTGTTCTACGACGCGCCACGGCCGCGCCGGATGGGCTCGGCGCACCCGAGCATCGTCCCGTACCAGGGGTACCACGTCGCCGACGGCTGGCTGATCATCGCGGTGGGCAGCGAAAAGCTGTGGCACGCGTTCTGCGGGGTGCTCGGCCTGGACATCGCTTCCGATCCGCGGTTCTCCTCGAACGCTCTTCGTTCTGCGCACCGCGACGAGCTCAACGCGCTGCTGGAACCGGTGCTCCTGACCCGCCCGGCGGCCGAGTGGATGACGGCGTTCGACGCGGCGGGCATCCCGGCGGCCCCGGTCAACGAGATCGACGACGTCTACGCGGACCCGTGGGCGGCCGCGCGCGAGCAGGTGGTCCGGCTGCCGCACCCGACGGTGGGGACCTACGTGGGCACGGGCTTCCCGGTCAAGGCGTCGGACACCCCGGCCCGGCCGACGTCCGCCCCGCCGACCCTGGGGCAGCACACCGCGGAAGTGCTGGCCGAGCTCGGGTACTCGCCGGACGAGATCGCGGAGTTCCTGGACTGATGGTAGGGATGGGGCAGGACTGAGGAGGACCGATGTCAGCACAGCACGCCCTGTGGCACCCGTTCGCCGACATGGGCGCGGTCGACGGCGACCGGATGGTCATCACCCGCGGCGAGGGCTCGTACGTCTGGGACGACGCGGGCCGCCGGTACTTCGACGCGACGGCGTCGCTCTGGTACGCGAACTTCGGCCACGGCCGCCCGGAGATCACCGAAGCCGTCTCCCGCCAGCTGGGGGAGCTCGACTCGTGGAACCTGTTCGGCTACAACGCGAACCGGCCGGCGATCGAGCTGGCGGACCGCGTCGCGGCCCTGGCGCCGGAGCAGGGTTCTAAGGTGTTCTTCGGCTCGGGCGGCGGCGACGTCATCGACACGGCGGTGAAGCTCGCGCGGGCGTACTTCGCCCAGACGGGGCGGCCGGAGAAGGTGCACGTGATCGGCCGGGCCCAGGGCTACCACGGAACGCACGGATTCGGCACGGCCGTGGGCGGAATCCCGGCGAACGCGGCCGGCGTCGGCCCGCAGCCACCGGAGTTTTCGCACGTCCCCTACGACGACGCGGCGGCACTGGAGGCGGAGATCCAGCGGGTCGGCGCGGCCCGCGTGGCGGCGTTCTTCTGCGAACCGGTGATCGGCGCGGGCGGCGTGCTGCTCCCGCCGGAGGGTTATCTCGAGGAGGTGGCGGCGATCTGCCGCCGGCACGAGGTGCTGTTCGTGGCGGACTGCGTGATCGCGGCCTGGGGCCGGCTCGGCACGTGGTTCGGGATCGATCGCTGGCCGGTGCGGCCGGACCTGATCACGACGGCGAAGGGCATCACGGGCGGAACGATCCCGCTGGGCGCGTTGGTGGTGTCCCCGCGGGTGGCCGAGCCGTTCTTCACGGGTGAGCCCGGAGCCCCGATCTTCCGCCACGGCCCGACGTACGCGGGCCACCCGGTGGCCTGCGCGGCCGGGTTGGCGACGTTGGACATCTACGAGCGCGACGGGCTGATCCCCCGCGGTCGCGAGCTGGAGAAACCCCTGGCCGACGCGGTGTCGGGGGTCAGCGGGCACTCGCTGGTGGCGGAGGTCCGGGCCGGACTGGGTTTCCTGGCTGCGGTGGAGCTGACGGCGGAGGTGCTGGATGCGGACCCGGGAGCCCCGGTGAAGCTGCAGCGAGCGTGCCGGGACGAGGGCGTGATCGTGCGGAACCTGGGGCGTGGCGTGGCTGTCTCGCCGCCCTTGGTGGCGGCCGAGCCGGAGCTGGACATCGTGGCGACGGCCCTGCCGAAGGCGCTAAACCGCCTGGCGGCGCAGGTGTGACGTCATGAATGACTCATTCCTGGCGTCGGATGTCAGGAATGAGTCATTCATGACGCTTGTGCCGGCGACGTCCCCCCAGCCCGCCGCCGACCTAGCCTCATCCCGGCCCCCGGCCCCCGGCCCCCGGCCCCCGGCCCCCGGCCCCCGGCCCCCGGCCCGGTCAGGAGATGCAGAATTCGTTCCCCTCCGGGTCCGCCATCGTCACCCAGCTGTGCGGCCCCTGCCGCCCCCGCCACAGGTACTCCGCGCCGCGCGACTTCAGCTTCTCCAGGGTCGCCTCGACGTTCTCCGCGCCCACCCACACGTCCATGTGGACCCGGTTCTTCACCGTCTTCGCCTCGGGAGCCTCCTGGAACAGGATCCGCCGCGGTGGTCCCTCCGGTGGCGAGTCCGGGTGGCGGATCCCGGCTCCCGATCGCCACACCAGCGAACCGCGGTAAGTCCGGGTGTCCTCCTCATTGGCGTACTTCTTCGCGATCATCTCGCGGATGAAGTCCTCGTCCGTCGGTTCCACGGACCAGCCGAGGGTCTCGGCCCACCACTCGGCGAGCACGTGCGGGTCGGCCGAATCCACCACTACCTGGAAGTCATGCGCCATACCGGCACATTAACGACCGAGTCCGACATTTTCCGGAGCATCGGGTCCTCGGGCACGACCGTGAAGCGCCACTTGTCCACGCCGCCGCCCATGATTTCGGCGTACCGGCGGGCACCGTCGGCGTTGGCGAACCGCACCTGCTGGCCGTTCGTCAGGTGGGTGATCTTGACCGCCACGACTACCTCCCGAGTTTGTGGGCCGGCCCGCGGAGCTTCCCCCTCCGGGACCGGCAGGCACAGTAGAACACATGTTCGACCGGCCGCGCCACTCTCTCCCCCAAGTAGGGGAGAACGCAAAGAAACCGCAGGTCAGAGCGGTCGAATCATCGCGACGCGCGGCCAGGCGTCCAGGCCGCGGGCCGCTTCCGCGCGGCGGATCGAGCGCAGCCCGGCACCGATTTCCGCCTCCGGCACGACCCGGAACCGCAGCCTCTCGTAGTACGGCGCGTTCCACGGCACGGTTTCGAACGTCGTCAGCGTCAGCGCCGTCAGCCCGCGCGAACGAGCCCACCCGGCGAGCGTCTCGATCAGCTCGTTGCCCAGCCCGCGCCGCGCGTGCGACGGCCGGACCGAGACCTGCTCGATGTGCGCGCCCCCGTCGACGACCTCCGCGACCAGGTAGGCCACCGGCCGGTCGTCGTCGTCCACGCTCACCCACGCGCGGCCGGCGGACTGGTACACCGCCAGCTCGGCCACCGTGCCGGGGTCGTCGTCGGCGATCGCCGCCATGCCGACCTCGCGGAAGAGCCCACCGGCCTCGCGCTCGACGTCGATGAGTGCGGACAGGTCGTCGGGACGCGCGAGCCGGATCACCCGGGCAGTTCTACGCGCCCGCGCGGAATTCTCACAGCGAATAAGACGCGATCGCCCGCTGGATCCGGATCGCGTACTCCTGCATGGCGGTGATCGCCGTCTGCCGGGTTTCCTCGCCGATCCGGGCGGCGGGCCCGGCCATGCTCAGCACGGTGGGTCGCCTGCCGATCGTCTGTACCGGCACCGAACAGGCCCAGACGCCTTCGTCCAGCTCGCCGGAGCTGACCGCGTACCGGTTTTCCAGCGCCTGCTTCAGTTCGTCGCGCACGGCTGTGCCGCGTTGCTCGACGATCGACGCCCACCGCCGGTCGCGCTCGATCTCCGGCAGCAGCGCGAGCAGCATCTTGCCGGACGCGCCGACGCCCAGCGGCAGCGAATGGCCCGGCTCGAACGTGAACCGCATGGCGCGGTCGCACTCGACGCGGTCCGCGCACACGGCGGAGTCGCCGAACCGCTGGAACAGCATCACCGTCTCGCCGAGCTCCTGGGCCGCGGTTTCCATGGCCGGCCGTGCCAGCCGCACCATGTCGTTCGCCAGCTGCGCGGCCCGCGCCAGCGGCATCACCTGGCTGGTCAGGTGGTAGTGCCCGGCCCGGCCCTCTTCGAGCAGCTGGAGTTCCTTGAGCAGGGCCACGTACCGGTAGGTCGTCGCCACCGGGGTGCCGATCGTCGCGGCCAGCTCGGCGACGCTCGCCTCCGACCGGCGCTCCGAAAAGGCCAGCAGCAGCTGGAGGACCTTGCGGGAACTGCTGGCACCGGGGGTGCGTCGGGGGGAAGGAGTGGTGGCGGAACCGTCGACGGTACTGACGGCAGGCGTCATCGTGACCTCTCGGTGAGACAAAAACGACCTTCGCTATCACACGGGGTGAATAAATTAGCACGTAGTGTGAAAGGAAGGCCAGCAATGGCCCCGGAAAAGGGGCCATCGCCGGCGTGCCGGGTCACATCGTGAGGAACTCGCCCGGTTTCGTCACCACGGGTGACTCGACGTAGAGCCCGCGGTACTCGTCCTGAATGCCGGAGTTGTGCACTTGCAGCGCCAGTGGGCCGACGCGCCCGGCGGTCTTGTCGGTGAACCGCAGCACTTCGACGCCTTTGCAGGCGACGGCGGTGCCGGTGAGCGGGCAGCACGCCATCCGCGCCACCCCGGTGGCGGCGTCGCCGATCAGCTCGCACTGCGCCCACTTCTTGATGTCGATCGTCGTGTGCGGCAGCTGCTTGAACAGTTTCCCGCCGCCGTCGTTGTGCCCCGGCCGGTAGTCCCAGTGCCCGCCGTTCGGCGGCTGGAACTGGATGGCGCTCAGCGCGTCGCGGATCGGGTCGGTGGTGCCCCAGATCAGCACCGTCGGTTTGTGGTTGCCCTTGACCTGCCGGACATTGAATATCCACCGAAACGTGCCGACCTGCTGTTTGTTGTAGTACAACCAGCCGCGCGCGGTGCCATTGCCGTGGATGACCCCGTTTTTCGCCGACCAGAGACCCGTTTTGGACGAAGTCCACGGGCCGAGGTCCGTGCCGTCGAACATCGAGACCAGATTCGGGTCGCCGTAGGGGTTTTCCGCGACGGTGGCGGCGGTGGCGGCCGGTGCCGCGAACGACGTCACCAAGATCCCCGCGGCCAGCACACCGAAGAGCTTCCGGAACATTCCTGCCGTCCTCTCGTGAACGCGGATCGAGGGTTCGGACGGCGGATTTTCACGTTAGGAGCCCCGCGGGTGGACCGTCAACCGCGGTCCCGGTCACCGGTGAGGAACGGCGTCAACAGGCCGGGGAGGGCCCGGTCGGCCAGCGCCAGCGCGTCCGCCTCGCCGATGTCGAGCACCGGGTACTTGCCCTTGCCCGCGGCGACCGGCGCGATCAGCGTGACCAGCCCGGCCCGGCGCTGGAAGTACGAGCGCTCGAGGACGATCCCGGTCAGCCCGTCGCAGCGGACCGCCGCCGTGCCGCGGTCCAGCGAGCCCGACCGCGTCACCAGGTAGCGGCCGGTGAAGGCGTGGCCGAGGCCGCGGTAGCGGTCCCAGCCGACGAGCGCGGCGAACGGCACCAGCACGAGCGCGCCCTGCCACGGCCAGTCCGGCAGCGCACCGAGCCACGCCAGGCCGTAGAGCGCCGCGGCGAGCAGCAGCACGCCGAGGACCGCCCGCGAAAGCCGCCGGTACAACGCCCGGCGCGGGTGCCGCACCAGCGCCGTCGCGGCCGGGTCCTCGCCCAGCACCTCGGCCACGACCTCGTGCGCCCGCGCCAGCGGCGCCGGCGGCAGCAGCAGGCTCCCGCCCTTGTCCGCGCTCTTGCCTTCCCGCAGGCCGGCGGCGATGGCGACGCAGCGGGCACCGCCGGCCAGCCGCAGCGGCAGCGGCTCCCGGATTTCGGCGCCCCGCAAGCGGTCCTCTTCGATCGACACCGACCGCGTCGTGATCAGCCCGCGCCGGACGTGCAGCGTGCCGGCGGGCTCGCGGGTGAGCCGGAAGTTCCAGAACGACAGCACGTACCCGCCGATCGACAGCAGCGAGACGAGCACCAGCAGCCCGGCCGCGGCGAGCACCAGGCTCAGCCACACCGGGGTGTCGGCGAAGTGCCCGACGACCGTCTGGACCAGCGAAAACTCGACCGGGTCGAAGTGCAGTTCGTGCGCGAAGTGGTAGACGGTGCCGACGGCCGCGCCGACCACGGCCAGCCCGGACAGCGTGAACGGCGCGTACCGCAGCCACCGCTTGTCGACGGCGGCGATCAGCTGCTCCGGCGGCGCGGCGGCCTCCGTCGCCTCGGCCTTCCGGTGCAGCAGGAGCGTCCGCAGCCGCTGGGCCTCGGCGATGGTGACGGCGTCGAGGACGAGCTCGTCCTTGTGCCTGCTCCCGTTCGAGTGCCGCCCGGTCCCGATCCGCGCGGCGGCCAGCGAGAACAGCCGGTGCTTCGGCTCGGAGGTGACGTCGACCGTGCGGATCCGGTCGCGCGGGATGGCCCGCTGCTTGCGCAGCAGCAGCCCGGTGTGCCACTCGACCTGCGACGCGGTGATCCGGTAGCGCGAGGTCAGCACGTGCGAGACGCCGGTGAACACGGTGATCGCGGTGAAGGTGAGGCCGACCCACTGCCACGATTCGCCGTGCCCGAACAGCAGTGCGCCCAGCAGCACCGGCAGCGACTTCACCACGTCCAGCACGGGCCGGATGAGTAGCATGCGCCGGTCGAGGCGATGCCACGGCGCGTCCTGCGTGCCTTCGGCCGGCGGGGTGAGGGCGGGTTCGGTGCTCTCCGCCGCTTCCGTGGGGGTCACGTCGCGTCCCCGCGCACGGCCTGGGTGGTCTTCGTCAGTTCGTCGGCCAGCACGAGCGCGCGGTCGTGGGCCAGGCCCGTGATGCGCAGCGGGCCCGCCGCGGACGCTGTCGTCACGGTGATCTTCGCCAGCCCGAACAGCTGCTCGAACGGGTCGCGCTCGATGTCGACGGTCTGGATCCGCGAGACCGGCGCGATCCGCCACTCCTGCTTCAGCCAGCCGGACTGCGTGTAGACGGCCTCACCGGTGACCTCCCAGCGGTGCACGCGGTAGCGCCACTGGGGCATCACGATCAGGTGCAGCGGGCCGAGGACGCAGGAGACCACCAGCGTCACGGTCAGGAACGACGGCGCGTCGTCGCTGGTCACGACGATGAGCGTCTGCACGCCGATCAGGATGATCCACAGGATCGAGGCGGTCACCGTCCAGTAGCCGATGGCCCGGGGGCTGACCCGGTGCGCCGGCGGCCGCAGCCCGGGCGCCGTGTTCGTCGTGTGTTCGCTCACCGCTCAAGCGTGCCTGATCGGGGCCTTGCGTGCCCACGACACTTGTCACGATGGCGATCCGAACCGGCGTCGATCGCATGGCGTTACGATCAGCGACACCGTCGGCGGAATGGAATCCCTCGCGGGGTGTGTTGTGCTTGACGGACAGATGTATGGAGAGCAGGAGGATCCGGTGGGACTCGATCCCGACGACCTGTACGAGGTGGACTCGGACGTCCCCGACCTGACCGGGGCGGTGCTGCTGCACCACTTCGAAGGGTTCATGGACGCCGGCTCGGCGGGCCGTCTGCTGGCCGAGCACCTGCTGGGCGGCGAGCACCGGGTGATCGCCCGCTTCGACGTCGACCGGCTCATCGACTACCGCTCGCGGCGGCCGGCGATGACCTTCGCGGTGGACCACTGGGAGGACTACGACGCCCCCGAGCTGGTGGTGCACCTGCTGCACGACACCGACGGCATCCCGTTCCTGCTGCTGTCCGGCCCGGAGCCGGACCACGACTGGGAGCGGTTCAGCGCGGCGGTCCGGAACCTCGTCGAGCGCTGGGGCGTCCGGCTGACCGCCGGCTTCCACGGCATCCCGATGGGCGCGCCGCACACCCGCCCGCTCGGCGTCACCGCGCACGCCACCCGCAAGGACCTGGTCGGCGACAACCAGCCGCTGCCGAACCGGCTGCAGGTACCGGGCAGCCTCGCCGCGCTGCTGGAGTACCGGCTCGGCGAGTGGGGCCACGACGCGATGGGATTCGCCGCGCACGTGCCGCACTACCTCGCCCAGTCGACGTACCCGGCGGCGTCGCTGATCGTGCTCGACGCGCTGAGCCGGGCGACCGGGCTGAGCCTGCCCGAGGGCGAGCTGCGCGCGGCCGCGGACCTGGCCGACGCCGAGATCAACCGGCAGGTCGCCGAGTCCGACGAGGTCGCCGACGTCGTCCGCGCCCTGGAGCGCCAGTACGACACGTTCATCGAGGCCTCCGACCGGGGCAGCCTGCTCGCGGAGTCGGTCGAGCACATGCCGACGGCCGAGGAGCTCGGCTCGCAGTTCGAGCGGTTCCTCGCCGAGCAGAACGGCGGCGACGGACCCGAGCGCTGATGACCCGCTACGACGAGATCGGCGTCGGCTACGCGCGGGGGCGGCGGACCGACCCGCGCTGGCTCACGCCGGTGCTGTCCGCGCTGGGCCCGGCGGCTTCGGTGCTGGACGTCGGTTCGGGGACGGGCTCGTACGAGCCGCCTTCGCGGCACGTCGTCGCGGTCGAGCCGTCGGCGGAGATGATCCGGCAACGTCGTCCCGGGGCGGCGCCGGTGGTGCGGGCGGTCGCGGAGGCGCTGCCGTTCGGGTCTTCGGCGTTCGACGCCACGCTGGCGGTGCTGACCGTGCACCACTGGCCCGACTGGCGGCGGGGCCTCGCCGAGCTGCGCCGGGTCTCGCGCCGTCAGGTGGTCTTGGCGTACGACACGGCGCTGCACAGCGACTTCTGGTTCGTGCGGGAGTACGTGCCGGAGGTGGCTTCGCTCGAGCGTTCGCGTCCTTCGGCGCCGGAGATCGCGGAGTTCCTCGGGGCGGCTTCGGTGCGGCCGTTGCCGGTGCCCTGGGACTTCACGGATGGCGTGTTCCCGGCGTACTGGCGCCGGCCGGAGGCCTACCTGGATCCGGGAGTGCGCCAGTCGTGCTCGGCTTTGGCCCAGACCGACCCGGCGGCGGTTTCGCGGGGGGTTGCCCGGCTTCGGGCAGATCTGGAGTCGGGGCGGTGGCACGCCGACCACGCGGAGCTGCTGGACCTGCCGGAGTGGGACGCGGGCTTCCGGCTCATCGTGGCCTAGCGGCTCACCACTCGCTGCGCGCGAGCTTGCCGACGCCTTCGGCGGTGTCCCGGAACCCGTCCTCGCCCAGGATGGCCAGCAGCCGCCCGTTGAACTCCTCGATCGCCGGGCCGACGCGGGCCAATGCTTCCTCGCCCGCCGCCGTCAGCCGCAGCACCACCGCCCGGTGTTCGCGCGGGTGCGGCTGCTTGGCGACCAGGCCCGCCTCGACGAGCCGGGTCACCATCGCGGTCACCGCCGATTCGCGCTGGTCAAGCTGCTCGGCCAGCTCTCGCTGGGTCGAACCGCCCGCCCCGATGGCGAAGAGCGCCCCGAGCTGGGCGGTGGTGATGCCGGCCGCGGCGAGGCAGCGGCGGTCGGCGGCCACCCGGAGCCGGTGGGCGGCCCGCTGGAGCAGGAAGAACAAGCGCTGATCGGGTTCTGGCACGCCCCGATCTTGACAGCCGCGGCAGCGTCGCGCCATGCTGACTTCACTAGTGAAGTGAGGGGTCATGCTCGATTTCGCGGCAGCACGCGACGGCCTGGCGAGCCAGCCGTTCAGCCGGCTGCTCGGCGCCCGGCTGACCGAGTTCGGCGACGGTGCGGCCACGCTCGAACTGGACATCCGCGAAGAACTCCAGCAGCAGAACGGCTACCTCCACGGCGGTGTCCTCGCCTACGCCGCCGACAACGCGCTGACCTTCGCCGCGGGCACCGCCCTCGGGCCCGCGCTGCTCACGGCCGGCTTCACGATCGACTACCTCCGGCCGGCGGTCGGCGCGGTCCTGCGCGCCCGCGCCGTCGTCGTGCAGGCCGGGCGGTCGCGGGCCACCTGCCGGTGCGAGGTGTACACACTGGACGGAGGTCGCGAGCCCGTGCTGTGCGCCGCCGCGCAGGGGAGTGCGCGCCGGAAGACCGATCACCGGTCGTCCGGCATGCCGTGATCATCTGGGCCAAGGCATGGCCTAGCCGTGGCAGCCTTCTTCGTTCACCGGCCCGAACGACGGCAGGACCAGCCCGCACAGGTAGCCGTCGATCCACCGGCCGCTCCCGGCGAGGTTGGTGCCCAGCCGGACGAAGGGTGCGAAGCCCCGGATCCCGGCGGCCAGCGCGTCCTGGTTGCGCTGCAGCATCGACGTCAGCTGGTCGAGCTGGGTGAGCAGCGGGCCGACGGGAGACTCGGCGATCAGCCCGGACAACTCCGTCGCCAGCCTCCGGGAGCCGTCGAGGAGGGTGCTGATCGCCGTCTCGCGGTTGATCACCTCGGCGAGCAGCTGGTTTCCGTCGTCGAGGAGCCGGCGTACCGCCGCGTCGCGGTCGGCGAGCGTCTGCGAAACCACGCGCGTGTTGCCCAGCAGCCTCGCGAGCTGGCTGTCGCGTGAGGCGAGCGAATCCGAAAGCCGCGACAGCCCGGTGAGCGCGGCACGGACGCTCTGCGGGGTGTTCGCCAGCGTCGCCGACAGGGTGTCGAAGCTCTTCGCCAGCCGTGCGGTGTCGACGTGGTCCACTGTGGACGACAGTTCGCCGAACGCCGCGAGGATGTCGTAGGGCACCGTGGTGCGGGAGCGCGGGATGGGCTGCCCCGGGTCGAGCGTGCCCTCGCCCCGCGGGTCGAGGGCGAGGTACTTCTGGCCCAGCACGGTCTTCAGCCGGATCGCCGCGCTCGTCGCGTCGCCCAGCCAAGCGCCCTTGGCCCGGAAGGAAACCAGCACGTGGTCGCCGCGCAGCCGGACGGCCGACACGCGCCCGACCTCGACGCCGGCGACGCGGACGTCGTTGCCCTCGATCAGCCCGGCCGCTTCGGTGAACTCGGCCGAGTAGGCCGTCCCGTCGCCGAGCACCGGCAGGGAGCGCACGTTCAACGCCGTGACCACGCCGAGGGCGAGCACGGTCAGGCCGGCGAGCGCCGTCCGGACCGGGGCATCGGCGGCCCGACGTGCTGACATGGCGTCAAGAGTGACCCACGTCACGCCGGACCGCCACCGGTGTCCCCTGATAAGACGAAGATCGGGGCCTCACGCGGTGGTGAGCGCCGGGTATTCACGGTAGTCCAGCGCGTTGGCCGCCCGGTCCGTCATCCAGGTGAAGATGCCGCCGAACAGCCGTGTGCTCAGCATCCGGTAGGCGCGGTTGCGGCTGCGGATCTTCGCGGCCGTGCGCGGCGCGAGGAAGTTGCCGGAGCCCTTGCCGTTCTTCTGCCCGACCGCGGCCGGCTTGCGCAGCCGCTGCTCGTACTTCGCGAACGCCGTCACGTGGTCGCCGCCGGCGGCCGCGAGCTCCCCGGCCAGCACCTGGGCGCCCATCATCGCGAGCCCGGTGCCGGATCCGCCCGGCCCGGCGCACCAAGCGGCGTCGCCCAGGAGCACGACCCGGCCCTTCGACCAGCGGTCGAGGTGGATCTGGCTGATCGAATCGACGTACAGGTCGTCGGCCGCGAGCAGCGCTTCGAGCAGCTTCGGCGTCTCCCAGCCGGTGTCCGCGAACAACTGCGCGAGCAGCCCGCTCTGTTCGGCGGCACTGCGGCGGTGGAACTCGACGCCGTCGGCCGCGAAGACCAGGTTGACGTGCAGCCGGTCCGGCAGCCGGTGGCTGCCCACGCTGACGCCACGGCCGGGCTCGTTGTACGAGATGCTGGTGTGGTCGAGCCCGAGGTGGTTGGGCGCGGTGAAGCCGGCGATGCCGAAGCCGAGGTCGCTGCGGAAGTCCGCCTCCGGCCCGAAGGCCGCGGCCCGCACGCCGGAGTGCACGCCGTCGGCCCCCACCACGAGGTCGAACGTGCGCGGTGCGCCGTGGTGGAAGGTGACTTCGACGCCGTCCGCGGTCTCGGTGAGGCTCGTGACGCGGTCGCCGAAGACGTATTCGGTGTGGTCCGCGGTGTGCTCGTACAGGATGCGCGCGAGGTCGCCGCGCAGGATCTCGACCTCGCCGCTCCACGCGGCGCCGGGCACGGTCAGGACGGGCCGGCCGTCGAGGCCGAGCACGGTCTGGTCGCCCATCGCCGTCTCGTACCGGCGGATCTCGTCGAGGACCCCCATCGCGACCAGCAGTTTCACCTGCTCACCGCGGAAGTCGACGGCCTGGCCGCCGGGGCGCGGCGCGGGGGCGGACTCGACGACGGTGACGCGGTAGCCGCCGCGGTGCAGCCAGTGGGCGGCGGACGGGCCGGCGATGCCGGCCCCGGAAACGAGCACGGTCTTGGCGGTCATCGGAGGAATTCCTCTCGGGTCGGTGGGTGCCGACGCCGAGATTGCGGGCGGCCGCTGACGGTCCTCGCACCATCCGCTGACGGCTCGGCCAGTGCGCCGCGGTTGCAGTCGCTAACATGACCCGCGTGGACCGCGCCACCGAAGGCCGGATCCAGGAGGACGGCGAGGGAGCCGTCGAGGCACGCATCCTGGATGCCGCCGCTCACCTGATCGCCGAAGAGGGCTTCGGCAGGTTGAAGATCGGCGGCGTCTGCGCCCGCTCCGGCTACGCGCGGTCGGTCGTCTTCCAGCACTTCGGCGACAAGGACGGGCTCGGCCAACGGCTCGTCGAGCACGCCGTCGAGGAGTTCACCAACGTCTACAGCGAGGCTGTCGCGGCCCGCACCGGCTCGGCGAACGCGACGCCGATGGACATGCTGCGCGCGCTGCTGGACATCATCTTCGAGCTGATCCGCACGATGCCGACGCTCAACCACGCGTTCCTGGCCCTGTGGGGCGACGCGGCGGCGGAGTCCTCGGCCCTGCGCGGCGCGCTGACGGAGGCCGACCGCCGGTTCCGGTTCGCCATCGCGCAGACCGTGGCCAGCGGGGTCGCGGACGGGTCCATCACCGGCGTCCGCGACCCCGATTCCTACGCTTCGGCGATGCTGGCCCAGCTGCGCGGGATCTCGATGCAGGCCCTGATCGACCCCGACGGCGTCGACCTGCGCGGGCTTCGCGCCGAGCTCGAGCGCGGCGTCGACCGGCTGTCCGCGAGCTTCCGCGGCACGCTCTAAAGGGCGTACACGATGCTCCGCAGCACGATCACGCCGATGAAGACGAGCGTGAAGGCCAGATCGAGCGACAACCCGCCGAGCCGCACCGGCCGCACGACCCGCCGCACCGGCCCGATCACCGGCTCGGTCGCGGCGTAGGCCAGGCCCCGGGCGCGCCGCGCCCACGGCGGGGTGTTCGCCACCACTGCGACCCAGTCCAGCACCATCCGCGCGACCAGCACGAGCAGGTACAGGCTCAGCGCGAACCCGAGCAGTGTCCCTAGTGCACCCATGGTCCCTCCGTTTCCACTACCCGGTGAACGCGCGGGCGGTGCGGGGAGTGCCAGTTCTGTCCGGTTCACAGCATTTCAACAGGTTGGCGGCACTTGGCCTGGTGAACGACGCCGTGCGTGGACCGGCTCGGGCCGGCCCACGCACGGATTCCGCGCGGAGCTCAGCCGAAGGTGACCACGAGCCGGCCGTCGGAGGCGAAGGTCCACTTCATCGTTCCGGCGTACGCCGTGCAGCGGGAGCCGTTCTTGCCGGTCCAGAACTGGTCCGAGCTGTCGACGCTGCCGACGGTCTTGTCGTTCGAGCCGCCACTGGCGAAGCGGCACGAAGTGTCGTTGCGGAACACCGAAGTGCCGGTGTCGAAGGAGAAGTTGCGTTCGGCGTTGTCGATGCCGACGTTGTCCGAAACGGACATCGAGCCGGGGTTGCTGTTGTAGGTGAACCCGTGGTGGCCGTTGCGGTAGGCGATGTCGCGCCGGACGATGTGGTTGACCGCGATCTTGTCGCCGCCGAGCTTGTAGCCGTTGCGGTCGCCGTTCTTGTTGACGGTGCCGTTGCTGAGGGTGCCGTTGGCGTAGGCGAGGGAGTCCTCGATGGTCACCGGGCCGATCGGGCCGGTGTCGGTCTTGGTGTAGAGGTCCCAGCCGTCGTCGATGTTGTTGTGGGAGACGTCGTAGCGGAAGACGTTGCCGGGGCCGGCGGTCAGCTTCGCGGCGAACCCGTCGGCGTCCTCGCCGTCGGAGTCGGCGTTGTCGTGCGATTCGGAGCTGACGACGAGGTTGTTCGCCGGCCACTGGTCCTTCGGCGTGCTCGACGCGATCCGGGAGATCTGCAGCCCGGAATCGCGGTTGAAGCGGGTGACGACGCGTTCGAGGACGTTGTTGCTCCCGCCGACGAAGATCCCGTTGTCCCCGGCCCGTTCGACGACGATGCCGGCGACGCGCCAGTAGGAGCCGTTGACGGCGAGCCCGCGGTTGGCCGGGTCTTCCTTCATGGCCGAGAAGTTCAGCACGGGCGTCTCGCCGGGGTAGGCGGAGAGGGTCTTGCGCGCGCTGGAGGTGCCGCTGTTGGCCGGCGCGATGGTGACGGTCTGGGCGTAGGAGTAGGTCCCGCCGCGCAGCGAAATGGTGCCACCGGAACCGATCCGCGTGAGCGCCGAGGGCAGGGTGGTCGGATCCGCCTGCGTACCGGCGGCGGAGTCCTTGCCGTTCGGTGCCACGTAGAGGGTGGTGGCCGCGGCGGCGGATGGCGGTGCCAACGCGGCCACCGTGACCAGTGCGGCAGCTGCTGTAAGCGCTTTCTTGATGCTTCGGTACGAGCTCATGCGCGCCTCCTTGCGGGCAAGAAACGTGTCGGGCAGCCGGATCCGAGAGCGCTCCCAATCGGAGCGGGACCTCCGGTGAGGCGACGGTAGCACCGGGTAGCGGCGGCCCGAGTGGGCCAAGCGGGTCGTCTGTACTGAAAACGCTTTCAGCGTGTGGTCCGGCCGGTGTGCCTGGTCACTTCGACGCCGGCCGCCTTGCATACACGAATGTATCCGATGCATTATTGTATCGGACAGGAGGAGCGATGACCGCAGAAGGAGCCCGCGAGCCAAGGGTGACGAAGCGACGCGCCGAAACCCGGCGCCGGCTGCTGGATGCCGCGCTCGAGGTCTTCGCCCGAGACGGCTTCGGCCGCGCGACCGTCGACAAGGTGTGCGCCCACGCCGGCTACACGCGGGGAGCCTTCTACTCGAACTTCGCGTCACTGGACGAGCTGTTCCTGGCCATGTGGGAGCAGCGGTCCACCGCGCAGATCGCCGAGGCCCGGCAGGTGTTCGAGACCGGCGGCGTGCCGGCGGTGACCGATGTGGACGGTGTCGTCGACCAGGTCCTGCGGGTCGTGCCGATGGACGAGGAGTGGTACCGGGTGAGCGCCGAGTTCACCGCGCACGCCCTCCGCACCCCTGAGCTGCGCGAAGTGATCGCCGGCCGGGAGCGGGCGATCGCCGCGTCCTTCCTGCCGTTCCTGCTGGCTCTCCTCGAACGCATCGGCCGGACCGTGCCCGACCCGGACGCGCTGGGGCAGGCCTTGATCGCCGTGCACGACGGCACCGCCGCCCAGTGCTTCACCGAACCCGGCGACCCCGTGGTGTGGCAGCGCCGAGCCGAGCTGTTCGCCCGCGTCGTCACCGCATACAGCACCGAAAGCAAGGATCGCTCATGACCGGAGAACCGGACGTCATCGTGGTGGGAGCCGGCCTTGCCGGCCTCGTCGCGACCTACGAGCTCGCCAAGGCCGGACGCCGGGTGCTGGTGGTCGAACAGGAGAACCGCGCCAACCTCGGCGGCCAGGCGTTCTGGTCGCTCGGTGGCCTGTTCCTCGTCGACAGCCCGGAGCAGCGGCGCAACGGCATCAAGGACTCCTACGAGCTGGCGCTGCGTGACTGGCTGGACTCCGCCGGCTTCGACCGCGACGACGAGGACCACTGGGCCCGGCAGTGGGCGGAGGCCTACGTCCGGTTCGCCGCCACCGAGAAGCGGCCCTACCTGCACGACCTGGGCCTGCGGTTCACGCCCGTGGTCGGCTGGGCCGAGCGCGGGGGCGGCACGGCGGACGGCCACGGCAACTCGGTTCCGCGGTTCCACCTGACCTGGGGCACCGGCCCCGAGGTCGTCCGGGTCTTCGCCGAGCCGGTGCTGGCGGCCGAACGCCGCGGATCGGTGCGGTTCGCGTTCCGGCACCAGGTCGACGAGCTGATCGTCGAGGACGGCGCCGTGGCCGGGGTGCGGGGCACCGTGCTGGAGCCGTCGGAGCTGGACCGCGGCAAGGCGTCGTCCCGGGACGGCGTGGGCGGTTTCGAACTGCGGGCCAAGGCCGTGCTCGTCACCTCGGGCGGGAACGGGCACAACCACGACCTGATCCGCGCCAACTGGCCGGCCGGCCGCCTCGGCCCGTGCCCGGAGACGATGATCCCCGGCGTGCCCGCCCACGTCGACGGCCGCATGCTCGCGATCAGCGAGCAGGCCGGCGCCGGCCTGGTCAACCGCGACCGGATGTGGCACTACACCGAAGGCTTGCACAACTGGGACCCCATCTGGCCCGGCCACGCGATCCGGATCATCCCGGGTCCGTCGTCGATGTGGTTCGACGCCACCGGGAAGCGGCTCCCCGCCCCGAACTTCCCCGGCTTCGACACCAACCAGTCCCTGAAGGCCGTCTTGTCGACCGGCTACGACTACTCGTGGTTCGTGCTGAACCAGACGATCATCGACCGCGAATTCGTGCTGTCCGGGTCCGAGCAGAACCCCGACATCACCGGCAAGGACCTCCGCCGCACGCTGGTCGGCCGCGGTGGCAAGGGCGCGCCGGGACCGGTCGACGCCTTCAAGAACCGGGGCGTGGACTTCGTCGTCGCCGACACCCTCGGCGAGCTCGTCGCGGGCATGAACAAGATCGCCCGTGGCCCGGACCTGGAGGTTGCGGCGATCGAACGGCAGATCGCCGCCCGCGACGGCCAGGTCGGCAACCGGTTCTCGAAGGACTTGCAGCTCATGGCGATCGCCAACGCCCGCCGGACCTTGGGCGACCGGCTGGTGCGCGTGGCGAAGCCGCACCGGCTCCTCGACCCGGAGCACGGCCCGCTGATCGCGGTCCGCCTCAACATCTTGACGCGCAAGACGCTCGGCGGGATCCAGACGAACCTGGATTCACAGGCGATGCGCGCCGACGGCTCCCCGTTCCCCGGCTTGTACGCCGCCGGTGAGGTCGCCGGCTTCGGCGGCGGTGGCGTGCACGGCTACAACGCGCTCGAAGGCACGTTCCTCGGTGGCTGCATCTTTTCCGGCCGTGCGGCGGGCCGGGCGCTCGCCCGCACCCTGCCGTAGGTCGCGGTCACGTCGAGGAACGGCGTTCTCAGGCGGGCGTGCAGGTCAGCCTCGGTGGGGGTGCTGTTCCGCTCGCCTGGAACCCGAAGGTCGTGCTGCCGCCCGGGCCGATGGGGCCGTTCCAGCCGGCGTCGGTGGCCACCACGCTCGCGGCGTTCTGCTTGAGGGTGGTGTTCCACGAGTTGGTGACCTGCTGGTCGCCGGACCAGGTCCAGCCGACGCGCCAGCCGGTGATCGGCGTGCGGCGGTCGTTGGTGACGGTCACCGTCGCGACGTGCCCGGTGCCCCAGCCGCCGTTGACCTGGAGGCTCGCGGTGCACCCGGCCGCCGGCAGGACCAGCAGCGTGATGGAGTTCGCCGGGTAGGTCGCGTCGACCCGGCCGTTGCCCGCCGGGAGGTCGGCGCCGCGCACGATGGCGCCCAGGTCAGCCGGGCTGTAGGTGAACCGCTGTGCCGCGCCGGCGTTGTCGAACCCGGCCACCGACAGCGGCGCGGTGAGGTCGCCGCCGGTCTTGTTGACGACCATGACGGTCAGCGCCTGGTCGGCGGACCGCTGGGCCGCGTACACCGCCAGCTGACCCTGGTCGGCGGCGGTCGCCGACACGCTGACGTCACCGAACCGGCTGCCCGCGCCGTCGTAGTTGCGGTACATCCGGAACGCGTACGCGCCCGGGTCGGTCGGCTTGGGCTCGCCCCACATCGTGGCGAGGTCGAGGCCCTCGCGGCCGAAGACGCCCAGGATGTCGGCCTCCGCCAGCGCGCCGTTGATGTCGTCCAGCGCGCCCCAGTTGTACTCGGTGATGGCGGTCTTGGTCCCCGGGTTGTACCGGTCGACCCACGACTTCATCGTGCGGATGAACTGCAGCGGCGGCGCGTTGACGCCGCTCGGGCCGATCCAGGACTCTTCGACGTAGGTGGGGTCCCACAGCGACCGGATGGACCGCAGCCGCAGCGCATTGGCTTCGGGGGTCTTGTCGCCGCTGATCTGCGGGTAGAAGTGCTGGTCGAAGTAGTCGAGGTAGCGCTTGCCGCCGTGGGCGTCGCTGTAGTCCTTCATGTTCTTCAGGTACCACTGGGAGAGGTTGAGCCCGCCGTGCGCGGCCGAATCGGCACCCGGTCCGCAACCGTCCACTCCGGACGCGACCCATTCGCAGTATCCCCAGCCGGACGGGCCGAGCACTGCCGCACTGGGGTCGGCGGCCTTGATCGCCGCGGCGGCCGCGGTGCCCTTGCCGCCCAGTTCGTCGTCCGAGACCGGCTGGGGGTGCACGTCCCGGTGCGTGCTGGACCAGAGCACCGGCTCGTTGTCGAGTTCGTAGATCGGCACGCCACCCTGGGCCGCCGTGCCGAACTCCTCCACCAGGTGCGACACCATCTCGCCGTCGAACGCCGCGTCCGCCGGGACCGAGGTGTCGGTGGGAACGCCGGTCAGGTTCTGCTGGCCGAGCTGACCGTTGCCGCAGTTGGGGTCCCACTGGTCGAAGCTGTCCTGCTGCGGGAACCGGGTCGCCGGGAACCCGCAGGCGAACGGGTGGGACGACGGTGAGTCCTTGGCCACCCACCCGCTGAGGGGCACGGTGACGACCGGCTTGATGCCGCGGCCGAGGTTGGACCCGACCATGCCTTCGACGGAGTGCTCCTGGTCGGCGACGATGTTCTCGAAGTACCAGTCGCTGCCGGTGTTGTAGGTGTGGTTCTTGAAGTTGTAGCGGCTGGAGGCGTTGCCGCCCCAGCGCGCGACCGTCTGGCCGATTTCGGCGTTGAACGCCGGATCACCGCCGTTGAGGCCGTAGATGCCGGGGCTGATCGGGTGCCGGGCGGCGGACACGTCCACCGACAGGTCGAGCCCGGCGGCGGACGCCGGGGGTGCGGCGATGGCCTGTGCGGCCAGCACCGCGGCCAGCACGCAGCCGCTCGCCGTTCCGGGCCTGAGGTGGTGTCGTCGTCGAGCACCCATGGGGAAACTCCTGCCGCCGGCTTGTGGGAGCGCTCCCATACGCTACCGGCCGCGGCCCGGTCGTCAATCGGCCGATGGGCGGTCGTCGCCGATCCCGGCGCGCTGACCTGGTGCGGCGAGCGGTGTCGGCGGTGAAAATTTCTCGCCGCCGGGTGGCGGAGAGCGTGTTCGGACGGCGGAGACCGGCTTGCCGGGCGCGGCGATCAGCTCGAACGCCGACTCGCGCGCTCCGGGCCGAGGCCGGCGCCAGCTCGGGAGCACGCCGGACACCGATGACCGCTCGGTGACCTCGGTGCCGGTCGCGGTGTTCCGCAGGGTGACGTCGACCCCGGTGACGCCCGGGCCGGTCGAGGTTCACCGAAAGCTGCGGGCTGCCGCGGTCGTGCAGGTGCGCACCGAGGCCCAGGTGAGTGGCCGCCGCCTTGCCCGCCCCGAACAGGGCGACGAAGTAGCCGCCGGAGCGACGTCCCGGCGCGCGTTCGACCAGCACGGCCTCCATGCTGACCAGATCGGTCAGCTGGTCAATCCCCGGTGTGGGTCACAGTCGTCGAGGGGGTGGTCCGCGGTTCGACGAGGTGGTCGTGAATG
Organism: Amycolatopsis sp. NPDC024027; assembly: GCF_040638975.1. Classification (NCBI taxonomy): domain Bacteria; kingdom Bacillati; phylum Actinomycetota; class Actinomycetes; order Pseudonocardiales; family Pseudonocardiaceae; genus Amycolatopsis; species Amycolatopsis sp. NPDC024027. The sequence continues at coordinate 183,110 of NZ_JBEZYY010000008.1, forward strand.
TCCACATGGGACGCTTTGGCGCCGGGGAAGCGCGCTGGCGCGGCAATCCAGCTGGGGGTGTCTGTTTTGCCGCACCAGCGCTGGTATCCCTAAGGGATGGCATGGTGCTCCGGATGCCGGGTCGGTACTCCCGCGCTCGGCGCGTCCCATTGAAGCCCAGTGCCCGGTCGCGTGCCTAGGTGGCAACGGTCTTGACCGAGGCTGCCGATGGTCAGGTGTTCTCGCCGTCAAGACGACTTGTGGCTATTTCGCGGTATTCGAAAGATCCCGCGGGCGCGCGGTCAGCGTCCGCGAGATCACGTCCAGGACGCGCGGCGCGTGCTCGTCGAGGTAGAAGTGACCACCGGGGTAGGTGTGCAGGGTGAAGTCCGCCGTCGTGTGGCCGGCCCAGGCCCGGGCCTCCGCCACGGTCGCCTTCGGGTCCGATTCGCCGACCAGCGCGTGGATCGGGCAGTGCAGCGGGGGTCCCGGCTCGTAGCGGTACGTCTCCGCGGCCCGGTAGTCGCTGCGCAGGGCGGGCAGCGCCGTCGCCAGCAGTTCCTCGTCGTCGAGCAGGTGCGCGTTCGTGCCGCTGAGCGACTTGATCTCGGCGATGAACCCGGCGTCGCCGAGCAGGTGGTACCGCTCGTCCCGGTGGCATGACGGCGCCCGGCGACCCGAGGCGAACAGGGCCAGCGGGGCGACGCCCGCGCTCTCCAGCCGAAGTGCGACCTCGAACCCCAGCGTCGCGCCCATGCTGTGGCCGAAGATCGCCAGCGGCACATCCGTGTGGGGCAGCAGGTTGGCGGTCACCGCGTCGGCGAGCTCGGCGATGCTCGACATGCTCGGCTCGCGCCTGCGGTCCTGGCGTCCGGGGTACTGCACGGCGAGCACGCCGATTCGCGGCGCGAGCGCGCGGGAGACCGGGAAGAAGTAGCTCGCCGAGCCGCCGGCGTAGGGCAGGCAGACCAGGTTGACCGGCACGTCGGGGATCGGGTGGTAGCGCCGGATCCACGGCTGCGCCTCCGGGTTGTCGGCCACGGACGTCACTCTCCTGCGGTCGGGTACGGGATTGTCCCGGACTTTCCTGTGCTGCCGGGCCCACCGGCAACCCTGGGCCCGGACCGTGGGCGAAACCCCTAGTCTTTCGCGCCGCTTTCACTCGCGCCCGGCGACTCCAGGGCGTGTTCCGGCGGTTACAGCGAGATCGGCCGGTTTGCTATCGTCGAGCCCAGTGATCACTGGGGAGGGGGCGTGACGGTATGCCAGAACGCCTTGGGCGGACCGGGACCCGGTCCGACACCGACGAAACCGCGGTGGAGCCGGGGACCGGGGACGCCGGCCCGGCCGGCGCCGGCGCCGGCTGGCGGCGGCTGAGCCGCCGGACGCTCGGCGTCCACCTGAAGTGGCTCGTGCCGCCGGCCGCCTCGCTGGGCGCGTACGCGTTGTGGACCGGCGGCGACCTCGAGGTCGCGTCGCTGTACAAGCTCGGGATGGTCAGCGTCGCCTTCGTCGCGGTCACGGTGTACGAGGTCGTGCAGCTGCTCACCACCCACTTCCGGGTGACCGGCGAGGTGTTCGAGCTGCGCAAGGGCTTGGTGCTGCGCCGGCACCGCTCGATCCGGCGCGGCCGCGTGCGCCGGGTCGACCTGACCGCCGGGCCCGCGCAGCAGCTGTTCGCGCTCGTCATCGTGCGCATCGGCACGGGCAGCGGGCCGCACGGCAAGGACCACGAAGTCAAGCTGTCGGCGCTGTCGAAGCGGGACGCGCTCGCCCTGCAGGCGGAACTGCTCGCGGGCGCCGGTGCGCCGGCGGAAGATCCCGCGCGCGACCCGGCCGTGGCCGAGGACGGCACGATCGCCGCGCTGCGGTGGTCGTGGATCCGCTACGCGCCGCTCACCATGTGGGGCGGGCTCGCGATCGTCGGGCTCGTCGCGCTCGCGACCCGGGTGGCGGACTGGTTCGGCCTGAGCCTCGACGGGGTTTTCCGGTGGCTGGCCCGGTTCTTCCAGGAAGCTTCGCCCGTCCAGGTGATCCTTTCGTTCGGGGCCGTCTTCGCCGTCCTCAGCGCGCTGAGCAGCCTGCTGCTGTTCTGCGAGCAGTGGTGGCGCTACCGCTTCGAGATCGAGGGGCGCTACACCTACCGGGTCCGCCGCGGTCTCCTCACGACCCGGCAGATCGCGATCGACCGGCGGCGCGTCCGCGGTGTCGAGGTGACGCAACCGTTGCCGCTGCGGCTGTTCGGGGCCGGCCGGGTCGAGGTGATCGCGACCGGTCTCGGCGCCTCGGACGACGACTACACGGGCATGCAGGTGGTCACCCCCGCCGTGCCGCGCGGGGAAGCCGACCGGATCGCGGCGGCGATCGCGGAACAGTCGCCGTCGCCGACGGCGACCACGCGGCTGCGGCCGCATCCGCCCGCCGCGCTGCGCCGCCGGTTGCTTCGCGGGGTCGCGGCCGCACTGGTACCGGCGGCCGTACTCGTAGTGCTCGGCTGGAGCATCGCACCGGCCGTGCTGCCCAGCGTGGGGATCGTCGCGGCGGCCGGCGTTCTGCTCGGGCTCCTGCTCGGCGTCGACGCCTACCGGGCGCTCGGCCACGACGTCTCCGGCGACTACCTGGTCACCCGGTACGGGACGCTGCGGCGGCACACCGTGGCCCTGCGCCGGGACGGCGTGATCGGGTGGCGGATCTCGCGCTCCCCGGGCCAGCGCCTGTCCGGGCTGGTCACCGTCAGCGCCGTGACCGCGGCGGGCAAGGGCGGTGCGTACCAGGTGCGCGACGTCCGGCTTCCGGACGGCGTGGCGTTCGCCGGCGAGGCCGTCCCCGGGCTGCTGGCGCCCTTCGTGGTCGCTCGGCAGGCCCCCGAACCCGAACCCGCACGCCGGTGAGCGCGGACCGAGCCGGGCGCGGACCGGAGTACCCGGCGATGCTCCCGGCGACGCTCGAGGCCACCGCGCACCCCGGCGGCGGCCGGGCGCGCCGCTCGCTGCGCGACTGGCTGACCGACGCGCTGTGCGTGCTGTGCGCCTTGATCATGGGCCTGCTGTCGCTGTGGGTCCGGGACCCGGACGTGGTCCCCTCGATCTCGTTGCCGCTCAGCTTGGCCGTCTCGATCGCCGCCTGCCTCTCGCTGTGGTTCCGGCGGCGGTGGCCGGTGCAGCTGGCGCTCGTGCTCATGGTGCTGTCGGTCTGGTTCGTGCACGCGTCGGGGGCGAGCGCGATCGCGCTGTTCACCGTCGCCGTGCACCGCAAGACGGCCACCGTGATCCCGTTGCTCGTGCTGGGCGTGCTCTCGCCGCTCGTGCAGTTCCGGATCTACCGCCTGGAGCCGGACACGCCGCTCGTGTACTGGATGGCCGTCGGCATCGCGGCGACGCTCAGCGTGCTCGCCGTGTTGTGGGGGATGGGCGTCCGGGCGAGGCGGCAGCTCGTGGTGTCGCTGGCGGAACGGGCGGAGCGGGCCGAGGCGGAACAGGAACTGCGCGTCAGCCAGGGCCGGCTGCGCGAGCGGGAACGCATCGCCCGGGAGATGCACGACGTGCTCGCGCACCGGCTTTCGCTGCTGAGCATGCACGCGGGCGCGCTGGAGTTCCGGCCGGACGCGCCGCCGGAGGAGATCAGCCAGGCGGCCGGAGTCATCCGCAGCAGCGCGTACCAGGCGCTGGTCGACCTCCAGGGCGTCATCCACGTGCTGCGGCAGGCGGAACCGGAAGAGGAAGGCCCGCAGCCGACGATGGCCGACGTGCCGGTGCTGGTCGAGGAGGCGCGCGCGGTCGGCACCGAGGTCGAGTTCGACGACGCGGTCACCGGGCTCGACGGCGTTCCGGCGCTGCTGGGCCGGACCACCTACCGCATCGTGCAGGAGGGCCTGACGAACGCGCGCAAGCACGCGCCGGGCGCCGTCGTGCGCCTGGCGATCCACGGCTCGCCGGAGCAGGGGGTGGAGATCTCCATGCGCAACGCGCTGAGCGGGTCCGGCGCCCGTCCGACGGGTTCGGCGCCGCTGCCGGGCTCGGGGGTGGGGCTGACCGGGCTGCGTGAACGGACCAGCCTCGCCGGCGGGCGCTTCGAGCACGGCCGCACCATGGCCGGGGAGTTCCGCATCCGGGCTTGGCTACCCTGGCCGTCATGAGCCAGCCGCAGAACCCGCCGGTCCGGGTGCTGATCGTCGACGACGACCCCCTGGTCCGCAGCGGGTTGCGGACGATGCTCGGCGGCGTCGCCGATCTGGAGATCGTCGGCGAGGCGGCCGACGGCGGCGAGGTGCCCGGCGCCGTCGCCGAGACCGCGCCCGACGTGGTCCTGATGGACATCCGCATGCCCGGGACGAACGGTCTCGTCGCCACCGAGCGGCTCCGCGCGGAGAAACCCGGGATCGAGGTCATCGTGCTGACCACACTGGACAGCGACGACCACGTGCTCCGCGCGTTGCGGGCCGGCGCCGGCGGTTTCCTGCTCAAGCACACCCCGCCGGCGGAGATCGTGGACGCCATCCGGCGGGTCGCGGCCGGCGACCCGATCCTCTCGCCGAGCGTCATCCGGCAGCTCATCAACCACGTCACCGACGAGACCGAGACGGCGGAATCCGCCCGGCAGCGGATGGCGTCGGCGGCGCTGGACGGGTTGTCCCACCGCGAACGGCAGGTCGCGTACGCCATCGGAGAGGGAAAGACCAACGCCGCGATCGCCAAGGAGCTCTACATGAGCCTGCCGACGGTGAAGGCGCACGTCACGCGCCTGCTCGGCAAACTCGGGCTGAACAACCGGGTGCAGATCGCGCTGCTCGCGCACGACGCCGGGCAACACCGACCAAAGTCGTAGCCGGTCCGCGCACGGCTAGACCTTGGACAGGCCGCGCTAGCCGATCGAGTGCTGTTCGAGCCGGCGTGGCCGATTCAGACTGTGGCCATGACCGAAGGCAATTTGAACCGACTGCTCGCGAAGGATGAGTACTACGGCGCGACAGCCGCCGACTTGCAGGCCATGGGTCTGGCCGACAAGGCCAAGGCAGCGATCAACCAGCGTGCGATCTTCCCGCACCGGGGCACGGCGACGCTGTACGCCGACCGGCTCGTGCTCGGCAGCTGGGACGACAACGGCGACGTCACGCTGTACCCACGCGAAATCAGTGCGATCACCAACGAGTTCACCGACCTGTACGGCCGATTCCTCGGCGGCGGCCTGAAGAAGGCCGGCGCTCCGGTGATCCTGCGCCGGACCAGCGGTGAGGAGGCGTACCTGCTCCTCAACCACCGCTGGTTCAGCGAGCGCACCGACAACCAGCGGTGGTACCGGTTGCTCACCGACTGGCTCGCCTCCGCGAACTCGCCCCGGACCGGCCGGTAAGCGGCCGAAGACCGTGCCGGGCACCGTCCGCCGCTCCACCGGCGGTCGCCCGGCGCCCACCCGTCGACGTGGCCGCCAGGCACGAGGGGGGACCGCCGGATCGGCGGTCCCCCCTCGTGCCTGGCGCGCCGTCGCGCCGGTCCCCGTCCCGTTTCCGGACGGCCGCCCGGTTTCCGATCGTCTAGTCATTCTCGTAGGTCTCTTTGACACGCAGCGCGAAGCCCCGTGAGACTCGGTCGGGTCACCGATCGAACGATGCCGCCGTGGCGTGGCGCGGGCATCGTGGATGCCGGTACGGCACGGGCTCGTCGTCGTCGCCGGTCGTGACGCCTACCGCCGATGTCGGAAATGCGTTGCCACGGAACGGTTTCACGCCGCTTCCGCGAAGGTTCGGGTGTCGGCGGAGCCACCAGCCCGCCCCGCCACCGCGTCGGGGCGACCGACGAAACGGATTGGCCTGTGGAGATCATCGGAGACGGCTTCCTCTCGCGTCACCTCACCCGCTCGTTCGCCGATCGCTACCCGGACGTCACGGCCATCGCGGCGGGCGTCACCAAGACCACGTCCGCCACACTGGCGGACTTCGACCGGGAAGCCGCGCTGGTCTACGACGTCGTGCGCCGCGCACGGCGGTCCGGCCGCACGGTCGTGTTCTTCTCCACCGCCTCGGACTCGATGTACGGGACGCTCGACTGCCCGGGACTGGTAGAAGGCCCGGTGTACCCGGTTTCCGCCTACGGCAGGCACAAGCTCGGGCTGGAGGAGATCCTCGCCCGGTCCGGCGTCGAATACCTCGCGTTCCGGCTGACCCACATCGTCGGCGAGGGACAGCGGGCACACCAGCTCATCCCGTCGCTCGGGCGGCAGGTCCTCGAGGGTTCGGTGACCGTGCACCGCAACGCCCACCGCGACCTGCTCGACGTGGAACACCTGCTGCTGGCCCTGGATCGGGTGCTCGCGACCGGGGTCCGGCAGGAGGTGATCAACGTCGCTTCCGGGGTGCTGGAGCCGATCGAGCGGGTCGTCGACAGCATCGAGGAACGGTTCGGTGTGGTGGCGGAACGGGTCACGGTGGACGTGCCGGTGGTGAGCATGCCCACGAACACCGCCCGGTTGCGCCAGCTGGTCCCGGAGTGGGCCGGGCTGGGCTTCGGCGCCGACTACCTGCCCCGCCTGCTGGACAAGTACCTCGACGTGCTGTGCGCGCGGGCGGCCGTCCCGGCGCGGACACCGCAGACGCTGGGCTGATCCGACCAAAAGTAGGCCGACCCCCAGCGGTAAGCAACCGTTGCCACGAAGGCCATTCGGCCGTGGCTGTGGTCGGATCAGCCCAGAACGGCACAGTAGGACTTTGCTTAGTCCTCGATCCCGGCCGGCCGGCCGGCCGGTGCGGCTGCCGGATACTCGCCGCCATGGGTACCACCGTGTCTGACGGTTCTCCCGGCGACGGCCGGGACGAGGATTTCCTCGCCGTGGTCGGCTTGTCGTGCCGCCTCCCCGGTGCGGCCGGCCCGGCGGCGTTCTGGCGGTTGCTCACCGGCGGTGTCGACGCGGTGGGCACCGTGCCGCCGTGGCGGTGGGGGCCCGGTGCGTCACCGGACGACGCCGGCGGCGCCCCGCTGCGCGCGGGCGGGTTCATCGACGACGCCGACCGGTTCGATGCCGCGTTCTTCGGCATCTCCTCGCGCGAGGCCGTCGCCATGGACCCGCGGCAGCGGCTCACGCTCGAACTGGGCTGGGAAGCGCTCGAGGACGCCCGCATCGTGCCCGCCACCGTGCGCGGCACGTCCGCGGGCGTGTTCGTCGGTGCCATCGCCGACGACTACGCGACCGTGACCCAGCGCCACGGCACCGACGCGCTCACCCACTACAGCCTCGCCGGGCTGCACCGCGGGCTCATCGCCAACCGGCTCTCCCACGCGCTCGGCGTGACCGGGCCCAGCTTGACCGTCGACACGGCACAGTCGTCGTCGCTGGTGGCGGTGCACCTCGCCGCGGAGAGCCTGCGCCGGGGCGAGTCGGAGCTGGCCGTCGCCGGTGGCGTGCACCTGAACCTGACGCCGGAGAGCGCGCTGACGCTCGAACGGTTCGGCGGCCTGTCGCCGGATGGCCGGTGCCACACGTTCGACGCGCGCGCGAACGGTTTCGTCCGCGGCGAGGGCGGCGCTTTCGTCGTGCTGAAGACGGTGCGCCGCGCTCGTCAGGACGGCGACCGGATCTACTGCGTGCTGCGCGGCAGCGCGATGAACCACGACGGCGACGACGCGGACCTCGTGGTCCCGAGCGCGGCGGCGCAGGAACGGGTGATCCGGGCCGCCGTCCGGCGGGCGGCCGTCGAACCCGCTGCCCTGCAGTACGTCGAGCTGCACGGAACCGGGACGCGGACCGGCGATCCGATCGAGGCGGCCGCGCTGGGCGCCGCGCTCGGCGAGTACGGGGACGCACCGCTGCGGGTCGGTTCGGTGAAGACGAACATCGGGCACCTGGAAGGGGCCGCCGGGATCGCCGGGCTGCTCAAGACCGTGCTGTGCGTGCACCACCGGGAGCTGGTGCCCAGCCTGCACTTCGAGACGCCCAACCCGGAAATTCCCTGGGACACCGCGAACATCGAGGTGCAGCGCGGGACCGAGCCGTGGCCGCGCGAGGAACGTGCGCTCGTCGCCGGCGTCAGTTCCTTCGGTGTCGGCGGGGCGAACTGCCACGTCGTGCTGGCCGAATCCGAAGAATCCGAGGCCGCTGCCGCCGGGGACGGCTTCTCCGCGGCCGTGCCGTGGGTGTGGTCGGCACGCACTCCGGGCGCGCTGCGGGAGCAGGCGGTCCGGCTGGGCGCTTACGCGGACTCCGCCGAAGCCCGTGCCGTCGACATCGGCTTCTCGCTCGCGGTCACCCGCTCGGCGTTCGAGCACCGCGCCGTCGTCGTGGGATCCGGCCGCGCGGAGCTGGCCGCCGCCGTTCGCGGCATCGGGCAGGGCGGTGCGTCCGGGGTCCGCGGCCTCGCGGACGTCACCGGCCCGACGGTGTTCGTGTTTCCCGGCCAGGGCGCGCAATGGGCCGGGATGGCCGTGGAACTGCTCGGCGCCGCGCCGGTGTTCGCGGCCCGGATGGCGGAGTGCGCCGACGCGTTCGGCGAGCTCGTCGACTGGTCGCTGTGGGACGCGCTCGCCGACCCCGCGTTGCTCGAGCGGGTCGACGTGGTGCAGCCGGTGTCGTTCGCGGTGATGGTGTCCCTGGCCGCGCTGTGGGAGTCGTATGGGATCCGCCCGGCCGCGGTCGTCGGGCACTCGCAGGGCGAGATCGCCGCGGCCTGCGTTTCGGGCGCGTTGTCGCTGCGCGCCGCGGCGAGGGTCGTGGTGCTGCGCAGCCGCGTGATCGGCGAGCGGCTCGCCGGCAGCGGCGGAATGGCTTCGATCGGCCTGTCCGAACGCGAGGTGACGGCGCGGATCGCCGGGTACGGGGCGCGGATCACGGTGGCGGTGGTGAACGGCCCGTCGTCGGTCGTCGTCGCGGGCGAACCGGCGGCGCTGGACGAACTGGTCGCGAGCTGCGAGGCCGACGGCGTCCGCGCGAAGCGGGTTCCGGTGGACTACGCCTCGCATTCGGCGCACGTCGAGCAGATCGAGGAGCGCCTGCCGGCCGAGCTGGGCGCGCTCGAGCCACGGGTGCCGAAGGTGCCGTGGCTGTCCACGGTGACCGGCGAGTGGATCGAAACGGCCACTGTGGACGCCCGGTACTGGTACGCGAACCTGCGGCGGCCGGTGCTGTTCGAGGCGGCCGTCCGCACGCTCGCCACCGCCGGGTACGCGGCGTTCGTCGAGGTGAGCTCGCACCCGGTGTTGCCGGCGGGCCTGCAGGAGACGCTCGACGACATGGGCGCGGGCCCGTCGGTGGTCGTCGGCACGCTGCGGCGCGACGACGGCGGTCTCGCGCGCTTCCTCACCTCGCTGGCGGAACTGCACGTGCGCGGGGTCGAACCCGACTGGGCCGCGGTCTTCGCCGGTGGCGCGCCCCGGCGGGTCGACCTGCCGACGTACGCCTTCCAGCGCAAGCGGTACTGGCACGGCGACGCCGCCGAGGACGACGTCCCGGTCACGCCGTCGCTCGACCCGCTCGACGTCGTCCGCGCGCACGCCGCCGCGGTGCTGGGACACGGCGATCCGGCCGCGATCGAACCGGCGGCCACGTTCAAGGAAGCCGGCTTCGACTCCGTGATGTCGGTCGAGCTGCGCAACCGCCTCGGCACGGCCACCGGGCTCGCACTGCCCGCGGGACTGCTCTTCGACCGGCCGACACCGCGTGCCGTGGCCGAACACCTGGCCGAGCGGCTCGCGGCCGCACCGGCCGAGGCGCGCGTGACCACGACCGGCACCAGGACCAGGGTGGCGCCGGACGAGCCGATCGCCATCGTCGGCATGGCCTGCCGGTTCCCCGGCGACGTGCGCTCACCCGAACAGCTGTGGCGCCTCGTCGCGGACGAGGTGGACGCGATCGGCACGTTCCCCGAGGACCGCGGCTGGGACCTGCGCAAGCTGCGCGCCGCGGGCGACCGGCGGGGGAGCTCGGCCACCGACCAGGGTGGTTTCCTCTACGACGCGGCCGATTTCGACGCGGAGTTCTTCGGCATCTCGCCGCGCGAGGCCACGGCCATGGACCCGCAGCAGCGCCTGCTGCTCGAAACCTCGTGGGAGGCGGTCGAGCGCGCGGGCATCGATCCCTCGTCGCTGCGGGGCAGCGACACCGGGGTGTTCGTCGGTGCCATGTCCCAGGAGTACGGCCCGCGGCTGTCCGAAGGCGCCGAAGGGTTCGAGGGCCACCTGCTCACCGGCAACACCGCGAGCGTGGCGTCCGGCCGGCTCGCCTACACCCTCGGGCTGCACGGCCCGGCCCTCACCGTGGACACCGCGTGCTCGTCGTCGCTGGTGGCGCTGCACTCGGCCGTGCGGTCACTGCGAGCCGGGGAGTGCGGGCTCGCGCTCGCCGGCGGGGCCACGGTGCTTTCTTCGCCGGGCATCTTCGTCGAGTTCAGCAGGCAGCAGGGCCTGGCGGAGGACGGCCGGTGCCGGGCGTTCGCCGAAGGCGCCCGCGGTACCGGCTGGGCCGAGGGCGTCGGCGTACTGCTGCTGGCACGGCTCTCCGACGCGCGGCGGGCCGGGCACCCGGTGCTCGCCGTCGTGCGGGGCTCCGCGGTCAATTCGGACGGGGCGTCGAACGGGCTCACCGCGCCGAGCGGTCCGGCCCAGCAGAGCGTCATCCGCGCCGCGCTCGCGGATGCGGGCCTCGAACCCCAAGACGTCGACTCCGTGGAGGCACACGGCACCGGTACGACGCTCGGCGACCCGATCGAGGCGGAGGCGCTGCAGGCGACGTACGGCCGGCACCGGCCCGCCGACCGGCCGCTCTGGCTCGGCTCGCTGAAGTCGAACATCGGGCACGCGCAGGCCGCGGCCGGCGTCGGCGGCGTGATCAAGATGGTGCAGGCCATGCGGAACGCGACGCTGCCGCGCACGCTGCACGCCGACGAGCCGTCGAGCCGGATCGACTGGAGCGCGGGAACGGTCCGGCTGCTCGGCGAGGCGCGCGCGTGGCCCGCGGCCGGCCGGCCCCGGCGCGCGGCGGTGTCCTCGTTCGGCATCAGCGGGACCAACGCGCACGTCGTGCTCGAACAAGCCGAAGAACAAGCCCAGGAACAAGCCGAGCCCGGGGAACCGGTCCGGCACGCCGGGAGCGAACCGGTGCTGCCGTGGGTCCTTTCCGGACGCGGTGCGGCAGCGCTGCGCGCGCAGGCCGGACGCCTTGTCTCACGGGTGACGTCGATGCGCGATCCGCGTGCGGCCGATCTGGCCCACTCGCTGGCGACCACGCGATTCGCCGCCGAGCACCGGGCCGTCGCGATCGGCGCGGGGTGCGCGGAACCGCTGGCCGCGTTGCGGGAGCTCGCCGGCGGCGCGGACGGCGTGGTGCCCGCCGGGCTCGTCGAAGGAACCGCGAACGTGGCCGGCCGCACGGTTTTCGTGTTCCCCGGCCAGGGTGCGCAGTGGGCCGGGATGGCCCTCGAGCTGCTGGACACCGCGCCGGTCTTCGCCGGGAAGATGGCCGAATGCGCGGCCGCGCTGAGCGAGTTCGCCGACTGGTCGCTGTTCGACGCGCTCCGCGACGAGACGATGCTGGCCCGGGTCGACGTCGTGCAGCCGGTGTCGTTCGCCGTGATGGTCTCGCTGGCGGCGCTGTGGCAGGCCACCGGGATCGAGCCGGACGCGGTCGTCGGCCACTCCCAGGGCGAGATCGCGGCCGCCTGCGTGTCCGGGGCGCTGTCGCTGCGCGACGCCGCGGCGGTCGTCGCCCTGCGGAGCAAGGCGATCCGCGACGAGCTGGCCGGACACGGTGGCATGGTCTCGGTTTCGCTGTCGGCGTCCGGTACCGAGCGCCTGATCGAGGACTGGGCGGACCGGATCGGCGTCGCGGTGTTCAACGGTCCTTCGGCCACGGTCGTCGCCGGGGAGCCCGCCGCGCTGGACGAGCTGCTGGCCCGCTGCGCGGCCGAGGAGATCAGGGCGCGCCGGGTCCCGGTGGACTACGCCTCGCACAGCGGCTACGTCGAAACCATCCGGCAGCGGCTGCACGACGAGCTGGCGTTCATCGAGCCGGCCGCGGCGCGCGTGCCGTTCCTGTCGACGGTGACCGGGGAATGGACGGACACGACCACGCTGGACGCGGGGTACTGGTACGACAACCTGCGCCGTCCCGTGCAGTTCGAGACCGCGACCAGGGCGCTCGCGGCGCAGGGCTTCCGCGTCTTCGTCGAGAGCAGCCCGCATCCGGTGCTCGGCATGGCGGTGCAGGAGACGGTCGACGAGCTCGGCGCGGGTCCCACGGTCGTGGTGGGAACCTTGCGGCGCAACGAGGGCGGGCTCCGCCGGTTCTACACCTCATTGGCCGAGCTGTACGTGCGCGGCGTGACGCCGGACTGGTCCGCGGTCTTCGGCGAACACCGGCCGCGCCGGGTGGACCTGCCGACGTACGCGTTCCAGCGCCGGCGCTACTGGCTGCCGCCGGAGCAGCGGACGACGGCCGGCGCCGACCCGGTGGAGCAGCGGTTCTGGACCGCGGTCGAACGCTCCGACGTCGGGGAACTGGCGAAGACGCTGTCGGTGGACGAGGACGAGGTGCGTCCGCTGGTGCCCGCGCTGTCGGCGTGGCGCAGCCGCCGCAACGCCGAAACCGTCGCCGATTCCCTGCGCTACCGGATCGAATGGGAACCCGTCCGGCCCGAGGGCGCCGGGGTGTCCGGCGACTGGTTCGTCGTCGCGCCCGCCGCGGGCGTGGACGTGCTCGACGACGTCGTGGCCGCGCTCGAAGCAGGCGGAGCGCGCACGACCGTCGTGCGCGTGCCGGACACCGCCGACCGCACGTGGTTCGGGGAGTCCTTGCGCGACTGCGCTTCCGCGGCCGGCGTGGTCTCGCTGCTCGCGATGGACGAGCGGCCGCATGCCCGCTTCGGCGTGCTCACGGCCGGTCTGGCGGCGACGGTGGAGCTGACCGCGGCGTGGGGCGGCCTCCCGTCGGCCGCGCCGCTGTGGACACTGACCCGCGCGGCCGTGACCACGGGCCGCAGCGACCGGCCGGCGAGCCCGGAACAGGCGGCGGTGTGGGGCTTCGGCCGGACCGCGGCGTTGGAGTACCCGCGCCACTGGGGTGGTTTGCTGGACCTGCCGCCGGTGCTGGACGGCCGGGCCGCGGCCCGGCTGCGCGCCGCGCTGGCCGGCTTCGACGGCGAGGACCAGCTGGCCCTGCGGTCGTCCGGGTTGTTCGCACGACGGCTGGTCCCCGCACCGGTCGGCGACACCGCGCCCGCGAAGGCGTGGCAGCCCGGCGGGACCGTTCTGGTGACGGGCGGCACGGGCGGGCTCGGCGGGCACCTCGCCCGCTGGCTCGCCGGCGCGGGCACCGGGCACATCGTGCTCACCGGGCGGCGCGGCGCCGACGCGCCCGGCGCGGCCGAACTGCGCGACGAGCTCACCGCCGAGGGAGCGCGGATCACCATCGCGGCCTGCGACGTGACCGACGCCGACGCGCTCGGCGCGTTGCTGGCCGGACTCGCCGCCGAAGGGGAACCCGTGCGCACGGTCGTGCACGCGGCGGGGATCGCGCCGTTGACACCGATCGGCGAGCTCACCGTCGCCGAGGTCGCCGAAGTCGCCGAGGCCAAGGTCGCGGGCGTGCGCACCCTCGACGCGCTGCTCGGCCACACCGAGCTCGACACCCTCGTGCTGTTCTCGTCGATCTCCGCGACGTGGGGCGTCGGCGAGCACGCCGCGTACGCCTCGGCCAACGCGTTCCTCGACGCGTTCGCCGAGCAGCGCCGCGCGCAGGGCCTGCCGGTGCTCTCGGTCGCGTGGGGACCGTGGGCGGGCGGCGGCATGATCGCCGAGCACCAGCAGGACGTGCTGCGCCGCCGCGGGGTGCCGGTCCTCGACCCGGAACCCGCGCTCGCCGGCTTGCGGCAGGCGCTGGACCAGCGGGACACCGTGATCGCGATCGCGGAGCTCGACCGGGCGCGCTTCGTGTCGACGTTCGCCTCGGTGCGGCCGAGCCCGCTGCTGGCCCGGCTGGGCGGTCCGGACGACGAGGCGACGGCGCGGTCCGAGCCCGCCGGTGCCGACGAGCCCTCGCTGGCGCGCCGGCTGGCGCAGCTGCGCGAGGACGAGGCGGAGCGGGCGGTCACCGAGCTCGTGCGGGCCCACACCGCCCGGGCCCTCGGCCACGAGGACCCGTCGGCGCTGGAGCTCGACCGGGCGTTCAAGGACCTCGGCTTCGACTCGCTGACGTCGGTCGAGCTGCGGAACCGGCTCGGCGCGGCGACCGGGCTCTCGTTGCCCGCCACGCTGGTCTTCGACCACCCCACGCCCGCCTCGCTGGCGGGCCACCTGCTCGCGCGGGCGCGCGGCGCCGAGGCCGGTGCCGGGCAGCGCGTGACCACCACGGCGACGCCGGTGGCGGGCGACGAGATCGCGATCGTCGCGGCGAGCTGCCGCCTGCCCGGCGGGATCGGCTCGCCCGAACAGCTTTGGGAGCTGCTCGCCCGCGGCGGGGACGTGATGTCCGGCCTGCCGGCCGACCGCGGCTGGGATCCGGGCGTCTACGACCCGGATCCGGACCGGCCCGGCACCAGCTACACCCGGACCGGCGGATTTCTGCACGACAGCGGCGACTTCGACGCGGAGTTCTTCGGCATGTCCCCGCGGGAGGCGCTGGCCACCGATCCCCAGCAACGGCTGCTGCTCGAGCTCACCTGGGAAGCCGTGGAACGCGCCGGGCTGCCGCCCGAGTCGCTGCGCGGCAGCCGGACCGGCGTCTACGTCGGGGTGACCGACCAGTACTACGGCGATCCGAACCGGAACGACGCCGAGCGCGACGAGGGCTACCTGGTCACGGGCGACGTGGCGAGCGTCGCCTCCGGCCGGATCGCCTACGTCTTCGGGCTCGAAGGCCCCGCGGTCACCCTCGACACGGCGTGCTCGTCGTCGCTGGCGGCCCTGCACCTGGCGGCGAACGCGCTGCGCTCCGGCGAATGCTCGCTCGCGGTCGCCGCCGGCGCGATGGTGATGGCCACCCCGTCGCAGTTCATCGCCTTCAGCAGGCAGCGCGGGCTCGCCGAGGACGGTCGCTGCAAGCCGTTCTCCGCGCGGGCGGACGGCTTCGCGCTCGCCGAGGGAGCGGCCGTCGTCCTGGTGGAGCGGCTGTCCGACGCACGGCGCCTGGGCCACCCGGTGCTCGCGGTCGTGCGCGGCTCGGCGATGAACTCCGACGGCGCCAGCAACGGGCTCACCGCGCCGAGCGGGCGGGCGCAGCAGCGGGTGATCAGGGACGCGCTCGCCGCGGCCGGGCTCGAACCGTCCGAAGTGGACGCCGTCGAAGCGCACGGGACCGGCACCACGCTCGGCGACCCGATCGAGGCGAACGCGCTGCTGGCGACCTACGGCGAGGGGGACCGGGAGGAGCCGCTGTGGCTCGGGTCGGTCAAGGCCAACGTCGGGCACACCCAAACCGTGTCCGGCCTCGTCGGCGTGCTCAAGATGATCGAGGCGATGCGCCGCGGCGTGCTGCCGCGCAGCCCGTACGCCGAGGAGCCGACACCGCACGTGGACTGGTCCGCCGGCACGGTCGCGCTGCTCGCGGAGGAACGCCCGTGGCCCGATCGCGGCCGGGCCCGCCGGTCCGGCGTTTCGGCGTTCGGGATCAGTGGCACCAACGTGCACGTGATCCTCGAACAGCCGCCCGCCGAGCCGGCACGGGACGCGGTGCGCGAGCCGGTGCCCGGACCGCCCGGGACCGTGCCGCTGGTGTTGTCGGGCCGCACCGACGCCGCGTTGCGGGCCCAGGCGGCGAACCTGCTGGCCGCCTTCGATGAGGATCCGCACCCACTCGACGACCTCGCGTTTTCGCTCGCCACCACGCGATCGGCGTTCGAACACCGCGCCGTGGTGCCGGCCGCCGACCACGACGCGGCGGTGCAAGGCCTCGCGGCGCTGGCCGGGGGGACGACGGCGCCGGGCGTGGTCACGGGTCTCGCCGCCACCGGACGGACCGCGTGGCTGTTCTCCGGGCAGGGCGCGCAGCACGCCGGAATGGGCAAGCGGCTCTACGAGACCTACGAAGTGTTCGCCGACGCGGTCGACGCGGCTTGCGCGCGGTTCGACGCCGCACTGCACGGTGCCGGCGGCGGCCTCGCGGAACGCCCGCTGCGGGACGTCATGTTCGCCGGCGAGGGGACCGCCGACGCCGCCCTGCTCGACAGCACCGCCTACACGCAGCCCGCGTTGTTCACGGTCGAGGTCGCGCTGTACCGGCTGCTCGAATCGTGGGGGCTCACCCCCGACTTCGTCGTCGGCCACTCGATCGGCGAGCTCGCCGCCGCGCACGTGGCCGGGGTGTTCTCGCTCGACGACGCGTGCACGCTGGTCGCCGCCCGCGGCCGGTTGATGCAGTCGCTGCCCGAGGGCGGCGCCATGGTGGCGATCGAGGCCGCGGCGGCCGAAGTCGAGCCGCTGCTGCCCGGGTCGGTGTCCATCGCCGCCGTCAACGGCCCGACGTCGGTCGTGGTGTCCGGCGACGAGGACGCCGTGTCGGCACTGGCCGGCCGGTTCGCCGCCGACGGCCGGCGGACCAAGCGGCTGCGGACGAGCCACGCCTTCCACTCGCCGCGCATGGACGCCATGCTCGCCGAATTCGGCCGGGTGGCCGCCGGACTCGGCTACGGCGAGCCCCGGCTGCCGATGATCTCCACGGTCACCGGCGAGCTCGCCGACCCGGCGCTGCTGCGCACGCCCGGGTACTGGGCCGGGCAGGTCCGGGCGACGGTCCGGTTCGCCGACGCCGTCGGGCAGCTGGCCGGCCTCGGCGTCACGCGGTTCCTCGAAGTGGGGCCGGCCGGGGTGCTGACCGCGCTCGCCGCCGAGACGGTCGATCGCGAGTCGGCCGTGCTCGTGGCGGCGTCGCGCGCGGACCGGGACGAGGTGGCCGTGCTGCGCGACGCGGTGGCCGCGCTGCACGTCGCGGGCTGCTCGCCCGACTGGCGACGCTGGTTCGCGGCGCGTCCGGTGCGCCGGGTTCCGCTGCCGACCTACGCCTTCCAGCGCCGGCGGTACTGGCTCCGCCCGTCTCGCCGTCGCCAGGAGGCCACGGTCGGCTCCTGGACGTACGGCATCGAGTGGCGGCCCGTGCCCGACACCGGTTCCCCCACCGTCGAAGGAACCTGGCTGGTCGCGCTGCCGTCGGGTGGGAACGCCCTGGCCCATCGCCTGCTGTCCGGCCTCCGCGCCGAGGGGGTCGCGGTGGTCCCGCTGCGGGCCGACCAGCTCGGTGAGGTCGCCGCCATCGTGGCGGAGCAGCGCTTCTCGGGTGTGCTCTCGCTGCTGGCGCTGGACGGGCGCGACGATCCGCGCTGTGCCCCGCTGAGCCGCGGCCTCGCCGACACGGTGACGTTGCTCGGCGCGCTCGACGAGGCGCCTCCCGTGTGGTGCGTGACCGCCTCCGCGGTCGCGACGACCGACGGGGAGCCGATCGGCGACGCCGCCCAGGGCGCGGTGTGGGGCCTCGGCGCGGTGCTGGGCCTGGAGCGGCCGAAGCAGTGGGGCGGCCTGATCGACGTCCCGTCCGATGTGGACGATCTGACGATCAAGCGGGTGCTCGCCGTCCTGGCCGGCGGCCACGGCGAGGACCAGGTCGCCGTCCGCGCGTCGGGGACCAGTGCCCGCCGGCTGGTCCGCACGCCCTTCGGCCCCGAGGGCGCGGCCGGCTGGCGGCCGCGCGGGGCGGTGCTGGTCACCGGCGGAACCGGAGCGTTGGGCGCCAGGGTCGCGCGATGGCTCGCCGAGGAGGGCGCGGAGCACCTCGTGCTCGTCAGCCGCCGCGGCGAAGAGGCCCCGGGAGCGGCCGAACTGGCCGCGGAGCTCGCCGGGTACGGCGCGGGCGTCACGATCCTCGGCTGCGACGTCGGCGACGAGGAGGCCTTCTCGGCGCTGCTGGCGTCGCTTCCGGACCGGTTGCCCGAGGGAGCCCGCGTGACCGCGGTCGTGCACACGGCGGGTCTCGCACAGGAACCCCGGCCGCTGGAGCAGCTGTCGCTCACCGAGTTCGCCGAGATCGCCCGCGCGAAGCTCGGCGGCGCGCGGGTGCTCGACGAGTTCTTCGCCGGCGAGCCGTTGGACGCGTTCGTGCTGTTCTCCTCGGTCGCCGCGGTGTGGGGCAACCAGGGCTCTGCCGCGTACGCCGGCGCGAACGGGTTCCTCGACGCCCTCGCCCAGCAGCGAAGGGCGCGCGGCCTCGCCGCGACCTCGATCGCCTGGGGTGCCTGGGGTGGCGGCGGCATGGTCGACGGGGAGACCGCGGAACTGCACCGGCGCCGGGGCGTGCCGGTGATGGCGCCGGACACCGCGGTCGGCGTGCTCGGCAGCGCCGTTCGCGGCGACCGCGCGCACCTGGTCTGCGCCGACGTCGACTGGGCCACGTTCGTACCCGCCTACACCATGGCGAGGTCGCGGCCGCTGCTGAACGAGCTGCCCGAGGCCGTGGTGGCACCCGCGGAACCGGCCGCCGCGGCGGCGGAAGCGGGCGGCCTGCCCGCGTTCGTGACGAAGCTGCTCGACGCGCTCGCGGAGGACCGGCTGCCCGCCGCGCTGGACTTGGTGCGGGCCGCCACCGCGCGGGTGCTCGGCCACGACGACGTCCGGGCGGGCAAGCCGTTCAAGGAACTCGGCGTCGACTCGCTCACCGGTGTCGAACTGCGCGACGAGCTGAGTGCGGCGATCGGGGTGAGCCTGCCCGCGACGATCGTGTTCGACCAGCCGACGCCCCGGGCGCTGGCCGAGCACCTCTGCGAGCGCGTGCTCACGGAGTATGCGTCGCCGGCTCCGCTGTACGCCCAGCTGGACGAGCTGGAACGGGCACTGGACCGCACTCCGCCGCCGGAGGAGATCCGGGCGCGCCTGCGCGAGCTGGTCCAGCGGTGGGGCGCGGATCCGCACTCCGGCGTGCCCGCCGATATCGACGAAGCCACCGACGACGAGATCTTCGACCTCATCGAACAGGAATTGGGGGCTGACTAGCGGGGAACGGGATGGCGGAAAGCGCGCGCGGTCGCGTTCCGGGGTGCGGAACGCGACGGCGCAATTCGCGCGCGCCATAAAACCCGATGCCGGGAAGAATTCGAACCCGGACACGGCTGAGGGCCGCGGACGAGACGTCGCGCGGCCCTCAGGAAAGTTCTGCCGTGGTTAACCCGGGTGTGGGTGTTCAGACCCCTTTCTTTTGCTTGCGCTCGGCGCCGATGATCACCACGATCGCGATGATCAGCAGCAGGCCGCCGATGCCGAAGAGGGTGAACTGGGTGGTCTCGCCGTCCTTGAACAGCACCTTGGCCTCGAGGAACGCGGCGAGGCCGAGCACCAGCAGCGCGTAGCCACGGGCGAGGCCCTTGTTCGCGGCTGAGGACTTGGGCGACTTCTTCGTGACCGAAACCGCGCCGACGGAGCCCGCGAGCGCCCACAGGAAAATCAGGGCCAGTACGATGCCGCCGCCCACTCCTGCGATTAGTTGCCAACTCTCCAGGTTTGCCATGGAACCTTCCCCGAATGTCCTGACCGGTGTTACCTAGGGGGGTGACATTACCAGAGTGAGTGCGCTTGTGGTCGATCAGTCACGGGTGTGCCGGAATGTGACGCCGGACGCGCCGAAATGCCGCTCGGGGTCTCGCGCGGAGCACCCGGAGATCTCGCCCATGATGGCGCCGGCACGCCCGCGCCGGCCTCGTGGCCAAGTACACCTAGGGGCATCCTTAGAACACGTTGAGCGCCGGAACAGCGGGCTTTACGTTGAGGACATGCCTGAATGTCGTACCTGCGGCGGCGCCCTCACCGAAGTCTACGACTTCGGTCGCCAGCCTTTGTCTGATGCCTTCCTCGAGCCCGACAAGCTCGAGGGAGAGTTCTTCTACCGGCTCGCCGTCGGCATGTGCGGTGCCTGCACGATGGTCCAGCTGATGGAGGAAGTCCCCCGGGACAGGATGTTCCACGAGGACTACCCGTACTACTCCTCCGGTTCCGAGGTGATGCGCAAGCACTTCGAGCACACAGCGCAGGCCTTCCTCGACACCGAACTGAGCGGGCCGGACCCGTTCATCGTCGAGGTCGGCAGCAACGACGGCGTGATGCTCAAGGCGATCGCCGACGCCGGCGTGAAGCACCTCGGCGTCGATCCCTCCGGCGCGGTCACCGAGCGCGCGCGCAGCAAGGGAATCCGCACGCGCACCGCCTTCTTCGAGGAGTCCGAGGCGCTCGACATCGTCGCGGCCGAGGGCAACGCCGACGTCATCTTCGCGGCGAACACGATCTGCCACATCCCTTACCTCGACTCCATCTTCCGCGGCGTGGCCGCGCTGCTGAAGCCGAACGGCATCTTCGTGTTCGAGGACCCCTACCTCGGCGACATCGTCGAGCGCGCGTCGTTCGACCAGATCTACGACGAGCACTTCTACCTGTTCACCGCGCGCGCGGTGCGCAACATGGCCCGCCGGTTCGGCCTGGAGCTCGTCGACGTCGAACACTTCGGCGTGCACGGCGGCGAAGTCCGGTACACGATCGCCAAGCAGGGCGCCCGCGAGCCGAAGGCCGCCGTCGAGGCGCTGCTGGCCGAGGAGGACGCGCGGGGGCTCGCGCAGCTGTCGACCCTCGAGGAGTTCGGCAACCGCGTCACGGCCATCAAGGACGACCTCGTCGCCCTGCTGACCAAGCTGCGCGACGAAGGCAAGCGGGTGGTCGCCTACGGCGCCACCGCCAAGAGCGCGACCGTGGCGAACCTGTGCGGGCTCGGCCCGGACCTCGTCTCGTTCGTCTGCGACAGCACGCCGCAGAAGCAGAACCGGCTCACCCCGGGCAGCCACATCCCGGTCCGCGGCCCGGAGGCGTTCCGCGACCCCTACCCCGACTACGCGCTGCTGTTCGCGTGGAACCACGCCGACGAGATCCTCGCCAAGGAGAAGGAGTTCCGCCAGAACGGCGGCAAGTGGATCCTCTACGTGCCGGACGTCCACACCGTCTGACGAACCCGTCCCCGCCCGCGCCGGCGGGGTGACCGGAGAACACCGGTCACCCCGACGGCGCTTTTGTTTCAGTGTTCCAGCGTTTCAGCGGGTTGGCGGTTCAGCGGTTCCGGTTCAGCGGACGGCTTCGATGACCTTGCCGAAGTTCTCCATGGAGTTCTCCATGATGGTGGTGTAGGAGATGCCGTAGCGATCGCGGTTCTCGTGCAGCTTCGCCGTGACGTCCGCGGGCGTGCCCACCAGGACGGTCGGTGCGCCGAGGAGCTCGTCCTCGGCGAGATCGGGCCCGAACCGCCGGAGCTGCTCGACCGCCGCGCCGCGGTCGGTGGTCAGCAGGGTCGCCTTGGACAGCAGGTTGAGCTCGACGTCGGTGGCGCGGTGGCCGGCGCACGCGCGAACGTAGGCGACGCGCTCGTCCATCTGATCGGCCGTGGCGATGGTCATCCGCCCGTAGGCCGGGTTGAACTTCGCCCCGGTCAGGCTCACCGTTTCCGCGCGGCGCGCGGCCAGGCGCAGCACCCGGTCGCCGTGGCCGCCGACGAGCAGGGGCGGCCGCGGCAGCTGCACCGGTTTCGGGTGTCCGGCATCGCCGAGCGCCCGGTCGATCTCCGTCACGGCCGACTCGAGCCGGTCGACGCGTGTGCCCGGCGAGCCGAACGGCACGCCGGCGGAGGTGAACTCCCACTCGACGTAGCCGGTCCCGATACCGATCTCGAGGCGTCCGCTGGTGAACTGGTCGAGTGTCGCGAGATCCCTCGCCAGCAGCGTGTGGTTGTGGAACGCGGCGTTGAGCACGTAGGTGCCGACGCGCGGTCGCGTCGTGTTCTCCGCGGTCAGCAGCACCGACGGGAACGGCGACGTGAGGTTGAGGTGGTCGGCCGCGGAGATGACGTCGTAGCCCAGGTCCTCCGCGCGCCGGCTCTTCGCGACCCATTCCTCGCGGGAGCAGCCCTCGGACATCAGTACGACACCGAAGCGAAACGGTCGTTTCATCATGGGCGCTGTCCTCGATTCCGTGTCTTCCCCCCGAACCGCGGTCTGCGGCGGAGTCACGCCTGCCGTCGCCGGAAACCCCGCAGTGCCAGGACGATCGAGCCGGCGACGCCGGCGATCGAAACGAACAGGGCCCACAGCGGACCGCTCTCCAGCGGCAGCCCGAGGGCGAGCGAGCGCGAGGTGTCGACGGCGAAGGTGATCGGGTTGACCCTCGCCGCCGCGCCCATCCACTCGGTCATGCTGTCGATCGGGACGTAGGCCGACGAGGCGAACATCAGCGGCAGCATGATGGTCGCCCCGGCGACCTGGGTCAGCTCGGCGTCCCGGATCCAGGTCGCCAGCGCCATGAACACCCAGCTCAGCGCCCAGCCGATCAGGACGGCCACGAGCCAGCACCCGAGCGTGCCGAGCACGCCGCCGGCCGGCCGGAAGCCGAACACCAGCACCGCGACGACGAGCATGACGCCCAGCTGGACGGCGTTGCGCACGGCGTCGGCGAGACTGCGGGCGATCACCACCGACGCCGAGGTGATGGGCAGCGACCGGAGCCGGGCCATCACCCCGTTCTTGACTTCCTCGACCATGCCCGCGCCGGAGTTCACCGCGGTGGTGAACGCGCCGATGACGACGATCGCCGGCATCAGGAAGTCCAGGTAGCTGATCCCGCCGGTCAGCTGGCCGGTGCCGGCGACGACCTTCGTGAACACCTGGGTGAAGAGGAAGAGGATCACCATCGGCTGCAGCAGGCCGAGCAGCGCCGACAGCGGGTGCTGCGCCTGCTGCCGCAGCAGCCGGCCGGTCAGCAGCGCCACCTGCGTCGGAAAGCTCGCGCCGTGCCAGGTGCTGACATCGACTCCCGATGGCGCGAGTTCACCGGCCGTGCGCTGCCCCGGCGTCATCGTCGTCACGTTCTTACCCCCGGGGGTCAGGCCGCGCTCGGCGCGGGATGGGTGAAGGCCAGGTACACGTCGTCGAGGCGCGGTTCGACCAGCGCGAGCCGGCGTGGTGTCACGTCCGCGTCGTCGAGTGCGCGCACGACGCGCGCCAGATCGGCGGGGCTTTCGGCGGGCACCGAGAGCTCGGGCTCGGCATCTTCGGTCCCGGCGGCGTCGCTGCCGGGCCGCCCGCCGGGCCGTTGCGGGGGCAGCCCGACGTCCAGCAAGGCCGTGGTCGCCGCCGGGATGTCCGCCGTGGAGGCCAGCGTGATCGTGACCGTCCGCTTGCCGACCCTGGCCTTCAGCTCGGCGGGGGTGCCCGAAACGACGACCTTTCCCTGCGACAGCAGGGTGATCGAGTCGGCCAGCTGTTCGGCCTCGTCGAGCAGCTGGGTGGTCAGCAGCACCGTGGTGCCCTCGCGCACGAGGCGCTTGACGAGCTGCCACATCGTGATGCGTGCCGAGGGGTCGAGCCCGGTCGTCGGTTCGTCGAGGAAGATGAGCTCCGGTTTGCCGACGAGGCTGGCCGCGAGGTCGAGCCGCCGCCGCATGCCGCCCGAGTACGTCTTCGCGAGCCGCTGCCCCGCCTCGACCAGGCCCATCACGTCGAGCAGTTCGCCGGCCCGCGTCCGCGCGTCCCGTTTGGAGGCGCCGAGCAGCCGGGCGATGAGCACCAGGTTGTGGAATCCGGTCAGGTTTTCGTCGACGGAGGCGAACTGGCCGGTCAGGCCGATGCGCCGGCGCACTTGCGCGCCTTCGCGGACGACGTCGAAGCCGGCGACGGTGGCGGTGCCGCCGGTCGGCAGCAAGAGCGTGCTCAGCATGTTGACCAGCGTCGTCTTGCCCGCACCGTTGTGGCCGAGCAGGCCGCAGACGCTGCCCCTCGGTACGGTCAGGCTCACCTCGTCGAGGGCGTGCACGTCGCCGAAGCTCTTGCTGAGCCGGTCGACCTCGATCGCGGACTCGGTCATGAGGTGCGGCCTCCTCCCGGGTGCGGAACCCGGTTCTCGTCGTCGTGGGTCACGCGGTCGCCCCGGCCAGGCAACCTTCCAGTACTTCGGCCGCCTTGCCGGCCCCGCCCGCGTTGCGCAGGTGCGTGCGCATGTCGCGCAGCGCGGCGCGGTGCACACCGTCGACGGCCACGGCGTCGACCGCCTCGACCAGTTCGGCGGGGTCCAGCGGGCCGGGGGCGGTCCGGCCGAGGCCGAGCGCGGCGACCTGGCCCGCGATCACGCGCTGGTCGACCTGCTGCGGCACGCACACCATCGGAACGCCGGTGCTGAGCGCCTCCATGACACTGCCCATGCCCGCGTGCGTGACGAAGACGGCGGCGTGCCGGAGGACTTCGAGGTGCGGAACCCACTGGCGGGCCTCGACGTTCGCCGGCAGCGGGCCGAGGTCGGCCGGGGCGATCGTGGAGCCGAGCGTCATGACGACGTGCCACCGGGTGCCGGCGAACGCGTGCGCACACCGAGTGAAGAACTCGACGCGGCCGGGGCTGTAGGAGGTGCCGAGCGAAACCAGCACGACCGGGCGGCCGTCCGCCGGCGGCGACCAGCCGGTGTCCGGCTCGTCGTGCCCGAGGCACGGCCCGACGAACGCGAACCGGTCGTCGAACTCGTCGCCGAAGATCTGGAACTCCCGCGGCACGAACACGATGTTGGGGCCGTGTTCGGCCCCGAAGCCGTCGATGTCGACGTCGCCGAGGCCGAACCGGTCGAGCAGCTCCTGCTGCCGCGTGAAGAACTCGACGAGAGCCGGGTCGTCCGGCTGCAGGGCGGGCCCGCCGGCCGCGTGCTTGTTCTGCTCCTGGCGCATGGAGAACCGTTCGCTGGAGGCGATCGTCGGCACGGTCTGCACGACCGGGCGGTCCCAGGCCTTGGCGAGGATGCGCGCGGTCTCGGAGGCCGCGTGGTCGTGCACGAACAGGTCGGGGACGTCGTCGGCGAAGCGGTCGAACGCGGCCGGCAGCGACGAGAGCGCCTCGGTGACGAAGCTGGTCACCATCTCGGTCATCGCGGCCTTGGTCCCGGCGCCGGAAAGCCCCTTCTCCCAGGGAAACGTCGAGTCGTACGGCAGGACGGCCGCCCCGGTGGCGGCCACCTTGCCGGCGAACCGGCCGGCGACCGCGTAGGTGACCCGGTGCCCGCGCTCGACCAGTTCCTCCACAACGGGCAGTGTCGGCGCGATGTGGGCGTACGCCGGGAAGCTGAAGAACGCGATGTGACCGGTCATCGGTGGTCCGACCCTCGTTTCGGGAGAACGGGCGTGACTGATCGCCGGGCACAGGCCGGCGATCAGTGTCATGGTCGGGCATGTACCGTCGCCCGGCGGCCGACCGCGTGCCAGTCCTAGTCGATTCCCCATTGTTCGCGCGGTCATCGGTGTACACCCCGGGTCCCCTCCTAGGGTCGGGCGTCGTGAAAGCACGCCAGCTGTCCATCTCCGGCGCCGTCGAGTTCACCCCCGTCGTGTACACCGATGACCGCGGAACGTTCGTGTCGCCGTTCGAGGAGCCCGGGTTCAGCGAGGCGACCGGGCGGCCCTTCGAGCTGTCGAGGACGATCCACAGCACTTCGCGGCGCGGTGTCGTGCGCGGGATCCACTTCACCGCGATGCCCCCGGCCGGCTACAAGCACGTGTACTGCGCGCGCGGCCGTGCCCTCGACATCGCGGTCGACCTGCGGGTCGGCTCGCCCACGTTCGGCGATTGGGACGCCGTCGAGCTGGACGGCGAGTCGTTCCGCTCGCTCTACCTCGCGGAGGGCCTCGGCCACGCGTTCATCGCGCTGGAGGACGACACCGTGATGTCCTACCTGTGCTCGACGCGGTACGTGCCGAGCGAGGAGCTCTCGATCAGCCCGCTCGACCCGCGGATCGGCCTGCCCATCCCGGCGGGCATGGAGCCGCTCATGTCCGAACGCGACACCGCGGCGGTGACCCTCGACGAGGCCGCCGCCCGCGAGATGCTGCCGGACTACGAGCGGTGCCGCGCGCTGTTCCCCCTGCCCTGAAAGGAATTCCGGGCCACCCCGGCTGGGAGAATCACTAAAGTGGCTCGCCCGGCGAGGGGGCCGGACTCCCGGCCTGCCTACGTTGACCGCATCGAATCCGGTGCGACGAGGAGCTCAGATGACCGACGCCACCACGGTGCTCGCACCTCCGCCTGTCGACGACGAGCCGGCGATCGCCGAACGGATCGCGAAGTCCGTGTCGTGCGCCGACGGTAAGGTGCTGGGCCTCGACGAGTTCCACCGGTGGTTCGCCGCCTGTGCGGAACGCAACTACACCGTCGTCGAACGGATCCCGCTGGACGAGCTGGCCGGGTGGGCCACCCACCCGGTGACCGGCAACATCGTGCACGAGAGCGGCAAGTTCTTCACCGTCGAGGGACTCGACGTCCGCTTGCCCGACGCCGCGGTGCCGGCCTGGACCCAGCCCATCATCAACCAGCCCGAGATCGGCATCCTCGGCATCCTGGTCAAGGAGTTCGACGGCGTACTCCATTGCCTGATGCAGGCCAAGGTGGAACCGGGCAACCGCAACGGCGTGCAGCTGTCGCCGACGGTCCAGGCGACCCGCAGCAACTACACCCGGGTCCACCAGGGCAAGCCGGTGCCCTACCTCGAGTACTTCCGCGACCGCTCGGGAGACCGCCGGGTCGTGGCCGACGTCCGGCAGTCCGAGCAGGGCTCGTGGTTCCACCAGAAGCGCAACCGCAACATGATCATCGAGGTGTCTTCCGACGTCGAGGTGCTGGACGGCTTCTGCTGGCTGAGCCTCGGCCAGGTGCACGCGCTGCTGCACGAGGAAGACGTGGTGAACATGGACGCCAGGACCGTGCTGTCCTGCCTGCCCTTCGCCGGTCCCCCGGACAGCTCCCGGATGCGCGACCTGCTCGCGTGGATCACCGAGGCACGGACCCGCACCGACGTCTACGCCGACCGCATCCCGCTCAACGAGGTGAGCGGCTGGCAGCGCGACGGGACGGCGATCCGGCACGAGTCGGGGAAGTTCTTCAACGTGATCGGCGTCGACGTGCGCGCGGGCGGGCGCGAGGTGCGCCGGTGGTGCCAGCCGATGATCGAGCCGATCGGGATCGGCGTGGTCGGCATGCTGGTGAAGCGGATCGACGGGGTGCTCCACTGCCTGATGAACGCCCGGGTCGAGCCGGGGTACGTCGACGTGGTCGAGCTCGCGCCGACCGTGCAGTGCACACCGGAGAACTACTCGGTGCTCCCCGCCGCGGCCCAGCCGCCGTTCCTCGGCGAGCTCCTCGCCGCCGGGCCGGCGCAGATCAGGTACGACAACCTGCTGTCCGAGGAGGGCGGCCGGTTCCACCACGCGCTGAACCGCTACGTCGCGGTCGAGACCGGGATCGACGTCCCGCCGGCGAAGTTCCCCGACTACCGCTGGCTGTCGCTGCCTCAGCTCACGGACCTGCTGCGGCACAGCCACTACGTCAACATCCAGGCCCGCAGCATCGTCGCCTGCCTGCACAGCCTTGCCGGGACGGCGGCCGGGCGAGGCATCCGCTAGGACGGTGGCCACTTCGGCTCCCGGCCGGTCGAGCGGCTGCCGACCGCGGCCCGGCTGCGCGGCTGGCTGGCCCGCTCCGAGCTGACCCGCTCGCGCCGGTCACGCACGCCGCCTTCGCACGGTTGGCGCACCAGGCCGCGGACTGGCGGACTGGCCCGTTGCGGCACGACCTGCGGGCCTGCCCCGAGCAGGACTGCCGCGGTTTGTTCGCCGACCCGGCCGGACGACGGCGCTGGTGCCCGTCGCCCGCCTGCGCCAGCCGAGGCCGGGTGCGCGCTCAGGAGCGGCGGCGCGCGGAATCATGACGGCCGGGCGATCACGCCGGCCCGCCGCACCCGCGGGGCGGTTGCCGCACAGCGAAGACGAGAGAGGGCCGGACGTTCGCGTCCGGCCCTCTCTCGTTCCCGCTGCGACGACCGGCCGTCAGACGAGGCTGCGGTTCGAACGGTGGGTGATGGTCAAGCGCTCCAGGTGCGGCACGATCTCGGCCGCCGAAGGGGTACTCATGATCTCGGCGCGGAGCGCCCCGGCGTCGTCGGCGAAGGATGGTTCCGACAGCAGCCGGAGCACGCCGTCGCGGACCTGCTGTGCGTCGGCCGTTGCCCCGTCCGCGAACAACGCCGCCCCGGCCGACTCGAGGTTGCGGGCCACCGGCATCAGGTCGCCGTAGCGGATGGGGAGCAGGAACTGCGGTACGCCGTAGTAGGCCGCCGTGATCCATGAGCCGTAGCCGGCGTGGTTGACCGTGACCGAGCAGCTGGGCAGCAGGGTGTGCAGCGGGACGAACCCGGTGACCCGGGTGTTCGGCGGCACCTCCGAAGCGGGCAGCTCGTCCGGGTCGAACGTGGCCACCACCTCGACGTCGAGATCGGCCAGCGAGTCGAGCACCGTCCGGACCGGCAGGTAGCCCGAGTCCACGCCGAAGGAAACGCCGGGCGTCAGGCAGACCCGGGGCTTCTCCGGCGGCCGCAGCACCCAGTCCGGCGCGATCGACGGCCCGTTGTAGGGCGTGTAGCGCACCGGAACGCGGGGCACCGGGAGCGGCAGCTGGATGCTGGCGGGGAGCAGGTCGATGCTCCACTGCCCGTTGAGGATCTCGTCGTCGAACTCGTGGCCGTAGCGGTCGAGGTACCCGCCGAGCCACTCGCCGAGCGGGTCGGTGCCGGCGCGCGCGGGGTCCTGCGCACGCAGGTCGAGGAACGCCGCCCGGGTGGTGGAGTACACGTCGGCGGCCCACAGCAGCCGCGCGTGCGCGGCGCCGCAGACCCGCGCCGCGACGGCGCCGGCGAAGGTGAGCAGGTCCCAGACGACCAGGTCCGGCCGCCAGGACAGGCAGAACTCCACGAGTTCGTGCACCATCGAGTTGCTGTAGACGTCGAGGCCCATCCGTTCCTCGGTGGACTTGAGCAGCACCTCGTCCCAGCTCAGCGCCTCGCTGGAGATTTCGGTCCAGGCCGCGTAGTCCTTCTCCAGCATCCCGTTCTGCTGCGCCTCCAGCACGATGTCGTGCATCGGGTGGTCGACGCCGACGGAGACCGCGGTGAGCCCGGTGCCCGCGATGACCGGCGCCATCGCGGGATTGCTCGCCATCCGGACCTCGTGCCCGGCCGCGGCCATGGCCCAGCCGAGCGGAGCCATGGCGTAGACGTGCGACTTCTCGGACAGGGTTACGAAGAGCACCCGCATCGGGGTCCTTCCCTCAGAGGGTGGCGAGCACCTCGCGCAGCGCGCTGATGACCTTGTCCTGGATGTCTTCGGAGAGCGTGGCGTACATCGGCAGCGAGAAGATCTGGTCGGCGAGCTCCTCGGTCACCGGCAGCGAACCCTTCTCGTAGCCGAGGTGGGCGAAGCCGGTCATCGTGTGCGCGGGCCAGCGGTAGCTCACGCTCAGGTTGACGTCGTAGGTGCGCATGCGCTCGATGATCTCTTCGCGCCGCGGGTGCCGGGCGACGTAGAGGTAGTAGACGTGGTCGTTGCCCGGCGTGATCTGCGGCAGCACGAGATCGGTGTCGCCGAGCCCCTCGGCGTAGCGCTGCGCGACCTGGCGCCGGGCGGCGAGGTAGCCGTCGAACCGCTTCAGCTTGCGGCGCAGGATCTCCGCGTGCACCTCGTCGAGCCGGCTGTTGTGGCCGGGGGTGTCGACGACGTAGTACTGCTTCTCCATGCCGTAGTACCGCAGCCTGCGCAGGTTCGCGGCGATCTCGGCGTCCGCCGTGACGATCGCCCCGCCGTCGCCGTAGGCGCCGAGCACCTTGGTGGGGTAGAAGGAGAACGCCGCGGCGTCTCCGGTCGTGCCCGCGAGCGTGCCGTGCTGCTTCGCGCCGTGCGACTGGGCGCAGTCCTCGAGGAGCTTGAGGTTGTGCTTCGCCGCGAGCGCCCGCAACGGCGCGAGGTCGACGCACTGGCCGTAGAGGTGAACGGGCAGCAGGCACTTGGTGCGTTCGGTGATCGCGGCCTCGACGAGGTCGGTGTTCATCAGGTAGTCGCCGGGGTTGATGTCGACGAACACCGGGGTCGCGCCGACCTGGTCGATGGCGATGACGGTGGGTGCCGCGGTGTTCGAGACGGTGATGACCTCGTCGCCGCGGCCGACGCCGAGCGCGCGGAGCGCGAGCACGATGGCGTTCGTGCCGTTGTCACAGCTGACACAGTGCTCGATGCCGTGGTAGGCGGCGTACTCGGCTTCGAAGTTCTGGACGCTCTTGCCCATGACGAGCTGGCCCGACCGGAAGACCGAGTCCACGGCGTCGAGGATGTCGTCCCGCTCGTTCTCGTACTCCTGCTTGTAGTCCCAGGTGAGAATGGGCATCCGGGGGTACCTCCTGCGAAAGTGGCTGAGTGGGGGACGACTCGGCGCGACGGTGCGCGAGCGGGGGCAGCGGGCCAAGGCAATCGGCTGCGCGCGCGGGCGACAAGCCCGCGCTGCCGAGTACTAAGGGAATTCCTGGTCCGGCGATCGCGGGCGGAGCCGTCCCGGCCGGGCGCGCGCTGAGAAAACTGCTAGGAATCCGCTTCCCCGCTAGGGGTGCGCGCCTGCTCGGTATACCCATGGACCCGGCCAATCCCAGAATTCACGAGGTGGACCGACCATGGTGCAATCCACGACCGTCCGACGGCGGTTCCGGGGCCTGTTCCTCGCACTGGCCCTG
The DNA here is from genome assembly GCF_040638975.1 of Amycolatopsis sp. NPDC024027. Taxonomy (NCBI): domain Bacteria; kingdom Bacillati; phylum Actinomycetota; class Actinomycetes; order Pseudonocardiales; family Pseudonocardiaceae; genus Amycolatopsis; species Amycolatopsis sp. NPDC024027. The sequence goes on from NZ_JBEZYY010000008.1 coordinate 213,649, forward strand.
GTCGCCGGGCTGGTGGTGCCGGCGGCGCAGCCGGCCGTGGCGGCCGAGGGGATCCCGTCGCTGGCCAGGGTCATCCCGGCCCCGGCGAGCGTGCGGCCGGCGAACGGGGTGACGTTCGAGCTGCGTCCGTGGTCGGTGCTCTCCTACGACCCGCGGCTGCCGCGGGCGCGGCAGGTCGCCGACGACTTCGCGGCCCAGCTGCGGCCGGCCACCGGCTTCGCGTTGCCGGTGGTGCCGGCGGTGCCGGGACTGGCGCTGCCCGGAATCTCCCTGCAGCTCGGCGCGGGCGGGCAGGCCGGCGAGGAGGGCTACCAGCTCGACATCGCGGCGGATTCGGTCCGGATCAAGGCGAACCGGGCCGCCGGGCTGTACTACGGCGTGCAGACGGTCCGCCAGCTGCTGCCCGCGAAGGTCGAGCGGACCTCGGTCCAGCCGGGGCCGTGGACGCTGCCGGGCGGGTCGGTCACGGACTCCCCGCGGTACGGCTACCGCAGCGCGGTGCTGGACGTCGCCCGGCACTTCTGGACGGTGCCCGAGGTGAAGAAGTACATCGACGACATCGCCCGCTACAAGATCAACTACCTGCACCTGCACCTGACCGACGACCAGGGCTGGCGGCTCGCCATCACCGGCTGGCCGCGGCTGACCTCGGTGGGCGGGTCCACCGGCGTCGGCGGCGAGCGGGGCGGCTTCTTCACCCAGGACGACTACCGGGCGATCATCGAGTACGCCGGGGCGCACTTCATGACCGTGATCCCCGAGATCGAAGGGCCCGCGCACGCGAACGCCGCGCGCTCGTCGTACGCGAAGCTGAACTGCGACGGCGTCGCGCCGCCGCTCTTCACCGACATCTACGGCAGTCCCAACAGCACCCTGTGCCTCGGCAAGGAGATCACCTACGAGTTCCTCGACGACGTGATCCGCCAGGTCGCCGCGCTGACCCCGGGCCCGTACCTGAGCGTGGGCGGCGACGAGGCGACCGACGTCCCGACGGATCAGTACCGCACCTATATGCAGCGGGTGCAGGCGATCGTGGCGAAGTACGGCAAGAAGCTCCTCGGCTGGCAGGAGGTGGCCGGCTCGACCGATCCGGCGCGGACCACCGCGCAGATCTGGTTCCCCGAGGAGGTCGACCAGCAGGCCGTCGCCGACGCGAGCAAGCACGGGGCGAAGCTGGTCATGTCCCCGGTGGAGCACGCCTACCTCGACATGAAGTACGACGAGAACAACCCCGCGTACCCGGTCGGGCAGTTCTGGGCCGGCTACATCGAGGTGCGCGACGCCTACGACTGGGAGCCGGAGACGGTCGTCCCCGGAATCGACGAGAAGTCCGTCATCGGTGTCTCGGCCCCGCTGTTCACCGAGCTGGTCTTCGAACGGCCGGACATCGACATCCTCGCCTTCCCCCGGCTGCCCGCGATCGCGGAGATCGGCTGGTCTCCCGCGGCCACCCACGACTGGACCTCCTTCCGCGACCGGCTCGCCGCACAGGGGCCGCACTGGGACCTGACCGGCGTCGGCTACTACCGCTCGCCGCAGATCGCCTGGCCCCCGCGGGAAACCCGGTAGCGAACGGAGTCATCATCATGCCCGAGACCAAGCACCTGGCTTTCTTCAACTATCCGGCCCACGGGCACCTCAACCCGTCGCTGCCGGTGGTCGCCGAGCTCGTCCGCCGCGGGCACCGCGTCACCTATGCCGTTCCCCGGCAGTACGCCGGCGCGGTGGCCGACGCCGGCGCGACCGTGCTCGAGTACGCGTCGACGACGCCCGAAAACTGGGAAGACGTCGCGATTCCCGAGAAGCCGACCGCCGACGACGCGGCCAACGCCATGCTCGCGCAGGTCCTGGAAGGCTTCGCGCCGCTGGAAGCGGCGGTGGAGCGGCTCACCGGCGACGTTCCCGACCTGATCGTGTTCGACCAGTACGCGCACCACACGGGCCGGCTGCTGGCGCGGAAGTGGTCGCTGCCGAGCGTGCAGACCTGCACCACGTTCGCCGCCAACGCCGAATACTCGCCGTACGCGCGGCTGGCGGAGCTGAGCGACATCCAGCTCGACTTCACCCACCCTTCGTTCGCCGAGCTCGGCAAGGTTATGCGGTCCACTTTGGACGAGCACGGCTTCGCGGACTTGCCGGTCGAGGAGTTCGGCGCGGGCGGCGAGGACCTCTCCGTCGTGTTCCTGCCGAAATCGTTCCAGCTCGGCGCCGAAACCTTCGGCGACGGCTTCGCGTTCACCGGTCCGTCGCTCGGCAACGGCCTGCGTGCCGGGGACGGCCGGTGGACCCCGCCCGCCGGCGACCGGCCGCTGCTGCTGATCACGATGGGCAGCCACGGCTACGAAAACCGGGCGGAGTTCTACCGCCAGTGCGTCCGCGCTTTCGGCGACGTGGACTGGACCGTCGTGATGGCGGTCGGTACTCAGGTCAAGCCCGGCGAACTCGAGCCGCTGCCCGCGAACTTCGAGGTCGTGCCCTGGGTCCCGCAGCTGGAAGTGCTGCGGCGGGCCGACGCGCTGCTCGCGCACGCCGGGATGGGCACCACCATGGAGGCGCTGTACTTCGGGGTGCCGCCGGTGGTCGTGCCCCGGCTCGGGGAGCAGCAGCTGATCGGCGAGCGCCTGGTCGAACTCGGGCTCGGGCGCATGGTGATGCCCGCGGACGCCGACGCGGAAACCCTGCGCACGGCGGTGCTCGGGCTCGCCGGCGACGACGCGGCCAAGGAACGGGTCGCGAAGATGCGGGACGAGATCCGCGCCGCGGGCGGGACGTCGGCCGCGGCCGACGCCATCGAAGCGGTGGCGAAGTCGCGATGAACCGCCGGCACTTCGCTTTCCTGCCCTATCCGGCGTACGGGCACACGACGCCGGTGCTGCCCGTGCTCGCCGAGCTGACCGCGCGGGGACACCGCGTGACCTGTTTCACCACGCCGACCTTCGCCGACCGCGTGGCGGCCACGGGTGCCCGCCCGGTCGCCTATTCCGCGGAATTGGGGACGGGACCGCCCTCGGAATACCACACCGCGGACGAAGCCGCGTGGCTGCCCACGAACCTGCTGTCGATGACCATGGCCGTCGCGCCGGGCATCGACGCCGCCTTCGCCGCCGATCCGCCCGACCTGCTCGCTTACGACACGACGTTGTGGGCGCCGGGGCGGTTCACCGCGTGGCGGACCGGGCTGCCGTCCGTCCAGCTGATCCCCACCTTCGCCTCGAACGAGAGCTTTTCGCTCAACGAAGACGGCGCGAGCATTCTCGGCGAGGGCGGCAGCGATGTCGGCCCGCTCGACCCCGCGCACCCGGGGCTCGTCGAGTTCGACCGGCTGATCACCGGGTACGCGGCGGAGTACGGCGTCGACGACGCCTCGCTGGTCCGGCTGTACGAGGGCCGCAACGAGGTCAACCTGGTCTTCGTCCCGAAGCGGTTCCAGCCGGCCGCCGAAACCTTCGGCGCCGGCTACACCTTCGTCGGCCCGCCCGCCGACGCTGCCGCGGACCACGACTGGAGCCCGCCGGACGGCAAGCGGGTGGTGCTCGTGACGCTGGGGACGACGGTGAACGACCGGCCCGAGTTCTTCCGCGACTGCCTGCGGGCCTTCGCGGGCCTGCCGTGGCACTTCGTGCTGACCCTCGGCGGCAGGCTCCGGCTCGAGGACATCGGCACGCCGCCGCCGAACGTCGAGGTCCACCAGTGGATCCCGCACGCCGCGGTCCTGCCGCACGCGGACCTCGTGGTGTGCCAGGCGGGCATGGGCAGCGTGCTGGAGTCCCTGTACTTCGGGGTGCCGCTCGTCGTCGTCCCGCACCACACCGAACAGCACCTCAACACGCGCCGGCTGCTCGAACTCGGGCTCGCCACGCGGCTGGATCGCGAATCGGTGACGCCGGAGCGGCTGCGCGCGGCGGTGCTCGGTACCGCGTCGGACGCGGGAATTCGCGCGCGGGTCGCCGAAATGCGCGAACACGTGCGCGACGCGGGCGGCGCGCGGAAGGCGGCCGACGTGCTTGAGCACCGGCTCACTGTGCTGGAAGGGCTTCAGCCGGCCGCACGGTGACGGCCGGGACGACGACAAGGGGAGACGAAGATGTCCGACAGCGCGGCCGCGAACCCGCGGCTGCCCGTCGAGCGGCGCTGCCCGTTCGACCCGTCCGAGAACTACGCGGCGCTGACGAAGGCGGGCCCGATCGCGCGGCTCGCCATGCCCGTGAGCGTGGACGGCCGCGACGGCTGGGTGGCGACCGGGCTCGACGAAGTGCGGCGCATCCTCGCCGACGACCGGTTCAGCCACCGCAAGGACCTCATCTCGCTGTCCATCCCGTCGCCGATCCCGACCGGCGACGACCGCGAGCAGGTCGTCTACCGCGCGCCGGCGCCGGAACCGGGCGCGTTCATCGCGATGGACCCGCCGGAGCACATGCGGTACCGCCGGCTGCTCGCCGGCTACTTCACGGTGCGGCGGGTCCGTGAGCTGGCCCCGATGATCGAGCAGGTCGCGCAGGACTGCCTCGACGCGCTCGCCGACGCGGGCCCGGGGGTGGACCTGGTGGAGCTGTTCGCCGAACCGTTCCCGATCCGGGTGATGTGCGAGCTGATGGGCATCCCGCCGGGCCCCCGGGCGCCGCTGGCCAAGCACCTCGCCGTCGTCTCCCGGATGTCCTACACGGTCGAAGAGCTGACCGAGGCGGTCGTCGAGCTCGGCCGGCTGCTGACGGAGATCGTGCGGCAGAAGCGGGAGAACCCGACACCGGACCTGCTCGGCGAGCTGGCCGCGACCGGGGAGCTCACCGACGGCGAGCTGATCAACATCGCCTGGGCGCTGCTCGGCGGCGGCTTCGACACCAGCGGGAACATGCTGGGACTCGGGGTCTTCGCCCTGCTGGAGCACCCGGAGCAGCTCGCCCGCCTGCGTGCGGAGCCCGAGCTGCTGGACAACGCGGTCGAGGAGCTGCTGCGCTACCTGACGGTCTCGCACCTCGGCGCGAGCCGGGCGGCGCTGACGGACGTGGAGATCGGCGGCGAAACGATCGAGCAGGGCCAGACCGTCGTCGTGGCGCTGCCGGTGGCGAACCGGGACCCGGCGCGGTTCCCCGATCCGGGCGTCCTCGACCTCGGCCGCAACACCCAGGGGCACGTGGCGTTCGGGCACGGGGTGCACCAGTGCCTCGGCCAGCACCTGGCCCGGCTGACCCTCCGCATCGGCTACCGCGCGCTGTTCGAGCGGTTCGGCTCGCTGCGGCTGGCCGTCCCCGCCGACGAGGTGCCGACGAAGGAGGACATGCTCCACTACGGCGTCTACCGGCTCCCCGTGACCTGGGACGAGACCGACGGTTGACCACCTTCCGCGCCCGGTCGGCCCGTCAGTCCACTGTGGATTGACGGGCCCGGCTGCGGAAGGGCCGGAGTTAGTGGTCCACCTAGAACTTCCTCGCCGCCCTCGTGCGGCCGGTGGGTGACCCGGCACTGTGAAGACATCGGTCGGCTCGCCGGCACCGCCCGGCCGACTTCTCGAGGAGCTGACATCGCAATGGACACCGAACAGAAGCTTCGCGACTACCTCAAGCGCGTCACGGCCGACTTGCGGGAGACCCGGCAGCGGCTGCGCGCCGCCGAGGCCAAGGACAGCGAGCCGATCGCGATCGTGTCGATGAGCTGCCGGCTGCCCGGTGGGGTGCGCGATCCGGAGGCCGCGTGGCGGCTGCTCGTCGACGAGCGGGACGTGATCAGCGAGTTCCCGGCCGACCGCGGCTGGGACACCGACGCGCTCTACGACCCGGACCCGGACCGCGCGGGGCACACCTACACCCGCTCGGGTGGCTTCCTCGAGGACGCCGGCACGTTCGACGCCGGGTTCTTCGGCATCTCGCCGCGCGAGGCGACGGCCATGGACCCGCAGCAGCGGCTGCTGCTCGAGCTCGCCTGGGAGGCGTTCGAGCGCGGCGGGATCGACCCGTCCTCGTTGCGCGGCAGCCGGTCCGGGGTTTTCGTCGGCGCCAGCAACCAGGGCTACGGTTCCGGCCCGATCGCCGCCACCGAGGACATCGAAGGGCACGTGCTCACCGGCAGCTGCACCGCGGTGCTGTCGGGCCGGCTCGCCTACAGCTTCGGGCTCGAGGGCCCCGCGGTCACCGTCGACACGATGTGTTCCTCGGCGCTCGTCGCGCTGCACCTCGCGGTGCGGGCCCTGCGCGCGGGCGAGTGCTCGATGGCCGTCTCCGCCGGTGCGACGGTGATGGCGACGCCACGGTCCTTTGTGGAGTTCAGCCGTCAGCGCGGGCTCTCCGCCGACGGCCGTTGCCGGGCCTTCGCGGCCGGTGCCGACGGTACCGGCTGGAGCGAGGCCGTCGGCGTGCTCGTCCTCGAGCGGCTGTCCGACGCCAGGAAGAACGGCCACCCGGTGCTCGCCGTCGTGCGCGGCAGCGCGGTGAACTCCGACGGGGCGTCGAACGGGCTCACCGCCCCGAACGGACCGTCGCAGCAGCGCGTCATCCAGGACGCGCTCGCCGACGCGAGGCTGGACCCCTCGGACGTCGACGCGGTCGAGGCGCACGGCACCGGGACCACGCTGGGCGACCCGATCGAGGCGCAGGCGTTGCTGGCCACCTACGGCGCGCGGCGGCCGGCCGAGCGGCCGCTGTGGCTGGGCACGATCAAGTCCAACATCGGCCACACCCAGGCTGCCGCCGGCGTGGTCGGCGTGATCAAGATGGTGCTGGCGATGCGGTACGGCAGCCTGCCGCGCACGCTGCACGTCGACGCGCCGAGCCCGCACGTCGACTGGTCGCCGGGCACGGTCCGGCTGCTGACCGAGCGGACGCCGTGGCCGGACGGCGACGGCCCGCGGCGTTCGGCGGTGTCGGCGTTCGGCGCGAGCGGCACCAACGCGCACGTGATCCTCGAACAGGCGCCGGAGCCGGAAGCGACCGAGGACGCCGCACCGGCCGCGCGTCCGGGCCCGGTGACCTGGCTGCTCTCGGGACACGACGACGACGCGCTCCGGGCGCAGGCCGCGCGGCTGCTGTCCGCGGTGGGCAACGAGGACGCGCCGAGCCCGCTCGACATCGGGTTCTCGCTGGCGAGCACGCGGGCCGCGCTGCCGAGGAGGGCCGCCGTCGTCGGCTCGGCCGTCGAGGAGCTGACCGCGGGGCTGCGGGCGCTCGCCGGCGGCGAGTCCGCCGCCAACCTGCGCGTCGGCACCGCGCGGGCCGAGGGCCGCGCGGTACTGGTCTTTCCCGGCCAGGGTGCGCAATGGGCCGGGATGGCGGCCGAGCTGCTCGACACCGAGCCGCGGTTCGCCGAGCGGATCGCGGACTGCGAGCGCGCACTGGCTCCGTTCGTCGGCTGGTCGCTGACCGCCGTGCTGCGGGGCGAGGACGGCGCGCCGGGCCTCGACCGGGTCGACGTGGTGCAGCCGGCGCTGTTCGCGATGATGGTGTCGCTCGCGGAACTGTGGCGGGCCAACGGAATTCGCCCGTCCGCGGTCGTCGGGCACTCGCAGGGTGAGATCGCGGCGGCCTGCGTTTCCGGCGCGCTGTCCCTGGAGGACGCCGCCCGCGTGGTGGCGCTGCGCAGCATCGCCATCGCCGCGGAGCTGGCGGGCCGGGGCGGGATGGCCTCCGTCGCGGCTCCCGTCGAGCGGGTCCGCGAGCTGCTCGAGCCGTTCGCCGACCGGCTTTCCGTGGCGGCCGTCAACGGGCCGAGCGCGGTCGCCGTGGCCGGCGAACCCGGCGCGCTCGACGAGCTGCTCGCCGCCTGTGGGGCCGACGGCGTGCGCGCCAAGCGCATCCCCGTCGACTACGCGTCGCATTCGGCGCACGTCGAGTCGCTGCGCGAGCGCCTGCTCGCCGACCTGGCTCCGATCGAGCCGCGCGCCGGCCGGATCCCGTTCTTCTCGACCGTGACCGCCGCCTGGCTGGACACGCGCGAGCTGACCGCCGAGTACTGGTACACCAACCTGCGCGGCACCGTGCGGTTCGACGAGGCGGTGCGCGCCCTGCTCGACGAGGGGCGCGACGCGTTCGTCGAAGTGAGCGCACACCCGGTGCTCACGACGGGCATCCAGGAGACCATCGAGGACCGCGGGGCCGACGCGTTCGCCGTCGGGTCGCTGCGCCGCGGCGACGGCGGCCTCGGCCGGTTCCTGCTGTCGGTGGCCGAGACCCAGGTCGGTGTCCTCGAACCGGACCGGATCGCGCCGTTCGCGGATTCGGGTGCGCGCAAGGTGGATCTGCCGACGTACGTTTTCGGCGGCACGCGCTACTGGCTGGAGACCGCCACGGCGAGCGGTGACGTCTCGGGTGCCGGCCTCGGCTCGCCGGATCACCCGCTGTTGGGCGCGGTGATGACGCTCGCCGAGTCCGAGCAGGTCGTGCTGACGGGCCGGTTGTCCGCGCGCACGCACCCGTGGCTGGCCGACCACGAGGTCGGCGGCCGCGTGCTGCTGCCCGGCACGGCGTTCCTCGAACTGGCGGTGCGCGCCGGTGACCAGGTCGGCTGCGGCGTGGTCCGGGAGCTCACCCTGGAAGCGGCCCTGCCGCTGCCGGAGAACGGCGCGGTGGTGCTCCAGCTCGCCATCGGCTCGCCCGACGGCGACGGTGCGCGTTCGCTGGTCATCCACTCGCGACCCGAGGACACCGGCGACGACCGGCCGTGGACGCGGCACGCGACCGGGGTGCTCGAACCGGACGCGTCCGTGCCGGCTCCCGAGGCCGGGCCGTGGCCGCCCGAGGGCGCCGTCGCGCTCGACCTCGGCGACCCGTACGAGACGCTCGGCGAGCGCGGGTACGGCTACGGCCCGGTGTTCCGGGGCCTGCGCACGGTGTGGCGGCTCGGCGACGAGGTGTTCGCCGAGGTCGAACTGCCCGAGCAGGCTCGCCGGGACGCCGCCGGGTTCGGCCTGCACCCGGCGCTGCTCGACGCGGCGCTGCACGCCATCGGCTTCACGGGAGCCTTCGATGACTCCGGTTCGCCGTTGCTGCCGTTTTCCTGGAACGGAGTGCGGCTGCACGCGAGCGGCGCCACCGCGCTGCGGGTCCGGCTGACGCCGGCCGGCCACGGCGCGGTGTCGCTCGCGCTCGCCGACCCGCTCGGCGAGCCGGTGGCGACCGTCGATTCGCTCGCGCTGCGGCCGTTCGCCGCGCCGGACACCGCCCCGGACCGCGGCCACGACTCGCTGTACTTCGTCGACTGGGTGTCGGTCGGCGAGCCGGGGCAGGAGACGCCCCGGTGCGCGGTGCTCGGCGACGACCCCGCGGGTGTCGTTCCGGCGAGCCTGCCGGCCGAGGCGTATCCCGAGCTGGACGCGCTGCCCGACGAGGTGCCCGAGCTGGTTTTCCTGCCGCACTCGGGAGCACGCACCGGTGACCTCGCCGAGGCCACGCGAACGGCGACGAAGCAGGTGCTCGCGGTCGTCCAGCAATGGCTGGCCGACGAGCGGTTCGCCGGCGCGCGGCTCGTGGTCGTCACCCGCGGCGCGATCGGCACGCCCGGCGGCCCGGTGACCGACCTCGCCGCGTCGGCGGCCTGGGGCCTGCTCCGGTCCGCCGCCTCCGAACACCCCGGCCGGGTCGTGCTGCTCGACCTCGGCGCCGCCGAGGCGACGTCCGGCGAGCTGCCCGACGGGCTGTTCGGCGCGCTGCGCTCGGGCGAGCCGCAGCTGGTCGTCGCGGACGGCCGGGTGTGCGCGGCGAGGCTGGCGAAGCTGCCGGCGCACCACCCGGCACTGGTCCCGCCGGAGCACGGCGCGTGGCTGCTCGGCACCGCGAAGAAGGGCGCGCTCGACGGCCTCGCGCTGCTGCCCGCGGCCGCGGCGGACGAGCCGCTCGGCCACGACGAGGTCCGCGTCGAGGTCCGGGCCGCGGGGCTGAACTTCCGGGACGTCCTCATCGCACTCGGGATGTACCCCGGTGACGACGCCATGATGGGCAGCGAGGCGGCCGGCGTCGTGACCGAGACCGGCGCCGGGGTCACCGGGCTCGCCCCCGGCGACCGCGTGACCGGCATCTTCCGCGGGAACTGCATCGCGACCGTCGCGATCACCGACCACCGGCTGCTCGTGCCCATGCCGGACGGCTGGACGTTCGAGCGGGCGGCCGGCGTGCCCGTGGTGTTCCTGACCGCGTACTACGGCCTCGTCGACCTCGGCCGGATCGCCGCCGGGCAGCGCGTTCTCGTGCACGCCGCGGCCGGCGGCGTCGGCATGGCCGCCGTCCAGCTCGCGCGCCACTTCGGTGCGGACGTCTTCGGCACGGCGAGCGAGGGCAAGTGGCCCGCACTGCGCGAGCTGGGCCTCGACGACACGCGCATCGCGTCGTCGCGGGACCTGAGCTTCGCCGAGCGGTTCGCCGGGGACGGCATGGACCTCGTGCTGAACTCCCTCGCCGGCGAGTTCGTCGACGCCTCGCTGGGCCTCCTGCGCGACGGTGGCCGGTTCGTGGAGATGGGCAAGACCGACGTCCGCGACGCCGAGGAGGTCGCCGCCGCCGGGGTCTGGTACCGGGCGTTCGACGCGGTGGAGGCCGCGCCGGAACGCGTCCAGGAGATCTTGACCGAGGTGCTGCGGCTGTTCGCCGAGGGCGCGTTGCACCCGCTGCCGTCGCGCGTGTGGGACGTGCGCCGCGCGCCCGAGGCCTACCGGTTCGTCAGCCAGGCACGCCACGTCGGCAAGGTGGTGCTGACGGTTCCGCGGGCCCGCCCGGCGGACGGCACCGTGCTGCTCACCGGCGGCACGGGAACGCTCGGCGCCGAGATCGCCCGCCACCTGGCCGCCACCGGCACGCGCCGGCTGCTGCTGCTCGGGCGGCGCGGCGCGGACGCACCGGGTGCGGCCGAGCTGCGGGCCGAGCTCACGGACCTCGGTGCCGAAGTCGACATCGTCGCCTGCGACGCGGCGAACCGCGAGGAGCTGGCGAGCGCGCTCGCGCGGATTCCGGCAGCGCATCCGCTGACCGCCGTGGTGCACCTCGCCGGCGTGCTCGACGACGGCGTCGTCGAGTCGCTCACCCCGGACCGGCTCGACGCGGTGCTGCGGCCCAAGGTGGACGCCGCGTGGCACCTGCACGAGCTGACCAGGGAGCTCGACCTCGCGGAGTTCGTGCTGTTCTCGGCGGGCGCCGGGATCTTCGGCGACGCGGGGCAGGGCAACTACGCGGCTGCCAACAGCTTCCTCGACGCGCTCGCGCAGCACCGACGGGCGAGCGGCCTGCCCGCCGTCGCGCTGGCGTGGGGCTTCTGGGCGCAGCGCAGCGGGATGACCGCGCACCTCACCGACGCCGACGTGGCGCGGCTCCGCCGCATCGGGGTGGCGCCACTGTCCACAACGGAGGGTCTGGCGCTGTTCGACCGCGCGCGGCGGCTCGACGAGGCGGTGCAGGTGCCGATCCGCCTGGACCAGGCGGCGCTGCGGGAGCAGGCGCGCACCGGCTCGCTGCCGTGGCTGCTGCGCGGGCTGGTCCGGACGCCGTCGAGGCGGGCCGCGGCCGGGGGCCCGGGCGGCGAGCCGGCGTTGCGCCGCAGCCTCGCCCGGCTCGGCGAGGCGGACCGGACCCGGACCCTCGTGGAGCTCGTCCGGGCCGAGGCTTCCGCCGTGCTCGGGCACGCGGGCGCGCTGATCGAGGCCGAGCGTCCGTTCCGCGACCTCGGCTTCGACTCGCTGACCGCGGTCGAGCTGCGCAACCGGCTGAACGCGGCCACCGGGCTCAAGCTGACCGCCACGCTCGTCTTCGACTACCCCACCCCGGCGGTGCTCGCCGGCCACCTGCTCGCGGAGCTGCTCGGCGAGGACCCCGTCCGCGGGGAAGCCGCGCCGGCCGCCCGGGTCGCCGACGAGCCCATCGCGATCGTGGGCATGGCCTGCCACCTGCCCGGCGGCATCCGGAGCCCGGAGGAGTTCTGGCAGCTGCTGTCTTCCGGCGGCGACGTGATCTCCGGCTTCCCGGCCGACCGCGGCTGGGACCTCGACCGGCTCTTCTCCGCCGACGACACCGCGGCGGGCACGACCTACGCGCGGGACGGCGGGTTCCTGCGCGACGCGGCCGAGTTCGACCCGGCGTTCTTCGGCATCTCGCCGCGCGAAGCCGCGGTGATGGACCCGCAGCAGCGGCTGCTGCTCGAGGGCGCGTGGGAGACGCTCGAGCGGTCGCGGATCGACCCGGCGTCCCTGCGCGGCTCGTCCACCGGCGTCTTCATCGGGGCATCCCACCAGGGTTTCGGCGCCACCTCCGACGGTGTGGCCGCCGAGGCGCAGGGCCACCTCGTCACGGGTTCGTCGACGAGCGTGGTGTCCGGCCGGATCGCCTACGCCCTGGGGCTCGAAGGGCCCGCGCTCACCGTCGACACCGCGTGCTCGTCGTCGCTCGTGGCGCTGCACCTGGCGATCCGCGCGTTGCGCGGCGGCGAGTGCACGCTAGCGCTCGCCGGGGGAGCGGCGGTGATGGCCGATCCGATCGGCTTCGTCGGCTTCAGCCGCCAGCGCGGGCTCGCCACCGACGGCCGGTGCAAGGCCTTCTCCGCGCAGGCCGACGGCATGGGGCTGGCCGAGGGCGCCGGGATGGTGCTCGTCGAACGGTTGTCGGACGCACGCCGCAACGGGCATCCGGTGCTGGCCGTGCTACGGGGCTCGGCGGTGAACCAGGATGGTGCTTCGAACGGCCTGACGGCGCCGAACGGTCCGTCGCAGCAGCGGGTGATCCGGGCGGCGCTGGCCGACGCGGGCGTCGAACCGTCCGATGTGGACGCCGTCGAGGCGCACGGGACCGGGACTCCGCTGGGCGACCCGATCGAGGCACAGGCGCTGCTCGCGACCTACGGGCAGGACCGGGACCGGCCGCTGTGGCTCGGTTCGGGCAAGTCCAACGTCGGGCACGGCCAAGCCGCCGCCGGGATCACCGGCGTCATCAAGATGGTGCTCTCGCTCCGCAACGAGCTTCTGCCGCGCACGCTGCACGCCGAGGAGCCCTCGCCGCACGTGGACTGGTCGGCCGGCGATGTGCGGCTGCTGACCGGACAACGGTCGTGGCCGGCCGGGGAGCGGCCCCGGCGGGCCGCGGTGTCGTCGTTCGGGATGAGCGGCACGAACGCGCACGTGGTGCTCGAACAGGCGCCGGACGTCGGCGAAGCCCCGGCGCGTCCCGGTTCGCCGGTCGTGCCGTGGGTGCTGTCGGCGCGGTCCGCGGCCGCCCTCCGGGAGCAGGCGGCCCGGCTGGCCTCACACGTGGAGTCTTCGCGGGAGCGGCCCGTCGACGTCGGCTACTCGCTCGTCTCGTCGCGGTCGTCGTTCGAACACCGGGCGGTGGTGGTGGGTTCGGCCGCCGCGGACCTGGCAGCCGGGCTGACCGGCGCGGGCGCGGTCCGCGGCGTCGCCGACGTCACCGGCCGGGTGGCTTTCGTGTTCCCCGGCCAGGGCGCCCAGTGGGCAGGCATGGCGGCGGAACTGCTCGGCTCGTCGCCGGTGTTCGCGGCGCGGATGGCGGAGTGCGCCGCCGCGTTCGGCGAGCTGGTCGACTGGTCGCTCCAGGACGCGCTGACCGACGCCGCGCTGCTGGAGCGGGTCGACGTCGTGCAGCCGGTGTCCTTCGCGGTGATGGTGTCGCTGGCCGCGCTCTGGGAATCGCGCGGCATCCACCCGGACGCCGTGGTCGGGCACTCGCAAGGGGAGATCGCCGCCGCCTGCGTGTCCGGGGCGTTGTCGCTGGCGGACGCCGCGCGCGTCGTGGTGCTGCGGAGCAAGGCCATCGCGGAGTGCCTCTCGGGGCACGGCGGCATGGCCTCCGTCGCGTTGCCCGCCGAGGAGGCCGAGCGGCGGATCGCCGCACTCGGCGGGCGGGTCGCCGTCGCCGCCGTCAACGGCGTCTCGTCCGTGGTGCTGTCCGGCGACCCCGACGCGCTGGCCACCGTCGTGGCGGAGTGCGCGGCGGACGGTGTCCGCGCCAAGGTCATCGCCGTCGACTACGCGTCGCACTCGCCGCACGTGGCGGCCATCGAGGACCGGTTGGCCGCGGACCTCGCTTCGATCGAGCCGCGCGCGCCGCGGGTGCCGTTCCTCTCGACCGTGACCGGCGAGTGGGCCGACGGGACCACGGTGGACGGCCGCTACTGGTACACGAACCTGCGCGAGCCCGTCCGGTTCGAGGCCGCGATCCGCGTCCTCGCGGCCGAGGGCTGCACCGCGTTCGTCGAGGTGAGCTCGCACCCCGTGCTGTCGATGGGCGTCCAGGAGACGCTCGACGAGATCGCCGGGGAGCCGACGGTGGTCGTCGGCACGCTGCGGCGGGGCGAGGGCGGCGAAGCGCGGTTCCTCACCTCGCTGGCGGAGCTGCACGTGCGTGGCGTCTCACCGGACTGGGAGGCGGTCTTCGCCGGCCACGAACCGCGGCTCGTCGACTTGCCGACCTACGCGTTCCAGCGGCAGCGGTACTGGCTCACGCCCGAGCGCGGTTCCGCCCCGGCGGTGGACACGGCCTTCTGGGACGCGGTCGACCGCGAGGACCTCGAAGGGCTGGCCGGTCAGCTGGCGCTGCCGGAGGACGAGCTCGGCACGGTACTGCCCGCGTTGTCGTCGTGGCGGCGCCGCAGCCGGAACAAGTCCATTGTGGATGAATGGCGCTACCGCATCACGTGGAAGCCCGTTGCCGCGAAGGAAGCCACCCTCTCCGGCGAGTGGCTGCTGGTCGTCGGCGAAGGGGTGGCCGAGGAGACGGTCACGAGGATCGTGACGGCGCTCGCCGCCGCGGGCGCCGAATCGGAGGTCCTCCGAACCGACGTCGCCGATCGGGAGAGCCTGGCCCGTGAGCTGTCCGGCAAACACCCGGCGGCCGTCCTCGGTCTCCTCGAAGCGCAGGCCACGCTCGCGCTGCTCCAGGCCCTGTCCGAGGTGGAAATCGACGCGCCACTGTGGCTGGTGACGAGCGGCGCGGTGTCGACCGGACGGTCGGACCCGCCGCGCGTGCCCGCGCAGGCCCAGATCTGGGGCCTCGGCCGGGTGTTCGGGCTCGAAGAGCCGAACCGGTGGGGTGGGCTCGTCGATCTGCCGGATAAGTTCGACGAGCGAGCGGCCCGCCGGCTGGTCTCCGTCCTGGCCGGAACCGGCGGCGAGGACCAGGTCGCGGTGCGGGACAGCGGGGTCCTGGCCCGGAGGCTCGTGCGTGCGCCGTTGCCGGCCACCGCTGCCGGGCGGGACTGGACGCCGCGAGGCACGGTTCTCGTCACGGGCGGGACCGGGGCGATCGGCGGGCACGTCGCCCGGTGGCTGGCCGGGCGGGGAGCTGAGCACCTCGTGCTGACCTCGCGCGCGGGCGAGGCCGCCCCCGGTGCGGCCGAGCTGGCCGCCGAACTGCGCGAGCTCGGCGCCGAGGTGACGATCGCGGCGTGCGACGTCGCGGACCGGGACCGGCTCGCCGGGTTGCTGCGCGAGCTGGCGGATCGAGGCGAGCCGGTGCGTGCGGTCATGCACGCCGCCGGCGTCGACGGAGTCGCCGCCCTCGCCGACACCACGCCCGCCGAGCTCGCCCGCGTCGCCGCGGCCAAGGTCCGCGGGGCCGCGAACCTGCACGAACTGCTGGTCGGAACGGAACTCGACGCGTTCGTCCTGTTCTCCTCCAACGCCGGGGTGTGGGGTGGCGGCGGGCAGGGCGCGTACGCCGCCGCAAACGCTTTCCTCGACGCGCTGGCCGAACGCCGCCGGGCCGACGGGCTGACGGCGACCTCGATCGCGTGGGGTGCGTGGGCGGGCGACGGCCTCGCCGCGACCGACGTCGCGGAGCGGCACTTGAGCCGGCGCGGCGTGCGGGGAATGGCTCCCGAGCTCGCGATCCTCGCGCTGTCGCAGGCCATCGCGCACGACGAGACGTTCCTGGCCGTCGCCGACGTCGACTGGGGGCGGTTCGCCCCGAGTTTCGCGGCCGCCCGCCGGAGGCCGCTGCTCGACGAGCTTCCCGAGGCCGTCCGCGCTCTGCGGGACGCCGAGCCCGCCGACGATCCGGCCGGGCCGTCGCTCGCGTCGCGGCTGGCCGCGCTGCCGGAAGGGGACCGGGCGCGCGAACTGCTCGAGATCGTCCGTTCGCAGGCGGCCGCGGTACTCGGCTTCGAGACCGCCGAAGCGGTCGACGCCGAGCGCGCCTTCCGCGAGCTCGGTTTCGACTCGCTCACCGCCGTCGAGCTCCGCAACCGCCTCGCCGGCGAGACCGGGCTGCGGCTGCCGACCACGCTGGCGTTCGACTTCCCGTCCGCGACCCGGCTCGCGCAGCACCTCGCCGGGCTCGTCGCGGGCGAGCCGGGCCACCGTGCCGTGCGGCCGGTGGTCGCGGTCGCCTCGGACGAGCCGATGGCGATCGTGGGCATGAGCTGCCGGTACCCCGGTGACGTCCGGTCTCCCGAGGACCTGTGGGACCTGGTGTTCCGCGGCGAGGACGCGCTGGGCGAATTCCCGGCCGACCGGGGCTGGGACCTCGCCGGCCTCGACGATCCCAAGGCGAAGGACTACGCGCGGATCGGTGCGTTCGTCCGCGACGCCGCCGAGTTCGATCCGGCGTTCTTCGGGATCTCGCCGCGCGAGGCGACCGCCATGGACCCGCAGCACCGGCTGCTGCTGGAGACGTCGTGGGAGGCGTTCGAGCGGGCCGGGATCGATCCGCTGTCGGTGAAGAACAGCTCGACCGGCGTCTTCGTCGGGTGCGGCAGCCAGCACTACGGCGCCGGGCTGCGCGAGGTCCCCGAAGAGCTGCGCGGGCACCTGCTCACCGGCGGGTCGAGCGCGGTCGCGTCCGGCCGGATCGCCTACACGTTCGGGCTGGAAGGGCCCGCCGTCACGGTGGACACGGCGTGCTCCTCGTCGCTGGTCGCGCTGCACCTGGCCGCGCAGGCGCTGCGGCAGGGCGAATGCACGATGGCGCTGGCCGGCGGGGTGAGCGTGATGGTCACCCCCGGCGCCTACGCCGAGTTCGGCCGGCAGGGCGGCCTCGCCGCGGACGGCCGGATCAAGGCGTTCGCCGAGGGCGCCGACGGCACCGGCTGGGGTGAGGGGGCCGGCATGCTGCTGCTGACCCGGCTGTCCGAAGCCCGGCGCCGGGGCTACCCGGTGCTCGCCGTCGTGCGCGGTTCGGCGGTGAACTCCGACGGCGCCTCCAATGGGCTCAGCGCGCCGAACGGCCCTTCGCAGCAGCGGGTGATCCGCCAGGCACTGGCCAACGCCGGCCTGGAACCGTCCGAAGTGGACGCCGTCGAAGGACACGGCACCGGCACCGCGCTCGGTGACCCCATCGAGGCGCAGGCGCTGCTGGCGACCTACGGCGACGGCCGGGACCGGCCGCTGTGGCTCGGTTCCGTCAAGTCGAACATCGGGCACACGCAATCCGCCGCCGGTGCGGCCGGCGTGATCAAGATGGTGCAGGCCCTCCGGAACGAGGTGCTGCCGCGCACCCTGAACGTCGACGCACCGTCGGCGCAGGTGGACTGGAGCGCCGGCGACATCGAGCTGCTGACCGAGCCGGTGCCGTGGCAGCGCAACGGACACCCCCGCCGGGCCGGGATCTCCGCGTTCGGGGTCAGCGGGACGAACGCGCACGTGATCGTCGAGGAGGCGCCGGCCCCCGGCGAGGCCGAGCCGATCGAGCCGGAGCAGTCCGGTGGCGTGGTTCCGCTGGTGGTGTCGGGTCGTGGTGGCGCGGCTCTCCGTGCGCAGGCGGGGCGTCTTCAGTCTTTTGTGGACGGTCGTCCGGAGCTCGGGGTGGCTGAGCTGGGTGCGGCGTTGGTGTCGTCGCGGGCGGTGTTCGAGGACCGCGCGGTGGTGCTGGCGGCGGATCGGGCCGGAGCGTTGGCGGGTCTGGCTGCGCTGGCGGACGGCGGTTCGGTTCCGGGTGTGGTGTCGGGTGCCGTTTCGGGCGGTCGTTCGGCGTTTCTGTTCTCGGGTCAGGGTGCGCAGCGGCTGGGTGCCGGGCGAGAGTTGTATGAGTCGTTCCCGGTGTTCGCCGGTGTGGTGGATGCGGTGTGCGCGCAGGTGGACGGTTTGCGTGGGGTGATGTTCGGTGACGATGCCGAGTTGTTGAATCAGACGATGTATGCGCAGGCGGCGTTGTTCGCCGTCGAAGTGGGTTTGTTCCGGCTGGTGGAGTCGTGGGGTGTCCGACCGGATTTCCTGGTCGGGCATTCGATCGGTGAGCTGGCGGCGGCGCATGTTGCGGGTGTGTTCTCTTTGGAGGATGCGTGCGTGTTGGTGGCGGCGCGTGGCCGGTTGATGCAGGCGCTGCCTGCCGGTGGCGTGATGGTCGCGCTGCAGGCCACGGAGGCCGAGGTGTTGCCTCTGTTGGTCGAGGGTGTGTCGGTGGCGGCGGTGAACGGCCCGTCGTCGGTGGTGCTTTCTGGTGATGAGGACGTGGTCGAGTCGGTCGTGGCCCGTTTCGAGGGCCGGAAGACGCGTCGGTTGTCGGTGAGTCATGCGTTCCATTCGGCGCGGATGGAGCCGATGCTGGCGGAGTTCCGGCGGGTCGCCGAGGGTTTGACGTTCCACGCCTCCGAGATTCCGATCGTCTCCAACGTGACGGGGACACCGGCCGAAGACCTGACCTCGCCGGAGTATTGGGTCCAGCATGTGCGCAGCACTGTGCGGTTCCACGATGGCGTGACATATCTGGCCGAGCACGGGGTGACCCGGTTCCTGGAACTCGGACCGGACGGTGTGTTGACCGCGTTGGCGGCGGAATCCGTCGAGGGCACGCTGGTGTCGGCCCTGCGGAAGGATCGTGCCGAGGAAGAGAGCGTGCTGACTGCGGTGGCGTCGCTGTACGTCGCCGGGCAGGACGTCGACTGGCCGGTGTTCTTCCCCGGCACCACCCGGGTCGACCTGCCCACCTACGCCTTCCAACGGCAGCGCTACTGGATCGACGTACCGGCGGGCTCGCTCGACGCGAGCGGGCTCGGGCTGACCGCGACCCGGCACCCGCTGATCGGCGCGGCCACGCCGCTCGCCGAATCCGGCGGGATCCTGTTCACCGGCCGTCTCTCGGTGGCGACGCACCCGTGGCTCGCCGACCACGTCATGCTCGGCAACGCCCTGCTGCCCGGCACGGCGTTCCTCGAACTGGCCGTGCGCGCGGGTGACGAGGTCGGCTGCGCGCAGGTGGAGGAGCTGACGCTCGCCGCGCCGCTCGTGCTCCCCGGCGAGGGCAGCGTCCGGCTCCAGGTCGTCGTCGGCGAGCCGGACGACGACGGCGCCCGCAAGCTCACCGTCCACTCGCGACAGGACGACGACGCGCCGTGGACGTTGCACGCCGGCGGCGTTCTCGTTCCGCAGGCCGTCACCCCGGACCTGCGGCTCACGAGCTGGCCGCCGCGAGACGCCGAACCGATCGACCTCGACGGCTTCTACGACCGGGGCGAAGACGCCGGCGCCCAGTACGGGCCCAGCTTCCAGTGCCTGACCGCCGCGTGGCGGCTCGGCGACGAGGTGTACGCCGAGGTCGCGCTGCCCGAGCGGGCCGCCGGCGACGCCGCGTCCTTCGGCCTGCACCCGGCGCTGCTCGACGGTGCCCTGCAGGCATTGGTCTTCCTGCCGCTCGCCGACGGCGGAACCGGGCGGCTGCCGTTCTCGTGGTCGGCGGTCTCGCTGCACGCGAGCGGAGCGTCGAGCCTGCGGGTCCGGCTGGCGAAGGCCGGCCCCGAGTCGCTCTCGCTCGCCGTGTCCGATCCGGGTGGCCGCCCGGTGGCCTCGATCGGCTCGCTCGCGCTGCGCACGGTGCAGGCGAGCGAGCTCCGGCACCGGCCGCTCGACTCGCTGTACCGGCTCGCGTGGCACACGCGGGCCCCGGAGACCGAGCCCGGGGACCAGAACTGCGTCGTCCTCGGCGACGACCAGCTCAAGCTGGCGGGCCGGCTGGGTGCCGAGGTGGAGGCGACCTCGCACCGCACGCTGGCCGACCTCGGCGCGGCCATCGACGGGGGTGCGCGCCCCGATCTCGTGTTCGTGCCGTGCGTGTTGAACGGGCACACCACCGGACGTGTTCCCGCCGACGTCCGGACCGCCGTCGGCGGAGTGCTCGACCTCGTGCGCGACTGGCTCGCCGACGACCGGTTCGCCGGCGCGAAGCTCGCTTTCGTCACGAGGGGCGCGGTCGCCGCGATACCGGGCGAGGACATCCGGGACCTGGCGTTCGCCCCCGCGTGGGGCCTGCTCCGCACGGCGCAGGCCGAACACCCCGGCCGGTTCGCGATCATCGACGTCGACGACGAGGAGACTCCCGGCGCCGCGGTGATCGCCGCGGTCGCCTCCGGCGAACCCCAGCTGGCGGTGCGCGCGGGCGAGCTGTCCGTGCCCCGCCTCGAGCGGGCGGACACCGGGCTCCTCGAACTCCCGGCGGGCGACGTGCCGTGGCGGCTGGACAGCACCGACAAGGGCACCTTGGACAACCTCCGCCCGTTGCCCGCTCCCGAGGCCGCCGCACCGCTTCGCGCCGGCGAGGTGCGCATCTCGCTGCGCGCGGCCGGCGTGAACTTCCGCGACGTCCTCAACGCGCTCGGCATGTACCCGGGCGAGGCGGGCCCGATGGGGCTCGAGGGCGCCGGCGTGATCGCGGAGGTCGGGCCGGGCGTCACCGGGTTCGTGCCCGGCGACCGCGTCCTCGGCATGTTCCACGGTGCGTACGGCCCGCTGGTGGTCGCCGACCACCGCATGGTGGTGCGGATGCCGGCCGGCTGGTCGTTCACCGACGCGGCGTCGTTGCCGATCGCGTTCATCACCGCCTTCTACGCGCTCGTCGACCTCGCCGGGGTGCAGCGGGGCGAGTCGGTGCTCGTGCACTCCGCGGCGGGCGGCGTCGGCATGGCCGCGGCGCAGCTCGCGCGGCACCTCGGTGCCCGGGTCTTCGGCACCGCCGGCCCGGCGAAGTGGGAGGCGCTGCGGGAGCTCGGCATCCCCGACGACCGCATCGCTTCGTCGCGCACGCTGGAGTTCGCCGAGACCTTCCGGAAGGCGAACGAAGCCGGTGTCGACGTCGTGCTGAACTCGCTCGCGGGCGAATTCGTCGACGCGTCGTTCGACCTGCTGGCCGAGGGCGGCCGCTTCGTCGAGATGGGCAAGACCGACGTCCGGGCCGAGGCCCGGCCCGGCCTTCGCTACCACCCGTTCGACCTCGGCGACGCGGGTCCCGACCGGATCGGCGAGATCCTCGCCGAGGCCGTCGAGCTGGTCGAACGCGGCGTGCTGCGGCCGCTTCCGGTGACGTCGTGGGACATCCGCCGCGCGCCGGAGGCGTTCCGCCACATGAGCCAGGCCAAGCACATCGGCAAGGTGGTGCTCACCCTGCCCGCGCCGCTGGATCCGGCGGGCACGGTGCTGGTCACCGGCGGCACCGGCGGCCTCGGCGCGCACGTGGCGCGGCACCTGGTCACCGAACACGGCGCACGCAGGCTGCTGCTGCTCAGCAGGCGCGGCCTCGACGCACCCGGTGCGGCGGAACTGGCCGCCGAGCTGGCCGGGCTCGGCGCCGACGTCACGATCGCCGCGTGCGACGTGGCCGACCGCGCCGAACTGGCCGCCGTGCTGGACCGGGTTCCCGCCGAACACCCGCTGACCGGAGTCGTGCACACCGCGGGCGTGGTCGACGACGGCGTGCTCACCGCGCTCGACGGCGAACGCCTCGAACACGTGCTGCGGCCCAAGGTCGACGCCGCGGTGCACCTGCACGAGCTGACCTCCTACGACGACCTCGCGCTGTTCGCGCTCTTCTCGTCGGCCGCCGGGATCCTCGGCAACGCCGGGCAGGGCAACTACGCCGCGGCCAACGCGTTCCTCGACGCGCTCGCGGCGCACCGCAGGGCGGGCGGCCGCACCGTCACCTCGCTCGCCTGGGGCCCGTGGGCCGGTGGGGGGATGGCCGGTGAGCTCGGGGCGGCCGGCGTGCGGCGCATGGCGGCGTCCGGCGTGCGGCCGTTCGACGTCGCCGACGGCCTGCGCGCGTTCGACGCCGCGCGGCAGCTCGATCTCGCCGTGGTCGTGCCGATCCGGCTCGACCCGGCCCGGCTGCGCGCCGACACGGCGCCGGCGCCGCTGCGTGGTCTCGTCCGCCCGGCTCGCGGCCAGGCGCGGCCCACCGCGTCGAGTGCCGCGAGCGGGGGCCCCGCGTTCGCCGAGCGGCTCGAGACGTTGGCGGAGAAGGACCGGGGCCCGGCCGTGCTCGACATCGTGCTGGCCGAGGCCGCCGCGGTGCTCGGCTACGCCACGCACGAGGCCGTGCCGGCCGAACGCGGGTTCATGGAGATCGGCTTCGACTCGCTGACCGCCGTCGAGCTGCGCAACCGGCTCAGCGGCGCCACCGGGCTGAAACTGCCGGCCACGACGCTGTTCGACTACCCGACACCGGCCTCGCTCGCGACGCACCTGCTCGGCGAGCTCGCCCCGCACCTCGACCCGGCCGGCCACGGGGAACCGGCCGTGCACGCCGAGCTCGACCGGCTCGCGGAGCAGCTGTCCGCGACCGCCGGCTCGGTCGAACACGAGGAGCACGACCGGATCGGCGCCCGGCTGCGGGCCCTGCTGTCCACGTGGAACGGAGCGCGACGCCCGGGCGAAGGCCCTTCCGCGGCCGAGGCCCTCAGCGGCGCCTCGACCGACGAGATCTTCGATTTCATCGACAGGGAGTTCGGCTGAATGTCGTCAGACGGATCTGAACGGAAGCTGGTCGAGTACCTCAAGCGGGTCACGACCGACCTGCACGAGACGAGGGCCCGGCTGCAGGAGCTGGAGGCGAGCGGCACCGAGCCGATCGCCATCGTCGGGATGGGCTGCCGGTTCCCCGGCGGCGCGAACTCGCCGGAAGACCTGTGGCGGCTCGTCGACGACGGGATCGACGCCGTGTCGCCGTTTCCCGGCGACCGCGGCTGGGACACCGCGCGCGTCTACGACCCCGACTCCCGCCGGCCCGGGACCTCCTACGTGGACCAGGGCGGCTTCCTCGACGACGTCGCCGGGTTCGACCCGGCGTTCTTCGGCATCTCGCCCCGCGAGGCGGCGGCGACGGATCCGCAGCAGCGGTTGCTGCTGGAGACCGCGTGGGAGGCGATCGAGCGCGCTCGCATCGTGCCCGCGTCGCTGCGCGGCAGCCGGACCGGCGTCTTCACCGGCGTCATGTACGCCGGCTACGCCACCGACCTGCCGGGCCTTTCCGAGGAGGTGCTCGGGCACCTCGGCAACGGCAACCTCCCCAGCATCGCCTCGGGCCGGGTGGCGTACGCGCTCGGTCTCGAAGGCCCCGCCGTCTCGGTCGACACCGCGTGCTCGTCGTCGCTCGTCGCGCTGCACCTCGCCGCGCAGGCGCTGCGCAAGGGCGAGTGCTCGCTCGCGCTCGCGGGCGGCGTCACGATCATGTCCTCGCCCGGCGGGTTCGTCGAGTTCAGCCGCCAGCGCGGGCTCGCGCGGGACGGCCGCTGCAAGGCCTTCTCCGACGCCGCCGACGGCACCGGCTGGGGCGAAGGCGCCGGGATGCTGCTGCTCGAACGGCTTTCGGACGCGCAGCGGCGCGGCCACCCGGTCCTGGCCGTGGTGCGCGGCTCCGCCGTCAACTCCGACGGCGCGAGCAGTGGTCTCACGGCGCCGAACGGGCCGTCGCAGCAGCGGGTGATCAAGCAGGCGCTCGCCGACGCGGGCCTCGCGGCGTCCGATGTGGACGTGGTCGAGGCGCACGGCACGGGCACCGCGCTCGGCGACCCGATCGAGGCGCAGGCGCTGCTCGCCACCTACGGGCAGGGCCGGGACCGGCCGTTGTGGCTCGGTTCGATCAAGTCGAACATCGGCCACACCCAGGCCGCGGCCGGGGTCGCCGGGATCATCAAGGTGGTGCAGGCGCTGCGCAACGAGACGTTGCCGCGCACCCTGCACGTCGAGCGGCCCACCACGCACGTGGACTGGTCTTCGGGCGCCGTGCGGCTGCTCGCCGAACCCCAGCCGTGGCCGGCGGGCGAACGCGTCCGGCGCGCGGCTGTGTCGTCGTTCGGGGTGAGCGGCACGAACGCGCACGTGCTCGTCGAGCAGGCCCCCGAGCCGGCGGAAGTGGGCCCGGTACCCGACACCGGGCCCGTGGTGGCCTGGCCGCTGTCCGGCCGGTCGGCGGACGCGCTGCGCGCGCAGGCCACGACCCTGCTGCCGCAGGTGGACAAGATCGGCGCCCGGCCGGTCGACATCGGGTTCTCGCTGGCGACGTCGCGGTCGGCGTTCGAGCACCGCGCGGTCGTCGTCGGGTCGACGCGGGCCGAGCTGTGCTCCGGGGTCGCGGCGGTGGCCTCGGACGGGGCCGGCGTCACCAGGGGCGTGGCGGACGTGACCGGCCGGACGGTGTTCGTGTTCCCCGGCCAGGGCACGCAGTGGGCCGGGATGGCCACGGAGCTGCTGAACAGCTCCGAAGTGTTCGCGGCGCGGATGCGGGAGTGCGGTGACGCGCTCGCCGAGTTCGTCGACTGGTCGCTGCTTGACGTGCTGGCCGACGCGGAGATGCTGGAGCGCGTCGATGTGGTGCAGCCTGCGTCGTTCGCCATGATGGTTTCGCTGGCGGCGCTCTGGCGGGCGCACGGGATCGAGCCGGACGCCGTCGTCGGCCACTCGCAGGGTGAGATCGCCGCGGCGTGTGTGTCCGGGGCGCTTTCGCTCGCCGACGCCGCCCGGATCGTCGCGCTGCGCAGCCAGGCGATCCGCGAGGTGCTCTCCGGCGACGGCGGGATGGTGTCGATCGCGCTGCCGGAAGCCGCCGTCCGCGAACGCATCGCCCGCTGGGAGCCGCGGATCTCGACGGCCGCCGTCAACGGCGTGTCCTCGACGGTCGTCGCCGGCGAGCCCGCCGCGCTGGCCGAGCTGGTGGCCGCCTGCGAAGCCGACGGCGTGCGGGCGAAGCGGATCGCGGTCGACTACGCGTCGCATTCGGCGCAGGTGGAACGGATCGAGGAGCGGCTGCTGGCCGCGCTCGCCCCGGTCCGTCCGCGGGCCGGTGAGGTGCCGCTGTTCTCCACCGTGAGCGGCCAGTGGCTCGACACCGCGACGATGGACGCCCGGTACTGGTACACCAACCTGCGGCAGCCGGTGCGGTTCGAGACGGCGATCCGCGCGCTCGCGGCCGAGGGGCACACCGCGTTCGTCGAGGTCAGCTCGCACCCGGTGCTCACCGTCGGGGTGCAGGAGACATTGGAACGGGTCACGACCGGCGCGGCAGTCGCCGTCGGGACCCTGCGCCGCGGCGACGGCGGCCGCGACCGGTTCCTGACGTCGCTGGCCGAGCTGTACGTCCGTGGCGTGGCGCCGGAGTGGGACGTCGTGTTCGGCGGGCACGAAGCCCGGCCGGTCGACCTGCCGACCTACGCCTTCCAGCGGGAGCGGTACTGGCTCGAACCCGGAGAGGACACGGCTCCGGCCGATGCCGTCGACGCCGGGTTCTGGGCGACCGTCGAGAGCGACGACGTCGAGCGGCTGGCCCGCGAGCTCGGGGTCGGCGAGGCGGAGCTCGGCCCGGTCCTGCCCGCGCTGTCGGCGTGGCGGAGGCGCCGGCTCGAACGGTCCACAGTGGATGGCTGGCGGTACGGGGTTTCGTGGAAGCTCCTGTCGCGGAACGAGGCCCGGCTGTCCGGCCGCTGGCTCGTGGTGACGGGCGGCACCGAGCGGCAGGCCCGCCTCGTCGAGGGGTTGTCGGCGGCCGGTGCCTCCGTCGTGTCGCTCGACGTCGGGGACGTCTCCCCCGAGCGGCTGCGCGCGGCGGCCGGTGACGAAGCCGTCAGCGGCGTGCTGTCGCTGCTCGCGCTCGACGAGACGCCGGACGCGGAGTTCACCGAACCGGTCACGGCGACCGTCGCCCTCGTGCGGGCGCTCGGTGCCGCCGGGCTCGACGCGCCGCTCTGGCTCGCCACCTCGGGCGCGGTGTCCGCCGGTCGCGGTGACCTGGTGACGGCACCGCGGCAGGCGCAGCTCTGGGGACTGGGCCGGACGGCCGCGCTCGAACTGCCCGACCGGTGGGGTGGCTTGGTCGACCTGCCCGCGGAGCCCGACGAGCGCACGGCCGGGCGGCTGTGCGCGGTCCTGGCCGGAACAGCGGGCGAGGACCAGGTCGCGATCCGGGAGTCCGGCGGGTACGGGCGGCGGCTGACGAGGGCCGCCGCGCCGGTGGCCGAGTGGCAGCCCCGCGGCACCGTCGTGATCACGGGCGGCACGGGCGCGCTGGGGGCCCGGGTCGCCCGCTGGGCCGCGCACGCGGGTGCGGAGCGGGTCGTGCTGGCGTCGCGCCGCGGCCTGGCCGCGGACGGGGCGGCTGAGCTGGCCGCCGAACTCGAGGAAGCCGGTGCCGTCGCGTCGGTGGTCGCGTGCGACGTCACCGACCGGGAGGCGTGCGGCGAGCTGCTGGCCTCGGCGGGTGCCGAGGTGCCGGTGACGGCCATCGTGCACGCCGCCGCGGTGCTCGACGACGGCGTGCTGGAGTCCGTGACGCCGGAACAGATCGCCCGCGTGGTGCGGGCGAAGGCACTGGCGGCCCGGAACCTGGACGAGGCGTCGCGGGAGCTCGCGCTGGACGCGTTCGTGGTGTTCTCCTCGTTCGCGGCGACGATGGGCGCGGCCGGCCAGGGCGCCTACGCGGCCGCGAACGCCTACCTGGACGCGCTGGCCGAGCACCGGCGCGGGCTCGGCCTGCCCGCGACGTCGATCGCGTGGGGACCGTGGGCGGAGACCGGGCTGGCGACAGCCGACGAGGTGGCCGGCCGGGCGCGCCGCGGCGGACTGCCGCCCATGGCGCCGGAGCTCGCGCTGAGCGCGCTGCCCGGCTCGGTCGGCGATGCCTTCGTGGCCGTCGCCGATGTCGACTGGGACCGCTACGCGCCGAGCTTCACGGCCGCCCGGCCCAGCGCGTTGCTCGGCGACCTGCCGGAGGCCCGCCGGGTGCTCGCCGCGGCCGGTCCCGCGACCGGCGCGACGCTCGCCGGAGTCACCGAAGCCGAACGGCCGCGTGCCGTGCTCGAACTCGTGCGCGCACACGCCGCCGCCGCGCTCGGCTACGCGCGTCCCGAGGACATCGAGCCGACGCGGGCGTTCCGGGAACTGGGCTTCGACTCGCTCACCGCGGTGGAGTTCCGCAACGTGCTCGGCGCGGCGACCGGGCTGTCGCTGCCCTCGACCATCGTGTTCGACTACCCGACGGCCGAAGCGCTGGCCGGAATGCTGCTGGCCGAGCTGTTCGGCGCCGGTACTGCGGCACCATCGCCGGAACCGGGCCGGGCCAGCAGCGACGAGCCGGTGGCGATCGTGGGCATGAGCTGCCGGTTCCCCGGCGGCGCCGACTCGCCGGCCGCGTTGTGGCGATTGCTGTCCGACGGGGCCGACGCGCTGACGTCGTTCCCGGACGACCGGGGCTGGGACCTCGACGACCTCTACGACCCGGAGCCGGGCAAGCCCGGCAAGGTCTACACGCGGCGCGGTGCCTTCCTCGACGGTGCCGCGGAGTTCGACGCGGGCTTCTTCGGGGTGTCGCCGCGCGAGGCGGTGGCGATGGACCCGCAGCAGCGGCTGCTGCTCGAAACGTCGTGGGAGGCGATCGAGGGCGCGGGGATCGACCCCACCTCGCTGCGGGGCGGCCAGATCGGCGTGTTCGTCGGTACCAACGGGCAGGACTACTCCGTGCTCGTGATGGATCCGACCGCGGACACCGAGGGCCACGCGAGCACCGGAACGGCGGGCAGCGTGTTCTCCGGCCGGATCGCCTACGCGCTCGGCCTCGAAGGCCCGACCTTGACCGTGGACACCGCGTGCTCGTCCTCGCTGGTGGCGCTGCACCTCGCGGTGCAGGCGGTGCGGCAGGGCGAATGCGCGATGGCGCTGACCGGCGGCGCGACCGTGATGTCGACCCCGACCGCGTTCCAGGCGTTCAGCAGGCAGCGCGGGCTGGCGGAGGACGGCCGGGTGAAGGCGTTCTCGGACGACGCGGACGGCACCGGCTGGGGCGAAGGCGCCGGCATGCTGCTGGTGGAGCGCTTGTCGGATGCGCGGCGGAACGGGCATCCGGTGCTGGCGGTGGTGCGCGGGTCCGCGGTGAACCAGGACGGTGCGTCGAACGGCCTGACGGCGCCCAACGGCCCGTCGCAGCAGCGGGTGATCCGGGCGGCGCTGGCGTCGGCCGGGGTGGCCGCGTCCGAGGTGGACGTGGTGGAAGCGCACGGGACGGGTACCGCGCTGGGTGACCCGATCGAGGCGCAGGCGTTGCTGGCGACCTACGGGCGCGACCGGGAACGGCCGTTGTGGCTGGGGTCGGTGAAGTCGAACATCGGGCACACGCAGGCCGCCGCCGGGGTCGCCGGCGTCATGAAGATGGTGCTCGCGTTGCGGAACGAGCTGCTGCCCCGGACGCTGCACGTGACCGAGCCGTCGTCGCACGTGGACTGGACCGCCGGCGACATCGAGCTGCTGACCGAGCCGGTCCCCTGGCCGGCGGGCGGACGGCCGCGCCGGGCCGGGATCTCGTCGTTCGGGATGAGCGGCACGAACGCGCACGTCGTGCTGGAGCAGGCTCCCGACGAGGAAGCGGAGGCCGGTGTCACCACGGTGTCTCCGGTCGTGCCGTGGCTCGTGTCGGGCAGGACCGCGGATGCCTTGCGTGCGCAGGCGCGAGCTTTGGGATCCACTGTGGACGAAGATCCGGTTGCCGTGGGTTTCGCGTTGGCCTCGACGCGGGCGCGGCTGGAGCACCGTGCGGTGGTGCTGGCCGGTGACCGTGTTGCGGCGCTCGCTGCGCTGGCGGACGGCGAGTCGGTTCCGGGTGTGGTCTCCGGGGTGGTGGAGTCGGGTCGCTCGGCGTTTCTCTTCTCCGGTCAGGGTGCGCAGCGGTTGGGTGCGGGCCGGGAGTTGTATGACGCGTTCGCGGTGTTCGCCGATGTGGTGGATGCGGTGTGCGCGCAGGTGGATTCTTTGCGCGAGGTGATGTTCGGCGAGGACGCCGAGCTGTTGAATCAGACGATGTACGCGCAGGCGGCGTTGTTCGCTGTCGAGGTCGGGTTGTTCCGGCTCGTCGAATCCTGGGGTGTGACCCCGGATTTCCTGGTCGGGCATTCGATCGGTGAGCTGGCGGCGGCGCATGTCGCCGGGGTGTTCTCTCTGGAGGACGCGTGTGCCTTGGTGGCGGCGCGTGGCCGGTTGATGCAGGCCCTGCCGGCCGGTGGCGTGATGGTGGCGGTGCAGGCGACCGAGGCCGAGGTGCTGCCTCTGTTGGTCGAGGGTGTGTCGGTGGCGGCGGTGAACGGCCCGTCGTCGGTGGTGCTCTCTGGTGATGAGGACGCGGTCTCCTCGGTCGTCGAGCGTTTCGAGGGCCGCAAGTCGCGTCGGTTGTCGGTGAGTCATGCGTTCCATTCGGCGCGGATGGAGCCGATGCTGGCGGAGTTCCGCCGGGTCGCGGAAACGCTGACCTACCACGCGCCCGCGATTCCGGTGGTGTCGAATGTGACCGGACGACTGGCGGACGACCTGACGTCGCCGGAGTACTGGGTCCGGCACGTGCGGGAAACGGTCCGGTTCCACGACGGCGTGACCTATCTGGCCGATCAGGGTGTGACCCGGTTCCTGGAGCTGGGTCCGGACGGTGTGCTGACGGCGATGGCGGCGGAGTCCGTTGAGGGAACGCTGGCGTCGGCGTTGCGTAAGGACCGTGCGGACGTTGAGAGCGTGCTGGCGGCGGTCGCGTCGCTGTACGTGGTCGGGCAGGACGTCGACTGGTCGGTGTTCTTCCGCGGTGCGGGCCGGGTCGATCTGCCCACCTACGCCTTCCAACGGCAGCGCTACTGGGCGCGGACGTCGGCCGCCGCGAAGGGCGACCTCCGCGCACACGGCCTCGCCACGACCGACCACCCGCTGCTGGGCGCCGCGACCTGGCTCGCCGACACCGGCGGCGTGGTCTTCAGCGGACGGCTGTCCCTCGCCGAACAGCCGTGGCTGGCCGAGCACGTCGTACTCGGCTCCGTGCTGTTCCCCGGCACGGCGTTCCTCGAACTCGCCGTGCGCGCGGGCGACGAGGTCGGCTGCGCGGCCGTCGAAGAGCTGACCCTGGCGGCACCGCTCGTGTTGCCGGACCGCGGCGACGTCCGGCTGCAGGTGAGCGTCGGCGGAGCCGGCGACGACGGCGGCCGGCCGATCACCGTCCACTCGCGACCGGACGACGAGGCGTCGTGGACGCTGCACGCCGGCGGCCGGCTCGGCACGGCCGCGCGCCCGCCGGAGCGCGGGCTCGCCGAATGGCCGCCCGCCGGCGCCGAACCGGTCGACCTCACCGGGTTCTACGACGCCTACGCGGAACGAGGATTCGACTACGGTCCGGTCTTCCGAGGTGTCACGGCGGCCTGGCGGCTCGGCGACGACGTCTTCGCCGACCTGGCGCTCCCCGCCGACCAGCAGGCCGAGGCCACCCGATTCGGCGTCCACCCCGCGTTGCTCGACGCCGCCGTGCAGTCGGCGGCCCTGCGGGAGAAGCCCGGCGAACGGTCCGCGGCCGGGCTGCCGTTCTCGTGGACCGACGTGACCTTGCACGCGGCGTGCGCCTCGCCGGTGCGGATCAGGCTCGGCGGCGGCGACCCCGGCGGCATCTCGCTCGCGGTGACCGACACCGCGGGCCGGCCCGTGCTGACCGCGGGATCGCTGGTGCTGCGCGAGGTTTCGGCCGCGCAGCTGCGCGAGGCGCGGCCGGTCCACCACGACGCCCTCTTCCGGCTCGGCTGGACCCCGGTCGAACTGCCGGGCCCGGCCGCGGAGCCGGCGGTGCTCGCCGGCGACGGCACGTGGCCGGTGCCGTTCGACGCGACCGTCTACCCCGGACTCGACGACCTGCGTTCCGCCGACCCGGCACCCGCGGTCGTCGTGGTGCCCGTGCCCCGCCGGCCGGACGGTGACCTCGCCGCGAACGTCCGCGCGGCGACGACCTGGGCGCTGGACCTGATCCAGCACTGGCTCGCCGAGGACGCCGGCGCGGGCACCAAGCTGGTGTTCGCCACCACGGGCGCGGTCCAGGCCGGATCCGGCGAACCGCTCGGCGACCTGGCGAACGCGCCGATCTGGGGGCTCGTCCGCTCCGCGCAGGCGGAGCACCCCGGCCGGTTCCAGCTCGTCGACCTCGACGGAACGGACGCGTCCGCGGCCGTCGTGGCGCGTGCGGTGGCCGCGGACGAACCCCAGCTCGCGATCCGCGGCGGCGAGGTCCGCGCCGCGCGCCTCGGTCGCGTCGAGCCGCCGGCGGAACCGCCGGCCGGCTGGGACGAGCACACGACCGTGCTCGTGACCGGGGCGACCGGCACGATCGGCCGCTCCGTGGCCCGGCACCTCGTCACCGAACGCGGAGTGCGGCACCTGCTGCTGGTCAGCAGGCGCGGCACCGACGCTCCGGGCGCCGGGCAGCTGGTCGCCGAGCTGGCCGGGCTCGGCGCCGACGTCCGGCTCGCCGCGTGCGACGTCGCCGATCGGGCGGCACTGGCGACGTTGCTGGCCGAAGTGCCACCGGAGCACCCGCTCGGCGCCGTCGTCCACGCCGCGGGCACCCTCGACGACGGCGTGGTGACTTCGCTGACGCCGCAACGCTTCGACACGGTGTTGCGGGCGAAGGTCGACGCGGCGCTGAACCTGCACGAGCTGGCCGGGGCCGACGAGCGGGTCGCGTTCGTGCTGTTCTCTTCGATCGCCGGCACCTCGGGCAGCGCCGGGCAAGGGAACTACGCCGCGGGCAACGCGTTCCTCGACGCGCTCGCCGCCCACCGCAGGACGCTCGGGCTGCCCGCCGTGTCGCTGGCGTGGGGCCTGTGGGACGAGCGCAGCGAGATGACCGGGAAGCTCGCGGGCACCGACCGGTCGAGGATGGCGCGCGGCGGGCTCGTCCCGATGTCCACGGAGGACGGATTGGCGCTGTTCGACCTCGCCGTGCGCACCGAGCACCCGACCCTCGTCCCGGCGAGGCTCGACCTCGCCGGGCATCGCGGCGAGCCGGTGCCGGCGCTGCTGCGCGGCCTGGTGCGCGGCGCCGCGCGACCGGCGCGCACCGAACCGGTGCCGGTCCGGCACGAGCTCGCCGGGCTGCCCGGAGCCGAGCGGGAACAGCGGCTGCTCGAACTGGTCTGCGCGGAAGCGGCCGCGGTGCTGGGCCACGCGGACGCCAAGGCGATCGAGGCCGGTCGCGGGTTCCTCGCGCTGGGCTTCGACTCGCTCACCGCGGTCGAACTGCGCAACCGGCTGGGCGCGCTGACGGGGCTGCGGCTGCCCGCGACGCTGCTGTTCGACTACCCGTCGCCGAAGCCGCTCGCCAAGCACCTCGGCGACGAGCTCGGCGGTGAGCGGGGCACCGCGGCGGTTCCGTCGCTGGCCGAAGAACTGGGCCGGGTCGAGTCGCTGCTGCCGGCGGTCGCCGCCGACGAGACCGCGCGCGCGGCCGTGGCGCGGCGGCTGCAGGACCTGCTGTCCAAGCTGGGCGAGGCCGCCGGCGAGGACGCGAACGCGCAGGTCACCGAAAAGATCGACACTGCCTCGGACGACGAGATCTTCGAGTTCATCGACAACGAGCTCGGGATCTCTTGAGCATGGGACGGGCGAGCTGTGCCGGCTCCCGCAAGGAAGGGTGAATCCGACCAGTGAGCGAGCAGAAGCTTCGTGACTACCTGAAAAAGGTGACCTCGGACCTGGCGCGCACCCGCGCGCGGCTGCGGGAGCACGAGGAGCGTGCGCACGAGCCCATCGCCATCGTGGGGATGAGCTGCCGGTACCCGGGCGGGGTCCGCTCGCCGGAGGACCTGTGGCGGCTCGTCGCCGACGGCGCCGACGCGATCGGCGGCTTCCCCGAAGACCGCGGCTGGGACCTCGGTGCCCTCTTCCACCCCGACCCGGACCACCCCGGCACCTCCTACACGCGCGAGGGCGGCTTCCTCCGCGATGTCGCGGACTTCGACGCCGAGTTCTTCGGGATGAGCCCGCGGGAAGCCCTGGCGACCGACCCGCAGCAGCGGCTGCTGCTGGAGACGGCCTGGGAAGCGATCGAGCGGGCCGGGATCGACCCGCGCTCGCTCGCGGGCAGCCGGACCGGGGTGTTCGCCGGCGTCATGTACCACGACTACGGCGCCCGGCTGCGGACCACGCCGGAAGGGCTCGAAGGTTACCTCGGGAACGGCAGTGCCGCGAGCATCGCCTCGGGCCGGGTCGCCTACACGCTGGGGCTCGAGGGGCCGGCCGTGACGGTCGACACGGCGTGCTCGTCGTCGCTGGTGGCGCTGCACTGGGCCGTACAGGCGTTGCGCAAGGGCGAGTGCGAACTGGCACTGGTCGGCGGGGTCACGATGATGCCGACGCCGGGCACGTTCATCGAGTTCAGCAGGCAGCGGGGGCTGGCCGCCGACGGTCGCTGCAAGTCCTTTTCGGACGCCGCGGACGGCACCGGCTGGGGCGAGGGCGTCGGCATGTTGCTGGTGGAGCGGCTTTCGGACGCCCGCGCCCACGGCCACCCGGTGCTGGCGGTCGTGCGGGGCACCGCGCTCAACCAGGACGGCGCGAGCAGCGGCCTGACCGCGCCGAACGGTCCGTCGCAGCAGCGGGTGATCCGGGCCGCGTTGGCCGATGCGGGCGTTGGTCCGTCCGATGTGGACGTGGTCGAGGCGCACGGGACCGGGACGACGCTGGGTGATCCGATCGAGGCGCAGGCGTTGCTCGCGACCTACGGCCAGGATCGGGAACAGCCGTTGTGGCTGGGGTCGGTGAAGTCGAACATCGGGCACACCCAGGCCGCTGCCGGGGTGGCCGGGATCATCAAGATGGTGCAGGCGTTGCGGCACGAGGTCCTGCCGCGGACGTTGCACGTCGGTGCGCCGTCGTCGCATGTGGACTGGAGTGCGGGCGAGGTCGAGCTGCTGACCGAGCCGGTTCCGTGGCCGGAGAACGAACGGCCGCGCCGGGCCGGGGTGTCGTCGTTCGGGGTCAGCGGGACGAACGCGCACGTGATCGTGGAAGAAGCTCCGGCCGGCGCGGAGCCGGCCGCCGCGGACGCTGTCGGCGCGGTGGTGCCGTGGGTGTTGTCGGCGCGCTCGGCGGAGTCCCTGGGAGAGCAGGCGGCACGGTTGGTGTCGCGGGTTTCGGGGTCGTCGGTGCGTCCGGTGGATGTGGGGTTTTCGCTGGCGACGGGCCGGTCGATGTTCGAGCACCGGGCCGCGGTGGTGGGTTCGGAGCTTGCAGACCTGGTTTCCGGGCTGGGAAATCCGGTTCGCGGTGTGGCCGATGTGGACGGCCGGACGGTTTTTGTGTTCCCGGGTCAGGGTGCGCAGTGGGTCGGGATGGCGTCGGAGCTGCTGGGCAGCTCCGAGGTGTTCGCGGCGCGGATGGCGGAGTGTGCTGAGGCGCTGGCCGAGTTCGTCGATTGGTCGCTGCTTGATGTGCTGGCTGACGCGGAGATGTTGGAGCGCGTCGATGTGGTGCAGCCTGCGTCGTTCGCCATGATGGTTTCGCTGGCGGCGCTCTGGCGGGCGCACGGGATCGAGCCGGCCGCGGTGGTGGGGCATTCGCAGGGCGAGATTGCTGCGGCGTGTGTGTCCGGGGCGCTTTCGCTGGCCGACGCCGCCCGGGTCGTCGCGCTGCGCAGCCAGGCGATCCGCGAGGTTTTGTCGGGCCGGGGCGGCATGGTGTCGGTCGCGCTGCCCGAGGCGGCGGTGCGGGAACGGATGGGTTCGCGGCTGTCGGTGGCCGTGGTGAACGGCCCCTCGGCGGTGGTGGTGTCGGGCGAGCCCGGCGCACTGGACGAGCTGGTGGCCTCCTGTGAGGCCGACGGCGTCCGGGTCAAGCGCATCGCGGTGGACTACGCGTCGCATTCGGCGCAGGTCGAGGAGCTGCGGGACCGGTTGCTGGCGGATCTGGCGCCGATCCGGCCGCAGGCCGGGAGCGTGCCGTTCTTCTCGACGGTGACCGGGGACTGGCTGGACACCGCCGAGCTGGATGCCGGGTACTGGTACGCGAACCTGCGGGAGACGGTGCGGTTCGAGCCGGCCGTCCGCGCGCTCGGCGAGGCCGGGCATGCGGCGTTCGTCGAGGTCAGTTCGCATCCGGTGCTGACGATGGCCGTGCAGGAAACCCTGGACGCGGTCAGTGCGGGCCCGTCGGTCGCGGTGGGGACGTTGCGGCGTGGCGAGGGTGGCCTGGCGCGGTTCCTGACTTCGGTGGCCGAGCTGCACGTGCGGGGTGTCAGCCCGGATTGGGACGCGGTGTTCGCCGCGCACGATCCGCGACCGGTGGACCTGCCCACCTACGCCTTCCACCGCCGCCGCTACTGGCTCGACGCCACCGACGGCGCGGGCGACGTGACCGGTCTCGGTCTCGCGGCGGGCGGCCACCCGCTGCTCGCCGCGGCGACGACGCTCGCCGACTCGGACGGCGTGCTGTTCACGGGCCGGCTTTCGCTCCAGTCGCACCGGTGGCTGGCCGACCACGCCGTGCTCGGGACGACCCTGCTGCCGGGCACGGCACTCGTCGAGCTGGCCCTGCGCGCCGGCGACGAGGTCGGCTGCGATCGCGTCGCGGAGCTGACCCTCACCGCCCCGCTGACCGTGCCGGACCAGGGAGCCGTCCGCCTGCAGGTCATGGTCGGCGCCCCCGAGGAGAACCGGCGCTCGATCACCGTCCACTCCTGCCGGGAGGAGGCCGGCGAGTGGGTGCTGCACGCCACCGGAACCCTGGCCGCCGGAACCGGGACACCGGTGCCGGAGCCCGCCGAGTGGCCGCCCGCGGGCGCCGAGCCGGTGGCGGTCGACGACTTCTACGACCGGACCGCCCAGGCCGGCTTCGCCTACGGGCCGGCGTTCCAGGGCCTGCGCGCCGCGTGGCGGCTCGGTGCCGACGTGTTCGCCGAGGTCGACCTGCCCGAGGACCTCACCGGCGCGTTCGCCCTCCACCCCGCCCTGTTCGACGCGGCCCTGCACGCCACCGCGCTGCTGCGCGACGAGACCACGGCGGCGTTGCCGTTCACCTGGTCCGACGTCGCGATCCACGCCACCGGCGCCGGCCGGCTGCGCGTGCGGCTGACGAGGACCGGCACGGACACGATCACGCTGTCCGCCACCGACGAGGGCGGGTCGCCGGTGCTCACGGTCGGGACGCTCGTGTTGCGCGAGGTCGCCGAGGAGCAGCTCCACGACGGCGGCGTGCCGAGGGACGCGCTCTACGGGATCGACTGGCAGCCGGTGACCTCGCCGGCCGACCCGGTCGAGCACGTCGCGGTGCTCGGCACCAACCCGGCCGGTGCGTGGCCGTCCGCCGAGGTGTACTCGAGCCTGCCGGAGCTGGTGGCGGCGATCGACGCCGGGGCCGCGGTACCGGAGCTGGTGGTGCTTCCCTGCTTCGGCGGCGAATCCGGCGACCTGCCCGAGGCCGCGCACGCCGTTACGGTCGCCGCGCTCGACACCGCCCGTGCGTGGCTCGCCGACGACCGGTTCGCCGGCAGCAAGCTCGCGTTCGTGACCAGCCACGCGACCGGACCCGGGACGACCGACCTCGCCAACGCCCCGCTGTGCGGCCTCGTGCGGTCCGCGCAGGAGGAGAACCCCGGCCGGTTCCTCCTGATCGACGTTGACGAGCCGGCCGGGCTGCCCGCGGCCGTCCGGTTCGGCGAACCGCAGGTCGTGCTGCGCGGCACGGCGGTCACCGTGCCGAGGCTGGGACGGCGGGCCGCGGCGGCGGCCGAGCCCGGCTTCGGTTCCGGCACCGTGCTCGTGACCGGCGGCACCGGCGTGCTCGGCACCGTGTTCGCCCGGCACCTCGTGCGCTCGTGCGGCGTGCGGCACCTGCTGCTCACCAGCCGCCGGGGACCCGACGCGCCCGGGGCCGCGGACCTGGTGGCCGAGCTGCGCGACCTCGGCGCCACCGTCGATCTCGTCGCCTGCGACCTGACGGACCGCGGCGCGCTCGCGGACCTGCTCGCCGGTGTTCCGGCGGACCGGCCGCTCTCGGCCGTCGTGCACGCCGCGGGGGTGCTCGACGACGCGCTGCTGACCGCACTGACACCCGAGCAGGTCCACGCCGTGCTGCGGCCCAAGGTCGACGCCGCCTGGCACCTGCACACCCTCACCAAGGATTTGGCGCTGAGCGCGTTCGTGGGGTTCTCGTCGGCGGCCGGGATCCTCGGCGCGGCGGGGCAGGCCCACTACGCGGCGGCCAACGCCTTCCTCGACGCGCTGGCCGAGCACCGGCGCGCGGCCGGCCTGCCCGGGAAGTCGCTCGCGTGGGGCTTCTGGGACGAAGCGAGCGACATGACCGGCGCGATGACCGCGGCCGACCGGGCCCGGTTGGCGAGGGGCGGCGTGCTTCCGCTCGCCACGGCCGAGGGCACCGCGCTGTTCGACGCCGCGCTCGCCTCGGACGAACCGGTGCTCGTGCCGGTGAAGCTCGACCTCGCCGCGGTGCGCCGGCTCGACCCGGTGCCCGCCCGGCTGGCCGGGCTCGTGCCGGCGCGCCGCCGCCGGGTGCACCCCGCGGCCGAGCGGACCGGTTCGCTCGCCGCCCGGATCGCCACCCTGTCCACTCAGGACCGGACGGCGGTGCTGGTCGACATCGTGCGGGGGCAGGTCTCCGCCGTGCTCGGCTACGACGGCACGCAGGCGGTGGACACGGAGAAGGCGTTCAAGGAGCTCGGCTTCGACTCGCTGACCTCGCTGGAGCTCCGCAACCGGCTCGGCGCCGCGACGGGGCTGTCCCTGCCGGCGACCCTGGTCTTCGACTACCCGAACACCGCGGTGCTCGCCGGGTTCCTCAGCCGGGAACTCACCGGCGCCGACGCGCCCGCCGCACCCCGGCGGGCAGCGGCCGCCGGCGACGACCCGATCGCGATCGTGGGGATGAGCTGCCGCTTCCCCGGCGGGGTGCACACCCCGGAGGAGCTGTGGCGGCTCGTCGCCGACGAGCGTGACGCCGTCGCCGAGTTCCCCGGCAACCGCGGGTGGGACGTCGAATCGCTGTACGACCCGGACCCGGACTCCTCCGGCAAGACCTACACGCGGGCGGGCTGCTTCCTCGACGAGCCGGGCGGCTTCGACCCGGCGTTCTTCGGCGTCTCGCCGCGGGAAGCGACCGCCATGGACCCGCAGCAGCGGCTGCTGCTGGAAACCTCGTGGGAGGCCGTCGAGCGGGCCGGGATCGACCCGCGCTCCCTCAAGGGCAGCCGGACCGGCGTGTTCGCCGGGCTCATGTACTACGACTACTTCACCCAGCTCGACTCGATGCCCGAGGGGCTCGACGCGCACCTCGGCATGGGCAACGCGGGCAGCGTCGCTTCGGGCCGGGTCGCCTACACGCTCGGACTCGAAGGGCCCGCGATGACCGTCGACACGGCTTGTTCGTCGTCGCTGGTCGCGCTGCACCTCGCGGCTCAGGCGCTGCGCCGGGACGAGTGCACGCTGGCGCTGGTCGGTGGCGCGACGATCATGTCGACCCCCTCGCTGTTCGTCGAGTTCAGCAGGCAGCGGGGGCTGGCCGCCGACGGTCGCTGCAAGTCCTTTTCGGACGACGCGGACGGCACCGGCTGGGGCGAGGGCGTCGGGGTGCTGCTGGTGGAGCGGTTGTCGGATGCGCGGCGGAACGGGCATCCGGTGCTGGCGGTGGTGCGTGGCTCGGCGGTGAACCAGGACGGTGCGTCGAACGGGTTGACGGCGCCGAACGGCCCGTCGCAGCAGCGGGTGATCCGGGCCGCGTTGGCCGACGCGGGTGTCGGCCCGTCCGATGTGGACGTGGTCGAGGCGCACGGGACCGGGACGACGCTGGGTGATCCGATCGAGGCGCAGGCGTTGCTCGCCACCTACGGCCAGGATCGGGAACAGCCGTTGTGGCTGGGGTCGGTGAAGTCGAACATCGGCCACACCCAGGCCGCTGCCGGGGTGGCCGGGATCATCAAGATGGTGCAGGCGTTGCGGCACGAGGTGTTGCCGCGGACGTTGCACGTGGGTGCGCCGTCGTCGCATGTGGACTGGAGCGCGGGCGACGTCGAGCTGCTCACGGGTTCGCGGGAGTGGTCGCGAGGCGAGCGCGTGCGCAGGGCGGGGGTGTCGTCGTTCGGGGTCAGCGGGACGAACGCGCACGTGATCTTGGAAGAAGCGCCGGCCGGTGCGGAGCCGGTGCCGGAGCAAGGTCCCGCGGTGGTGACGCCGTGGGTGTTGTCGGCGCGGTCGGCGGAGTCGCTGGAGGAGCAGGCGGCACGGTTGGTGTCGCGGGTGTCGGGGTCGTCGATGCGTCCGGTCGATGTGGGGTTTTCGCTGGCGACGGGCCGGTCGATGTTCGAGCACCGGGCCGCGGTGGTGGGTTCGGAGCTTGCAGACCTGGTTTCCGGGCTGGGAAATCCGGTTCGCGGTGTGGCCGATGTGGACGGCCGGACGGTTTTTGTGTTCCCGGGTCAGGGTGCGCAGTGGGTCGGGATGGCGCTGGAGCTGGTGGAGTCTTCGCCGGTGTTCGCGGCGCGGATGGCGGAGTGCGCGGAGGCGCTGGGGGAATTTGTCGATTGGTCGCTGCTTGATGTGCTGGCTGATGCGGAGATGCTGGGGCGGGTCGATGTGGTGCAGCCGGTGTCGTTCGCGGTGATGGTGTCGCTGGCGGCGTTGTGGCGGTCGTACGGGGTCGAGCCGGACGCTGTGGTGGGTCATTCGCAGGGTGAGATCGCGGCGGCGTGCGTGTCGGGTGGGTTGTCGTTGGCGGATGCGGCGCGCGTGGTCGCGTTGCGGAGCCGGGCGATCGGCGAGGTGTTGTCCGGTAAGGGCGGCATGGTGTCGGTCGCGCTGCCCGAGCCGGCGGCGCGCGAGCGGATCGCCCCGTGGGACTCGCGGATCTCGGTGGCGGCGGTGAACGGTCCGTCGTCGGTGGTGGTGTCGGGCGAGCCCGGCGCGCTGGACGAACTGGTCGCGGTGTGTGAGGCCGACGGCGTGCGGGTGAAGCGGATCGCGGTGGACTATGCGTCGCATTCGGCGCAGGTCGAGGCCGTGGAGCAGCGGCTGGCCGCCGATCTGGCGCCGATCCGGCCGCAGCCGGGGAGCGTGCCGTTCTTCTCGACGGTGACCGGCGACTGGCTGGACACGGCTGAGCTGGCTGCGGGGTACTGGTATGCGAATCTGCGGCAGACCGTGCGCTTCGAACCGGCGGTCCGCGCGCTCGGCGAGGCCGGGCACACGGCGTTCGTCGAGGTGAGCGCGCACCCGGTGCTGACGATGGCCGTGCAGGAGACCCTGGAAGAAGCCGGGACCGGCCCGTCGGTGGCCGTGGGCTCGCTGCGGCGTGAGCAGGGCGGCCTGGACCGGTTCCTGACGTCGGTGGCCGAGCTGCACGTGCGGGGCATCAGTCCTGACTGGGACGCGGTGTTCGCCGCGCACGACCCGCGGCCGGTCGACCTGCCGACCTACGCCTTCGACCGCCGCCGCTACTGGCTCGACGTCCCGGAACGGCCCGCGCCGGTCGTGGACCCGGTCGACGCCGAGTTCTGGGCTGCCGTGGAGCGCGCGGACCTGCCCTCGCTGGCCGGCGAGCTGGCCGTCCCCGAGGACGAGCTCGGCGCGGTGCTGCCCGCGCTGACGTCGTGGCGTCGCCGGCGGCGGGAGAGCTCGATCGTCGACTCGTGGCGTTACGAAGTCAGCTGGCGGCCGGCGGCCGCCGCTCCGGGCACGGTCCTCACCGGGCACTGGCTCGTCGTCACCAGCGGCCAGGTACCGGACCGGATCCTCGAGGGAACGCGGGAGGCCCTGCGCGGCAAGGGAATCGACCCGACGGTTCTGCCGGTCACCGAGGTCGACCGCGACTCCCTCGCGAAGCTGCTCGGCGACCTGGACGTGCCGCCGGACGGCATCGTCTCGCTGCTCGCGCACGACGAGCGCGCCCACCCCGCGTTTTCGTCGGTGTCGCTCGGGTTGTGCGGCACGGCGGCGCTGATCCAGGCGCTGGGTGACGCGGGCATCGACGCGCCGCTGTGGCTGACGACGTCGGGCGCGGTGGCGACCGGCCACGACGACCGCGTCGGCCACCCGGCTCAGGCCCAGGTGTGGGGACTGGCGCGCGTCGCGCGGATCGAGCACCCCGAACGCTGGGGCGGCATCGCCGACCTGCCCGAGGCGTTCGACGAGCCGGCGCGCGAGGCGTTCGCCGAGGCCCTCGGCGGCACCGAGCGGGCCGTCGCCGTGCGCAGCGCGGGCACGTTCGTCCCGCGGCTGACGCGCGCGGCGAGCAAGACCACCGGTCCGGACGCCGGCTGGGCGGCCGGGGGCCGGGTGCTGATCACCGGCGGCACGGGCGCCCTCGGTGCCCGGGTCGCCCGGTGGGCCGCCGAAAACGGCGCCGCACACCTGGTCCTGGTGAGCCGGCGCGGTCCCGGCGCCCCGGAGGCCGAGGCCCTCCGGGCCGAACTGACCGGTCTCGGCGCCGAGGTCACCATCGCGGCGTGCGACGTGGCCGACCGCGAGCAGCTCGCCGAACTGGTGCGCGACACCACCGCCGGCGGCCCGCTCACCGCGGTCGTCCACACGGCGGGCGTACTCGACGACGGCGTGCTCGACTCGCTCACCCCGGACCGGTTCGAGCACGTGCTGCGGCCGAAGGTCGCCGCGGCCCGCAACCTGCACGAGCTGACCGCGGACCTCGACCTCGCCGCGTTCGTCCTGTTCTCTTCGGCCGCCGGCACGCTCGGCAACGCCGGGCAGGCGAACTACGCGGCGGCGAACGCCTACCTCGACGCGCTGGCCGCGCACCGCCGCGGCTTGGGGCTGGCGGCCTGTTCCGTCGCGTGGGGACAGTGGGGCGGCGGTGGTCTCGCGGAGCAGAGCACGCGGCAGGAAGCGTTGCGCCGTGGCGGTTCCTCGCCGATGGATCCGGCGACGGCGCTCGCCGCGCTGCACCGGGTGCTGGCCGACGGCGCGGAGTTCGCGCTGGTCGCCGACGTGGACTGGGCCCGGGCCGCCGCGGATTCGGCCGACTCGCTGGTCGCCGACCTGCCCGAGGTCAAGCGGGCCCGGCAGGCCGCGCCGCCCGCGCGGCGGGACGAGCCGGGCCGGCTCGCCGGCCTGGCGCCCGAACAGCGGGCACCGGCGCTGCTCGACCTCGTGCGTTCGGCGGCCGCCGCCGTGCTCGGCTACCGCACGCCGGCGGAGGTGCCCGTCGATCGCGCGCTGCGCGACCTCGGCTTCGACTCCGTCACCGCGATGGAGCTGCGCAACCGGCTCGCCGCGGCGACCGGTCTCCGGCTGCCCAGCACCCTCGTGTTCGACCACCCGTCCGCCGGAGCGCTCGCCGGGTACCTCGGCGCCGAGCTGTTCGGCGGCCCGGAGACCGCCGAGGACGGCGAGGAAGCGCGGCTGCGCGCCGCGCTCGCGTCGATCCCGCTGGCCCGGCTGCGTTCGGCCGGACTGGCCGACCTGCTGCTCGGCCTCGCCGAGGGCGGCGACCCCACCGACCAGAAGAACCAGGACGGCGAGGACGGGGAAGCGGCCGTGCCGGTGGACTCGATCGACGACATGGACGCCGACCGGCTCATCGCGCTGGCCCTGGACGGCGGCGCCGCCGGACCAGCCTCGTGAGCCCCGACTCGCGACCGACCACCGAGGTCGCGAATGACTCATTCGGGACCTCCGACGTCCCGAATGAGTCATTCGCGACATCCCCGCGTGCCGATACGGAGAAACCGATGCCGAAACCCGCTGACAAGATCGTCGAGGCGCTGCGTGCTTCGCTCAAGGAGGTCGAGCGGCTGCGCGAACAGAACCGGGAGCTGGTCACCGCCTCCAACGCGCCGATCGCGATCGTCGGGATGAGCTGCCGGTTCCCCGGCGGCATCGGCTCGCCCGAGGACCTGTGGGAGGTGCTCGCCGAGGGCCGCGACGTCATCTCCGGCTTCCCCGCCGACCGCGGCTGGGACCTCGGCGCGCTCTCCGGGCCGGGGCACGCCCGTGGCGGCGGGTTCCTCTACGACGCGGCGGACTTCGACGCCGGGTTCTTCGGGATCGCGCCGCGGGACGCGCTCGCCATGGACCCGCAGCAGCGGCTGCTGCTCGAAGGCGCGTGGGAAGTGCTGGAGCGGGCCGGGATCGACCCGGCGAGCCTGCGCGGCAGCCGGACCGGGGTGTTCGTCGGGCTGATGACGCAGTACTACGCCTACGTCCGGCGGGACTGGGACCAGGACCTGGCCGGCCGGTTCCTCGCGGGCAACGCCTCGTCGGTCGCCTCGGGCCGGCTCTCGTACACCTTCGGCTTCGAGGGCCCGGCGATCACGGTGGACACCGCGTGCTCGTCGTCGCTGGTGGCGCTGCACCTCGCCGCGCAGGCGCTCCGCCAGGGCGAGTGCTCGCTGGCGCTGGCCGGCGGGGTCACGGTGATGGCCACCCCCGGGGCGTTCCAGGAGTTCAGCGAGCAGGGCGGGCTCTCGCCGGACGGCCGCTGCCGGGCGTTCGCGGCGGCGGCGAACGGGACGGGCTGGAGCGAGGGCATCGGGATGCTCGCGCTCGAACGGCTCTCCGACGCGCGGCGCAACGGTCATCAGGTGCTCGCCGTCGTCCGCGGTTCGGCGGTGAACCAGGACGGCGCGTCGAACGGCCTCACCGCACCGAGCGGCCCTTCGCAGCGCAGGATGATCACCGCGGCGCTGGACAACGCGGGCCTCAAACCGGCCGACATCGACTTCGTCGAGGCCCACGGCACCGGCACCACGCTCGGCGATCCGATCGAGGCGCACGCGCTGCTGGCCACCTACGGCAAGGACCGGCCGGCGGGCCACCCGCTGCGGCTCGGCGCCGTCAAGTCGAACCTCGGGCACACCCAGGCCGCCGCCGGCGTCGCCGGCGTGATCAAGACCGTGCTCGCGATGCGGCACCGGCAGCTGCCGAAGACGCTGCACGTGGACGAGCCGTCCCCGCAGGTCGACTGGTCGGCGGGTGACGTGCGGCTGCTCACCGAGGCCGAGCCGTGGCCGGAAACGGGCAAGCCGGCCCGGGCCGGGGTGTCGGCGTTCGGCGTCGGCGGCACGAACGCCCACGTCGTGCTGGAGCAGGCTCCGGACGAGGAAGCGGAGACCGGTGTCACCACCGTGTCTCCGGTCGTGCCGTGGCTGCTTTCGGGCAAGACCGCGGACGCCTTGCGCGCACAGGCGCGCGCTCTCCGATCCACTGTGGACACAGATGATCCGGCGGCGGTGGGCTTCGCGCTGGCCACGACGCGCGCGCGGCTGGAGCACCGTGCGGTGGTGCTGGCCGATGACCGGGCCGCGGCGCTGGCCGCGCTGGCGGCTGGTGAGCCGCATGCCGGTGTGGTGTCGGGTCTGGTGGCGGAGGGAAGTTCGGCGTTTCTGTTTTCCGGTCAGGGTGCGCAGCGGCTGGGTGCCGGGCGGCAGCTGGATGCGTCGTTCCCGGTGTTCGCCGGTGTGGTGGACGCGATGTGCGCGCAGGTCGGTG
This sequence comes from Amycolatopsis sp. NPDC024027, assembly GCF_040638975.1. Taxonomy (NCBI): domain Bacteria; kingdom Bacillati; phylum Actinomycetota; class Actinomycetes; order Pseudonocardiales; family Pseudonocardiaceae; genus Amycolatopsis; species Amycolatopsis sp. NPDC024027. The sequence goes on from NZ_JBEZYY010000008.1 coordinate 258,046, forward strand.
GTTTGCGCGAGGTGATGTTCGGCGATGATGCCGAGCTGCTGAACCAGACGATGTATGCGCAGGCAGCGTTGTTCGCGGTCGAGGTCGGGTTGTTCCGGCTCGTCGAATCCTGGGGCGTGACACCGGATTTCCTGGTCGGCCACTCGATCGGCGAGCTGGCGGCCGCCCATTGTGCCGGTGTGCTGTCGTTGGAGGATGCGTGTGCGCTGGTGGCGGCACGTGGCCGGTTGATGCAGGCCCTGCCTGCCGGTGGCGTGATGGTGGCGGTGCGGGCCACCGAGGCCGAGGTGGTGCCGCTGCTGGTCGAGGGCGTGTCGATCGCGGCGGTGAACGGCCCGGCATCGGTGGTGCTCTCCGGCGACGAGGACGCGGTCGCCTCGGTGGTGGCGCAGTTCGAGGGCCGGAAGTCGCGTCGGTTGCCGGTGAGCCACGCGTTCCACTCGGCGCGGATGGAACCGATGCTGGCGGAGTTCCGCCGGGTCGCCGAGGGGTTGACCTACCACGCTCCGTCGATTCCCGTGGTCTCGAATGTCACCGGGACACTGGCGGAAGAGCTGACTTCGCCGGAATATTGGGTTCGGCACGTGCGGGAAACGGTCCGGTTCCACGACGGTGTGGCCCATCTGGCCGATCAGGGCGTGACGCGGTTCCTGGAACTGGGCCCCGACGGCGTGCTCACGGCGATGGCGGCGGAGTCCGTCGAGGGCACGTTGGTGTCGGCGCTGCGCAAGGACCGCGCGGACGTCGAGAACCTGCTGACGGCGGTGGCGTCGCTGTACGTCGTCGGGCAGGACGTCGACTGGCCGGTGTTCTTCTCCGGCACCACCCGGGTCGACCTGCCCACCTACGCCTTCCAGCACCAGCGCTACTGGCCGGATGCCGATGCCACCGCCGAGCCGCCCGACTTCGCGCCGGGCACCGTCGTCGACGACGCTTTCTGGAGCGCGGTCGACCGCGCCGACCTCGACACCCTCGCCGAGACCCTGGAACTGAGCTCGCCCGAGCAGCGGTCGTCGCTCGAAGCGATGGCGCCCGCGCTCGCGTCGTGGCGGCGGCGCACCCAAGCGGCGTCCACAGTGGACTCCTGGAGCTACCGCGTCCAGTGGAAGCCGGTGCTCCAGACGCGCGCCGACACGGCCGGGCTACCGGGCCGCTGGCTGCTCGTCGTGCCGGGCACCGGGGCACCCGAGGACCTCGTCGCCGACGTCGAAGAGGCGCTGCGCGAGCACGGCGCCGAACTCGTGCGCGTCGAGCCGGCTCCAGGCGAACCGGACCGGGCGAGCTTCGCGGCCCGCCTCCGCGACGTGGCCGCCGACGCGGCCGGCGTCCTCTCCCTGCTCGCCCTGGACGAAACCCCCACCGGCGACGCCGGGGTCTCCCGCGGGCTCGCGGGCACCCTCACCCTGATCCAGGCGCTCGGCGACGCCGGTGTCACGGCGCCGCTGTGGTGCGCCACGAGCGGCGCGGTCTCGGTCGGCCGGTCCGACCGGCCGGCCCACCCCGGGCAGGCGGCGACGTGGGGTCTCGGCCGCAGTGCCGCGCTGGAGCACCCCGACCGCTGGGGTGGCCTGATCGACCTGCCCGGGACCCTCGGCCGCCGGGAACGCGCCCGGCTCGCAACGGCCCTGCGCGGCATCGGCGACGAGGACCAGCTCGCCGTCCGTCCCTCGGGCACGCTGGTCCGCCGCCTCGTCCCCGCGACGGACGCGGGCCCGGAACCGACCGGTGGCTGGCAGCCGGCGGGGACCACGCTGATCACCGGAGGCACCGGCGGTCTCGGCGCCCTCCTCGCCCGGTCGCTCGCGGAGCGGGGTGCCGAACACCTCGTGCTGGCCGGCCGCCGCGGTCGCGACGCGGCCGGCGCCGCCGAGCTCGAAGCCGAACTGAGCGCGCTCGGCAGCGACGTCACGATCGCCGCCTGCGACGTGGCGGACCGCGATGCGGTCGCCGAGCTGCTGGCCCGCATCGACACCGAGGAGCGGCCGCTGCGCTCGGTGCTGCACGCCGCGGGCGCCACCCGGTTCACCGCGCTCGCCGAGACGACCGTGGCCGAGCTGGGCGGCCTGCTGGCGGGCAAGGCCGGCGGCGCGCGGCACCTCGACGAGCTCCTCGCCGGCCGTGAGCTGGACGCGTTCGTCCTCTTCTCCTCGATCGCGGGAGTTTGGGGCAGCGGCAACCAGGGCGCCTACGCGGCGGCGAACGCGTTCCTCGACGCACTGGCCACCGACCGCCGTGGCCGTGGTCTCGCCGCGACGTCGATCGCCTGGGGGCCGTGGTCGAGCGCCGGCATGGCCGCCGACGACGCGACCGAGGCCGAACTGCGGCGGCGCGGGCTCGCCGCGATGCCGCCGTCGCTCGCCCTCACCGCGCTCCTGAACGCCACCGGCCGCACCGAGCCCGCGCCGGTCGTCGCCGACGTCGACTGGCCCACGTTCGTCACCGGATTCACCTCGGCCCGGCCGAGCGCGCTGCTCGCGGACCTGCCGGCGGCCCGGCAACCGTCGGCCGGTGGCACCCCGGGGCAGCCGTCCTCGTGGCGCGACGAACTGACGGCGCTCCCCGCACCGGAGCGGGAACGGCGGCTGCTCGACCTCGTGTGCGCCGAAGCCGCCGCAGCGCTCGGGCACGCCTCGGCGGACGCGGTCGACCCCGGCCGCGCGTTCCGCGACCTCGGTTTCGACTCGCTGTCCGCGGTGGAGCTGCGCAACCGGCTCGCGCCGGTCACCGGGCTCGAACTCGGCGTCGGCCTGGTCTTCGACCACCCGACCCCCGCCGAGCTGGCCCGGCACCTGTGGGCCGAGCTGGACGGGGCGATCGAGGACCGGCCCGTCGCGGCCCCCGTGGCGAAGGCCGGCGCGGACGACGAGATCGCCATCGTGTCGATGGCCTGCCGCTTCCCCGGCGGGGTGGGCTCGCCGGAAGACCTCTGGCGGCTGGTGTCCGACGGTGCCGACGCGGTGGCGGGCTTCCCGGTCGACCGGGGCTGGGACATCGCGGGGCTCTACGACCCGGACTCCACGAGGCCGGGCACCTCTTACGCGAACACCGGCGGCTTCCTGTACGACGCCGGGGAGTTCGATCCGCTGTTCTTCGGCATCTCGCCGCGCGAGGCGCTGGCGATGGACCCGCAGCAGCGGCTGTTGCTCGAAGTGTGCTGGGAGGCGGCCGAGCGGGCCGGCATCCCGCCGGCCACGCTGCGCGGCGGCACCGGCGGTGTGTTCATCGGTGCGTCGTCGTCCGGGTACGCGGCGGGCGCGTGGGACCCCACCGACGAAGCGACGGCGCACCTGCTCACCGGCACGTCGTCGGCGGCGTTGTCCGGCCGGATCGCCTACACCTTCGGCATGGAGGGGCCGGCCGTCACGGTCGACACGGCGTGCTCCTCCTCGCTGGTGGCGCTGCACCTCGCGGCGCAGGCGCTGCGGCAGGGCGAGTGCTCGCTGGCCGTGGTCGGCGGCGTGACCGTGATGGCGGGGCCGGGCGGGTTCATCGAGTTCAGCCGTCAGGGCGGGCTGGCGAGGGACGGCCGCTGCAAGCCGTTCTCGGCCGCCGCCGACGGCACCGGCTGGGGCGAGGGCGTCGGCGTCCTGCTCGTCGAGCGGCTTTCGGACGCGCGGCGGAACGGGCACCCGGTGCTCGCCGTGGTCAAGGGTTCCGCGGTGAACTCCGACGGTGCGTCCAACGGGATGACGGCGCCGAACGGCCCGTCGCAGCAGCGGGTGATCCGGCAGGCGCTCGCGAACGCGGGCCTCGAACCGTCCGATGTGGACGCCGTCGAGGCGCACGGGACGGGCACCACGCTCGGCGACCCGATCGAGGCGGAGGCGCTCCTGGCGACCTACGGCCGGGACCGGGACGTTCCGCAGTGGATCGGCTCCGTCAAATCGAACCTCGGGCACACCCAGTCCGCGGCCGGCGTCGCCGGGATCATCAAGATGGTGCTCGCGATGCGGCACGGGGTCCTGCCGAAGTCGCTGCACGCGGAGACGGCGACCCCGCACGTCGACTGGTCCGCCGGCAACGTGCGGCTGCTGACCGAGGCGCGGGACTGGCCCGAGACCGGCCGGCCGCGCCGGGCCGCCGTGTCGTCCTTCGGGCTCAGCGGAACCAACGGCCACGTCGTCCTCGAACAGGCGCCCGAGGAGCCGGCCCGGCCCGAGGCCGCGGCCGTGGGTTCGCTCGTCCCGCTGGTGGTGTCGGGCCGTGGTGGTGCGGCTCTGCGTGCGCAGGCGGATCGTCTGCTGTCGTTCGTGGACGGTCGTCCGGAGCTTGGTGTGGCGGAGCTGGGTGCGGCGCTGGTGTCGTCGCGGGCGGTCTTCGAGGACCGCGCGGTGGTGCTGGCGGCTGACCGGTCGGAGGCGGTGGCGGGGCTGGCTTCGCTGGCTTCGGGTGAGTCGGCTGCCGGTGTCGTGTCGGGTGGTCGTTCGGCGTTTCTGTTCTCGGGTCAGGGTGCCCAGCGGTTGGGTGCCGGGCGGGAGTTGTATGACGCGTTCCCGGTGTTCGCGGACGTCGTGGATGCGGTGTGTGCGCATGTGGACGGTGAGCTGGATCGTCCTCTGCGTGAGGTGATGTTCGGCGAGGATGCCGAGCTGCTGAACCAGACCGTGTACACCCAGGCGGCGTTGTTCGCCATCGAGGTGGGTTTGTTCCGCCTGCTCGAGTCATGGGGGGTGACCCCGGATTTCCTGGTGGGGCACTCGATCGGCGAGCTGGCGGCGGCGCATGTCGCAGGCGTGTGGTCGTTGGAAGACGCGTGTGCGTTGGTCGCGGCGCGTGGCCGGTTGATGCAAGCATTGCCCACCGGTGGAGCAATGGTCGCGGTGCAGGCTACCGAGGCCGAGGTGGTGCCGCTGCTGGTCGAAGGCGTGTCGATCGCGGCGGTGAACGGCCCGGCATCGGTGGTGCTCTCCGGGGACGAGGACGCCGTCGGCTCGGTCGTGGCCCGTTTCGAGGGCCGGAAGACTCGTCGGTTGTCGGTGAGTCACGCGTTCCATTCGGCGCGGATGGAGCCGATGCTGGGGGAGTTCCGCCGGGTCGCGGAATCGTTGACTTATCACGCACCTTCGATTCCGGTGGTCTCCAACGTGACGGGAACACTGGCCGAAGAACTTTCCTCGCCGGAGTATTGGGTCCGGCATGTGCGGGGGACGGTCCGGTTCCACGACGGTGTCAGCTATCTGGCTGAACGCGGTGTGACCCGGTTCCTGGAACTCGGGCCGGACGGTGTGCTGACCGCGATGGCGGCGGAATCCGTCGAAGGCACGGTGGTGTCGGCGCTGCGGAAGGACCGCGCCGAGGAAGAGAACCTGCTGACGGCGGTGGCCTCGCTGTACGTCGTCGGGCAGGACGTCGACTGGTCGGCGTTCTTCACCGGCACCGCCCGGATCGACCTGCCGACTTACGCCTTCCAGCACCAGCGCTACTGGATCGACGCGGCGCCGGCCGGGCGGGCCGCGACCACCGCGGAATCGACGTACTACGAGGAGCGGTGGCAGCCGGTCGCCGGGCGCACCGCCGAACCCGGGTTGCCCTGGCTGCTCGCCGCCGCCGAGGACGAGGTCGCCCGCCGGATCGCGGAAACCCTGGCCCAGCAGGGCATCGGGGCCAGGATCGTGCCGGTGGGATCGGCTGACGAGCCACTCGCCGTCGCCGGGCGGCTGCGGGACGTGGCCGGCGGCGAGCCGGTCGCCGGGATCCTGTCGCTCGTCGCTTTCGACCCCGCGGCCGGGCTCGCGGCGACCACGGTGCTGCTCCGCGCGCTCGACGACGCCGGCCTCGACACTCCGCTGTGGTGCGCCACCACGGGAGCCGTCTCGGTCGGGGACACCGACGACGTCCGGAACCCCGAGCAGAACGGGATCTGGGGCCTCGGGCGGGTCGCCGCGATGGAGCGGCCGGACCAGTGGGGCGGGCTCGTCGACCTCCCGGAACGGATCGACACCGGCGCGGTCGCCGTCCTGGCCGGCGTGCTGACCGCCCCCGGCGGCGAGGACCAGTTCGCGATCCGCGACGCGGGGTTGTTCGTGCGCAGGCTCGCCCACGCCGAGCTCGCCGACCCGCCCGAGGCCGGGCCATGGCGGCCGAGCGGGACGGTCCTCGTCGTCGGCGGCACCGGCGCGCTCGGCGCGCAGACCGCGAAGTGGGCCGCCCGCACGGGCGCCGCGCACCTCGTGCTCACCAGCAGGCGCGGGTCCGGCGCGCCCGGCGTGCCCGAGCTGACGGCCGAGCTCGAGGAGCTCGGGGCCGAGGTCACCGTCGTCGCCTGCGACGCGGCCGACCGGACCGCGCTCGGCGAGCTGCTGGCCGGCATCCCCGAGCGGCACCCGCTGACCGCGGTCGTCCACGCGGCCGGCGTCGTCGACGACGGGGTGCTCGCGTCGCTGACGCCCGAGCGGCTCGCCGGCGTCCTCGGCCCGAAGGTCGACGCCGCCCGCCACCTCGACGAGCTGACCGACGCCCTCGACCTCGACGCGTTCGTGCTGTTCTCGTCGTTCGCCGGTACGTTCGGCGGGCCGGGGCAGGGCGCGTACGCCGCCGCGAACGCCACCCTCGACGCGATCGCGCAAGCCCGCCGCGCCCGGGGCCGGCGCGCGACCTCGATCGCCTGGGGGCCGTGGGCCGGCGGCGGGATGGCCGCCGAGCAGTCGGCCGCCGAACGGCGGCACCGCACCGGCATGACACCGCTGACGCCCGAAAAAGCGTTCACCGCCATGCAGCGCGCCGTGACCGACGGCCGGCCGCTGCTCGCCGTCGTCGACGTCGACTGGTCGCGGATACCGCCGATCCCGCTGGTCGCCGACCTGCCGGAAGTCGCCGCGGCGGCCGAGCGGGCGCGGTCCGAGACCGCCGAGCCGGCGCTGCGCCGCGAACTGGCGGGGCTGTCGGCGAACGAGCGGACCCGCCGGGTCCGCGAGCTGGTCGCCGCGCAGGTCGCGCGGGTGCTCGGCTTCGCGTCCGGAGACGACATCGGCGTGTCGAAGCCGTTCTCCGACCTCGGCTTCGACTCGCTGACCGCGATCGAGCTGCGCAACGCGCTGGGTGCCGCGGCCGGGCTGAGCCTGCCCGCGACGCTGATCTACGACTACCCGACCACCGCGGCGCTCGCGGACCACCTGCGCGACGAGCTCACCGGTATCGCCGCCGAGGAAACCTCGGTCGCCGCGGGTGCCGCCGCCGACGAGCCGATCGCCATCGTCGGGATGAGCTGCCGGTTCCCCGGCGGCGTCGACTCGCCGGAGTCGCTGTGGCGGCTGCTGGCCGAGGGGGCCGACGCGATCGCGCCGTTCCCCGCGGAACGCGGCTGGGACCTCGAATCGCTGTACGACCCGGACCCGGACCACGCGGGCACGTCGTACGTGCGGGAGGGCGGTTTCCTCAGCGGCGTCGCGGACTTCGACCCGGCGTTCTTCGAGATCTCGCCGCGCGAGGCGCTGGCGATGGACCCGCAGCAGCGGCTGCTGCTGGAGACCGCGTGGGAGACGATCGAGCGGGCCGGGATCGACCCGCGGTCGCTCAAGGGCAGCCGCACCGGCGTCTTCGCGGGCACCAACGGCCAGGACTACGGCTCGCTGCTGCACCACTCGGAAGACCGCGTCGACGGCTACCTGGCGACCGGCAGCTCGGCCAGCGTGGTGTCGGGACGGCTCTCCTACACCCTCGGTCTCGAAGGGCCGGCGGTGACGGTGGACACGGCGTGCTCGGCGTCGCTGGTGGCCCTGCACCTCGCCGCGCAGGCGTTGCGCGGCGGCGAGTGCGACCTGGCGCTCGCCGGCGGTGCGACCGTCATGTCGACGCCGTCGGTGTTCATGGAGTTCAGCCGGCAGCGCGGGCTGTCGACGGATGGCCGCTGCAAGCCGTTCTCCGACGACGCCGACGGCACCGCGTGGGGCGAAGGCGTCGGGGTGCTGCTGGTCGAGCGGCTGTCGGACGCGCGCCGCAACGGACACCCGGTGCTGGCCGTCGTCCGCGGTTCGGCGGTGAACCAGGACGGCGCGTCGAACGGCCTGACGGCGCCGAACGGTCCCTCGCAGCGGCGGGTCATCCGCCAGGCCCTCGCGAACGCCGGCCTCGAACCGTCCGATGTGGACGTTGTCGAGGCGCACGGGACCGGGACGACGCTGGGCGACCCGATCGAGGCGCAGGCGCTGCTCGCCACCTACGGTCAGGACCGGACCGCGCCGCTGTGGCTCGGCTCGATCAAGTCGAACATCGGCCACACCCAGGCGGCCGCCGGCGTGGCGGGCGTGATGAAGATGGTGCTCGCCCTGCACCACGGGTCATTGCCGCGGACGTTGCACGTCACCGAGCCGTCGTCGCACGTGGACTGGTCGGCGGGTTCGGTCGAGCTGCTGACCGGCTCGCGGGAGTGGGCGCCGGGCGAGCGTACCCGGCGGGCCGGGATCTCCTCGTTCGGCGTGAGCGGCACGAACGCGCACGTGATCGTGGAGGAACCGCCGGCGGCCGAGGCGCCCGAGAGCGACGGCGGCGCACACCCGGTCGTGGCCTGGCCGCTGTCGGCCCGCTCCGATGACGCGTTGCGGGCGCAGGCCGGATCGCTGGCTTCGCGGCTCGCCGACCGGCCGGATCGCCCGGTGGACGTGGGCTTCTCGCTGGCGACCGCGCGGTCCTCCTTCGAGCGCCGTGCCGTCGTGGTGGGCGCCGACCCGGCCTGCCTGCTGGGCGGCGTGACGGCGCTCGCCGAGGGCAAGGCGGGCGCGGTGGAAGGCAGCGCGGACGTCGACGGCCGGACGGCCTTCGTGTTCCCGGGTCAGGGTGCGCAGTGGGTCGGGATGGCGCTGGAGCTGGTGGAGTCTTCGCCGGTGTTCGCGGCGCGGATGGTGGAGTGCGCGGAGGCGCTGGGGCAATTTGTCGATTGGTCGCTTCTCGATGTGCTCGCTGATGCGGAGATGTTGGAGCGGGTCGATGTGGTGCAGCCGGTGTCGTTCGCGGTGATGGTGTCGCTGGCGGCGTTGTGGCGGTCGTACGGGGTCGAGCCGGACGCTGTGGTGGGTCATTCGCAGGGTGAGATCGCGGCGGCGTGTGTGTCCGGGGCGCTTTCGCTCGCCGACGCCGCCCGGGTTGTTGCGTTGCGGAGCCGGGCGATCGATGAGTCGTTGTCGGGCAAGGGCGGCATGGTGTCGGTCGCGCTGCCCGAACCGGTGGCGCGGGAGCGGATTGCCCCGTGGGGTTCGCGGATTTCGGTTGCGGTGGTGAACGGCCCGTCGTCGGTGGTGGTGTCGGGCGAAGTTGCGGCGCTGGAAGAGCTGGTCGCGGTGTGTGAGGCCGACGATGTGCGGGTGAAGCGGATCGCGGTGGATTATGCGTCGCATTCGGGACAGGTCGAGGAGCTGAAGGGCCGGTTGCTGGCCGATCTGGCGCCGATCCGGCCGCAGCCGGGGAACGTGCCGTTCTTCTCGACGGTGACCGGGGACTGGCTGGACACGGCCGAACTGGACGCCGGGTACTGGTTCACGAACTTGCGCGACACGGTGGTGTTCGAGCCGGCTGTTCGTGCGTTGTCCGGTGCGGGGTATGCGGCGTTCGTCGAGGTGAGCGCGCATCCGGTGCTCACGATGGCGGTGCAGGAAACCCTGGAAGAAGCCGGGACCGGCGCGTCAGTGGCCGTGGGCACGCTGCGCCGTGGCGAAGGCGGCCTGGAACGGTTCCTGACTTCGGTGGCCGAGCTGCACGTGCGGGGCATCAGCCCGGATTGGGACGCGGTGTTCGCCGCACACGACCCGCGGCGGGTCGACCTGCCGACGTATCCCTTCCAGCGACAGCGGTACTGGCCGACCATCGCCGTCGGCTCGGCGCCGGCGAAGGCCGGGGACCCCGCCGACGCCGAGTTCTGGAACGCCGTCGAAAGCGGCGATCTCGCCTCCCTGGCCGGCGAACTGGCCGTCGGCGAGGGCGAGCTCGGCGCGGTGCTGCCCGCGCTGTCGACCTGGCGGCGCAAGCACCGCGAAACCGCCACCATCGACTCCTGGCGGTACCGCATCGCCTGGAAGGCGAAGCCGGAAGGACCCGCGCCGGCGCTCGGCTCGCGGGTGTTCCTGCTCGTGGTCCCCGCGATGCTGCGCGAGCACGAGCAGGTGCGCGGCTGTGTCGACGCGCTCACCGCGGCGGGCGCCGAGGTGACGACGATGGCCGTCACCGGCGGCGAGGCTCTCGACCCCGCCGCACTCGCCGGGCACGCCCCCGACGGCGTGCTGTCCCTGCTGGGTCTCGACGAAGAGCCGGACCCGGCGCAGCCGACGCTGTCCCGCGGCCTCACCGCGACCCTGCGCCTGATCCAGGCGCTCGGCGAGGCCGGGGTCGCGGCCCCGCTGTGGCTCGCGTCCCGGGGTGCGGTGGCCACGCACCGCGCCGACCACCTCGGCTCGCCGGGCCAAGCGCAGCTCTGGGGGCTCGGCCGGGTGTTCGGCCTCGAACACCCCGACCGCTGGGGCGGGCTCGTCGACCTGCCCGCGTCGTGGGACGCGACCGCACACCGGCGGTTCGCGGCCGTACTGTCCGGTGTGGACGGTGAGGATCAGGTCGCCGTGCGCGACTCCGGGGTCTTCCTACGCCGGCTCGTGCACGACCCGCTCGGCGACCGGGTCCCCGGACGCGCCTGGGCCCCCACCGGCACGGCCCTGGTGACCGGCGGCACGGGTGCCATCGGCGGGCACCTCGCGCGGTGGCTCGCCAAGGCCGGCGCCGAGCACCTGGTGCTGACCTCGCGCGCCGGCTCGGCCGCGCCCGGCGCGACCGAGCTCGCGGCGGAACTGGCGGGCCTCGGCACCCGGGTGACGATCGCGGCGTGCGACGTCGCCGACCGCGACGCGCTGGCGAACCTCCTGGACAAGCTCGCCGCCGACGGCGAGCGGGTCCGGACCGTGATCCACGCCGCCGGTGTCTCGACCCCGGCCGTGCTCGCGTCGACCACCCCGGCCGAGGTCGCGGCCACCACGGCGGCGAAGGTCACGGGTGCGCGCAACCTCGACGAGCTGCTGGACGACGAGCACCTCGACACCCTGGTGTTCCTGTCGTCGAACGCGGGAGTCTGGGGCAGCGGCAGCCAGGGCGCGTACGCGGCGGCCAACGCCTTCCTCGACGCGCTCGCCGAGCATCGGCGCGCGCGTGGGGTACGGGCGACCTCGGTCGCCTGGGGCGCCTGGGCCGGCGGTGGGATGGTCTCGGACCAAGCGGACGAGGAGCAGCTGAGCCGGCGCGGTGTCCACGCGATGCCGACCGAGCTTGCGCTGGCCGCGCTGCGGCAGGTGCTCGACCACGACGAGACGTTCGTCGCGGTCGCCGACGTGGACTGGGCCTTGTTCGCCCCCGGCTTCACCATGGCACGGCCGCGGCCGTTGCTGGACGAGCTGCCCGAGGTCCGCGCGGCCCTCGCGGAGGCGGAGCCCGCCGTGGCGGGGGATCGGGGCGCGGCGCTCACCGCCGAGCTCGCCGGGCTCCCGCCCGCCCAGCGGCGCCGGGTCCTGCTCGACCTCGTGCTCGACCACGTCGCCGCGGTGCTCGGCCACGCCGCCGGCAGCGCGCTCGACCCGGACCGGCCGTTCAAGGAGATCGGGTTCGACTCGCTCACCGCGGTCGAGCTCCGCAACCGGCTGACCGGGGCCACCGGGCTGAAACTGCCCGCGTCGCTCGTGTTCGACCGGCCGACGCCGAGCGCGCTGGCCGAGTTCGTCGACGGCGAGCTGGGCGGTGGCGGCGAGGTGTCGGTGCTCGCCGAGCTGGAGCGGATCGAGTCCCTGATTTCAAGAATTTCCCCAGATGATGGTGCGCACCCCCTCGTCCTCTCCCGCCTTCGGACCATGCTGTCGGTGATGGGTGAAGGTCAGGACAGGACGGATGGCGCCACCGTTGCGGAAAAGCTCGACTCAGCCACCGACGACGAGATTTTCGAGTTCATCAACAAGGAGCTCGGCAGGTCTTGACCCCACACGGCGGGAAGCACGCCGTGTGACTACCCACAAGACCGGAGGCGAGCCGGCCGCGATCGCGGTCCCGGCTCGCCCCAGCCGCATGCTTTCGGCCGTTTCGGTGTCCACCCGGCGCAGTAGTGCACAGGCGAGGTTCGCATGGTGAACGAGAACAAGCTTCGCGAGTACCTGAAGCTGGTCACGGCGGATCTCCACGAGACCCGCCGCAGGCTCGAAGAGCTGGAGTCCGGCGCGCGCGAGCCGATCGCGATCGTCGGGATGAGCTGCCGGTTCCCCGGCGGGGTGCGTTCGCCGGAAGAGCTGTGGGCACTGCTGTCCGACGGGGTCGACGCGGTCGGGCCGTTCCCCGCGGACCGCGGCTGGGACCTCGACGCGCTGTACGACCCCGACGGTGCGCGGCCCGGCTCCAGCTACGTCGCCGAGGGCGGTTTCGTCGACGGTGTCGCGGAATTCGACCCGTCGCTGTTCGGGATGTCGCCGCGCGAGGCGACGGCGACCGACCCGCAGCAACGGCTGCTGCTCGAGGCGTCGTGGGAGCTGTTCGAACGAGCCGGGATCGATCCGCTGTCGGTGAAGGGCAGCCCCTCGGGGGTGTTCATCGGCGCGGGTCCGTCGGGCTACGGCCACGGCGCGCAGGCGCAGGAGGACGTCGAAGGCCACCTGCTGACCGGCAACTCCGGCAGTGTGCTGTCGGGCCGCATCTCCTACACCTTCGGGCTCGAGGGACCGTCAGTCACTGTGGACACCGCGTGCTCGTCTTCGCTGGTGTCGCTGCACATGGCCGCGCAGGCGCTGCGCAACGGCGAGTGCTCGCTCGCGCTGGCCGGCGGCGTCATGGTGATGGCGGCCCCCGAAGGGTTCGTGGAGTTCAGCAAGCAGGGCGGGCTCGCCCGGGACGGGCGGTGCAAGCCCTTCTCCGACGACGCCGACGGCACTGGCTGGGCCGAAGGCGTGGGACTGGTGCTGGTCGAGCGGCTTTCGGACGCCCAGCGCCGCGGCCACCGCGTGCTCGCGCTGCTGCGCGGCTCGGCCGTCAACTCCGACGGCGCGTCCAACGGGCTCACCGCCCCCAACGGCCCCTCCCAGCAACGGGTCATCCGGCAGGCGCTCGCCGACGCCCGGCTGAGCCTCGCCGACGTCGACGCGGTGGAGGCGCACGGCACGGGCACGAAACTCGGTGACCCGATCGAGGCGCAGGCGCTGCTCACCACGTACGGACAGGGACGCGAGGCCGCCGAACCGCTGTGGCTCGGTTCGGTCAAGTCGAACTTCGGGCACACGCAGACCGCCGCGGGCGTTGCCGGCGTGCTCAAGATGGTGCTGGCGATCCAGCACGGGATCCTGCCGAAATCGCTGCACCGCGACCCGCCGTCGACGGAGGTGGACTGGACCGCGGGGAACGTCCGGCTGCTCACCGAGGCCCGGCCGTGGCCGGCGACCGGCAGGCCGCGCCGCGCCGGCGTCTCCGCCTTCGGGGTGGGTGGCACGAACGCGCACGTCGTTCTGGAACAGGCTCCGGACGAGGAAGCGGAGACCGGCGTCACCACCGCGTCTCCGGTCGTGCCGTGGCTGGTCTCGGGCAAGACCGCGGACGCCCTGCGCGCACAGGCGCGCGCGCTGCGCTCCACTGTGGACACAGAGGACCCGGTGGCGGTGGGCTTCGCGCTCGCCTCGACGCGCGCGCGGCTGGAGCACCGTGCGGTGGTCCTGGCCGACGATCGTGCCACGGCGCTGGCCGCGCTGGCGGATGGCGAGTCGGCCGCTGGGGTGATCTCGGGTGTCGTTTCGGGCGGTCGTTCGGCGTTTCTCTTCTCTGGTCAGGGCGCGCAGCGGCTTGGTGCGGGCCGGGAGTTGTCCGAGTCGTTCCCGGTGTTCGCGGACGTGGTGGACACGGTGTGCGCGCAGGTGGACGGTCTGCGTGAGGTGATGTTCGGCGAGGACGCCGAACTGTTGAACCAGACGATGTACGCGCAGGCGGCGTTGTTCGCCGTCGAGGTGGGTTTGTTCCGGCTCATGGAATCGTGGGGTGTGACCCCGGATTTCCTGGTGGGGCACTCGATCGGTGAGCTGGCGGCAGCGCATGTGGCGGGTGTGTTCTCTTTGGAGGACGCGTGTGCGTTGGTGGCGGCACGCGGCCGGTTGATGCAAGCCTTGCCCGCCGGTGGCGTGATGGTGGCGGTGCAGGCCACGGAAGCCGAAGTGCTGCCTCTGCTGGTCGAAGGCGTATCGGTAGCCGCGGTGAACGGCCCCTCATCCGTGGTGCTCTCCGGTGATCAGGACACGGTCGATGCGGTTGTCGAGCGTTTCGAGGGCCGCAAGACTCGCCGGTTGCCGGTGAGTCATGCGTTCCATTCGGCGCGGATGGAGCCGATGCTGGCGGAGTTCCGCCGGGTCGCCGAGACGCTGACCTATCACGCGCCTTCGATTCCGGTCGTCTCCAATGTGACGGGGACACTCGCCGAAGACCTGACCTCGCCGGAGTACTGGGTCCGGCACGTGCGGGGAACCGTCCGTTTCCACGACGGCGTGACCTACCTTGCCGGTCAGGGTGTGACCCGGTTCCTGGAGCTGGGCCCGGACGGTGTGCTGACCGCGATGGCGGCGGAATCCGTCGAGGGCACACTGGTCTCGGCACTGCGCAAGGACCGCGCCGATGTCGAGAGCCTGCTGACGGCGGTGGCTTCGCTGTACGTCGTCGGGCAGGACGTCGACTGGGCGGCGCTGTTCACCGGCACCGCCCGGGTCGACCTGCCCACCTACGCCTTCCAGCGCCGGCACTACTGGCTCGGCACCGCGCCCGCCGACCGGGGGCCGGTCGCGAGCGGGGGCGGCGCGGACGGGGACTTCTGGGACGCCGTCGAACGCCGGGACGCCGACACGCTGAGCGCGGAACTCGGGCTCGGCGACGACGGCCGGAGCACCCTGGACGAGCTGCTGCCGGTGCTGTCGTCGTGGCGCCGCAAGCGCGACGAGCAGAGCCTGGTGGACTCCTGGCGGTACCGGGTGACCTGGAAGCCGCTCACCGGCGACCTCCCCGAGCCGGCTCGCGGAACCTGGCTGGTCGTGGCGCCGCCGGGCGAACCCGCCGACCGGCTCGTCGCGGGGATGCGCGACAACGGCCTCGCGGTGGTCCACATCCACCCCGCCGAGACCAGCCGCGAGGGGCTCGCGGCGCAGCTTCGCGAGGTCGTCGGAGACCACGCCGAAACACCGTTCGACGGAGTGCTGTCCCTGCTGGGCCTCGACGAGAGCCCGCATCCGGAGTTCCCCGAACTGGCCATGGGACTGACGCTGAGCGTCACGCTCCCGCAGGCGCTCGGCGACGCCGGGATCGACGCGCCGCTCTGGTGCGCGACCCGCGGCGCCGTCTCGGTCGGCCGCTGGGACGGCGTGCTCCGGCTGAGCCAGGCGACGCTCTGGGGTGTCGGCCGGGTGACCGGGCTCGAGTTCCCGGACCGCTGGGGCGGCCTGCTCGACCTGCCGGCGGAGCTCGACGCCCGCGCGGTGCGCCGGGTGTGCGGCGTGCTGACCGGCGCGGGAGAGAACGACCAGGTCGCCGTCCGGCCCTCGGGCGTCTTCGGGCGGCGGCTCGGCCGGGCCGAACCGGCGGGCGACGAGGTGTGGCGGCCGCACGGGACCGTGGTGATCACCGGCGGCACCGGCGCGCTCGGTGCGCGGGTCGCGCGGTGGGTCGCCGACGCGGGTGCTGAGCACGTGGTGCTGTCGTCGCGGCGGGGCATGGACGCGCCGGGCGCGGCGGACCTGAAGGCCGAACTGGCGGCGACCGGCGTCCGGGTGAGCGTCATGGCCGCCGACGTCGCGGACCGCGCGGCGTGCCGGGCGTTGCTGGTCTCCGCGGGCCTGGACATCCCCGTGTCGGCGATCGTGCACGCGGCGGGGGTGCTGGACGACGGCGTGCTGGACTCCGTGACCCCCGAGCGGCTCGCGGGCGTGGTGCGGGCGAAGGCGCACGCGGCGCGGAACCTGCACGAGCTGTCGGTCGAGCTCGACCTGGAGCTGGACGCGTTCGTGCTGTTCTCGTCGTTCGCCGGCACGGTCGGCGCGGCGGGACAGGGCAGCTACGCGGCGGCGAACGCCTACCTCGACGGGCTGGCCGAGTACCGCGCGGCTTCCGGGCTCGCGGCGACGTCGATCGCCTGGGGCCCGTGGGCGGGCAGCGGCATGGCCACCGACGAGAAGGTCGACGCCCGGATGCGGCGCGGCGGCACGCCGCCGATGGCCGCCGAAACGGCGCTGCTGGCGCTCCGGCAAGCGGTCGCGCACGACACGTTCGTCGCCGTCGCCGACGTCGAGTGGGAACGGTTCGCCCCCGGTTTCACCGCGGCCCGGCCGAGCGCGCTCATCGGCGACCTGCCCGAGGCCCGCCGCGTCTTCGCCGACGCGGCCGCCGACGACACCGGGCACGGCCCCTCGTCCGTGCCGGACCGGATCGGCTCGCTGCCGGACGCCGAGGCCCGCCGCGCGCTGCTCGACCTCGTGCGCGCCCACGCCGCCGCGGTGCTCGGCCACCCCGGCCCCGAACACATCGAGCCGGGCCGGGCGTTCCGCGATCTCGGCTTCGACTCGCTGACCGCCGTCGAACTGCGCACTTCCCTCGGCGCGGCCACCGGGCTGCGGCTGCCGGCCACGATGGTCTTCGACTACCCGAACGCCACCGTCCTCGCCGGCTACCTCGCCGGGGAACTGCTCGGCTCGCCCGCGGACACCGGCGAACAGCCGACCGTGCCCGCCGCCCTCGACGCCGGCGCCGATCCGATCGTGATCGTCGGGATGGGGTGCCGGTTCCCCGGCGGGGTGCGCTCGCCGGAGGACTTCTGGGGCCTGCTCGAAGCGGGGGCCGACGCGATGAGCCCGTTCCCCGCCGACCGTGGGTGGGACGGCGAGGGCATCGGCGGTTTCCTCGACGGCGCCGCGGAGTTCGACGCGGATTTCTTCGGGGTTTCGCCGCGCGAGGCGGTGGCGATGGACCCGCAGCAGCGGCTGCTGCTCGAAACTTCCTGGGAGGCGCTGGAAGACGCCGGCATCGATCCGCTGTCGCTGCGCGGCGACTCGGTCGGCGTCTTCATGGGGTCGAACGGCCAGGACTACCCGTGGCTGCTGCTGGGCACCGACGCGGATTCCGGCGGCTTCGCGGGCACGGGCAACGCGGCGAGCGTGCTGTCCGGCCGGGTCGCGTACGTGCTGGGTCTCGAAGGACCCGCGGTGACGGTGGACACGGCGTGCTCGTCGTCGCTGGTGGCGCTGCACTGGGGGGCCGAGTCGCTCCGGACCGGTGACTGTTCGCTCGCGCTGGTCGGCGGGGTGACCGTGATGTCGACGCCGGGCTCGTTCGTGGAGTTCGACCGGCAGGGCGGGTTGGCGCCCGACGGCCGGGTGAAGGCGTTTTCCGACGACGCGGACGGCACGGCGTGGGCCGAAGGCGCCGGCGTGCTCGTCGTGGAGCGGTTGTCGGATGCCCGGCGCAACGGGCACTCGGTGCTGGCGGTGGTGCGCGGGTCCGCGGTGAACCAGGATGGTGCGTCGAACGGGTTGACGGCGCCGAACGGCCCGTCGCAGCAGCGGGTGATCCGGGCGGCGCTGGCGTCGGCCGGCGTGGCGGCGTCCGAAGTGGACGCTGTCGAGGCCCACGGGACCGGCACGACGCTGGGCGATCCGATCGAGGCGCAGGCGTTGCTGGCGACCTACGGGCGCGACCGGGAACAGCCGTTGTGGCTGGGGTCGGTGAAGTCGAACATCGGGCACACCCAGGCCGCCGCGGGCGTCGCCGGCGTGCTCAAGATGGTGCTCGCGCTGCGCCACGGCACGCTGCCGAAAACCTTGCACACCAGCGAGAAGTCGTCGCACGTGGACTGGTCGGCGGGTTCGGTCGAACTGCTGACGGGCGAACGTCCGTGGCCCTCCGGCGACCGGCCTCGCCGGGCCGGCGTGTCGTCGTTCGGGCTCAGCGGAACCAACGCGCACGTGATCCTGGAAGAAGCGCCCGCTGCCGCGGCGGCCGGGCAGCCGGCTCCGGAGCTGCCGGACGGCCTGGTGCCGCTGGTGCTGTCGGGACACGACGACGTGGCGCTGCGGGCCCAGGCCGCCCGGCTCGCCGCGGTCCTGGACGGAGCGGCACAGCCGCGGCTGGCGGATGCCGGGTGGTCGTTGGCGACGTCGCGGGCCGCGCTCGGCTGCCGTGCGGTGGTGCTGGCGGCCGATCGATCGGAGGCGTTGGCGGGGCTGGCTGCGCTGGCCGCCGGTGAGCCGGCCACCGGTGTGGTGTCGGGTGTGGTGGCCGAGGGGAGTTCGGCGTTTCTCTTCTCCGGTCAGGGTGCGCAGCGGTTGGGTGCGGGCCGGGAGTTGTATGAGGCGTTCCCGGTGTTCGCGGACGCGGTGGATGCGGTGTGTGCGCACGTGGACGGCGAGCTGGATCGTCCCCTGCGTGAGGTGATGTTCGGTGATGACGCCGAACTGCTGAATCAGACCGTGTATACGCAGGCGGCGTTGTTCGCCATCGAGGTGGGTTTGTTCCGCCTGCTCGAGTCATGGGGTGTGACCCCGGATTTCCTGGTGGGGCACTCGATCGGAGAGCTGGCGGCGGCCCATTGTGCTGGTGTGCTGTCGTTGGCGGACGCGTGTGCGTTGGTGGCCGCGCGTGGCCGGTTGATGCAGGCCCTGCCCGCCGGTGGCGTGATGGAGGCGGTGCAGGCCACGGAGGCCGAGGTGTTGCCTCTGCTGGTCGAAGGCGTCTCGGTGGCCGCGGTGAACGGCCCGTCGTCGGTGGTGCTCTCCGGTGACGAGGACGCAGTCGACTCGGTCGTCCAGCATTTCGAGGGCCGGAAGACTCGTCGGCTGTCGGTGAGCCACGCGTTCCACTCGGCGCGGATGGAACCGATGCTGGACGAATTCCGGCGGGTCGCGGAAACCCTGACCTACCAAGCCCCTTCGATTCCGGTCGTGTCCAATGTGACCGGAACGCCGGCCGAAGAACTGACCTCGCCGGACTATTGGGTCCGGCACGTGCGCGCAACCGTGCGGTTCCACGATGGCGTGACCTCTCTCGCCGAGCGCGGTGTAACCCGGTTCTTGGAGCTGGGCCCGGACGGTGTGCTGACCGCGATGGCGGCGGAATCCGTGACGGGCACGCTGGTTTCCGCACTGCGCAAGGACCGCGCCGAGGAGCGGAGCGTGCTGACGGCGGCCGCGGCGCTCGCGGTCTCGGGGCAGCACGTGGACTGGTCGCCGTTGTTCCCCGGCGCAGCCCGGATCGCCCTGCCCACCTACGCCTTCCAGCGCCGGCGCTACTGGCCGGAGCGGGCGGCGAGCACCATCGCGCCGGTGTCCGGCCCGACCGATACCGCGTTCTGGGCGGCCGTCGAGAGCGCGGACCTCGAAGCGCTCGCCGGCACCCTCGACGTCTCGGAAGAAACCGCGCAGGAGTCGCTCCGAACGCTGCTGCCCGCCCTCTCCTCCTGGCGGCGCAAGCAGGACCGCCAGGCGAGCATCGACGGCTGGCGCTACCGGATCGGCTGGCAGCCCGTCACCGGGCTCGAGTCGGCCACTGTGGACAGTGAGCTGCCCGTCGTCGTTCCGCCCGGGCGGTTCGCCGCCGAGCTCGCCACCGTCATCGGCGGCACCGCGATCGAGTTCGGCACCCCGGACTTCGCCGGCCGCCTGCGCGACGCTGCCGAAGCGTACGGCCGGGGCGTCGTGCTCTCGTTGCTCGCCGTCGACGCCGAGCCGCACCCCGGCCGGCCGTCCGTGCCGGCGGGACTCGCGAACACCGTGTCGTTGCTGCGTACCGTCGAGGACGCCGAGCTCGACGTGCGCATCTGGTCGGTCACCACGGAGGCCGTCTCGATCGGCCGCTCCGACGCACCGCCCGTGCCCGCCAAGGCCGCGGTCTGGGGCCTGGGCCGGGTCGCGGCGCTCGAACAGGCCCGGCGCTGGGCCGGGCTCGTCGACCTGCCCGTGCGGCCGGACGAACGCGCGGTGCGCCGGCTGGCCGCCGTCCTCGCCGGCTCCGCCGAGGACCAGCTGGCCATCCGCGACTCCGGCGTGTTCGCACGCCGGCTCCGGCACGCGAGCTTCCCCGGGACCGGACCCGGCTGGACGCCGCGCGGAACCGTCCTGATCACCGGCGGCACCGGTGCGCTGGGCGCGCACGTGGCCCGGTGGGCCGCCGCGCACGGCGCCGAACACCTCGTGCTGACCGGACGGCGAGGCCCGGCCGCGCCCGGCGTGGCGGAGCTCGAAGCCGAACTGACCGGGCTCGGGACGCGGGTGACCGTCGCCGCCTGCGACGTCGCCGACAAGGCCGAACTGACCGCGCTCGTCGAACGCCTCCGCGCCGAGGGCGCGGACATCCGCGCGGTCGTGCACGCGGCGGGCACCACCGAGGGCACCGCGCTCATCGACTCCACTGCGGACGACCTGGCCGCGATGATGCGGGCCAAGGCCGAGGGCGCCGCCCACCTCGACGAGCTGTTCGGCACCACCGCACTGGACGCGTTCGTCCTCTTCTCGTCGATCGCCGGAACCTGGGGCAGCGGCTGGCAGTCCGGCTACGCCGCCGCGAACGCGTTCCTCGACGCGCTCGCCGAACGCCGCCGGGCGGCGGGCCTCGCGGCGACCTCGATCGCCTGGGGGCCGTGGGGCGGCGACGGCATGGCCGCTTCGGCCGACGAACAGCGGCGCCTCGCGCGGCAGGGCCTGACCGTGCTCGACCCCGGGACCGCGCTCGCCGCGCTGGCGCAGGCGGCCGGTGCGGACGAGCCCACCTGCGTGGTCGCCGACGTCGACTGGGCGCGCTTCGTGCCCGGGTTCACCGCCGTGCGGACGAGCCCGCTGCTCGACGCGGTCCCCGAAGCCGCCGCGGCCATCGCGGGCACGGCCACCGTGCCGGCCGCGTCGGCCGGTTCCGCGCTGCTGGCCAAGGTGCGCTCACGCACCGAACGCGAGCGGGCCGACCTCGTGCTGGACCTCGTCCGCACCGAGCTCGCCGCCGTGCTCGAGCACGGCAGTGCCGACGCGATCGCCGCCGACCGCGCGTTCCGGGACCTCGGCCTCGACTCGCTCACCGCGGTGGAGCTGCGCAACCGGCTCGCCGCCGAGACCGGGGTCGACCTGCCCGCCGCGGTCGTGTTCGACTACCCGAACGCCGCCGCCCTCGCCGAGCACCTGCTGAGCGAGCTGCTCGGCTCCGCGAGCGTGGCCGGCCCCGCGTTGCCGGCCGCCTCGGCGGCCGACGACCCGATCGTCATCGTCGGCATGAGCTGCCGGCTGCCCGGCGGCGTGCTCGGCCCCGACGACCTGTGGCGGCTGGTCGCCGACGGCGCCGAGGGACTCTCGACCTTCCCCGCCGACCGCGGCTGGGACGTCGACGCGCTCTACGACCCCGAACCGGGCGTCGAGGGCAAGACCTACTCGGTGACCGGCGGTTTCCTCGACGACGCCGGGGAGTTCGACCCGCTGTTCTTCGGGATGAGCCCCAAGGAAGCGCTGGCCACCGACCCGCAGCACCGGCTGCTGCTGGAGACCGCGTGGGAGCTGTTCGAACGCGCCGGGATCGACCCGCACTCGATGCGCGGCAGCCAGACCGGCGTGTTCGTCGGTGCGGGCGCGTCCGGCTACGGCGCCGGGCTCGCCGAGGTGCCCGAGGGGCTGGCCGGCCACTTCCTCACCGGCAACTCCGGCAGCGTGGCCTCCGGCCGGATCTCCTACACGCTCGGCCTCGAAGGGCCGACGCTGACCGTCGACACCGCGTGCTCCTCGTCGCTGGTGGCCCTGCACCTCGCCGCGCAGGCACTGCGCGACGGCGAGTGCACGATGGCGATCGCCGGCGGCGTGACCGTGATGGCGACGCCGGCGTCGTTCCTCGAGTTCAGCCGCCAGCGCGGGCTGGCCGCCGACGGGCGCTGCAAGCCGTTCTCCGCCGGCGCCGACGGCACGGGCTGGTCGGAAGGGGCCGGGCTGCTGCTGGTCGAACGGCTCTCGGACGCGCGCCGCCACGGGCACACCGTGCACGCGGTCCTGCGCGGCTCCGCGGTCAACTCCGACGGCGCGTCCAACGGCCTCACCGCGCCGAACGGTCCCGCCCAGCAGCAGGTCATCCGCCGGGCACTCGCCGACGGCGGCCTTTCGCCCGCGGACGTCGACGCGGTGGAGGCCCACGGCACGGGCACGACGCTCGGCGACCCGATCGAGGCCGGGGCCCTGCTGGCGACCTACGGCCAGGACCGGGAGCAGCCGTTGTGGCTCGGCTCGGTCAAGTCGAACATCGGGCACACCCAGGCCGCTTCCGGTGTCGCGGGCGTCATCAAGATGGTGCTGGCCATGCGGCACGGCGTGCTCCCGCCGAGCCTGCACGCCGCGCAACCCACCCCGCACGTCGACTGGTCCGCGGGCAACGTGCGCCTGCTCGCCGAGGCGACCCCGTGGCCCGAGCACGACCGGCCCCGGCGGGCCGGCATCTCGTCGTTCGGCATCAGCGGCACCAACGCGCACGTCGTCATCGAAGCGCCGGCCGCCGCCCCGGCCGAAGCCGAGCCGGCCGAGCGGCCGGTGCCGCCGGTGCTCGCCTGGCCGGTCTCCGGCCGGACCGCCGCGGCTTTGCGTGCGCAGGCGGACCGGCTGCTGTCCGCGCTCGACGGCGCACCGGCGGAGGCGGCCGATCTCGCCTACGCGCTGGCCACCACCCGTTCGACCTTCGAGCACCGCGCCGTGGTGCTCGGGCGCGACACGACGGACCTCGCGGACGGCCTCGCGGCGCTGCGTGCCGGCGCGAAGGCGCCCGGCGTGCTCAGCGGGTCCGCGACGGCAGGCGGCCGCACCGCGTTCCTCTTCTCGGGCCAGGGCTCGCAACGACCCGGCATGGGCCGCGAGCTGGCCGAGGCCTTCCCGGCGTTCGCCGACGCCTTCGACGCGGTCACCGCGCACCTGGACCTGCACCTCGACCGGCCGTTGAAGACCGTCGTCTTCGCCGAGCCGGGCAGCGCGGACGCGGAGCTGCTGAGCCAGACCGCGTACACGCAGCCGGCGCTGTTCGCCATCGAAGTGGCGCTGTTCCGGCTCGTCGAGTCGTGGGGGCTGACCCCGGACCACCTCGTCGGCCACTCCATCGGCGAGCTCGCCGCCGCGCACGTCGCCGGAGTGCTTTCGCTGCCCGACGCCGCGAAGCTGGTCGCCGCACGGGGCCGGCTGATGCAGGCGCTCCCGGCCGGTGGCGCGATGGTCGCGCTGCAGGCCGCCGAACACGAGGTCGTCGCCGCCCTGGACGGCCGCGGTGCCGAGGTGTCCGTCGCCGCGGTCAACGGCCCTTCGGCGGTCGTGATCGCCGGCGACGAGACCGCGACGCTGGAGGTGGCCGCCGGGTTCGAGGCCATGGGCCGGATGACGAAACGGCTGCGGGTGAGCCACGCGTTCCACTCGCCGCGGATGGCCCCGATGCTCAACGAGTTCCGCGCGGTCGCCGCGTCGCTGACCTACGGCGAGCCGGCGATCCCGATCCGCTCGAACGTCACCGGCGAGCCCGCGAGCGCCCGCGAGCTCGGCAGCCCCGAGTACTGGGTGCGGCACGTCCGGGAGGCGGTGCGCTTCCACGACGGGATCCGCGGCCTCGCCGAGGACGGCGTGACCCGGTTCGTCGAACTGGGCCCCGACGCCATCCTCACGCCGATGGCCGAGCAGTGCCTCGACCCGCTGCCGCCGGGCACCGTGGTGGTGCCGCTGCTGCGCCGCGATCGCGGCGAGCCGGACGCGCTGCTCACCGCACTCGGCCGGCTGCACGTCAGCGGGCCGGGCCCCGACTGGGGCAAGCTGCTCGGCGGCCCGGGCGCCCGGCGCGTGGAACTGCCGACCTACGCCTTCCAGCACGAGCGGTACTGGCTCGAAGCCGCCGACGGCGGTGGCGACCCGGCCGCGGCCGGGCTGAACGCCTCCGGGCACCCGCTGCTCGGGGTCGTCACGGCGGTCGCGGGGTCCGGGGAGACGCTGTTCAGCAGCCGGCTGTCCGTGCGCTCCCAGCCGTGGCTGGCCGACCACGTCGTCGGCGGCCGGGTGCTGTTCCCCGGCACCGGCTACGTCGAGCTGGCGCTGGGCGCGTGCGAGGTGCTCGGCTGCGACACCGTCGAGGAACTGGTCCTCGAAGAGCCGCTGACGCTGCCCGAGACCGGCGGGGTCCGGCTGCAGGTGCGCGCCGGGGCCCCCGACCCGGCCGGCGTCCGTTCGTTCGCCGTGTTCTCCCGCCACGAGGACGGCGACGGGACGTGGGCCCGGCACGCGAGCGGCACGCTCCTGCGCGAGGGCGCCGGGCGCACCGGGACTTCGCTGGCCGAATGGCCGCCGCCGGGCACCGTGGCGATCCCCGTCGACGACCACTACGACACCCGCGCCGACGGCGGGTTCGACTACGGCCCCGCCTTCCGTGGCCTGCGGGCGGCGTGGCGGCTCGGCACCGTCGTCTACGCCGAGGTCGCGCTGCCCGAGTCCGCCGGTGCGGCCGGGTTCGGCCTGCACCCGGCGTTGCTCGACGCGGCCTTGCAGGCGCTGGCGTTCCTGCCCGCCGACGCCGGGGCGAGCGGCCCGAGGCTGCCGTTCTCCTGGCGCGGGATCACCCTCGGCTCCGCCGGGGCGACCGCGCTGCGCGTGCGGCTGTCGCCGTCGGACGGCCCGAGCGGGGTCGCCGTCACGCTCGCCGACCCGGCCGGGCGG
The DNA here is from genome assembly GCF_040638975.1 of Amycolatopsis sp. NPDC024027. NCBI lineage: Bacteria > Bacillati > Actinomycetota > Actinomycetes > Pseudonocardiales > Pseudonocardiaceae > Amycolatopsis > Amycolatopsis sp. NPDC024027. Next base: position 282,699 of record NZ_JBEZYY010000008.1, read on the forward strand.
TTCCTCGCCTCGGCCGACGAGCTCGTGCTGCGCACCGTCTCGGCCGAACAGCTGGCCGCGTCCGGGGACGCCGGCCGCGGCGCGCTCTACCGGCTGGACTGGCAGCCGGCCGAGGGCGGGCTCACTCCGGTCCTGCTCGACACGGATCTCGCGGCACTGGCTTCGCAGGAGCGAACGGCCCCGGTGGCCGTCGCAGTGTCCACAGTGGATGAGGTGCCCCCGCTCGTCGAGGCCTGGCTGGCCGAAGACGGGTTCGCGGGCGAGACGCTGACGTTCGTCACCACCGGGGCCGGTGCGGACGGCGAGTGGACCGAGGACGGTGCCGCGATCTGGGCGCGCGTCCGCGCCGCCGAGGCGGGGCACCCCGGCCGGTTCGCCGTCGTCGACACCGACGGGACGGCGGTCGTGGTCCCCGGCGAGCCGGAAGCCGTGGTGCGGCACGGTGAAGTGCTCGTCTCCCGGCTGGTGCGCGCCGCCGTCGAGGCCGTCGAACCGGGCGGCCCGGTGCTGCTCGCGGACGCCGGTGCCGACGACGTGGCCGCACCGCTCGCCCGGCGGCTGCTCGGACTCGGCCACGGGCACGTGCTGCTCGCCGCCGGCTCGGCGCGACGTGCGGCGGAGCTGGGCACCGAACTCGACGGCCTGGACGGGGTGTCCGTCGTCGAAACCGATCTCGCGGACGCCGCGTCGGTTTCGGCCCTGGTGACCGAGCACGCCGTGACCACCATCGTCCACACGGGAACGGATCCCGGGACGCTGCGAGCCGTCGAAACGGCGATCCCGGCGTCGGCGCGGCTGCTGCTCTTGGTGGCCGGACCGTCGGCCCCGGCCGACGAACTGGCTCGGCGCCGTCGCACGGACGGCGGGTTCGCGGTCGTGGTCCGGCACGGCGTGGCGGACCGGCCGTGGCTGCGGCCGCTCACCGCCGGTGACGTGGCGGTGCTCGCCGCCCGCGCGCTCGGGGCGGCCGATTCGCCGGTGCTGCCGATGGACGTCGACCAGAGCGTCCTCAATGGACAGACGGTGCCCGCGCCGCTGCGCGCGCTCGTGCGCCGGTCCCGGACCGTGCCGGAAACCGTCGTCGGCGACGCCGGGGTCGGCCTGCGCGAGCAGCTCGTCGCCGTGGCCGCCGAAGACCGGCACACCGTGCTGCTCGACCTCGTGCGCGAGCAGGCCGCGATCGTGCTCGGCTACTCCGGACCCGAGGCGGTGGAGCCCGGCCGCGCGTTCCGCGACCTCGGCTTCACGTCGCTGAGCGCGGTCGAGTTCCGCAACGCGATGAACGAGGTCACCGGGCTCCGGCTCGCCGCGAGCCTCGTGTTCGACTACCCGACCCCGGCCGGGCTCGCCCGGCACCTCGAGGAGGAACTGGTCGGCGCCCCGGCGGGCGCGAGCGGGCCCGCGGTCACCGCGCCGGTCGACGACGAACCGATCGTGATCGTCTCGATGGCCTGCCGCTACCCGGGTGGCATCCGCACCCCCGAACAGCTGTGGGAGGTCGTCGCGGCCGGGTCCGACGAGATCACCGGGTTCCCCACCGACCGCGGCTGGGACCTCGACGCCCTCTACGACCCCGACGGCCAGACCCCGGGCACCTGCTACACCCGCGAAGGCGGCTACCTGCACAACGCGAGTGAGTTCGACGCCGCGTTCTTCGGGATCAGCCCGCGCGAGGCGGTGGCGATGGACCCGCAGCAGCGACTCCTGCTCGAAATCAGCTGGGAGGCGCTGGAACGCGCGGGACTGACCCAGGAGGCGTTGCGCGGCAGCAAGACCGGCGTCTTCGCCGGCGTGACGTACCAGGACTACGGCTCGCTGCTGATGCACGCGGTGGAAAGCTCCGAAGGCATGCTCGGCACGGGCAACTCGCCGAGCGTGCTCTCCGGCCGGGTCGCCTACACCCTCGGGCTCGAAGGGCCCGCCGTCTCGATCGACACGGCCTGTTCGTCGTCGCTGGTCGCCCTGCACTGGGCCGCGCAGGCGCTGCGGGCGGGCGACTGCTCGCTCGCGCTGGCCGGTGGCGTGACCGTGATGTCGAGCCCGGTTTCCCTCATCGAATTCAGCGCGCAGAAGGCGCTCGCCCCCGACGGGCGCAGCAAGCCGTTCTCGGCCGACGCCGACGGCGCGAGCTGGGCCGAGGGTGCCGGTGTCCTGCTGCTCGAACGGCTCTCGGACGCGCGCCGCAACGGGCACCGCGTGCTCGCCGTCGTCAAGGGGAGCGCGCTCAACTCCGACGGCGCGTCCAACGGGCTGACCGCGCCCAACGGACCGTCGCAGCAGCGGGTCATCCGGCACGCGCTCGGCAACGCGGGCCTGACCCCCGCCGACGTCGACGTGCTGGAGGCGCACGGGACGGGCACCGCGCTCGGCGACCCGATCGAGGCGGGCGCCGTGCTCGCGACCTACGGCAAGGACCGGCCGGCCAACCGGCCGCTGTGGCTCGGCTCCCTCAAGTCCAACATCGGGCACTCGCAGGCGGCCGCGGGCGTCGGCGGCGTGATCAAGATGGTGCAGGCGATGCGGCACCGCATCGTCCCGCCGACCCTGCACGCCGAGACGCCGACCCCGCACGTCGACTGGTCCTCGGGTGCCGTGGAGCTGGCGACCGAAGCGCGGCCGTGGCCCGAGACGGGCGCGCCGCGGCGCGCGGGCGTCTCGTCGTTCGGGATGAGCGGCACCAACGCGCACGTGATCATCGAGTCGGCCCCGGACGAGCCGGCGCGGCACTCCGAGCCGGCGGGCGGCACGGTCGCGTGGCCGGTCTCGGCGCGGTCGGCCGCTGCCCTGCGGGCGCAGGCCGGGCAACTGTTGTCCATTGTGGACGACCAGGACCCCGCCGCGATCGGCAAGGTGCTCGCGACGGGCCGGACGCACTTCGAGCACCGGGCGGTGCTCGTCGCCGGCGACCTCACCGGGTTCCGGGGCGCGCTGCGGGCGTTGACCGACGAGCGGGCGGACAGCGGCCTGGTCACCGGGGTCACGGCCGCGCGCGGCAAGGCCGTGTTCGTGTTCCCCGGCCGGCAGGCGGGCCGGCCCGGCGTGGTGTCGCGGCTGCTGACCGAGTCGGCCGTGTTCGCCGACCGGCTCGGCGAATGCTCGGACGCCATCGCCGAGGCCACCGGCTGGTCGGTCCTCGACGTGCTGCGCGGCGGGGAAGGAGCCCCCTCGCCCGACCGGTCCGACGTGGCGGAGGCGTGTGCGTTCGCCGTGTCGGTGGCGCTCGCCGACCTGTGGCGCGCCCACGGCGTGCGGCCGTCGGCGGTACTCGGCTACGCCGACGGCGAACTCGCCGCGGCCTGTGTCGCGGGCGCGCTTTCCGTCCGGGACGCGGTGAAGGTGCTCGTCGCGCGGGGCCGGGTGCTGACCGGCACGGACCCGGCGGCGGCGCTGGTGGTGCTGGCCCGGGCCGAGCTGGACGTGCTGCTCGGCGAGACCGGCGGCCGGGTGCGGCTCGCGGCTTCGCACGGGCCCGCGGAGGCGGTGGTGTCCGGTGACCCCGGCGCGATCGAGGAGTTCATCGAGGCCTGCCGGGCCCGTGGCGGCCAAGCTCGTTCCGTGGGCGCCGCGCACACGCCAGACCCCTCGGCGGCCGACCGGCTGCTCGCGGAGCTCGGCGACGCCGGCTTCGAGGCCGCCGAGCCGCGGGTGCCGGTCCTCTCGACGGTGACCGGTGAACCGGCGGGCGTGCTGGACGCCGGGTACTGGGCCCGCGCCCTGGGCGCTCCGGTGCTGCTCGATGCCGCCGTGCTCGCGGCGACGCGCGAAGGTGGCGTGTTCGTCGAGGTGAGCGCCGACGCGGTGCTCACGACGGCGGTCGAGGACGTGGCGCGCGGTGCGGGCGAGGACGGGACCGGGCCGCTGGTGGTCGGCACCCTCCGCCGCACGCAGGCTGACCTGAGGCGGTTCCTGCTTTCCCTCGGCGAGCTGCACTGCGGTGGCTACCCGGTCGACTGGGCCCCGGTGTTCGCCGGGCGCGAGCCGGCCGACGTCGAGCTGCCCACCTATGCCTTCCAGCACCAGCGGTTCTGGCCGACGTTCCCCGAGCCCGGCAGCGCCGCGGGCCCGGACAGCGCCGCCGACCCGGCCGACTCGCGGTTCTGGGACGCCGTCGACCAGGAAGACCTCGGCTCGCTCGCCGAGACGCTCGACCTCGACCGGGCGGCGCTGGAGCCCGTGCTGCCCGCGCTGTCCTCGTGGCGCAGGCGCCGCCGCGACGAGTCCACCTTGGACAACCTGCGTTACCGGGTGAGCTGGCGGCCCGTCGCCGATCCGGCCGCTCCCGAGCTGTCGGGGACCTGGCTGCTCGTCACCGGCGCGGACACCGATGCCGCGACCGGCGCGTGGGCGGCCGCCGCGGCCGAAGCACTCGCCGCGCACGGCGCCGAGATCGAGCGACTCACCGCCGGCACCGACCGTGCTGCGCTGGCCCAGGCGGTCCGCGATGCCGCGGACGGCCGCACCGTCGGCGGCGTGCTTTCGCTGCTGGCGCTGGACGAGACGGCCGAGGACGGTCACCGGGAGCTTCCCGCGGGCCTGGCCCGCACGGCCACGCTGGTGCAGGCGCTCGGCGACGCCGACGTCGACGCGCCGCTGTGGTGCGCGACGCGTGGCGCCGTGTCGACCGGACGCGCGGACTCGCTCGACCACCCGGCGCAGTCGCTCGTGTGGGGCCTCGGCCGGGTCGCCGCGCTCGAACACCCGGAACGCTGGGGCGGTCTCGTCGACCTCCCCGCGCGTCCCGACCGCCGGTCCGCCCGCCGGCTGGCGGCCGCGCTCACCGGCATCGACGGCGAAGACCAGCTCGCGGTGCGGGCGTCCGGCATCTTCGGGCGGCGGCTCGGCCGGGCTCCGCTCGGCGGCACCGGCACCGACGGTGCCTGGTCCCCGTCCGGCACCGTGCTCGTCACCGGTGGTACCGGCGCCCTCGGCGGGCACATCGCCCGGTGGCTCGCCCACGAGGGTGCCGAGCACCTGCTGCTGACCAGCCGCCGGGGCGCGGACGCCCCGGGGGCCGCGGAGCTCGAAGCCGAGCTCACCGGACTCGGGGTGGGCGTGACGATCGCCGCGTGCGACGCCGCCGACCGCGACAGCCTCGCGGCGACGCTGTCCCTGGTGGCCGCCGAGCACCCGCTGACGGCGGTCGTGCACGCGGCCGGCGTGCTCGACGACGGCATGCTCGACTCGATGACGCCGGACCGGCTGGCCGGCGTGCTGCGGGCGAAGTCGTACGCGGCGCTGAACCTGCACGAGCTGACCCGGACCGCGGAGCTGTCGGCCTTCGTGCTGTTCTCCTCGACCGCGGGCGTCTGGGGCGGGCCGGGCCAGTCCAACTACGCCGCCGCCAACGCGTTCCTCGACGCGCTCGCCGACCACCGGCGCGGGCTCGGCCTGACCGCGACGTCGATCGCGTGGGGGCCGTGGGCCGAGAGCGGGATGGCCGACCACGCCGCGCTGCTGCAACGCCAGCGCCGGGGCGGCATCCTCGCGCTGGAGGTCGAGCAGGCGTTCGCCGCGCTGCGGCAGGCGCTCGACCACGACGAGACGTGCGTGACCGTCGCGGGCGTCGACTGGTCGCTTTACGCGCCCGGCTTCGGCACGCTGCGGCCGAGCAGGCTCATCGAAGGCGTGCCCGAGGCGAAGCGCGCGCTGGAGCTGACCGCCGACGCCGCCGGCGACGCGGACGCCGGCGGTTCGGCGCTCTCGGCGCGGCTCGCCGGGCTGTCCGAGGCCGAGCGGGAGCGGGAGCTGCTCGACATCGTGAAGCTGTTCGTGTCCGGCGTCCTCGGGTTCGACGGCGCCGACGAGGTCGACGCCGCGCGGGCCTTCAGCGACATCGGCTTCGACTCGCTGACCGCGGTGGAGCTGCGCAACCGGCTCAGCTCGCTGACCGGGGTCCGGCTCCCGTCGACGCTGATCTTCGACTACCCGACGCCGACCGCGCTGGCCCGCTACCTGCGGGGCGAACTGGTCGACGACGACGCACCCGCCGCCGAACCCCCGGCCGCCGCCGTCGTCGCGCAGCCGTCCGACGACCCGATCGTCATCGTCGGCATGAGCTGCCGGTTCCCCGGCGACGTCCGGTCGCCCGAGCAGCTGTGGGACCTGCTCGCCGAGGGCGGCGACGCGATCACGGAGTTCCCCGCCGACCGCGGCTGGGACCTCGACGCCGTCTACCACGCGGACGCCGACAACACCGGCACGAGCTACGTGCGCTCCGGTGGTTTCGTCGGCGACGCGACCCAGTTCGACGCCGCGTTCTTCGGGATCAACCCGCGCGAGGCCCTGGCCATGGACCCGCAGCATCGGCTGCTGCTCGAAACCTCGTGGGAGGCGCTCGAGCGCACCGGGATCGACCCCACGACGCTGCGCGGCAGCCGGACGGGTGTCTTCGCCGGGGCCACGGGCCAGGACTACACGCCGCTGCTGGCGATGTCCGACCACGACGTCGAGGGCTACGTGATGACGGGCAACTCGGGCAGCATCCTGTCCGGGCGCATCGCCTACACCCTCGGTCTCGAAGGCCCGGCGGTCACCGTCGACACGGCGTGCTCGTCGTCGCTGGTCGCCCTGCACTGGGCGGCGCAGGCGCTGCGCACCGGCGAATGCGACCTGGCGCTGGCGGGCGGCGTGACCCTGATGTCCACGCCGTCGTCGTTCGTGCAGTTCAGCCGGCAGCGAGGGCTCGCCCTCGACGGGCGGTGCAAGCCGTTCTCGGAGAGCGCCGACGGCACGGGCTGGGCCGAAGGTGCCGGGATCCTCGTGTTGGAGCGCCTTTCCGCCGCCCGGCGGCTCGGCCACCCCGTCCTGGCGGTGGTGAAGGGGTCGGCGATCAACTCCGACGGCGCGTCGAACGGCCTGACCGCGCCGAACGGCCCTTCGCAGCAGCGGGTGATCCGGGAGGCGCTGGCCACCGCGAGCCTTCGCCCGTCCGATGTGGACGCCGTCGAAGCGCACGGCACCGGCACCGTGCTCGGCGACCCCATCGAGGCGCAGGCGCTCCTCGCGACCTACGGCCGGGACCGGGACCGGCCGCTGTGGCTCGGCTCGGTGAAGTCCAACGTCGGGCACACGCAGGCCGCGGCGGGCGTGGCCGGCGTGATGAAGATGGTGCTGGCGCTGCAGCACGAGCTGCTGCCGCGGACGCTGCACGTCACCGAGCCGTCGTCGCACGTGGACTGGTCGGCCGGCGACGTGGCCCTGCTCACCGAGCCGGTGCCGTGGCGGGCGAACGGGACGCCGCGCCGGGCCGGGATCTCCTCGTTCGGGCTCAGCGGCACCAACGCGCACGTGATCGTCGAGCAGGCGCCGGCCGCGGAACCCGCGCCGGTCGTACCCGAGCGGAAGGCACCCGGGCCCGTGCCGTGGCTCGTGTCCGCGGCGACCGCCGACGGTCTCGCGGCGCAGGCCGCGCGGCTGCGTGCTGCTTGCGAGGACGCCGCTCCGCTCGACGTCGCCTACACGCTGGCCACCGCGCGGTCGTCGTTCGAGCACCGGGCGGCGATCGTGGCCACCGAGCCGGTGGAGTTCCTGGGCGCGCTCGACGCCCTGGCCGGCGGGGGAGTCACAGAGGTCATCCGGGGCGTGGCCGCGCCGGACGCGCGCTCCGCGTTCCTGTTCTCGGGCCAGGGCGCCCAGCGGGCGGGCATGGGCCGGGAGCTGTACGCGACCTTCGACGTGTTCGCCGACGCCCTCGACGCCGTGTGCGCGCAGCTCGACGCCGAGTTCGACGCCGCGGGCGGCCCCGTGGTCGCCGACCGGCCGCTGCGCGAGGTGCTGTTCGCCGAAGCGGGCGGTGCCGAAGCGGAGACCGCCGCGTTGCTGGACCAGACGGTCTACACGCAGGCGGCGCTGTTCGCCATCGAAGTCGCGCTGTTCCGGCTCGTCGAGTCGTGGGGCCTGACGCCGGCCTACCTGGTGGGCCACTCGATCGGCGAGCTGGCGGCGGCGCACGTCGCGGGTGTGCTCTCGCTGCCCGACGCGGCGAAGCTGGTCGCCGCGCGGGGCCGGCTGATGCAGGCGCTCCCGGCCGGCGGCGCGATGATCGCGATCCAGGCCACTGAGGACGAAGTCTCGCCGCTGCTGACGGAATCCGTGTCGATCGCGGCGGTCAACGGGCCCGCGTCGGTCGTGGTCTCCGGGGCCGAGGCGGCGGTCGAGACGATCGCGGCGCACTTCCGCGAGGCCGGGCGCAAGACCCGCCGGCTCACGGTGAGCCACGCGTTCCACTCGCCGTCGATGGAGCCGATGCTCGCCGAGTTCCGCCGGGTCGCCGAGAGCCTGACCTTCGAGCAGCCGCGGCTGCCGGTGGTGTCGAACGTGACGGGGACACTGGCGACGGCCGAGGAGCTGACCTCGCCGGAGTACTGGGTCCGGCACGTCCGCCAGGCCGTCCGGTTCCACGACGGGCTGCGCTACCTCGCCGGGCACGGTGTCACGCGGTTCCTCGAACTCGGCCCGGACGCCGTGCTGACCGCAATGGCCGCCGACTGCCTGGCCGACACCGACGCGGTACTCGTGCCCGCACTGCGCCGGGACCGCACCGAGGTCACCGGCATCACGACGGCCGTCGCCACACTGCACGTCCACGGCACGTCGCCGGACTGGGCCGCGTTCTTCGCGGGCCGGGACGCGCGCCGGGTCGCCTTGCCCACCTACGCCTTCCAGCGCCGCCGGTTCTGGCCGACGGCATCGGCGCTCGGCTTCGGCGACGTCCGCGCGGCCGGGCTCGGGTCGGCCGGTCACCCGTTGCTCGGGGCGGCCGTGCCCCTCGCGGCCTCGGACGGCCACCTGTTCACGTCCCGGCTGTCGGTGCAGACCCAGCCGTGGCTGGCCGACCACGCCGTGCAGGGCCGGATCCTGCTGCCGGGAACGGCGTTCCTGGAACTGGCGATCCGGGCCGGCGACGAGGTCGGCTGCGCTCGCGTGGCCGAGCTGACGCTGGCCGCTCCGCTGGTGCTCCCCGAGCACGGCGGCGTCCAGCTGCAGGTCGTCGCCGGCGAGCCGGACGAGCACGGCAGCCGGTCGCTCACCGTCCACTCGCGACCCGAGAAGGCGGACGCGGACCAGCCGTGGACGCTGCACGCCACCGGTGTGCTCGACACCGGCGCCGCCGAGCCGGCGGACCGGCTCGACGCGTGGCCGCCGGCGGGCGCGGAAGCACTCGACGTCGATGAGTTCTACGAGATGTACGCCCGCAGCGGGTTCGCGTACGGCCCGGCGTTCCAAGGCATGCAGGCGGCGTGGCGGATCGGCGACGAGGTCTTCGCGGAGCTGGCGCTGCCCGAGGCGCAGCAGGAGGCGGCGGCCGGCTTCGGCCTGCACCCCGCGCTGCTCGACGCCGCGCTGCACCCGCTGGTGTTCCTCCCGCTCGAAGGTTCGGGCCGCAGCAGGCTCCCGTTCTCCTGGAGCGGGGTGTCGCTGCACGCGGGCGGGGCGGCGACGGCCAGGGTGCGGCTCGCGCAGGCCGGTCCCGACGCGCTCTCGCTGACCGTGTGGGACGCGGCCGGCCTGCCGGTCGCCTCGATCGAGTCGCTGGCGATGCGCGAGATCTCGGCGGAGGCGCTGCAGAGCGCGCCGTCGGCGCCGGAATCGCTGTACCGCCTCGACTGGACCCCGATCGAGCCCGGCGAGGCGACGGGCTCGGCGTCGTTCGCCGTGCTCGGCGCGGACGACCTCAAACTGGCCGCCGAGCTGACCCGCGCCGGGGCCGTGGTCGCGGCCTGCCCGGACCTGGCCGCGCTCGGCGGGGCCACGGTGCCGGACGCCGTGCTGGTCCCGTGCGTGGCCAACGGCCACGCGACCGGTGACCTGCCCGCGGACGTCCGCACCGCGACCCACGGGCTGCTCGACCTGCTGCAGGACTGGGTGTCCGACGAGCGGTTCGAGGCCTCGACGCTGGTCGTCGTGACCCGCGGTGCGGTCGCGCGCGCCGGCGAGGACGTCCGGGACCTCGCGTACGCGCCGGTCTGGGGCCTCGTGCGTTCGGTGCAGACCGAGCAGCCGGGCCGCATCCTGCTGGTCGACGTCGACGACGAGCCCGCGTCGATCGAGGCGTTGCCGGCGGCACTGCGCAGCGGTGAGCCGCAGCTGGTGCTGCGGGCGGGCGTCCCCCACGTGGCGAGGCTGGCGAAGCCGGCCCCGGGAGTGCTGGTGCTACCGCAGGACGCGCCGTCCTGGCGGCTGGACATCGGGCAGCGGGGCACGCTGGAGAACCTCCGGCTGCAGCCCGCCCCCGAAGCCGCCGGCGAGCTGCTGCCCGGCCACGTGCGCATCGCCGTGCGTGCCGCGGGCGTCAACTTCCGCGACGTGCTGAACGCCCTCGGGATGTATCCCGGCGAGGTCGGGGCGATGGGGCTCGAAGGCGCCGGCGTGATCACCGAAGTCGCGCCGGACGTGACCGGGTTCGCCGTCGGTGACCGCGTGCTGGGCATGTTCGGCGGCGCGTTCGGCCCGCTCGTGCTCGCCGATCACCGGATGGTGGCGCGGATCCCGGACGACTGGTCGTTCGTGCAGGCCGCTTCGATCCCGCTGGCGTACCTGACCGCCTACTACGCGCTGGTCGATCTCGGCGGGGTCCGGCCGGGCGATGCGGTGCTCGTGCACGCCGCCGCGGGCGGTGTCGGCATGGCGGCGGTGCAGCTGGCCAGGCACCTCGGGGCGGAGGTCTACGGCACCGCGAGCGCGGGCAAGCACGGTGCGTTGCGCGAACTCGGCCTCGCCGACGACCACATCGCGTCATCGCGGTCGCTCGGCTTCGCGGCGGACTTCGCGGCGCCCGGTGGACGCGGGATGGACGTGGTGCTGAATTCGCTCGCGGGCGAGTTCGTCGACGCCTCGCTCGGGCTGCTTTCGCCCGGCGGCCGGTTCCTCGAGATGGGCAAGACCGACGTGCGCGCCGGCGACGAGGTCGCCGCCGCCCACGAGGGGGTGCGCTACCAGGCCTTCGACCTCGTCGAGGCGGGCGCGGACCGCATCGGGCGGATGCTCGCCGAACTGGTGGAGCTGCTGCGCGGCGGCGCACTGCGCCCGCTGCCGATCACCACCTGGGACGTGCGGCGCGCTCCCGAGGCGTTCCGGTTCATGAGCCAGGCGAAGCACATCGGCAAGGTCGTGCTGACGATGCCGCGGCAGCTCGACCCCGAGGGCACGGTCCTCGTCACCGGCGGTACCGGCGGACTGGGCCGCGAGCTGGCCCGTCACCTCGTCACCGGGCACGGCGTTCGCCGCCTGCTGCTGACCAGCCGGCGCGGGCTCGATGCCGACGGCGCCCCGGAGCTGGCCGGCGAGCTCGCCGGGCTCGGTGCCGACGTCGTGATCACGGCCTGCGACGTCGCGGACCGCCAGGCGCTCGCGGCCGTGCTGGCCGGGGTGCCCGCCGAACACCCGCTGACCGCGGTGGTGCACACGGCGGGTGTCGTCGACGACGGGCTGCTCGCCTCGCTCGACCACGAGCGGATCGACCGGGTGCTGCGGCCGAAGCTCGACGCCGCGGTCCACCTGCACGAGCTCACCAAGGACCAGGAGCTGGCCGCCTTCGTGCTGTTCTCCGGCGCCGCGGGCCTCTTCGGCGGCGCGGGCCAGGGCAACTACGCGGCGGCGAACGTCTTCCTCGACGCCTTCGCCGCGCACCGGCACCACCACGGGCTGCCCGCCACGGCGCTCGCGTGGGGGCCGTGGGGCCAGGGCGCCGGGATGACGAGCCGGCTCACCGAAGCCGACCTCGCCCGGATGGCGCGCGGCGGGATGCGGCCGCTCACGGTCGAGCTGGGCCTGTCGTTGTTCGACGCGGCACTCGGGACGGACGAGCCGGCGCTGCTGCCGATGGATCTCGACACGGCCGCGTTGCGGGAGCAGGGCGACGCGCTGGCGCCGCTCTACCGGGGCGTGGTCAAGACGCCGTCGAGGCGCAGCGCGCAGTCCGCGGGCCAGGCGGACGTCGCCGGCTCGCTGGCGAAAGCGCTGGGCGGGATGGCCGAAGCGGAGCGGGCCGAGGCCCTGGTCGAGCTGGTGTGCGGCCAGGTCGCCGCGGTGCTCGGGCACGCCTCGGCCGGGGACATCGAGCCGGAGCGGTCGTTCAACGAGCTCGGCTTCGACTCGCTGACCTCGGTCGAGCTGCGGAACCGGCTCGGCGTCGCCGCCGGGCTCCGGCTGCCGGCGACCCTCGTGTTCGACTACCCGACCCCGACCGCGCTCGCGGGCTACCTGCTCGGCGAGATCGTGCCGGAGGAGGAACCGGCCGCCGAGCGCGCGCTCGGCGAGCTGGACCAGCTGGGCGGCCTGCTCTCCCGGGTCGCCGCGGACGACGGGCTGCGCTCGGCGATCACGCGCAAGCTCGAGGACCTGCTCGGCCGGTGGAGCGGCACGCCCGCGGCCGGTACCGGAGACGGCGACGTGGCGGCCGCGAGCGCCGACGAGCTGTTCGACCTGATCGACAAGGAGTTCGGGTCCTGACGGTGCCCGGCGAGGAAGGTGACGAACGTGGCGGACGAGGACAAGCTGCTCGGCTACCTCAAGAAGGTGACCGCTGATCTGCGGCAGGCCCATCGACAGCTGCGTGAGGCCGAGGAGAAGGAGTCGGAGCCGATCGCCATCGTGGCGATGAGCTGCCGCTACCCCGGTGGCGTTCGCACGCCGGAGGAGCTGTGGCGGCTGCTCGCCGCCGGCGGCGACGGCATCTCCTCGTTCCCGCTGGACCGCAACTGGCCCGCCGCGCTGTTCGACGAGGACCCGGACCGGTCCGGCACGACCTACGCCCGCGAGGGCGGGTTCGTGTACGACGCGGCGCAGTTCGATCCCGCGTTCTTCGGGATGAGCCCGCGCGAGGCGCTCGCCACCGACCCCCAGCAGCGCATCCTGCTGGAGATGTCGTGGGAGGCGTTCGAGCGGGCCGGGATCGATCCGCTGACACTGAAGAACAGCCGGACCGGGGTGTTCGTCGGAGCCGCGTCGACCGGGTACGGCTCCGGGCTGACCAGCCTGCCCGACGGCGTCGAGGGGCACCTGCTGACCGGCACCTCGACCGCCATCGCGTCGGGCCGGGTGGCCTACGTGCTCGGCCTGAAGGGACCGGCGATCACGGTGGACACGGCGTGCTCGTCGTCGCTGGTCGCGCTGCACTGGGCGGCGCAGTCGCTGCGCCGCGGGGAATGCTCGCTGGCGCTCGCGGGCGGCGTGACGGTGATGTCGACGCCGGGCATGTTCCTCGAGTTCAGCCGGCAGCGCGGGCTCGCCGCGGACGGGCGCTGCAAGCCGTTCGCCGAGGCCGCCGACGGCACGGGCTGGGCCGAAGGGGCCGGGCTGCTGCTGGTCGAGCGGCTGTCGGACGCGCGGCGCAACGGGCATCCCGTACTGGCCGTCGTCACGGGCTCGGCGGTGAACTCCGACGGCGCGTCGAACGGCTTGACCGCGCCGAACGGACCTTCCCAGCAGCAGGTCATCCGCGAGGCACTGGACGGCGCGGGACTTGAACCGTCCGATGTGGACGCCGTCGAGGCGCACGGGACCGGCACCGCGCTCGGGGACCCGATCGAGGCGCACGCGCTGCTGACGACCTACGGCCGCAACCGCGCGGAACCGCTGCGGCTGGGCTCGATCAAGTCCAACATCGGGCACACCCAGGCCGCCGCCGGCGTCGCGGGCGTGATGAAGATGGTGCTGGCGCTGCAGAACGAGCTGCTGCCCGGCACGCTGCACGTGGACGAGCCGACGTCGCACGTGGACTGGTCCGCCGGTGCGGTCGAGCTGCTCACCGAGGCGCGGCCGTGGCCCGGCGGAGAGCGGGTCCGCCGCGCCGGGGTCTCGTCGTTCGGCATCAGCGGCACGAACGCGCACGTGATCGTCGAGGAACCGCCCGCGGCGGACGTTCCCGAGCCGGAGCCGGAGCCGGAGCCGGAGCCGGTCCGGGCGGCAACGGCAGTCGTGCCGGTCGTGCTGTCCGCCCGCGGCGACGAGGCGCTGGCCGGGCAGGCCGCGCGCCTCTTGTCCCATGTGGACGAAAATCCGGACGTCGGCCTCGTCGACGTGGCCTGCTCGCTGGCCACTGCGCGGGCGGCGTTCGAGCACCGGGCCGTGCTCGTTTGTTCCGACCGGGCGTCGCTGCGCACGGAGCTCGCGGCACTGGCCGGGGGCCACCACTCGCCGGGCCAGGTCCGTGGTGTCGTGCCGGCCAAGGGGAAAGCGGGCAAGACGGCGTTCCTCTTCTCCGGTCAGGGGGCGCAGCGGCTGGGTGCCGGGCAGGAGCTGTACGACACCTTCCCGGTTTTCGCCGAGGTGGTGGACGCGGTGTGCGCGCAGGTGGACGGTCTGCGTGCGGTGATGTTCGGCGAGGACGCCGAGCGGTTGAACCAGACGATGTATGCGCAGGCGGCGTTGTTCGCCGTCGAGGTGGGGTTGTTCCGCCTGCTCGGGTCCTGGGGCCTCCGGCCGGACTTCCTGGTCGGGCATTCGATCGGCGAACTGGCGGCAGCGCAGTGCGCGGGCGTCTTCTCTTTGGAGGACGCGTGTGTGCTGGTCGCGGCGCGTGGTCGGCTGATGCAGGCCCTGCCCGATGGCGGGGTGATGGTGGCGGTGCAGGCCACCGAGGCCGAAGTGCTGCCCCTGCTGGTCGAGGGCGTGTCGGTGGCGGCGGTGAACGGGCCGTCATCGGTGGTGCTCTCCGGTGACGGGGACGCGGTCGACGCGGTCGTCAAGCATTTCGAGGACCGGAAGACTCGCCGGTTGCCGGTGAGCCACGCCTTCCATTCGGCGTTGATGGAGCCGATGCTGGCGGAGTTCCGCGAGGTTGCCGAGACGCTGACCTATCACGCGCCTTCGATTCCGGTGGTGTCGAACGTGACCGGAACCCTCGCCACGGCAGAAGAATTGACCTCGCCGGAGTACTGGGTCCGGCACGTGCGGGAAACGGTGCGGTTCCACGACGGCGTGACCTCCCTGGCCGAGCGTGGCGTGACCCGGTTCCTGGAGCTGGGGCCCGATGGGGTGCTGACCGCGATGGCGGCCGAATCCGTCGAAGGCACTTTGGTTTCCGCGCTGCGCAAGGACCGCGCCGACGTCGAGTCGGTCACAGCCGCCGTCGGCCGGCTGCACGTGAGCGGGCTGTCCCCGGACTGGGAGCGGTTCTTCGCCGGCCGCGCGGCGGTGCGCGTCCCGCTGCCGACCTACGCGTTCCAGCGCGAGCGCTTCTGGCTGGACCCGGGAGAAGCCGCCGGCGACGTTTTCGACGCCGCGTTCTGGGAGACCGTGGAACGGGCCGACCTCGGCGCGCTGTCCCACGAGCTCGGCGTGGCCCGCGAGGACCTCGCCGAGGTGCTTCCCGCGCTGTCGGCGTGGCGCCGCCGGACGACCGAGAAGTCCGTGGTGGACCAGTGGTGCTACCGGGCCACCTGGAAGCCGTTGCCCGCCGAGCCCGGAAGGCTCGCCGGCACCTGGCTGGCCGTCGTGCCCGCCGGGGCGTCCCGTCACGACGCGGTGCTTCGCGCCCTCGCCGACGGCGGTGCCGACGTCACCACGATCGCGGTCGACCTCGACGCGGCCGACCGCGCCTCGCTCGCGCGGTCCTTCCCGGAGGCCGGATACGCGGGAGTGGTGTCGTTGCTCGCGCTCGACGACGCTCCCGATCCCGACCGGTCCCGTGCGGTGGCGGGCACGCTCGCGCTGATCCAGGCGCTCGGCGACGCCGGTGTCACGGCGCCGCTGTGGTGCGTGACGCGCGGAGCCGTGCCGGCGCGGCCCGGCGACACCGTCGCCGAACCCGCGCAGGCCCAGCTCTGGGGGCTCGGCCGGGTCGCGGCCCTCGAGTTCCCCGATCGGTGGGGAGGGCTCGTCGACCTGCCGGCGGAGCTCGACGACCGCTCGGCGCGGCACCTGGCCGCCGCTCTGTCCGCTGTGGACGGTGAGGATCAGCTCGCGGTCCGCGACTCCGGGCTGCTCGGCCGCCGGCTGATCCGGACGGCACCGGCGAAGGACGGCGCGTGGCGCCCGCGCGGGACCGTGGTGATCACCGGGGGCACGGGCGCGCTGGGCGCGCGGGTCGCGCGGTGGGTCGCCGAGGCGGGCGCCGAGCACGTGGCCCTCGTGTCACGCCGGGGACCGGACGCGCCCGGCGCCCGGGAGCTGGCGGCGGAACTGACGGACCTCGGCGTCGCGGTCAGCGTGCTCGCCGCCGACGTCGCCGACCCCGATCAGTGCCGGGTGGCGGTGAAGTCGGCGGGAAGCGACGTCGCGGTGTCGGCGATCGTGCACGCGGCGGGCGTGCTGGACGACGGCGTGCTGGACGCCGTGACCCCCGGGCGGCTCGCGGACGTCGTGCGGGCGAAGGGCGTGGCCGCGCGGAACCTGCACGAGGTCTCGGCCGAGCTCGGGCTCGAGCTGGACGCGTTCGTGCTGTTCTCGTCGTTCGCCGGCACGGTCGGCGCGGCGGGACAGGGCAGCTACGCGGCGGCCAACGCCTACCTGGACGCGCTGGCGGAACACCGGCGCGGCGCGGGCCTGACCGCCACCTCGATCGCCTGGGGCCCGTGGGCCGAGGCGGGCATGGCCGCCGAGGGGGCCGAGCGGATGCGCCGCGGCGGCCTCACCCCGTTGCCGCCGTCCGCTGCCACCCTCGCGCTCGGGCAGGTCACCGGCGCCGTCACGGTGACGGTCGCCGACGTCGACTGGGAACGGTTCGCACCCGGCTTCGCCGCCGCCCGGCCGAGCCCGCTGCTGGCCGAGCTCCCGGAGGTGCGCCGCGCCGCCGGACGCCGGCCGGTCGCGAGCCCGGTGCCGGCCGAGTTGCCCGGCGCCGACCGGCCGGGCGCCGTGCTCGAACTGGTGCGCGCCCAGGCCGCGGCCGTGCTCGGCCACCGGGGTCCCGAGCAGGTCGATCCCGCCCGTGCCTTCCGCGAACTCGGGTTCGACTCGCTGACCGCCGTCGAGTTCCGCAACGCGCTCGGCGCGGCCACCGGCCTGCCGCTGCCGTCGACGCTGGTCTTCGACTACCCGACGGCTCAGGCGCTGGCCGGCTACGTCCACGCCGAACTGTTCGGCGACACGCCGGAACCGGCCCGCCCCGCGCGGACCGTCGCGCTCGACGAGCCGATCGCGATCATCGGGATGAGCTGCCGGTTCCCCGGCGGCGTCGACTCGCCCGAAGCCCTGTGGCGGCTGCTGGACCTCGGCGTGGACGCGATGACGCCGTTCCCCGAGGACCGCGGCTGGGACGTCGAGGGGCTGTACGACCCGGACGGCGAGCGGCCCGGCACGTCGTACACCCGGCACGGGGGATTCCTCGCCGGTGCCGCGGAGTTCGACGCGGGCTTCTTCGGGGTGTCACCCCGGGAAGCGGTGGCGATGGACCCGCAGCAGCGGGTGCTGCTCGAAGCGTCCTGGGAGGCGATCGAAGACGCCGGGATCGACCCCCGGTCGGTGCAGGGCAGCCCGGTCGGGGTGTTCGTCGGGACCAACGGGCAGGACTACCCGATGCTGCTCGCGTACGCCGACCAGGACTCCGCCGGGCACGCGGGCACCGGCAACGCGGCGAGCATCGTGTCCGGCCGCGTGGCGTACACGCTCGGCCTGGAAGGCCCCGCGGTCACGGTCGACACGGCGTGCTCGTCGTCGCTGGTCGCCCTGCACTGGGCGAGTGAGTCGCTGCGCCGCGGCGAGTGCACGCTCGCGCTGGCGGGCGGGGTGACGGTGATGTCGACGCCGGGCTCGTTCATCGAGTTCAGCCGCCAGCGGGGGCTGGCCCCCGACGGCCGGGTGAAGGCGTTCTCCGCGGACGCGGACGGCACCGCCTGGGGCGAAGGCGCCGGCGTGCTGCTGGTCGAGCGCCTGTCCGACGCGCGCCGCAACGGGCACCCGGTGCTGGCCGTCGTCAAGGGCTCGGCGGTGAACTCCGACGGCGCGTCGAACGGCTTGACCGCGCCGAACGGCCCTTCGCAGCAGCGGGTGATCCGCGACGCGCTGGCCGCCGCCGGGCTCGAAGCGTCCGATGTGGACGCCGTCGAGGCGCACGGAACGGGCACCTCGCTCGGCGACCCGATCGAAGCGCAGGCGCTGCTCGCCACCTACGGGCGGGACCGGGACCGGCCGTTGTGGCTGGGCTCGGTCAAGTCGAACCTCGGGCACACGCAGGCGGCCGCCGGGGTGGCCGGCGTGCTGAAGATGGTGCTGGCCCTGCGCCACGGCGTCCTGCCGCGGACGCTGCACGTGGGCTCGCCGACGTCGCACGTGGACTGGACCGCGGGAAACGTCGCCCTGGCGACCGAACCGGTGCCGTGGGACGGGGGCGATCGTCCCCGCCGCGCCGGCATCTCGTCCTTCGGCCTCAGCGGCACGAACGCCCACGTCATCATCGAGGAGGACACCGAGCCGGCGCCGGCTCGGGACGCCGGGCCCGTCGTCTCCGGGGGCACGGTGCCCCTCGTGCTCTCCGCGCGCGGTGCCGACGCGCTGCGCGCCCAGGCCCGGGCGCTCGCCGCCTTCGTCGAGTCCCGCCCGGAAGCGGAACTCGCCGACCTCGGCTGGTCGCTGCTCACCAGCCGGGCGTCGCTCGAACACCGGGCCGTGGTGCTCGCCGGCGATCAGGCCGCCGCGCTGGCCGGGCTGGCGGCGCTCGCCGAGGGCGGCCGGGGCGGCGTCACCGGCGTGGTCGCGGAAGGCCGCTCGGCGTTCCTGTTCTCGGGACAGGGCGCGCAGCGCGCCGGCGCGGGCCGGGAGCTGGCCGAGACGTTCCCCGCGTTCGCCGAGGCGCTGGCCGCGGTGTGCGCGCACCTGGACACCGAACTGGACCACCCGCTGCATGAGGTGATGTTCGGCGACACCGGCCTGCTCGACCAGACGCGGTACACGCAGGCCGCGCTGTTCGCGCTCGAAGTCGCGCTGTTCCGGTTGCTGGAGTCGTGGGGTGTCACGCCGGACTACCTGGCCGGCCACTCGATCGGCGAGCTGGCGGCGGCTCACGTGGCCGGCGTGCTTTCGCTCGTCGACGCCTGCCGGCTCGTCGGCGCGCGGGGCCGGCTGATGCAGGCACTCCCGCCCGGCGGCGCGATGGTGGCGATCCAGGCGAGCGAGGCCGAAATCACCCCGCTGCTCACCGACCGAGTGTCGATCGCGGCGGTGAACGGGCCCGCCTCGGTCGTGGTTTCGGGCGACGAGGACGCCGTCGAGGCGATCGCCGCCCGGTTCCGGGACGACCGCAAGACGCGCCGGCTGACCGTCAGCCACGCGTTCCATTCACCGCTGATGGAGCCGATGCTCGCCGAGTTCCGGCGCGTCGCGGCCGGGCTGACCTACCACGAGCCGTCGATCCCGGTCGTGTCCAACGTGACCGGCACCCTGGCCGCGGACGGCGAACTGACCTCGCCGGACTACTGGGTCCGGCACGTCCGGCAGGCGGTGCGGTTCCACGACGGGATCACCTGCCTCGCCGGGAAGGGGGTCACCCGGTTCCTCGAACTCGGCCCCGACGGCGTGCTCGCGGCGATGGCCGCCGAGTCGGCCGACGCCACGATGGCCGCGGTCCTGCGCAAGAACGGCGGATCCGAGCCGGAGAGCGTGCTGACGGCCCTCGCGGCGCTCCACGTCACCGGACAGCGAGTCGGCTGGACGCGGCTGTTCACCGGCGCGCGCCGGGTCGCGCTGCCCGGCTACGCCTTCCAACGCCGGCACTACTGGCCCCGGTTCGACGCGGCGCGGGCCGCCGCGGCCGGCACGGCGAACGACGTCGACGCGCAGTTCTGGGCGGCCGTCGAGCGAGAGGACCTCGGCGCGCTCGCCGAGACCCTGTCCGTCGACGGCGAAACCACGCTCGGGTCGCTGCTGCCCGTGCTGTCGGCCTGGCGGCGCGAGCGGACCGAGAAGTCCACTGTGGACTCCTGGAACTACCGGATCGGGTGGCGGCGGATCGAGGCGACGGCCCGGCCCGCGCCGGCCGGGACCTGGCTGCTGGTGTTGCCCGTGCGTGCCGGCGACTGGCACACGACCGTCCGGAAGGCCCTCGAACAGCGGCTCGGCCGCTGCGTGCCGGTCGAGATCGAGACCGGCGCGGACCTCGACCGCGCCTCGCTCGCGGAGCGGCTGCGCGCGGCCGCCGCGGCGGAACCCGGCCTCGCCGGCGTGGTCTCCCTGTCCTCATCGGACGAGACGGCCGAGCCGGCCGAGACGGGCGAACCGGCGGTGACGCTGGCGCTCGTGCAGGCACTCGGCGACGCCGGCGTCGCGGCTCCGCTCTGGTGCCTGACGACGGGCGCGGTGTCGGTCGACCCGGCGGAACCGGTCCGCAGCCGGATGGGGGCCGCGGCCTGGGGCCTCGGCCGGGTCGCGGCGCAGGAGGCGCCGGACCGCTGGGGCGGCGCCGTGGACCTGCCCGAGGTGCTCGACGAACGCGGCGCCGACCAGCTCGTCGCGGTGCTGGCCGGCCTCGGCGGCGAGGACCAGGTCGCGATCCGGGCGACCGGCGTCTTCGGCAGGCGGCTGCTGCGCGCCGCCCCCGTGGACACGGCGGACACGGCGGGCGCGTGGCCGGTGCCGGGCACCACGCTCATCACGGGCGGCACGGGTGCGCTCGGCGCGGAGGTCGCCCGCTGGGCGGCGGGCCAGGGCGCGGAACACATCCTGCTCGCGAGCAGGAGCGGCGAGAACGCGCCCCACGCGGCGGAACTCGCCGCCGAACTGGCCGGACTGGGCACGCGGGTCAGCGTCGTCGCGTGCGATGTCGCCGACCGGGACGCGGTGCGGCACCTGCTCGCGGAGATCCCGGCGGAATACCCGCTGACGGCGGTGGTGCACGCCGCGGGCGTGCTCGACGACGGCGTGCTCGACGCGCTGACCCCGGACCGGCTCGCCGCCGTGCTCGAGGCCAAAGTGGCCTCCGCCGTGCACCTGCACGAGCTGACCCGCGACCACGAGCTCAAGGCCTTCGTGCTGTTCTCCTCCTTCGCGGGCACGATCGGCGCGGCCGGCCAGGGCAACTACGTCGCGGCGAACAGCGCGCTCGACGCGCTGGCCGAGCAGCGCCGGGCGGCCGGCCTCCCCGCCACCTCCATCGCGTGGGGGCCGTGGGCCGAGGCGGGCATGGCCGCCGGCGAGACGGTGGCGAGCCGGCAGCGCCGGGGCGGCGTGCGGGCCCTCCCGCCGCGGTTGGCCGTGGTCGCGATGGCTCGCGCCGCCGAGCGTCCCGGCGCGTGCCTGGTGGTGACCGACGTGGACTGGGCGGCCTTCGCGCCCGGGTACACGGCACTGCGGCCGAGCCGGCTGTTCGATGAGATCCCCGAGGCCCGGCGCGCTGCCGCCGCGGAACCGGAGAGCTCGCCGTCGGACTTCACGGCCCGGCTCGCGGCGCTGCCGGAAAGCGACCGGGCCAACGCCGTGCTCGAGCTCGTGCGCGGGCAAGCCGCGGCGGTGCTCGGCCACGAGGGCGCGAGCGCGATCGAACCGGGGAAGGCGTTCTCGGACCTCGGCTTCGACTCGCTCACCGCGGTCGAGCTGCGCAACGTCCTCGGCGCGATCACCGGCCTCGCGCTGCCGGCGACCGTCGTGTTCGACCACGCGAACCCCGCCGCGCTGGCGCAGCGGCTGCGCAGCGAGCTGTTCGCCGGCGGCGAGGCCGAGGTCGTGCCGGTGCTGGCCGAGCTGGACCGGCTGGAGAGCGCCGTGGCCGCGCTCCCGGTCGAGCAGCTCGCGGGCACCCGCCTCGCGGCGCGCCTGCAGGCCCTCGTGAAACAGCTCGGCGACGCACAGCACGGCGAGCGCGGCAACGAGGTCGCGGAGCAGCTGCAGACGGCGACCTCGGACGAGGTCTTCGACTTCATCGACAAGGAGCTCGGCCTCGGCTGAGGCCGGTCCGAAGCGCCACCCAGCCAGCGAGACGACGAACCGGAGAGACCAGGATGGCGGACCAGGACAAGCTCCTCGACTACCTCAAGCGGGTGACGGCCGACCTCCACCAGACCAGGCAGCGGCTCAGCGAAGCCGAGGCCGGCCTGCCGGAGCCGATCGCCATCGTCGGGATGAGCTGCCGCTTCCCGCACGGCGCCGACACCCCGGAACGGCTGTGGGACCTGCTGTCCGGCGGCGTCGACGTGATGTCGGAGTTCCCCGCCGACCGCGGCTGGGACCTCGACTCGCTCTACGACCCCGATCCGGACAAGCCGGGGACGAGCTACGTCTCCGAAGGCGGCTTCCTCGACGCGGCGGGTGAGTTCGACCCGGCGTTCTTCGGCATCTCGCCGCGCGAGGCGCTGGCGATGGACCCGCAGCAGCGGCTGCTGCTGGAGACGTCGTGGGAGGCGATCGAACGCGGCGGCCTCGATCCCGCCTCCCTGCGCGGCGGGCAGGTCGGGGTCTTCGCCGGGACGAACGGGCAGGACTACGGCGGTCTCGCGGCGCTGGCGCCCGGCACCGAGGCCTACCTCGGCACCGGGAGCTCGGCCAGCGTGCTGTCCGGGCGCATCGCGTACGCGCTCGGGCTCGAAGGCCCCACGCTGACCGTCGACACGGCGTGCTCGTCGTCGCTGGTCTCGGTGCACCTCGCGGCGCAGGCCCTCCGGGCCGGCGAGTGCCGGCTCGCGCTGGCCGGCGGCGTGACGGTGATGGCGACGCCGGGCGCGTTCGTCGCGTTCAGCCGCCAGCGCGGGCTCGCCGCCGACGGCCGCTGCAAGGCGTTCTCCGACCGGGCCGACGGCGTCGGCTGGAGCGAGGGCGCCGGGATGCTGCTGCTCGAACGGCTCTCCGACGCGCGGCGCAACGGCCACCCCGTGCTCGCGGTCGTGCGCGGTTCGGCGATCAACTCCGACGGTGCCTCGAACGGGCTCACCGCGCCGAACGGCCCGTCGCAGCAACGGGTCATCCGGCAGGCGCTGGCCGACGCGGGGCTCTCCCCGTCCGATGTGGACGCCGTCGAGGCGCACGGAACGGGCACCTCGCTCGGCGACCCGATCGAAGCGCAGGCGCTGCTCGCCACCTACGGGAAGGACCGCGACCGGCCGCTGTGGCTCGGCTCGGTCAAGTCGAACCTCGGCCACACGCAGGCGGCCGCGGGCGTCGCGGGCGTGCTGAAGGTCGTGCTGGCGCTCCAGCACGGCGAGCTGCCGAAGACGCTGCACGTCGACCGGCCGTCGAGCCGGGTCGACTGGACGGCGGGCGACGTGCGCCTGCTGACCGAGCCGCGGCCGTGGACCGGTGACACGCGCCGGGCCGGGGTCTCGGCGTTCGGGGTCAGCGGCACGAACGCGCACCTGATCATCGAAGAGGCACCCCGGACCGACGAGACCGCGGCGGAACCGGCGGAGGTGCACGCGCCGACGCCGTGGCCGCTGTCGGGCCGCACCGAAGCGGCGTTGCGGGCCCAGGCCCGGCGGCTGGGCGAGCTGCTCCGGTCGGCTCCGGAGCCGGCGCCCGTCGACGTCGCCTACTCGCTGGCTTCCGCCCGCTCTGCTTTCGAGCATCGTGCCGTCCTGCTCGCCGACGACCGCGAAACCGCACTGCGCGGCCTCGACGCGCTCGCCGCGGGCGAGCCGGCGCCCGGCGTGCTCACGGGGGTGGCCGCCGAAGGGCGCACGGCGTTCTTGTTCTCCGGGCAAGGTGCCCAGCGAACGGGGATGGCCGCCGGTCTCGCCGCGGCGTTCCCCGCGTTCGCCGAAGAACTCGACCGGGTGTGCGCCGAGCTCGACCGCCACCTCGACCGGCCGCTGCGCGAGCTGCTCGGCGCCGGGGCCGATGTGCTGGACCGGACCGAGTACACCCAGCCCGCGCTGTTCGCGGTCGAGGTCGCGCTGTACCGGTTCCTCGGCCGGTGGGGGCTGGCCCCCGATCTGGTCGCGGGCCACTCGATCGGCGAGCTCGCCGCCGCGCACGTCGCCGGGGTCCTCGCGCTCGAAGACGCCGCCGTGCTCGTCGCCGCGCGCGGCCGGCTCATGCAGCGGCTGCCCGCCGGGGGCGCGATGGTGGCCGTCGCGGCCACCGAGGCCGAGGTGGTGCCGCTGCTCGCCGACGGCGTCTCACTGGCCGCGATCAACGGGCCGGCCTCGGTCGTGCTGTCCGGTGACGAGCAGGCGGTGCTCGATGTCGCCGCGCGGTTCGAACAACAGGGCCGCAAGACCCGGCGGCTGCGGGTCAGCCACGCGTTCCACTCGCCGCGGATGGAACCGATGCTCGCCGAGTACGCCGCGGTCGCGGACGGACTGTCCTATCGGGACCCGGCGATCACGGTCGTCTCGACGGTGACGGGCGAAGCGGCGAAACCGGGCGAGCTGAATACCGCCGAATACTGGGTCCGGCAGGTGCGCCGCGAGGTGCGCTTCCACGACGCCGTCCGCTCGCTGCGCGAGCTGGGCGCCACCCGGTTCGTCGAGCTCGGTCCGGACGCCGTGCTCACCCCGATGGCCGAGGAGAGCCTGGCCGGGAACCCCGGCGAAGGCGTGGTCATCCCGGTCCTGCGCCGGGATCGTGACGAGGCCGGGGCGCTGACCACCGCGGTGGGCGTCCTGCACGGCGCCGGGGTCTCGCCGGACTGGGCCGCGGTCTTCGCCGGGCGTGGCGCGCGCCGCGCCGACCTGCCCACCTACCCGTTCCAGCGCAGCCGCTACTGGCCGGACGTCGTGTTGCCCGGCGGGAGCGACGGGATGCGCTATGCCGGGCTGAGCGGCGCGGAGCATCCGCTGCTCGGCGCGGTGGTCGGGCTCGCGGGGGCCGGTGGTGCGGTGTTCACCGGCCGGCTGTCGACGCGCACCCAGCCGTGGCTGGCCGACCACGTCGTCGCCGGAACGATCCTGGTGCCCGGCACGGCGTTCCTCGAACTGGCGGTGCGTGCGGGCGACGAGTTCGGCTGCGCACGCGTGGAAGAGCTCACCCTCGCCGTGCCGCTGGCGTTGCCCGAACGTGGCGGCGTCCGGCTGCAGGTCGTCGTCGGCGACGCCGACGACTCGGGCGCGCGGGCGATCAGCATCCATTCCCAGCGCGAGGACGAGGGCGCCGAGGCACCGTGGACCCTGCACGCGACCGGCGTGCTCGGCACCGGGGCTCCGGCCGGGACCGACCAGGATACCGCTTCTTTTCGGGGGTTCCGGGTGGCGGAGCCCCCGGCCCGGGGCGAAGCCCCGGATGTCACCGCGTGGCCGCCAGAAGGCGCGAGCGAGGTGGACCTGACCGATGCGTACGGCAAGCTGGCCGCCGCGGGCTTGGCCTACGGCCCGGTGTTCCAGGGATTGACCGCCGTGTGGCGGCGCGGCGACGAGCTCTTCGCCGAAGTCGCCCTGCCCGAGGACGCGACGGGGGAGGCCGCCCGCTTCGGGCTGCACCCGGCGTTGCTCGACGCCGGTCTCCACGCCCTCGGCGTCGGATCCGGCGCGGCGCTGCCGGGAGCGGCGTCCGGGACCACCGTGCTGCCGTTCTCCTGGACCGGGGTCGTGCTGCACGCGACGGGCGCGGCCTCGTTGCGCGTGCGGTTGAGTCCCGCCGGCACCGAGGACGCGGTCGTGCTGCACGTGACGGACCCGTCGGGCGCGCCCGTGCTGACCGTGGAGTCGCTGACGCTGCGCGCGGCTCCGGCGGATCCGGGGACGGCCGGCGCGACCGAGTCGCTGTTCGAGCTCGCCTGGTCGGAGGTGCCGGCCGGGGCTAAGGCCGGCTGGACCGAACTGGCCGGGTCCGAGCTGGCCGAGCTGGCCGCGCGGATCGACGACGGCGCCACCGTGCCCGAGCACGTGCTGGTGTCACCGGCGGCCGAGGGCGGACTGCCGGAGCGGGCGCACGCGCTGGCCGGTCAGGCGCTCGGCCTCGTCCAGGCGTGGCTCGCCGACGCGCGGTTCGCCGCGTCCCGGCTCGTCTTCCGCACCCGGGGAGCCGTCGCGGCCGGCGCCGGCTCCGACGTCACCGATCCCGCCGCCGCGACGGTCTGGGGGCTGGTGCGCTCGGCGCAGGCGGAGAACCCCGGCCGGTTCGTGCTCCTCGACACCGACGGCAGCGAGGACTCCGGCGATGCCGTGGTCGCGGCCGCGCTCGGCTCCGGCGAGCCCCAGCTGGCCGTGCGCTCCGGCGTGCTCCGCGCGCCGCGGTTCGCCCGTGCCGCACCGCTGGCCTCGGACTCCACTGTGGACTGGGGCGACGGGACCGTGCTCCTCACCGGGGGAACCGGTGCGCTCGGCGGGATCTTCGCCCGGCACCTCGTGACGGCGCACGGCGTCCGACGGCTCCTGCTGGCGGCTCGGCGCGGCCTGGCGGCGGACGGGGTGCCCGAGCTCGTCGCCGAGCTCACCGGCCTCGGTGCCCACGCCGAGGTCGTCGCCTGTGACGTTGCCGATCCGGACGCGCTGGCCGGGTTGCTGGCCGGGCTGCCCGCGTCCGCCCGCCTCAGCTCCGTCGTGCACCTGGCCGGGGTGCTCGACGACGGCATCATCGCATCGCTGACCCCGGACCGGCTCGGCACCGTGCTGCGGCCGAAGGTCGACGCCGCGTGGCGGCTGCACGAGCTGACCCGTGAGACGGACCTGCGCCAGTTCGTGGTGTTCTCCTCGATCTCCGGCGTCGTCGGCGCCGCCGGACAGGGCAACTACGCTGCCGCGAACGCGTTCCTCGACGCGCTGATGTCCCAGCGCGCGGCCATGGGCCTGCCCGGCCGGTCGCTCGCGTGGGGACTGTGGGACGAGGCCGGCGCGATGACCGGCGGGCTCGACGACGCGGACCGGTCGCGGATCGCCCGCGGCGGGGTGCTGCCGCTGTCCGCCGACGAGGGCCGCGCGCTGTTCGACGCGGCCCTGTCGGCGCCGGGTGCGCTGCACGTGCCGATGCGGCTCGATCTGCCCGCGCTGCGCGGGATCGGCGAAGCGCTCGCACCGATCTGGCGGACGCTGGTGCCCGCCGTCCGCCGCCGCAGCGCCGGCGCCGCGGCACCGCGCGGATCCGCCACCGCGCTCGGCGAACGTCTCGCCGAGCTGGCCCCGGACAAGCGGCGGGACGCCGTCGTCGAGCTGGTCCGCGCGCAGGCCGCCGCCGTACTCGGCCACCCCGACGGCACCGGGGTCGATCCCGCCCGCGCGTTCCGCGAGCTCGGTTTCGACTCGTTGACGGCGCTCGAACTGCGCAACGGGCTCGCCGCGGCGACCGGGCTGCGCCTGCCCGCCACCCTGATCTTCGACTACCCGAACTCGGCCGTGCTCGCCGAGCACCTGCTCGAACGCGTCTTCGGGCCGGGAGAGGCCCGGGCGGGGACGCGGACGGTCCGGCGGTCCGGCGACGAGCCGATCGCGATCATCGGGATGAGCTGCCGTTATCCCGGCGGCGTGCGCAACCCCGATGACCTGTGGTCGCTCGTCGAAGCGGGCGGCGACGGGATCTCGCCGATGCCGCTGGACCGGGGCTGGAACCTGGAGGCGCTGTTCGCCGCCGACCCGGACCAGGCCGGCTCCAGCTACGTGCGGGAGGGCGGGTTCCTCCACGACGCCGCGGAGTTCGACGCCGCGTTCTTCGGGATCAGCCCGCGCGAGGCCCTCGCCATGGACCCCCAGCAGCGGCTGCTGCTGGAGGGCTGCTGGGAGGCGGTCGAGTCGGCGGGGATCGACCCGACGTCGTTGAAGGGCAGCGAAACGGGCGTCTACACCGGCGTGATGTACCACGACTACGGCGCCCAGCTGTTCATGCTCCCCGACGGCGCCGAGGGCTACGTCGGGACCGGCACCTCGGGCAGCGTCGCCTCCGGCCGGGTGTCCTACGTGCTCGGCCTGGAAGGCCCCGCCGTCACCATCGACACGGCGTGCTCGTCGTCGCTGGTCACCCTGCACCTCGCCGCGCAGGCGCTGCGCCGCGGCGAATGTTCGCTCGCGCTTGCCGGTGGCGTGACGGTCATGTCGACGCCGAGCACCTTCATCGACTACAGCCGGCAGCGCGCCCTCTCGGCCAGCGGCCGGTCGAAGTCGTTCGCGGCCTCGGCCGACGGCACCGGCTGGGGAGAGGGGCTCGGCATGCTGCTCGTCGCGCGGCTCTCGGACGCGATCGAGGCGGGCTACCCCGTCCTGGCGATCGTGCGCGGCACGGCGGTCAACCAGGACGGCGCGTCGAACGGGCTGACCGCCCCGAACGGGCCGTCCCAGCAGCGGGTCATCCGGCGGGCGCTCGCCGACGCGGGCCTCGACGGCGGCGAGGTCGACGTCGTGGAGGCCCACGGGACCGGCACGCGGCTCGGCGACCCGATCGAGGCGCAGGCGCTGCTGGCCACCTACGGGCAGGACCACCCCGACGACCGGCCGCTCTGGCTCGGCTCGGTCAAGTCCAACCTCGGCCACACCCAGGCGGCGGCGGGCGCGGCCGGCATCATCAAGATGATCCTCGCCATGCGGCACGGCCTGCTGCCGAAGACCATGCACGTCGACGCGCCCACGCCGCAGGTCGACTGGTCCGCGGGCAACGTCCGCCTGCTGACCGAACCCGTGCCCTGGGAACGCCGCGACCGGCCGCGCCGCGCGGCGGTGTCGTCCTTCGGCATCAGCGGCACCAACGCGCACGTGATCCTCGAAGAGCCCGAACCGGGCGAGCCCGCGGCCCGCGAACCGCGCACCGGCCCGGCACTGCTGTGGGTGCTCTCGGCCAGGACCGCGGATTCCCTGCGCGGGCAGGCCGCCCGGCTGTTGTCCTATGTGGACGAAAACGAGCAGGTCGACCTCGCCGACGTCGGCTTCACCCTGGCGACGCGGCGCGCGGTGTTCTCCCACCGCGCCGCGGTGACGGCCGGCGATGTCGCCGGTTTCCGGGCCGGGCTGGCCGCCCTCGCCGGCGGGACGGTGGCGAGCAACCTCGTGCGCGCGGAAGCCGTGCCGGCCGGCAAGACTGCGTTCGTGTTCCCCGGCCAGGGCGCGCAGTGGGCCGGGATGGGCGCCGAGCTGCTCGACGCCTCGCCCGTCTTCGCCGAGCGGATCTCGGAGTGCGCGCTCGCCTTCGCGAGCCTCGTCGACTGGTCGCTCACCGACGTCCTCCGCGGCGCGCCGGGAGCACCCTCGCTCGAGCGCGTCGACGTCGTCCAGCCGGTCTCGTTCGCCGTCATGGTCTCGCTCGCCGCCCTGTGGCGGGCGGCCGGTGTCGAGCCGGACGCCGTCGCCGGGCACTCGCAGGGCGAGATCGCCGCCGCCTGCGTCGCCGGTGCGCTGTCGCTCGAGGACGCCGCGACGATCGTCGTGCGCCGCAGCCAGGCCATCGAAGCCGGCCTGTCCGGGCACGGCGGCATGGCGTCGGTCGGTCTTCCCGAGGAGGAGGCGCGGCGCCGCATCGCCCGGTGGGAACCGCGGGTTTCCGTCGCGGTGGTCAACGGGCCTTCGGCGGTCGTGGTGGCGGGGGAGCGGGACGCGATCGACGAGCTGGTCGCGTCCCTGGAGGCGGACGGGGTGCGCGCCAAGCGGATCGCGGTCGACTACGCCTCGCATTCGGCGCACGTGGAACGGATCGAATCCGTGCTCGGCGAGGTGCTGGCCGCGGTGCGGCCGCGCGAAAGTGCGATCCCGATGCTGTCCAGCGTCACCGGCGACTGGATCGGCGGCGCGGAGCTCGACGCCGCGTACTGGTACACGAACCTGCGGGAGCCGGTGCGGTTCGCGACGTCCGTGCGCGGGCTCGCGGACGCGGGCTACACGGCGTTCGTCGAGGTCAGCCCGCACCCGGTGCTGTCGACGGCGATCCAGGAGACACTGGCCGACGCGGGCCGCAGTGGCGCGGTGACGGGCACGCTGCGCCGCGACGACGGCGGGCTCGGCCGCTTCCACGCTTCGCTGGCCGAGTGGCACACCCACGGCGGAGCCGTGCACTGGCAGCGCTTCTTCGCCCCGTACGACGCGCGGCCGGTCGAGCTGCCGACCTATGCCTTCCGGTCCGAGCGGTTCTGGCCGAAGGCCCCCGACTTCGGCGGCGACCCCGTCTCGCTCGGGCTGGCGGCCGCGAAGCACCCGCTGCTCGGCGCCGGGGTGTCGCTGGCCGGCTCCGAGGCGCACCTGTTCACCGGCCGGCTCTCGGCGAACACCCAGTCCTGGCTCGCCGATCACGTCGTCGCCGGCACGAACCTGGTGCCGGCCACGGTGTTCGTGGAACTGGCGATCCGCGCGGGCGACGAGGCCGGCTGCGACACCGTGGACGAGCTCGTGCTCGAAGCGCCGCTCGTGCTGCCCGCGCGCGGCGGGGTGGCGCTGCAGGTGCGGGTCGAACCGGCCGACGGGTCCGGCCGCCGGCCGGTGACCGTCCATTCGCGACCGGACGGGGCCCCGGACGAGCAACCCTGGACGAGGCACGTGAACGGCCTGCTGGCCGCCGGAGCCACCGCCGCCCCGGCCGAACCGTTCGGTGGCGAGTGGCCGCCGGTGGGAGCCGAGCCGATTCCGCTCGACGGCTTCTACGGCGACGACGGCTTCTACGGCTACGGGCCCGCCTTCCGCGGCCTGCGCGCCGCGTGGCGGCACGGCGACGAGGTGCTCGCCGAGGTCGCGCTGCCCGAGGGCGGCGAGGCCGACCGGTACGGCCTGCACCCCGCGCTGCTCGACGCCGCGTTGCACACGCTCGGCCTCGGCGTCGTCCGGATCGGCGAGGACGGCGCGGCCATGTTCCCGTTCTCGTGGTCGGGCGTGACCCTGCACGCCGCCGGCGCCTCGGTGCTGCGCGTGCGAGTGGCGTCCGCCGGCACCGGCAGCGTCTCGATCGACGCGGCCGACGAGGCGGGCGCGCCGGTGCTGACCGTCGGCTCGCTCGCCTTCCGGCCGATGCCGGCCGACGCGATCGCGGCGGCGAGCGCGGTCCACCACGAATCGCTGTTCCGGCTGGAGTGGTCGCCGGCCGCCGTCGCCGACGCGGCCGACGACGGGATCTGGGTGGTGCTCGGCGACGACGAGCCGGCGCTGCGCGACCGCCTCGACGAGGCCGGGCGGGGGCGGCGGACGATCGAGTCCTATCCGGACGCCCACGCGCTCGGCGAGGTCGTCGAGTCCGGTGTCGCGGGCGTGCGGACCGTGGTGCTGCCGGTCGTGACCGGTTCGACGGCCGAGGCGGTCCGGGCGGCGGCGAACCGGGCGCTGGCGGTGCTCCAGGACTGGCTCGCCGACGATCGGCTGGCCTCGACCCGGCTCGTCGTCGTCACGTCGGGCGCGGTCACCACCGCGGGCGAAGCCGTCACGAACCTCGCGGGCGCGGCCGTCTGGGGGCTCGTCCGGACGGCGCAGTGGGAGAACCCCGGCCGCATCGTCCTGATCGACCACGACGACGACCCCGCTTCGCTCGCCGCGCTGCCCGCGGCCGCGTCGGCGGGCGAACCCCAGCTGGCGGTGCGCGCGGGCGTCACGAGCGTCGCGCGGCTCGCCCGGGTGCGGGGCGATGCTCCGGCCGAGCCCGCGAAGTGGGATCCCGAGGGCACGGTGCTGGTCGTGGGCGGCACGGGCACGCTCGGCCGGAGCGTCGCCCGGCACCTCGTCACCGAGCGCGGCGCGCGCCGGCTGCTGCTGACCAGCCGGCGCGGAGCCGAGGCCGACGGCGTCGCCGAGACGGTCGGGGAACTCACCGAGCTCGGCGCCGAGGTCACCGTCGCCGCGTGCGACGCGACCGATCGGGACTCGCTCCGCGCGGTCCTCACCGGCATCCCCGACGCGCACCCGCTGACCGCGGTCCTGCACGTGGCCGTCGTGATGGACGACGCCACGATCGGTTCGCTGACGCCCGAGCGGATGGACACGGTGCTGCGCTCGAAGGTCGACGTGGCGCTCAACCTGCACGAGCTGACCGGCGACCGGGAGCTCGCGGCGTTCGTGCTCTTCTCCTCGGTCGCGGGCGTGCTCGGCCTGCCCGGGCAGGGCAACTACGCCGCCGCGAACGCGTTCCTCGACGCCCTCGCGCACCACCGCCACTCGCTGGGGCTGCCCGCCCTCGCGCTCGACTGGGGCCTGTGGGCGCGGTCGGTCGAGGCGGGCCGCACGCCCGAGCAGGTGGGACAGGCCCGGGTCGGCGGCGGCGCGGTCGCCCCGCTGCCCACCGAGAAGGGGCTGCGGCTGCTCGACGTCGCGCTCGCCTCGGGAGAACCCGTGCTCGCCCCCGTGGCGCTCGATCTGGCCGCGCTGCGCACCCAGGGTGAGCTGCTGCCGAAGGTGTTCCGGTCGCTCGCGCCGGTCACCCGCCGGGTGGCCGGCGCGGCCGCCGAGACCGACAGCCGGGAACTGGTCGCGCGGCTGGCCGCGCTGCCGCCCGCCGACCGCGTCGACGAGACGGTCCGGCTCGTGCGGTCCTACGCGGCCGCCGTGCTGGGCTTCCCCGGGCCCGACGCGATCGAACCGGACCGCGGGCTCGCCGAGCTCGGCTTCGACTCGCTCACCTCCGTCGAGCTGCGCAACGGATTGGCCGCCGCGACCGGGCTCCGGCTGCCCGCCTCGCTCGTCTTCGACCACCCGGTGCCGACCGACCTGGCGGAGTTCCTGCTCGAGCAGCTCGCGGACGCGCTCGGCACCGTCGCGCCGCCGGGGGCAGGCGGGAACCCACCGGGCGCGGTCGCCGCGCCGGACGACGACGGCGAGACGCTCAGCGACCTGTTCCGCCTCGGCATCGAGCAGGGCAAGGAGCGCGAGACGTGGGAGATCCTGCGGGCCGTCTCGAAGCTGCGGTCCACGTTCTCCGCGGTCGCGGAGGCGACGAGGACCCCCAAGCCGGTGACGCTCTCGCGCGGGCCGTCGCCGGCGAAGCTGATCGCGTTCTCGTCCTACGCGGGACTCGGCGGCGTGCACCAGTACGCGCGGATGGCGGCCGCCTTCCGCGGCACGCACGAGCTGCACGCCTTCCCGAATCCCGGCTTCGCGAAGGGGGAGAGCCTGCCGGTCTCGATCGAAGCGGCGGCCGCCGTGCTCGGCGAGGCGACGCTGCCGCTCGTCGACGACGGCGCCTTCGTCCTGTTCGGACACTCGGCGGGCGGGCTCATGGCCCACGCGACGGCGTGCTACCTCGAACGGCTCGGGGTGCGGCCGGCGGCGATCGTGATGATGGACAGCTTCCGGCCGGACGACAGCGCGGCGCTCGGCGTCTCGGGGCCGGAGATGATGGCCGGTCTCCTGTCGCGGGAGGACATCGCGGGCCGGATGGACAGCACCCGGCTCACCTCGATGGACTGGTACTTCCGGATCAGCGGGGAGTGGACGCCGGGCGAGCCCGCCGCGCCGATCCTGTTCCTGCGCGCGGCGGACCCGATGGGCGAACCCGAACCCGATCCGGACGGCGGCAAGCCGTGGCAGCCCACCTGGAAGGAAGCGCACACGGTGCTCGAAGTGCCCGGCGACCACTTCACCATGGTCGAGTCGCTGGCCGCCGGCACCGCGGAAGTGATGCGGACCTGGCTCGCCGAGCACCTCCCCGCCGAATTGACAGTTACCGGAACCTCCCCAGCGGAAAGGACGACAGCGCGATGACGGTCACCACGGCGAAGGACAACGAGAGCGGCACGGCGCCGGACCGGGCGAGCACGGGCAAGCACCTGCTGGTGTGGCCGTTTCCCGGGTACGGGCACGTGAATCCGGTGCTGCCGGTGGTGCGTGAGCTGGTCCGGCGCGGGCATCGGGTGACGATGCCGACGACCCCGCGCTTCGCCGCCGAGGCCGAGGCGGCGGGCGCCGAGGTGCTGCCGTACGTCTCGGCGCTGGCGGGGCGTCCGCTGCCGGAGGTGTTCGACGCCGACTACCTGGCCAGGGAACCGCTGCGCGCGATGCTGGAGGCGATGGCGACCATCCCGCCGGTCGAGTCGTACTTCACCGGCCGGGAGGTGCCTGACCTGCTGCTCTACGACTCGAGCACCTACGCCGCCGGCCGAGTGCTCGCCGCGAAGTGGCGGCGCCGGGCGATCCAGCTGTACCCGACGTTCGCGGCCAACGAGAAGTTCCAGCTCGGTCCGCTGGTCGGGGCGGAGTTCGCCCCGGAGCTGGACGCCACGCACCCCGCCTTCTCGGAGTTCTTCGCGTGGATGGGCGAGCTGCTGGCCAGCCACGGCCTGGCCGAGCTGCCGATGGAGGAGTTCCACGCCCCGTGCGAAAGCAGCAACATCGTGTTCCTCCCGGAGGTGTTCCAGCTCGAGTCCGGAAGCTTCGACGACCGGCACGCGTTCGTCGGTCCCTGCGTGGAGGCCGCGCCCGCCGGCGAACGGTCGTGGCGGCCACCGGCCGGCGACGACCCGCTCGTGGTCGTGTCGCTCGGTTCGGAAAAGAACCGGGACGCGGGCTTCTTCACCCGCTGCGCCGCCGCGTTCGACGGGCTGCCGTGGCGGGTGGTGCTGACCCTCGGCGGCGGCCTCGACCCGGCCGACCTCGGCACGCTGCCGGCGAACGCCACGGCGTACCGCTGGCTGCCGCACACCGAGGTGCTGCCGCACACCACGGTCCTGCTCTCACACGCCGGGATGAGCAGCGTCATGCGCGCCATGCACGCCGGCGTGCGCCAGGTGCTGGTCCCGGGCACCCCGGAGGAGCACTTCGTCGCCCGGCGCGCCGTCGAGCTCGGCGCCGGCCGCCTGCTCGACCCGGCCGCGGCGGACGCCGGGTCCCTGCGCGACGCCGTGCTGGCGGTGGCGAGCGACGAGTCGGTGGGAGAGAGCGTCAAGCGGCTGCGCGAGGCGACGAGGAACGCGGGCGGCGCCACGCGCGCCGCGGACGTCGTCGAAGCACGTCTCGGCGCGCCGGCCCGGTGAGCCGCCCGGCGGCCAGCAACGGCGTCATGGCCTGCTGGGGTCGGCGGTGAAGAGAGCATCTTCGAGGCCGAGCACGCGGACGAGCCCGAGCTGGAAGCAGGCCTCGGCGTCAAGCCGACCCATGCCGTGAATATCAGCGCCGGCTGCCACCGCGGGATCGGCCACGTGGCCGCGGCCCTGCTCACCGCGGCAGTCGTCGATGTTCTCGGCGGGGTTCCTTCCGCTGGGCGGCGAGGACGTCCGGGCGGGCGCGCGGATCGACCTGAGCGCGGCCGGCGCCGGCAGCGTGATCGCGCGCCGGTCGAGCACCGAACCGGTGCCGCGGCGCGCGATCTGCTGCGGCTTCTGCCCCTCCCGGTCAGGGCATCAGCTGGTCCGCAGGTGCGGCCAGATCTCGCTCCACGGCCGCTGGCGGCCCTCGTACAACGTCAGCAGGCCGCCGACCACCTCGCGGCTGCTGCTGAAGTAGGGCGCGAGCTGCTCGTGTTCGCCGTCGCCGCGGCTCGGGTTGACGACGAGGACCTTGTCCTTGGTGTCGGACGGCATCCCGAAGTACCAGTAGCCCCGGTGTCCGCTGTAGACCTGCTCGATGCCGTAGGCGCGGCCGTAGTAGTCGGTCGCGGCCGCGAACGGGTAGATCTCGGCGAAGACCGCGGTGTGCGCGCGCACCTCTGCGGGCAGCGCGGCGTACGCCTGGCCGGCGCGAATGCCGACGTCCTGCTGGGGCAGCTCGCCGCTCGCGAAGGTCGAGCCGAGCGGGATGCCCTGCCACGACTGGGGCATCCCCCGCACCTTGCTCGCGGGGTAGATCGGCAGCTGGACGACGGCGAGCACGGCCGAGAGCGCGAACACCGGCCAGACCAGCAGGCGCCAGGGCTTCGCCATCTTGCGCCGGCTCAGCTCGGCGGCCGCGGCGCCGAACGGCAGCGCGTACAGCCCCATCGTGTAGTAGAACCGCCCGTCGGTCAGCAGGAACGCGACGAACGTCGCCAGCAGCGCGACCGCGAGGAACCGGTAGCTCCGCAGCTCGGGTGCGCGCAGCAAGCGCCAGTACCCGTAGCAGAGCCCGAGCACGCCCGCCAAGAACCCGGCGCCGGACACGCTCGTGATGACGAAGGCCACCTTGCCCGCGGACTCGCCCGCGACGACCTGGCCCATCTGCAGGTACGGCCAGCCGTGCGTGGCCTGCCACACCAGCGTCGGAACGGTGCAGGCCACGGCCACGGCGGCGCCGAGCCAGAGCATCGGCCGGCGCAGCAGTTCGCGCGGGCCGAGCACCAGCGCGCCGAGCCCGGTGAACACCCAGAACGCCGGGATCATGAACTTGGTCTCGAGCGAAACCGCGGTGACGATGCCCGCCCAGAGCAGCGGCCGGTCGTCGCGAACGCCGGCGCGGTGCAGCCGCACCCAGCGGACCACCAGCCAGCTGAGCAAGGTCCAGAAGAACGGGTCGAGGGTGTAGGTCGCCAGCCAGTGGCTGACCGTGATGACGCCGCTGCAGCCGTAGGCGCCGGCGGCCATGGCCTGCGCGCCCTTGCCGCCGCCGAGTTCCCGGGCGATGAGCGCGGTGATCCCCGCCCCCGCCGCGGCCGCGAGGCTGACCGGCAGGCGCAGGGCGACCAGTGAATCCGGGAACCACTGGTCCAGCAGGCCGGCCAGCAGCGGCACCAGTGGCGGCTGGTCGAAGTAGCCCAGGGCCGGGTGATCACGCCCGGCGATGAGGAAGTACATCTCGTCGAACCCGCGGGCGTAATTCGCGCTGGTCACCACCATCACGACGCCGACGAGGAAGACAATGGCGAGTACCGGCCCCCACGCGATGCGCGGCACCGTGGGAGGAGCGGGAATCGGTGTCGCAGTGCCGGCTCTCGCGGCGCCTGCCGGGGCGGTCAGCGTCCGTGCGTTTTTGGAAAGCATCACGGGTACCGGCGGTCCTTTCAGTGGGAACCAGCTCGACTCTCAGTTACGGATACCCATCTGACCGTGGATCAAGCGCGGTTTCGACCTCTCCAAGGTCCAGGATTGGTGCGGATGACCCAAGACTTTGGTATGCCCCAATCGGATCGCGTGAAAAGGTATTACCCCATTTGGGTAATGTCATCGGGAGGGTGGATGCGGTGAGTGATCGGATCCCACGAAGTGGGCGGGAGTGCGCTGACACCGACGGGCGATGTTTAAACATAATGTGATTGAGATCTCACGGTGGGTCGGCCGACCCCGGTCTCGGCGGTCCATAAGAAAAGGGCACCGCGCCCCCTTCGGGAGTGCGCGGTGCCCTTTTCGGTAGTTCGAGTTACGTCAACCACGTTGTCAATGAATGTTTTCCGGTGAAACCTTCGGTGGCCATTGGCCGACGGGCAGGATTCCTTGTGCATACGCCTTGGAAACCAGTGCTGAACGGTTGGGAGTTTTGAATCGGCGCAGCATCGCGCTGACGTGGTACTCGATCCCCTGTCTGCTCAGGTAGAGCTTGGTGGCCAGTCGTGCGGTCGAAATGCCGGTGGCGATCCCTTCGAGCACGCGCGCGTCCAGCTCGCTCAGCGTCTTGCGCTGGTCGGGCTCGGGCGGGGG
The DNA here is from genome assembly GCF_040638975.1 of Amycolatopsis sp. NPDC024027. Taxonomy (NCBI): domain Bacteria; kingdom Bacillati; phylum Actinomycetota; class Actinomycetes; order Pseudonocardiales; family Pseudonocardiaceae; genus Amycolatopsis; species Amycolatopsis sp. NPDC024027. The sequence goes on from NZ_JBEZYY010000008.1 coordinate 319,921, forward strand.
CACCGCCGCGCGGGCTCGATCCGGCCTGAGCAGCATGACGATGCCGCTCACCTCGCCCCCGGCCTTGCGCACGGCGATCCCGGTCAGCATGCCGGAGGCCACCGTGAAGCTCGGCCGTTCGGCCAGCATCCGGGTCGTGAACCGGTCCCGGGTACCCGCCCGGAGCCCGGCCAGGTGCTGGGAGACGAGACGTTCGACGCTGGGATGGACGAACTTGCTGAACGTCCGCCCGTAGACGTCGGTCGCGGACCGGCCGAGGTAGTGGAGAAACTCGGCGTTCGCTTCCAGTACGAGGAGGTTGTGGTCGAGATTGGCTACACAGAATTCGGAAAGCTGACCGGCGGCTGCCGGCCAGCCTGTTCGCTGCGTCGGGCAAATAGCTCCCGGTGCCGGCGAAGCTTCCATACGCACATTCATTAGTAGACCCCCCAGAGACCTACGAATAATGTTAATTGTATATTAATTGCATGTATGCAGAAGCCATGGTGAACTTCTAACTGTAACCTATCAGCAGTGGGTGGGTCAGTCAACCAGGCTTTGATAAGTGTTGAAGTCGGGAGTTTTACTCTTGGGTTAAGTGGACCGAACGACAAATGATCATGGCTAATAAGGGACTGAATCCCGTCATTCATGCGAACTGTTCTCGGTCGGGCAAGAGACCTTGGGATATCTTTTGATATACCTTGGGATATTTTTCTGTTGCCTGGATCTCATCCCCTTGTCGTGGATCGCAAAGCATCGCGGCCGGCTCGTCTCGAAGCCGGAGAGGGTGCGGTGCCCCCGCAGGTCAGTGTCCTCGGCCGCGGATCAAACGAGTGTGAGAACAAGCTTGTCCAGGCCGAACACCAGCGCGGTCGACGCCGCGTTCTTTCCGGCGCTCCGGACCGCGAGCTCGTGCTTTCCGGCGGTCAGCCGCACGGTGCCCCGGTCGTTTTTCACGACTTCCTCGCCGCCGGGCCGGTAGGCGTCGAACGGCTCGCCGACCGCTTTCCCGTCGATCTCGATCGCACCCAGGCCGCGTTCGGGGGAGGCCGACCAGAATGCGCTCAGCTCGTACTCCCCGTCCCGGGGCACCGAGACGGACGCGGTGAAGCCGTCGCCGGGGTGGTCCGCCGCGGCCAGCACGTAGGCCGTGTCCGACATGAGGGGACTCAGCGGGACGTAGAGCTGCACGTTCGACTGCGCCTTCGAGGCAAGCGCCTCGGCCTCGATCTCGTATTGCCGTCCTGCGGTTCCCGCGACGGCGGCGGAGGCACCGCTCGCGTTGCCGGCGCCGTCCACCGCCCGGACGCGGTAGTACCACCGGTCGCCGGGACCGGCACCGCGGTGCTGGAACGAGAGGCCGGTCGTGGTGCCGGCGAGGTTCGCCGGCGTCAGTGGCACATCGGGCGTTTTCGCCGCGTACACCTCGTACTGCGAGATCATCCCGTCGTCACGGGCCGGCGCCCACGCGACGTTCACGGAGTCGGTGCGGTCCGCCCTCGCGCGCACCGGACCCGGAACGGCCGGTGGCGTCGTGTCGGCGAAGGGGGCGACGCGGGACAACAGCCGGTACTGCGAGGCCGACCACGCGGGCGCGCCGGCTTTCGGCCGGAGTTCGACGGTGAGCTCGCGCTTGTTCCCGGTCAGTGCGGCGGGCAGCGGGAACTCGTCCTCGAGCCAGCGCGAGGTCTTGTCGTACAGCGGTTGCCGCCACGTCCCCGCCGCCGTGCCGTTGACGAACACCTCGGCTTCCTGGCCGGCGAGCTGCTGATCGGCCAGCCGCCGCAGGAGCGCGCCGCGGCTGTCCGGCGCGGTCCGCACGGTGAACGCGACGGTGCCGGTCGCCGAGGTCGTCGGCCGCTGCAGCTTCGCCCGGTAGGCCACGCCCTCGACCGTGCTGTCCAGGGTGGACACGGTCTCGCCGCCGGCTCGGTAACCGTGTGCCGCCCGGCTCGCGCCGTCGGCGGTGTCGACGAGGTCGGTCTCCCGCAGCCCGACCTTCTCCTGGCCGTACCAGTAGGAGGTCCAGCTGTGCTCGACCGGATCGGTGTTCACCGAGCCGCGTTCGGCGGAGAACCGCAGCGAGCTGGAGAACGGGATCGAGTCGGTCAGCAGCAGTTTGGTCGCGCCGACGCACAGAGCGGTACAGCCGTCGGCCTCCTCGGAGAAGCCGGACAGCGCGGCCGTCGGCGTCGAGCCGGGCATGGTGATGCCGAGGAAGTACCAGCCGCCGCCGTAGAAGTCCTCCGTGCCCGTGCCGTGCAGCGCCGGTGTCGCGCGGCCGTCGACGTAGGCGCGCTCGTCGCCTTCGAGGAATTCAAGCTGGTTCAGGCCACCCGGCGCGCCCCGCATCGTGTCGGTGACACCGTAGAAGGTCCCTCGGCCCCGCGCGTCGAGCAGCGGCACGTCCTGGCCGTCGGGGAGCTTGCCCGACCGGCCGTGGGTGGCGTGGAAGTAGCCGATGGACTGGGCCGCGAGCTTGCCGGCGACCGAGCTGTCCGGCGCCGAGGTGACCTCGACCTTCGCACCGGTGATGGGCACGCCGGCGTCGTTCACGAGCTCGACCTCGGCGTGGTCGGCGAAGGGCATCGGCCACCACGCCGTGAACCAGCCGCCCGGCGAGGGGTCCACGGCGTACAGCAGGGTCCTGGTGTCGAACGCCCCGAGCCCGGAGCCGAAGAACTCGCCGATGGGCGCGTCGACCGTGGTGTGCCCGTCGAAGGAGATGCGCAGCCGCGCCCCGGCGAGCAGCGCGCGAGAGCGCTCCGCGGCGGCCTCGGGCACCGGGATGCGCAGCTTCCGGAGCCCGTGCCACACCTCGCCGCGGTTCGTGTAGTCGTGGGCGCGTTCCTCGGCGGCGTGCCAGTGGCCGACGTCGAGCGTGTCGGTCCTGGTGTAGGAGCCGTCGACGAGACTGTGGACGTCGAAGCGGAACTCGGTGGAGCGGTCCGTGCCCGGGCCGGTCTTGGTGGTGATCGCGAGCGACGATTTGCCCGCCGTGAGCTCCGCGGGCACCTGCAGCGACTCGAACGCGGCGTCACCGGCGGCCTTCGCGGTGACGTCCGCCCGCTTGCCGTCGACGAACACCTGCGCGGGCGGCCCGGCCTCCGCCGGATCGACCTCGCGCGTGAGCCGGACCCCCTGGTTGCGGGGATCGATGGCGACGCGGAACGAACTCCCGCCGCCCGCGCCGAGCGTGCGACCGTCTTCGTAGCCCGCGGAAGCCGGCACGACCTGCGGAAGTGCGACGCGCAGCCGGGTGATGCGACCGGGGCCCGTCAGCCGGACCGGCTCGGTGGCCCGGCCGCTCGGGATGTCGGCGGTCCGGGTCGCGGCCGTCGCGCCGGGGGCCGGTGGTTTCGGGTCGTCGAAGCCGAACCGCCGCAGCCGCTGGACCACGTCGCCGGCCGGGTCGGCGGGGTCGAACGTGCGCACCTGGGACGCGTCGTCGAAGTCGCGGTAGTCGACGTGGTAGAACAGCGGCGAATTGCTCATGGTGACCCGCATCGACTGGCGGTAGGGCATCGGGATCCCGATCGACATGCCGCCCTTGGTGCCGAGGCTGTCGCCGACCAGCGGCCAGACGAACGGCCCGCCGAGTTTGCCGGACACGACGTCGCCCATGCGGGCGGCGAGCACCGTCTTGCCGTCGAGTTCGATCTTGATCGTGTTGTTCTCGTAGCGGTCGGGCGGCGGCACGTGGGCCGCTCCGGCCAGGTCCGGCGGCCCGGCCGCCTGCTTGATCGCCTGCTTGGCCGGGGGATCCGGCTCGTCCGGGGGCGTGTCGCCGACCATCCAGATCGACGTCAGCTCCCCGGCGCCGGTCCGGTCGGCGATGACGCAGCCGTCCGGGCTCTCCCGCAGGCAGGTGTAGGTGCCGAAGAAGCCGTCGTCGTTGGCGCCCGACCGGTCGAAGCTGGAGAACCGGCCGCTCCGGTCGCCCGCGCGCAGCGAGCTCAGGCCGTCGAGGTCGCGGTAGACGTCCCAGCCGCCGCGCTGGGCTCCGGGAGCCGCCGCCGCGGACGGCACGCCGCCACCGGAAGCCGTGGCGACGCCGGTCGCGGTGGTGGCGAGCACCAGAAATCCGGACAGCAATCGTTTGCATCGATCGGACCGCACGATGTAGTACTCCCCCAGAGCACTAGGTGATCAATGATGCCGACGTTAGAACATCCGGTGGTTGCTCGCGCGGTGGTCTGCGGCTTTGAGGGAAAATGCCAGTCCTGCCCGCGTCAGGCCTGGTCAAGGGTTGCCGTGCCCCGGGTGGGGGTGGGACGCTGGGACACTTGGGGGATGGCTCGCTCAAGGAGCGTGCGCCGCCGCGATCAGCGCGCCTTCAGCGGCTCCCACCACGACCGGTTGTCCCGGTACCAGGAGACGGTCTCGCGAAGCCCGGTCTCGAGGTCGACCCTCGGCTGGTAGCCGAGCTCGGCCGACGCCTTCGTGATGTCGACCGAGTAGCGGCGGTCGTGGCCCTTGCGGTCGTCGACCGGGAGGATGGCGGACTCGTCGCGGCCGGTCGCTTCGAGCAGCCGGTGGGTCAGCTCGCTGTTGGTCAGCTCGGTTCCGCCGCCGATGTTGTAGACCTCGCCGGCCCGGCCGCCGCCGGCGACCAGCTGGATGCCCCGGCAGTGGTCGTCGACGTGCAGCCAGTCGCGCACGTTGAGCCCGTCGCCGTACAGCGGGACGCGGAGGCCGTCGAGGAGGTTCGTGACGAACAGCGGGATGACCTTCTCCGGGAACTGGTACGGACCGTAGTTGTTGGAGCAGCGGGTCACCGAGACGTTCAGCCCGTGCGTGCGGTGGAAGGCGAGCGCGATCAGGTCGCTCGACGCCTTCGAGGCCGCGTAGGGGGAGTTGGGCGAGAGGGGGAAGTCCTCCGTCCACGAGCCGTGGTCGATCGAGCCGTAGACCTCGTCGGTGGACACGTGCACGAAGCGCCCGACGCCGGCGTCGAGCGCTCCCTGGAGCAGCGTCTGGGTGCCGACCACATTGGTCCGGACGAAATCGGCCGCGCCCTCGATCGAACGGTCCACATGCGACTCGGCGGCGAAGTGCACGACCAGGTCGGCGTCGGACATCGTCTGCTTGACGATCGCGGGATCGCAGACGTCGCCGACGGCGAACCGCAGCCGCTCGTCGGCCTCGACCGGGGCGAGGTTCGCCCGGTTCCCGGCGTAGGTCAGCAGGTCCAGCACCGTCAGCACTTCCGGTTCGAACCCGGGGTAGGCGCCGGAGAGCACCTGCCGGACGTAGTGCGAACCGATGAACCCGGCTCCGCCCGTCACCACGACGCGCATCCGGCTCACCTCCCGTTCCGTTGTGCGGCGAGCGCGATTTCCATGACGTACTGCCCGTAGACCGACTTGCTGATCCGTTCGCCGAGCCGAAGGCAGGCCGCGGGGTCGATGAACCCCATCCGCAGGGCGATCTCCTCGAGGCAGGCGATGCGCACGCCCTGGCGTTCCTCCAGCGTCTGCACGTAGTGCCCGGCTTCGAGCAGCGACTCGTGCGTACCGGTGTCCAGCCAGGCGAAGCCGCGCCCGAGATCGACGACGTGCGCGCTGCCCCGCTCCATGTAGGTCGCGTTGACGTCGGTGATCTCGAGCTCCCCCCTCTTGGAGGGGGTCAGGCCCTTCGCGATCTCCACCACGTCGTTGTCGTAGAAGTAGAGCCCCGTGATAGCGCGGTTGGACTTCGGCTCGGCCGGCTTCTCCTCGACCGAGATCAGCTTGCCGTCGTCGTCCACCTCGCCGATGCCGTGCCGGTGCGGGTCGGACACCGCGTAGCCGAAGAGGACACAGCCCTTGAGGTCCTGCGTCTTGGCCTTGAGCATCCCGGAGAAGCCGGGGCCGTGGAAGATGTTGTCGCCGAGGATGAGCGCGGCGTCGTCGTTGCCGATGTGGTCGGCGCCGATGATGAACGCCTCCGCGAGGCCGTTCGGTTCCGGCTGTTCGGCGTAGTCGATCCGCAGCCCGAGCCAGGAACCGTCGCCGAGCAGGCGCCGGAAGGCGGGGAGATCGGTCGGCGTGGTGATGATCAGGATCTCGGTGATGTCGGCCAGCATGAGCACCGACAACGGGTAGTAGATCATCGGCTTGTTGTAGACCGGCACGAGTTGCTTGGACACGGCGAGCGTGACCGGGTGCAGCCGGGTGCCGCTACCGCCGGCGAGAATGATGCCCTTCATGGGAACCTCGTGAGGTTGTCGGGACGAACGGAACGGGGGCACCGCGTCCGGGATCGGTGGCGGCGGAGGGGAACGCTCAGGGTGCGGCCGCGCGCGGCCACAGCGATTCGAGCACGTCCGCTGCCCGGACCGAGCCGCCGGCCTCCCGGATTTCGGTGTGCATGCGGGCGACGTGCCGGGCGATCCCGGGATCGGTGGTGACCGACTCGACCGCCGCCCGGATCGTCGCGCCGGTGGCGTCGGCGGGGTCGAGAGTCTTGCCGAGCCCCACCTTCTCGAGGTGGCGGGCGAACGTCACGGCGTCCGGTTGCTGCGGCACCATCACCACCGGCACGCCGTGCCGCAGCGCGTCGAGGACCGTTCCCGCGCCCGCCGAGCAGACCACGGCGCGCACCTGGGGGAACACTTCGTCGTGGTCCACCCAGTCGTGCGCCTCGACACCCGCGGGCAGCCGTTCGACGTCGGCCGCGCCGAGGTGGCCCGCCGTCGCGAGGACGACCCGCCAGCCGCTTCCCGCGAAGGCGTCCGCGCAGCCGCGGAAGAACTCCGGGTTCGCGGTCGCCGACGTGCCGAGCGAGACGAGCACCGCGCGGTCCCGGTCCTGGTGCGGGCGCAGCTTGCCGGTGTCCGGTCCCGGTTCGGGGCCGACGAACGCGAAGGTGCCGTCGAACCGGTCCGCGTAGGGCTGGAGGGCCTTGGGGATGAAGACGAGGTTCGCCGAAGCCGCCCGGCCGCGCTGGGCGTACTCGAACGCGGCCTCGTCGAGCCCGTACGGCACCAGCGAGGTGAACAGTTCCTCGCCGGCCCGTTCGATGATCGCCGTGTCCGGGATCAGCGGGTTCTCCGGAGCCGGCTCGCCGCCGTCGAGCGAGACCTCGTCGTTGCCGGCGAAACCCGCGAACGTCCGCACGACCGGGCAGCCGGCGTCGCGGGCGATGAGGGCACTGGTCGCGGTGCTCAGCGCGTCCTCGAGCACCAGGTCGGGGAGCTGGTGCCCGAGGTGCTTGCGTGCGGCCGGCAGGGCCGCCAGCCCTTCGCGCAGGAAGTCGACGAGGAGTGCGGTCAGCTCTTCCGGCGTGTCCACCGGCCCCACCGCGGAGGGGAAGTACGACGGGTACGGCACGACGTCCGCGCCCGAGGCCGCCACCGCGTCAGCGTACGACTCGGCGGCGAAGTAGGTGACCCGGTGTCCTCGGCGCAGCAGTTCGCGCACGACCGGCAGGGTCGGCCGGATGTGCCCGAACCTGGGGAAGTTGAAGACCGCGACATGACGGGGGCGGCCGGATTCGCCGCGGCGAGGCACTCTCGGCGCGTGCGGGAACTCGGCGGCGGTTGGCTTGGACACGCGACCACCATGCCGTCCGCCGAGGTCACGGCCAACCGACGGTGCCGAGTAATGAGAGATTCCCTAGTGGGTCGCACGCGGGGCCGGAAGAACTCCCGATTCCGCCTAGTGTTGACCGACAGAACTCGGGGAGTGGCCGAGTTTTCCCGTGAGGAGAGTGCATGTCCCGCCACCGCGAACCGAGTTCGCCCCACCCTCGAGCCGCGGCGCCGCGCCCGGAAGCCGGCACGCGGTCGCGGAGCACGCTCGCATTTCCGAGGGGGTTGCGATGAACGAGCACGCCGGCCCGCCGTTGCGCTTGGGACTGATCGGGTGTTCCCCGATCGCCCGCCGCCGCATGCTGCCGGCCATCGGCCTGGTGGACACGGTTCGCTTGAGCGGCGTCGCCGCGCGCGAGGTCGAGCGCGCGAAGGAGATCGCCGCGGAGCTCGGCACCGTCGCGAGCGGCTACGAAGAGATCCTCGAACGCGACGACGTCGACGCGGTCTACATTTCCTTGCCCAACGGGCTGCATTGCGAATGGGCGGGAAACGCGTTGCGCGCCGGCAAGCACGTGCTGTGCGAGAAGCCGCTGGCCACCACGCGCGAGGACGCCCTCGAGCTGACCGAGCTGGCGGCCCGCAACGGTCTGGTGCTGCGGGAGAACTTCAGCTTCGAACACCACAGCCAGCACACGAAGGTGCGGCAGCTCCTCGCCGAAGGGCGGTTCGGTACACCGAGGACGTTCACGGCTTCGTTCTGCATTCCGCCGCTTCCCCCGGACGACACCCGCTACAACGCGGCCTTGGGCGGTGGCGCGTTGCTCGACATCGGGGTGTACCCGCTGCGGGCCGCCCAGCTGTTCCTCGGCCCGGACCTGACCGTGGCCGGCGCGACCCTGCGCGTCGACGAGCGGCTTTCGGTCGACCTCGCCGGCCAGGTGCTGCTGGTTTCCGCCGACAGCGTGTTCGCGACGCTCGAATTCGGGATCCAGCACAGCTACGGCTCGCGGTACTCGCTGTGGGGGAGCTCGGCCTCGGTCACGCTCGATCGCGCGTTCACGCCGCCCCCGAGCCGGCTGCCCGTGTTGCGCATCGACGAGCAGGACCACGCCGAGGAGATCGTGCTGCCGCCGTCGGACCAGTTCCGCAATTCCCTCGAAGCCTTCGTGGGGGCGGCGACCGGGCCGGTGGCGGACAACGACGTCGAGCGTCCGTGGCGCGACGCGGCCGTGGCGACCGCCGGCCTCATCGACGAGATCCGCAAGAGGGCAGTGTGTGTCGGTGTGCGTGACGAAGGCGAGAGTTGATGGAGATCATCGGAAACGGCTTCATCGCGGGGCACGCTCGCGCGTACTTCGGCGCCTCGCATCCACACGCGACACTCATCGCGGCGGGAGTGTCCAGTGTGTACCTGACCGACGCGCCCGCGTTCGAGCGCGAAGCGAACCTCGTCTACGACGTGATCCGCCGGTGCAAGGCCGAAGGACGCACGGCGGTCTTCCTCTCCACGGCGGCGGCCGGGATGTACGGCGCACCCGACTCGCCGGGCACCGAGGAGGGCCCGGTGTTCCCGGAAACCCACTACGGCCGGCACAAGCTCGCGCTGGAGGCGGTGTTCGCGGCCTCCAGCGTGCGCTGGCTCGGGTTGCGCCTGACGCACATCGTCGGCGAGATGCAGGTGGCCCACCAGCTCCTGCCCTCGCTCACCCGGCAGCTGCTCAGCGGCAAGGTCACCGTCTACAGCGGCGCATCGCGGGATCTGCTGGACATCGAGCACCTGATGCGGGCCGTCGACCTGCTGCTGACCCGCGACGTCCGCGACGAGATCGTCAACATCGCGTCGGGACAGCCCGAGGACATCGAGCTCATCGTCAACGGTCTCGAACAGCGGCTGGGGACGCAGGCCGAGCGGACCGTGGTGCACGGCAAGCCGGCCAAGCGCTCCATCGCGAGCATCGCGAAGCTGCGCAAGCTGGCACCGGAGATCGACGACTTCGGCTTCGGCCCCGGCTATCTCGCGGCGCTGCTGGACCGCTACGTCGACGACCTCGCGGCCCACGCCCGCAAGGCGCTTTCGTAGCACTTCACGCGGTCGGCCCGGCCGCGGCGGACCGTTGAGGAACGATCGTTCTTGACTGATCGTTCCTCAACGGTCTACGGTCGTGCCATGGGCCGGCCAAGAGCGTTCGACGAGGACGAAGTGGTGCGCGCCGCCGTCGCGTTGTTCGGCGGCCGCGCGTACGACGGGGTGTCCGTCGACGACCTCGTCACCCACCTCGGCGTGCACCGCAACAGCCTGTACAAGGCGTTCGGCAGCAAGCGCGGCCTCTACCTGGTCGCCTTGCGCCGCCACCTCGCCGACGACGTCGGCCCCTTGGCCGAAGCGCTCGCCGCGGCACCGGACGCCGCGACCGTGCTGCGGCTCGTCACGTCGGCCGACCTCGGCCTGCTGCTGCTCGCGGCGGTGGAACGGGCCCCGGCCGACGAGGAGGTGGCCGCCGAGGTGGCCGCGGCGCTGGCCGCCGTCGACCAGGCGATCGCCGGCGCCCTCGGCACATCCACCGCACTGGCCGCCGCCCTCACGGCCGCCGCACTGGGCATCCACCTGCGCGGCAACCCCGACGGCGCCGCCGCCGCGCTGACCCGACGCCTCGATCCCCTCGATTGACAAGGAAAGCAGACATGGCACTGGTCCACATCGACGGCGACGACCTCGTCGTCGTGATCGAAGGTCTCGACAAGCTCTGGGCCTTCAAGAGCAGCCTCACCATCCCGCTGGCCAACGTCCGCGGCGCGACCGCGGATCCCGGCATCGCCGCCGATCCCAAGGGGATCCGCGCGCCGGGCGCCCACCTGCCCGGCGTCATCACGGCGGGCACCTTCCACCTCGACGGCGAAAAAGTCTTCTGGGACATCAAGGACGCGTCGAAGGCCGTCGTGATCGAACTCGCCGACGAGCGCTACGCCCGCCTGGTCCTCCAAGTCGACAACCCGCGCGAGACCGTCACGCTCGTCGAGAACGCCCTGCGGTGAAGATGCTTCCCCACCTCACCGCGGCCGCGATGTCGCTGGCCGTCGTGACCGCCACCCCGGCCGAGGCGGCGCCCGGCCTCGTGCCCGCCGCCGACCGTGAGGTCGTCTTCACCGTCGACGGAACGGCGACGTACGGCACCCTGCACGTCCCTGCCCACCGCGCCGGGCACCGGTTGCGCGCGGCGCTGCTGCTGCCCGGCAGCGGCCCCACCGACCGCGACGGCAACCAACCACCCCACGCGTCTCCGAACACCCTGGCGCAGCTGGCCGCCGCACTCGACGCCGACCGGGTCGCCACGCTCCGGTTCGACAAGTACGGCACCGGCCGCACCGGCCTCGGCGCCTACCGCGACCACCCGGCGGAACTCGACTACCCGGCATTCGTCCGTCAGGCAACGGCCGCGTACGAGTCGTTGCGCGACCAGCCGGAGACCGACCCGCACGCGCTGATGGTCGTCGGGCACAGCGAGGGCGCGATGACGGCCCTCCTGCTGGGCGGCACGGTCCACCCGCGCCCGGCCGGCCTGGCCCTGCTGCAACCGCAGGCGATCCGCCTGCTGGACCTGGTCGCGCTGCAACTGCACGCCCAGGTCGCCGAAGCGACCCGGCAGGGCCAGCTGACCCCGGAGCAGCAGCGGACCATCGACGCGGCGGTCGACGCCGCCGTCACGGCCCTGCGCGAACACCGCCCGGTCGACACCACCGGCCTGCCGCCGGCCGTCGCCCAGCTCTTCGAGGCCTTCCAAGGCCCGAACGGCCGGTTCGTGGAGAGCGACGACGCCGTCTACCCGCCGGCCACCGCCGCGGCCCTGCGGCCGGGGACCAGGGTGCTGCTGACCTGCGGCACGAACGACGTCCAAGTCCCTTGCGCCACAACGGACGCCCTGACCGCCGCGTTACGCCGGGCGCACGTCGGCGGACCGGGCCGGGTGCGGCTGCCCGGACTGGACCACCTGCTCCACGACGCCGACCACCCGGACACCCCCGCCCCGGCGGTGCTCGACGCCCTGCACCGGTTCGTGGGGCGCTGAGTTCGTCTTCGGCCCACGGGACCTCATCGAAGCGGCCGGACCCAGCTCGCGAGTTCAGCCGCATGCGATCAGGGCGTCAACCACGCGCCGGTCCACCAACGCTGCCCAACACCGAGCAAGGGCAAGCCGCCGGCGCCCGGCGCCGACCGAAGTCCGGCGACGCCGAAAGCGGCCGGGCACGAATTCCAGCCGGCGTCACCCGGTTCTGGCCTACGCTGGACGCCATGACTCGCCATGTCCGCCTCGCCGGTGGTTGCGCAGCCGTAGTGCTCATGGGATTCCTGACCGCCTGCAGTGGCGACGAGCCGCCGGGCCGGGATGTGATCATCGCGAAGATCAAGTCCGATCCGCAAACTCAGGGTACGTCGGACCGCACGGCCGGATGTCTCGCTGAGTGGTACCTGAAGTACGCCACGGCGGAGCAGGTTTCGGCCTTCGTGGAAGGCGAGGCGGGAGATCGCCCGCTCGATCAGGTCGCCGCGGATCCGCAGGCCAAGTCCGCCATGCTCGACTGCTTGAAGGCGGCTGCCGACGATCGGTGAGATTGCCCGGCTTCTTCCCGATTGTACGAAGATGACGCTGTTTGGGCGATGGCGCGTGATCCGAAGCTCGTTAGGCTGAGGATCAGCAGCGGCCGCCGGCACCATCGTCAAAGGGGGGGATGGCTTCCGGCGGCCACGATCTGGGGGGATCAGTGCACGGTAGACGTCGCTCTGGTGTGCTCTCGCGCGTCCTGGTCCTGGCTTTGGTGCTTGCGGTGGTCTCCGTCGGACTGCCCGCATCCTTGCCGATTTCCCTGGGAGGCAGCCAAAACAACGCACGTCACCAGCCCGCCGGGGCGCCGGTGCGCGTGCGTGAGCTGGCCGAGCGCCGTACCGCGGACATGCGGGTGTTCGAGCTGTCGAACGGCCAGCTCGAAGCGGAGCTCTCCGCCCAACCGCAGCATTTCCGCGACCGGCAAGGAACCTGGCAGCCGATCGACACGACGGTGCGCGAGCACGCGGGCGACGGCTACCGATTCGCCAATGACACCAACGGGTTCAGCACCTCCTTCGGGGACCGGACGGATCGGCTGGCCCGGTTCGCCATCGACGGCACGCGGGTCGAGCTGGGGCTCGACGGCGCGGGCCAGCCGGTCGAACCCCAGGTGGGCAAGGACTCCGTCAGCTATCCGGGCGCGTTCGACGGCGCCGAGCTGAACTACCAGGTCACTCGCGATTCCCTCAAGGAACGGATCGTCCTCGCGGCACCGCCCCGCGACGCCACGTACCGCTTCAGGTTGCACCTGTCCGGCGTCTCCGCCCAAGCGCAGCCGGACGGCTCGATCGCGTTCTTCGGCACCGGCACCGACGGGCCGCCGCGGTACGTGATGCCCAAGCCGTTCATGCTCGACGCGTCGGGTTCGCGCACGAATTCCTTCAGCGGCCAGGTTTCCCAGACGGTCGAGCAGCACGGGGCGGACATCACCGTGGTCGTGCGGGCGGACCACGACTGGCTGGCCGCCCCGCAGCGCAAGTACCCGGTCGTGATCGACCCGACGATCAAGGTCGAGCCGACGTCGAACTCCGGCCAGGACAGCCAGCTCTGGTCCGACACCCCGGATCGCAACGACGGCGCGAGCTACCAGCTCTCGGTGGGCACCGATGGCTCCGGTATCGCGCGCAGCCTGGTCAAGTTCGACACGTCCGTGGTGCCCGCCGGCACCAGCCTGACGTCGGCGAAGCTGCGGATGTACTACGACAACGAGCTTTACACCAACGCCAACGACGTCACCATGGAGGCGCGCCGGGTCACCACCGCGTGGGCCGAGAACACGGTCACCTGGAACAGCTTCAACGGAGCCTTCGCCGAGGCGGGCCTGACGACCGCGGTCAAGCGCGCCAACGTCACGCAGGCCTGGTCCGAATGGGACGTCCGCAACATCGCGCAGTCGTGGGTTTCCGGTTCCGCCGGCAACAACGGGCTCCTCGTCAAGGCGACCGACGAGACGCTCAAGCGAGGCGGTGCGATCCACCACGGCGCCGAGTTCGACTACAACGGCGACACGGCGACGTTCCCGAAGCTGATGCTGACCTACGGCAAGCCGGGCGCCGTCCTGCAGCCGATCACGAAGGCCTACGCCACCGGCGCCGAGCTGGCCTGGACCCCCTACACGAACCCGGGTCCCGGCAACGGTCCCGACGACATCGTCGGATATCAGGTGCACCGTTCGGTGTCGCAGGTGTACACCCCTTCGGCCGCGACGCTGGTCACTTCGCTGGGGCCGCAGGCGACCCGGTTCGTCGACACCACCGCACCGGTCACCCCGGACAGCGCGCCGGACCTGGGCTGGAACGCCTACTACTACACGATCGTCGTCCAGACCCGCAGCGGCGAGAGCATCCCGAGCGCCACCCAGCTGACCCGCACGCCGAAGGCGGGGCAGGTGCGGCAGATCTTCCCGGCCACGGCCGACACCACGGTGTCCGCCACCCAGCCGAACACCAACTTCAACGTGCTCACCGGCCAGCCGTGGCTTCAGGTCGGCAACAACGGCGCCACCCTCGGGAAGAGCCGGGCACTGCTGAAGTTCGGCGGCCTGAGCGCGATCCCGGCGGGTACCACGATCGTCGACGCCGACGTGTCGATGTGGGGGTTCTACTCCAACGGGTCCGGCGCGACCTTCGACGGGCACACGCTCGGCAGAGCCTTCGTGGAAGGCGAGGCGACCTGGAACCGGGCGTCCGCGGCCGCCGCGTGGACCGCGCCGGGCGGTGACATCGCGGCGACCCGGGCGGACTTCGTTTCGGGCGTTCCCGACCGCCCGACCTGGCAGATCTGGGAAAACGCGAGCATGGCGCAGGGCTGGGTGAACAACCCGGCCTCCAACAACGGCTTCGAGGTCAAGCTGCACGACGAAGCGGGTGCGGCCCAGCGGGTGCTGTTCCTGTCCAACGAGGCGCCGGAACCCTCGCTGCGGCCCCACCTCGCGGTGTCCTACCTGGGCACCCCGCCGCCTCCGCCCGCCGCACCGATCGTGTCCTCAGTGGACTATCCGCAGGACGGCCCGCACGGTGCGCCAGGGCAGGCAGGCGCGTTCGTGTTCAAGCCGGGCAACACCGTGCCGATCGCCAAGTTCGTCTACCAGCAGGACTCCGATCCGCGCCCCACGGAGGTGCCCGCGACCGGTCAGGTCACGGTGAACCTGGCACCCGCCGCGCCGGGCCGGCGGACCCTGAGCGTGTGGGCGCTCGATGCCAACGGCGTGTCCTCGGGCGAGACGGCGTACACGTACTCCGTCGCGGAGCCACCGACCCACCGCAAGCGAAAGTCGGACTTCAACGGCGACGGCAAGGACGACGTCGTCACGTTCACCCGCGGCAGCGCTCCGGCGGTCTACGTCTCCTTGTCCGACGGCACGAAGTTCGTGCAGGACGGCTGGAAGTGGCATGACAGCTTCGCGGCGCAGAACGAAATCCCGCTGACCGGTGACTTCAACGGCGACGGCAAGGCCGACGCCGTCACGTTCACCCGTGGCACCGACGCCAGTGTCCACGTCGCGCTCTCCGACGGCACGAAGTTCGCGGCTACCCCGGCGAAGTGGCTGGGCAGCTTCGCCGCGGGCACCGACATCCCGGTGGTGGGCGACTTCAACGGCGACGGCCGGGACGACGTCGCCGGCTTCGCCCGTGGCACGGACGGCGGCGTGTTCGTCGCGCTGTCCGACGGCACCAAGTTCGGTACCCCGGTGAAGTGGCACAGCTCGTTCGCGCTGGGCACCGCCATGCCCGCGGCCGGCGACGTGAACGGCGACAACAAGGACGACATCGTCGGGTTCTCCGGCGGTGAAGCGGCGGACGTCTTCGTGTCGCTTTCCGACGGCACGAAGTTCGGCGCCGCGGCCAACTGGCAGGACAACTTCGCCCCGGACGCGAACCGGGCCGCCGTCGGCGACATCGACGGTGACGGCAAGGACGACGTCGTCTCGTTCTCGAACGGCCAGGTGAACGCCGCGATCTCGACCGGCTCGGCGTTCGGCGCCGCACGGCAGTGGAACGCGAACTTCGCACCCGGCGACGAGCTCCCCGGCATCGGCGACTTCACCGGGGACGGCAAGTTCGACATCGCCACCTTCACCCGTGGCAGCACCGGAAAGGTCTACGTCGGTGCCTCGGACGGCGCCCGCTTCGGCGCGGGCGTCCAGTGGCACAACCACTTCGCGGTGGGCGCCGAAGTTCCGCGGCCCAGCGTGTTCGCCGCCGGTCCGGGCACCCCGGCGCCGGTGCCGCCCGCCACGCCGCTCGCCTCCTCGGTGGACTACCCGGCGGACGGTCAGCCGCACGGCCGCCCCGGCCTGCCCGGCACGTTCGTCCTGAAGCCGGGCGACGCCGTGCCGATCGCGAAGTTCGTCTACCAGCTCGACTCCGACTCGCAGCCGACGGAGGTGCCGGCCACCGGGCAGACCTCGGTGACCGTGACGCCGCTCGCCGCGGGCAACCGGACCTTGACCGTCCGCGCGGTCACCGCCGGTGGCCTGGCTTCGCCGCCGGCCACCTACGCGTTCGTCGTCGCGACGCCTCCACAGGCCCCCGCCGCGCCACTGGTGTCCTCTGTGGACTACCCCGCGGACGGTCAGCCCCACGGTGTGCCCGGCCGGGAAGGCGTCTTCACGCTCAAGCCGGGCAGCCCGGCCGCGGTCACCGGGTACCGGTGGCAGCTCGACGACGGCGGTCCTGCGGACGTGCCCGGCACCGGTGAGGTCCAGGTGCGCGCGACGCCGCCGACGCCGGGACAGCACACGTTGACCGTGCGCGCGCTCGGCGTCGAGAACCTGATCTCGCCGCCGGCCACGTACACGTTCGTCGTGGCCGACGCGCCGAACGGACCCGGTGCGCCGCAGGTGCTTTCGCTGGACTACCCGTCCGGCGGGGCACCGTACGGGGCGCCCGGCAAGGAAGGGACGTTCACCTTCCGGCCGACCGGGTCGACGGCGATCGCGGGCTACCGCTGGCAGCTCAACGGTGGCCAGGCGACCGACGTGGCCGGTGCGGGCAAGGTGGCGGTGAAGATCACGCCGGTCACCGCGGGTCCGCAGACACTCACCGTGCGGACGTTCACCGCGGCGGGCGCGGTTTCGGCACCGGCGAACTACACGTTCGAGGTGGCGCCGCTGCCGCCGCCGGACGCGCCGGGCGTGTTCTCCACGGACTACCCGGCGGACGGGCAACCGCACGGGAACGCCGGCCAGGAAGGCGGCTTCACCTTCCGCCCCACCGGGACCACGGCCGTCTCCGGCTTCCGCTGGAAGCTCGACGAAGGCACGACCACGGACGTACCGGGCACCGGCGACGTCGGGGTGCGGATCACCCCGCCGACCGGCGGCACGCACACCCTGGTCGTGTGGGCGATCGGCAGCGCGGGCAGCGCTTCGGCGCCGGCCGCCTACACGTTCCTGGTCGCCGGAGCGGCACCGACCCCGGCGACGCCGCTCGTGTCCTCCACGGACTACCCCGCGGACGGGCAGCTGCACGGCAGCCTCGGCCAGGCTGGCACGTTCACCCTGCGCAGCCAGGGTGCCGTCGCCGCGGACGCCGTGCGGTACCAGCTGGACACCGACGCCGCACCCACCGAGGTGCCCGCCGGCACCGGCACCGCGACCGTCAGCCTCACCCCGGTCCGCTCCGGCCAGCGCACGCTGACCGTCTGGGCGAAGGTCACGTCGAGTGGCGTGCTTTCGGCACCGGCGAAGTACACGTTCGCCGTCGGGGCGCCGTCCGGCCCGCGCGACTACTTCTACGACGCCGCCGGACAGCTGGCGGGCGTCACGAACAACTCCGGTGAGGCGGCGGCCTACCGGTACGACGCCGCGGGCAACCTCGAGGCGACCGACCGCTACCGCACGGACACCGCGTCGATCTTCGCGCTGGTGCCCACCCGCGGTCCGACCGGCAGCACGGTGGAGATCGGCGGCACCGGATTCGCCACGCAGCCGTCCGGCAACCAGGTGACCTTCGACGGGATCGCCGCGCAGGTCACCGCCGCGACGGCGACCCGGCTCACCGTGGTCGTCCCCGCGGGCACCGGCGGTGGCGCGGTCAAGGTGACCGCGAACGGCAAGACCGCGGCCGCCCGCGCCCCGTTCGCGGTGACCAAGGGCGTGCCGGCACCGGCGATCACCGGCGTGTCGGCCGACCGCGGCAACTCCGGGGACACGATCACCATCACCGGCACCGGGTTCGATCCCGATGCCACGCGTGATGTCGTGCTGTTCCACCAGACCGCCGCGCGGGTCAAGCAGGCCGGTCCGACCAGCCTGACCGTCGAGGTGCCCGCCGCGGTGGCGTCCGGCCGGATCAGCGTGCGCACGCCCGGCGGAACGGCGACCAGCGGTGCCGACTTCCTGGTGGCACCGCGCGGGTTCAAGATCGACCAGCTGGTCTACGGCGGCCGGATCGAGCTCGGCAAGCCGATGGAACTCGACATCCCGGCCGGCAAGGAAGCGGTCGTCCTGATCGACGGCAAGGCCGGCGAGCGCGTGCACCTGGACCTGGAGAACAACACCGTTCCGGTGCGCTCGGCGATGTGGATGTTCTCCCCGCACGGTGGCGACTTCGCCCGCCGCACCATGGGTGACCCGCTCGACCTGTGGTCCGGCAGCACGTTGCGCCAGGACATCCCGGTGTTCGGCGCCACCGGCACCTACACGATCGTGGTGGCGCCGGACGACGACGCGTCCGGCAAGGTGCGGATCACCGCGTCGCACACCCTGACCGGGGACAAGCTGACCCGCGACGGCACCGGCGTGCCGTTCACCGTCAGCGTGGCGCAGCAGCGCGCCGAAATGACGTTCACCGCCACCGCCGGCGAATGGCTCAGCTTCGGCTTGACCGACCTGAGCATGCCGGCCAACACCTTCGACGTCCTGGTGACTCAGCCCGACGGGTACAAGAACACCTGGAAGGCCTCGCTCACCCTCTACACCCCGACGATGGTGTTCAAGGCCCGCCAGACCGGCACGTTCACCGTCGGCGTCACCTTCGGCGCGAACGAGCTCGGGGCCGGGAAGGTCTGGTTGTCCGGGGTGCTCGAGGCGGGCCAGGTCGCGGTCGACGGGGCGGGCACGCAGTTCAAGATCAACCGGCCCGGCCAGTCCGTGCGGCTGCCGTTCACCGGTGTCGCGGGCAAGAACCTGCGGTTCGGCGTCACCGAGAACACGCTGCGCGAGAACGGCCGCCCCGGCTACCCGGGCGGAATCCTGGCCGAACCGGACGACAACCAGGTCGAGCTGCGCACCGGCACGCAGGAGATCCGCAACGTCCCGATCCGCAAGAGCGGCCAGCACAGCCTGTTCATGAGCGGCTGGGAAGCCGTCGGCAGCGCCCGGGGCTGGCTGACCTCCGCGACCGAAGCCGGCCAGCTGCCGATCAACGCGCAGACCAAGGTCACCATCGACCGGCCGGCCCGGGAGGTGTGGTTCGACTACAACGGTGTCCAGGGCCGGCCGCTGCACCTGCAGACCCGGGACAAGAGCCTGCCCGGCTACCTCACCATGCGGGTCTTCCAGCCGACCGGCGGCAAGCTGGTGACCAGCTCGATCGACGGCAAGCTGGACGTTCCCGCGCTGCCCGAGACCGGGAAGTACCGCATCCAGCTCGAACCGGCGTACGCCACCACGGGCGACGTCACGATCGCCGCGTCCGAGCCGCTGGACCTCGGCTCGATCGCCATCGACGGGCCGCCGCCGACGGCTTCGGTCACCGTGCCGGGCCAGCGCGTCGTCGCGAAGTTCACCGGGCAGGCCGGGCAGCGCCTGAGCCTGGGCTTCACGTCGCCGAACATCCCGTTCCTCAAGCCGACGGTGTACAAGCCGGACGGCACCACGCTGGACTCGCCGTTCAACTTCGGCCTGCCGTGGGGCTTCGACCTGACCACGCTGCCGGTGGCGGGCGACTACCGGATCGTGCTCGAACCGCTCGAGGACGGGGCCGGCCCGGCGGCGGGCGACCTGACCGTCCTGCTCTCGTCCGAAGTGGACGGTGGCAAGGTCGCCGTCGGCGGCGCCGCCAACACGGTCACCATCGGGCGGACCGCGCAGAACGCGAAGGTGACCTTCGACGGCACCGCGAACGACGTCCTGCAGGCGGACTTCACGTTCGGTTTCCCGAACAACGGCGGGTCCTACTACAGCCTGATCGCGCCGGACGGCACGATCTCGCCGAACCACTCCTGGATTTCGTTCAGCCGGTTCAAGCTGCCCGCGCTGAAGATGACGGGCACCTACACCATGGTGTTCGACCCCGGTGGCCAGGCCACCGGCTCGATGACCGTGGCGCTCGCCAAACCCGCCGCGGCCGCGATGGCGGCCCCGCAGGGGCGGATCGACCCGCCGAAGCCGGTCACGCCGAAGTGCGTCCCCGCCGAACCGGTGCCGGCTCCCGCGAAGTCCGGCAAGGCGCCCGAGGGCTCGGCGCAGCCCCCGGCCGCACCGGAACCCCCGCCCGCCCCGCCGTCCTCGTCGACCTGCGGGTCGCCCGGTGGCTGGCAGCCGGACACCGCCAACCTGAACGGCACCGACTGGAGCACCCGCTACGACCCGGCGCCGGTGCGGGACCGGCCGCTGCAGTTCGACGTCGGGTTCACCGGCCTGGTCGGCAAGGTCCAGTCCACGGCCGGCCAGCCCCTTGCCGGTGTCACCGTGAGCGCCGGCGGCAGCCGCGTCACCACCGACGACAAGGGCAAGTTCGTGCTGACCGGGCTGCCCGGCGGGCACGTCGTGGTGCGGGTGGACGGTCGTACCGGCACCTCCGGCCGCCCGTTCGGCTCGTTCGACATCGGCGTCGACCTCAAGGGCGGCCAGGTCCTCGTCCTGCCTTACACGGTGTTCCTGCCGGAGATCGACGCCGCCGCGACGGTGCACGTGCCCAGTCCGACGACGACCGAAACCGTCCTCACCACCAAGGCCATCCCCGGCCTGGAAGTCCGGCTGCCGGCGGGGACCGTCGTCCGCGACGCCGACGGGAACGTGGCGACCGAGCTGAGCCTCACCCCGATCCCGATCGACCGGCCGCCGTTCCCGTTGCCGCCCACCAAGGTGCCGGTGTACTTCACGGTCCAGCCGGGCGGCAGCTACCTCTTCCCCGAGGGCGCCACGATCGTCTACCCGAACTACACGAAGGAGCGGCCCGGGACCCGGACCCAGTTCTGGAACTACGACCCGGACGGCCAGGGCTGGCACATCTACGGCTACGGCACGGTTTCGCCGGACGGCAAGCAGATCGTGCCCGACCCGACGGTCAAGTTCTACCGGCTGACCGGCGCGATGACCGCCGTGCCGGGGATGAACCCGCCACCGGTCGCGCCGAGGGCCGGCGTGCCCCGCGTCGGGGACCCGGTGGACCCGGCGACCGGGCTCCTGGTGGACGAGACGACCGACATGGTCGTCGACGACATCGCGCCGATCGAGATCAAACGCAGCTACCAGCAGGGCGACACCGACATCCGCGCGTTCGGCGTCGGGACGAGCTTCAACTACGGCCTCTACCCGTGGTCTCCCGGCATCATCGGGCAGTTCACGTTCCAGGAGTTCGACCTGGTGCAGCCGGACGGGAGCAAGATCCACTACCGCCGCACTTCGCCGGGGCAGGACTACGCGGGCGCGGTGTTCAGGGCCGATCCGACGCCGACGAAGTTCGACGGCTCGATCGTGAAGTGGATCGACAGCGGCTGGGACGTGACGCTTCGCGACGGCACCGTGATGGTGATCGGCGAAGAGGCGCCGTTGCAGGAGATCCGCGACAAGTTCGGCAACACCACCACCCTCACGCGGGCGACCGCGCCGCCGGGTACCGACGGCAAGGTCCGCGCCAACGGGCCGGTCACGCAGATCACCTCGCCGAACGGCCGGTGGGTGAAGTTCGCCTACGACGAGTCGAACCCGCCGCGCGTCAAGTCCATCGAGGACAACCTGGGCCGGCGCGTCGGCTACACCTACGACGCCACCGGGCACCTGGAGACGGTGACCGACGTCCGGGGTGGCCTCACCCGGTACACCTGGGACGAAAAGGGCCGGCTCAAGACCATCACCGACCCCAGGGGCACCCGGTACCTGCTCAACGAGTACGACGACAAGGGCCGGGTGAAGACCCAGACGGCCGCGGACAACGGGATCACGCGGTTCGAGTACGTCACGTCCGGCGACGCGATCGTCGAGACCCGGATCACCGACCCCCGCGGACACGTCCGGCGGATGACCTTCAACGACCGGGGATCGGTACTCACCGACACCAAGGCGTTCGGCACCGGCGTCGCCGAGACGACGACCAGCGAGTACGACACGGATGGCGTCCGGCTGAAGGCCGTCACGGACGCGTTGCAGCGCAAGACGACCTACGTCTACGACGATTTCGGCCAGGTCAAGGAAAAGACGGTCCTGGCGGGCACGCCGGACGCGCGCACCGAGAAGTTCGAGCGCACCGGGCCGCATCACGAGCTGACCAAGTACACCGACAGCTACGCCAAGGACACGGTGTACGGGCTCGACCCGCGGGGCGCGGTGCAGTCGGTCACCGACCCGGCGCAGCGCGTGAAGACCTATGACACCAACGAAAAGGGCCTGGTCACCAAGGTCACCGATCCGGCGGGCAAGTTCGCCACCACCGAGTACGCGGGCACCGATCCGGTCAAGACCACCGACCAGCTCGGCCGGGTGAGCAAGGCGAGCTTCGACTCGCTCGGCCGGACGGTGCTGGCCACCGATCCACGGGGTGCGGTCACCGAAACCGCGTACACCGCGGCGAGCGAGGTCGCCTCGGTGACCGATCCGCTCGGCCGGACCATGGCGTACGGGTACGACCCGAACGGCAACCGCCACCAGGTCACCGACGCCCGCGGCGGCGAAACGGTCTTCGACTACGACAACATGGACCACCTCGCGAAGGTCACCGACCCGCTCGGCAAGTTCGAGCAGGCGGAGTACGACCAGAACGGCAACCTGAAGAAGCACACCAGCCGCCGCGGGATCGTCACCGAAAACGACTACGACGACCTGGACCGCAAGTCCGAAAGCCGGTTCGGCGCCGAGAGCAGCACGAAGTTCGGCTACGACCTGGGCAACCGCCTGAAGCGGACCGAAGACTCGGTGGCCGGGGTGGCGACCACCGAGTACGACGGCCTGGACCGCGTCAAGGCCGAGACCACCACGCAGGGCAGTGTGTCGTACGACTACGACACCGCCGGGCGGGACCGGGTGCTGAACGTGCCCGGCCGGCCTGCGGTGCGGTACGTCTTCGACGCGGCGGGCGCGTTGTCCGAGGTCCAGCAGGGCGGCACCGCGGTCACGACAGTCAGCCGGGACGCGGTGGGGCGCGTGCAGCGGATCGGCGCACCCGGTGGTGGCGTCTCCCAGACGTACGGCTACGACGACGCCGGCGAAGTCAAGACGATCACCTACCGGGCGGGCCAGACCGTGCTCGGTGATCTCGCCTACGACTACGACACCGCGGGGCAGCCGGTCCGGACCGGCGGCAGTTACTCCCGGGCGATGCTGCCGGAGCAGTTCGGAGTGGCCACCTACGACCAGGCGAACCGGATCCGCGGCATCGGCGCGACCCCGGTCAGCCACGACGCGGACGGCAACCTGATCTCCGACGGCGTGGCCGGCTACACCTGGGACGCCCGTGGTCAGCTGGCCACGGAGTCCGGCCCGGGGATGACGGCGGGCTTCAGCTACGAGGCGGACGGCCGCCGCCGGTCCAAGACGATCAACGGTGTCACCACCGGCTTCCTGTACGACGGGAAGAACCCGGTGCAGGAGAAGGTGAACGGCGCGGTCACCGCGACGATCACGTCGTCCGGTGTGGACGGGTACCAGCTCCGCGACGCCGGCGGCGTGACCCGCCGGTACCTCACCGATGGTCTGGGCAGCACGCTCGGGCTGGTCGACAGCGCCGGTGCGGGTGCCACGTACACCTACGAGCCGTTCGGCCGGACCTACGTCGCCGGCAACGACGGCGGGAACGCCTACCGGTACGCGGGGCGTGAGGACGACGGCACCGGGCTGTACTACAACCGCGCCCGTTACTACAGCCCCGGCCTGCAGCGGTTCTTGAGCGAGGACCCGATCGGGTTCGACGGCGGGAACAACCTGTACGGCTACGTCGGCAACCAGCCGACCACGCACACCGACCCGGATGGGGAAAAGCCGAAGTCGAGTTACATCGACGGGCCTTTGCCCGACTACGGTCAGACCTCCCTTTACGCCCGCTACAACCCGACTACCGGCGAGATCTACAAATGGGGCATCTCCAAGAATCCGATCAACCGCTATCCGGCTCGTGACTACGAGGATGGCAGCCGTATGCAGATCATCAAGAACTACGACGACCGTATGGATGCCCTGTCCAATGAGCGTTATCTCACCGAACGCTGGCCCGGGCCGGACAACTACGAACGCTGGGCTGGTTCCGTCCCGACGACTCGCAACTGGCAGAGTGGCATCCAGGACGTCAAACGCGACCGGACCTCCTATTGAGCCGGCGCTGGCGAACCAGGTCGGAAGGACCGTCATGGACGAGCGGCAATCCGCGGCTGTGCGGGAATCGGTTCTCGCAACGCTGCACGAGTTCTACTGTCCGCTGTCCCTGACCGAACTGGCGATTCTGTTGCGCGCGCGAAGCGGTCTGGAGGTCCCGGTCGGCGAGATCGAGCAGTTGGTCGCGCTGGACGAGGAGGCATTCGATCCGGCGGGGGATGACGAGGACATCTTGCTGTGCCCCGGTTTGGAGCCCCCGGACCTCTACCCGGACACCGACTTCGTGACCCGTTCGGATTGGCCGCTTCCGGTCCGGTTGGTCGAGTTCACCACCGAGCCGAAGCGCCGGCTGTGGGTGCTCCGGGTGCTGGCCGATCAGGTTCTGGTCCGGCTCGGCGAGCGCGGTGACCCGGCGGTGTTCGACGAGCTGTTCGCCCAGCTTTTCACCGCGTTGCCCGGCGACGTCCGGTCCAGGAGGTTCGAACAGGCAACTCGAGTCGACCTCACCGACGAAGACGAGGTCGAAACCGTGCGCGAGCTTGCCGAGGATCAGTACGCCGCGCTCGGGAATTCCAGCTCTCGCGTCGAGGAAACCGCAGTGGCGAAGCTCTCTCGCCGGGAGAAGCTGTTCGGTGCCGTCGACTGAGCACATGAGAAGAACGTGACGTTGCCGACCGGCAAGGATGGGGGACTGGCGAATGCGCGGGTGGGTAAGAGGTTGCCGGTCGTTTGCCGCGGGTGCTGCCGCCGCGGCTGTCTTCGCGGGGCTGCCGGCCGGTGCCAGCGCGCCCGCGCAGGCGGCCGTGGGGCAGGTGGTGAAACCGGCCGGCGCCAAGGTGATCGACGGCAGCTACATCGTCCTCACCAAGCCGAGCCAGCTCGCGGTCCCGGCCGCGGCCGGCGTGCTCACGAGCCACTACGGCGGCAAGGCCGGACGCACCTACCAGGCGGCCCTGCACGGGTTCCTCTTCACCGGTACGGCGGAGCAGGCCGCGAAGCTGGCCGCCGATCCGCTGGTCGAACGGGTGGAGGCCGACGCGATCGTGTCGGGTCAGGCCACCCAGCCGCTGCCGCCGTGGAACCTGGACCGGGTCGATCAGCGCAGCACCGTGCTGGACGACGCGTTCGCCTACCCGGATGGGGCGGGCGCGGGGGTGACCGCGTACATCATGGACACCGGCGTCCGGATCTCCCACTCGGAGTTCGAGGGGCGCGCCAGTGTTGGCTTCGACGCGATCAACGACGGCTGGAACGGCCAGGATTGCAGCACCTCCGGGCACGGCACGCACGTCGCTGCCACGGTCGGCGGCAAGACGTACGGGGTGGCGAAGAAGGCCAAGCTCGTCTCGGTACGGGTGCTCAGCTGCGAGAACCTCGGCGCGACCAGCCAGATCATCGCGGGTGTCGACTGGGTGACCCAGCACGCGCAGCGCCCCGCGGTGGTCAACATGAGCCTGGGCGGTGGTCAGTCGGCCGCCGAAGACCTCGCGGTCAAGAACTCGATCGCGGCCGGCATCACCTACGTCGTGGCCGCCGGGAACGACGATCGGGACGCCTGCTTCGCCAGCCCGGCGGACGTGCCCACGGCGATCACCGTCGGCGCGAGCAACCCCGTCGACGAACGAGCCCGCGACTGGAAAGAGACGGGCGGCGTCACCGGCGGCTCGAACTACGGATCCTGCGTCGACTTGTTCGCGCCGGGGGAGTCGGTCAAGTCCGCGCACAACGCCACCGACACCGCGACGGTGACCCTCCGGGGTACGTCGATGGCGTCACCGCACGTCGCCGGCGCGGTCGCACTGCTGCTGTCCCAGTCTCCCGGCCTGAGCCCGGCCGAAGTGACCAACGCCCTGCTCGGGCGGGCCACGGCCGGCGTCCTCAAGCAGGACACGCTGAAGACCGGTTCCCCGAACAAGCTGCTCTACACCGGCGTGCCGCCGCAGCAGGTCTGCACGGCCGCGAACGACACCCGGCAGCCGATCCCGGACCTGGGCAGCGTCACCAGCACGATCGAAATGACCGCCTGCGGGCGGAAGGTGGCCTCCACCGCGCGCGTGCGCGTGCGGGCCGAGCACCCGGCGCGCGGTGACCTCTCGATCCGCCTCGTCACGCCGGACGGCGCCGAGCTGCCGCTGAAGAACGCCGACGGCACGGACGGCGCAGCCGATCTCGACCAGACCTACCCGCTGCCGGATCTGACCACGAAGGACGCCAATGGCGTCTGGAAGCTCGTCGTCCGCGACAACTTCGGCTTCGACGAAGGCGCGTTGGCCGGCTGGAACCTGGTGCTGGCCGAGCCCGCTGTGGCGCTGCCCGTCGTGTCGTCGACGGCCTACCCCTCGGACAACCAGCCGCACGGCGGCGCCGGAGTCGCCGGCACCTTCACGTTCAAGCCCGGCAGCTCGGTCCCGGTCGCGAAGTACTCGTACCAGCTGGACACCGAGGCGCAGCCGAAGGAGGTGACCGCGGCCAACGGCGAGGCTTCGGTGACCGTCACACCGGGCTCGGGCGGGCGCCGGACGCTGACGGTGCGCGCGTTCAACGCCGTCGGCGAGCCGTCCGCACCGGTCCCGTACGACTTCGTCGTCGCCGACGTAGCACCGCCGGCCACGCCATTGGTGTCGTCCTTCGACTACCCCGCCGATGGGCATCCCAACGGTGGCACCGGTTTGCCGGGGACGTTCACCTTCAAACCGGGGGGCACCGAGCCGGTCGACAAATACATTTACCAGCTCGACTCCGACTCGCAGCCGGTCGAGGTGACCGGCACGGGCGAGGTGTCCGTGGGCGTCACCCCGAATTCGTCCGGCGTGCGAACGCTGACCGTCCGGGCCGCGAAGGGTGGCAGCCAATCCGCGCCGGTCACGTACACGTTCACGGTCGCGGGCGCGGCGGATGTCGTCGACGGTGGCACGATCGTGGCGGACGGTGCGGCGGTCAATCCGGCGATTCCCGCGGACAAGGTGCTGCGGCTGAAGTTCGACGCGACGGCGGGGGACAAGGTCGGCATCGGCGTTCCGTCGAATTCGCTCACCACTTCGGCACGGCTCTGGCTGGTCGATCCGAGTGGCCGGTCGTTCACCGTCGAGACGAACAACGGGCCTACGTATCTCGTCGGTGGCCTCGGGCGTGACGTGACGCTTCCCGCGTTGCGGACCACGGGGACGTACCAGGTGTTCGTCGATCCGGACGGCACCGGGACCGGTGCGGTGACCGTGCAGTTGTCGAAGAGCATCGTCGGGACCACCGACACCGCTTCGGCGGGATTCGCCTACAGCCGGAGTCGATCCGGCCAATTCGTGGATCTCGGTTTCGACGGCGCGCAGGACACTTGGTACGACGTCGGCGTCACGGATCAGCCCGGCTCCACCTACCTCATGGTGTACGTGTTCGACCCGAGCGGCTCCCGGGTGGGCAATCCACTGGTGGTCACTCCCAGTTCCTCGGACCGGTTCCGAATTCCGGTGGCCGGCAGGTATCGGCTGGTCGTCGGCCAGTACTTCGGCGAAAGCACCGGCAGCGGAAAGCTGTGGCTTTCCACGGAGGTGGCCGCGGGGGACATCAGCGCGACCGGCGCGGGCAAAGCGCTGACCCTGAGCAGGCCCGGACAGCAGGCGCGGCTCAGGTTCGACGGAACTCAAGGGCAGCGGCTCGGGCTGGGGTTCGCCGGCGCGGCGTTGTCCAACGGCTCGCCGAGGGCGGCTCTCGTCGGCCCAGGCGGCGCACTGCTGAACGCGGAAAGTTACGGGGCCGGGGCGATCTTCCCCGCACTGAGCCAAACCGGCAGCTACGACGTGCTCGTCAACGGTGGCTCCGGAACCGGGACGGTGACCGCCTGGCTGTCCGAAGAGATCGCGGCGGGCACGCTCGCCGTCGGCGGCGCCGCGAAGCCGATCAGCGTCGGCCGGGTCGGGCAGCACACCCGCTTGAAGTTCGACGGCACGGCGGGGCAACGCCTCAGCCTCGGCGTGACCAACGCGACGGCGGGCTTCGACCAGCAGTTCTTCCGGGTGTACAAACCGGACGGCACGGCGCTGAACTACGGGGACAACACCACGGGCGCGGACAGTGCCGCGTTCGGCGCGATGCCGGTGACGGGCACCTACGAGCTCGTGGCGGCGCCCACCAGCGGCGCCACCGGCACGGTCACCCTGACCTTGTCCGGTCTCGCCGACGCGGGGACGATCACGATCGGCGGCGCCGCGGCGACGGTTCCGGTCACGCGGGCCGGCCAGGACGGTCAGGTCGCGTTCACCGGCGCCGCGGGCGACAAGCTCCGGCTGACGTTCAGCGGCAGCACGTTCGCAAGCAAGACGTTCCGGCTCACGGTGCTCAAGCCGGACGGGACGACCCTCGTGGACCGGGCGTACAAACCCGACCAGAACCCGTACGACCTGCCCACGCTCCCCACGGCGGGCAGCTACCGGGTGCTGCTCGATCCGGCGTCCGCGGAGACCGGCTCGATCGCGGTCGGCCTGGTCAGGACGCCATGACGGCCCCCCGCCTCGGCCGCCGGTCGTTCCTGGCCGCGGTGGGGGTGGCGGGCCTCGCCGGCTGCGCGGGCCAGCCACCGCCGCCTCCGCCACGGCCTCCCCGGCCCGCGCCGGGGCAGCCCGGCGTGGTGACGGCCGCGCGCTCGAAGACGGCGCTCGCGGCGTTCGACGTGACCACGCGGGACCGGAGCGGCCTCGCCGAAACCCTGCGGGCGTGCGCCTCACCGGTCCCGGACGCCACGATGACGGTCGCCGTGGGCGCTTCACTGTTCGACGGCCGGTTCGGTCTCGAGCGCCCGCGCCACCTGACGTCGATGCCGTCGTTCCGCAACGACGTGCTGGATCCGCAGTGGTGCCACGGAGATCTGCTCGTCCAGGTGAGCGCGGACAGCCAGGAGGCGCTCGACGCGGCGCTGGCCCGCCGGATTCCGGGTACGACGCCACGCTGGCAGCTGACCGGCTTCCACCCGGACGGCGAATCCCGCAACCTGTTCGGTTTCCGCGAAGGAGCGGGAAACCCCGACGTCGCGGATAAGCGCGCCATGGACCAGCACGTGTGGGTCCAGCCGGGCGACGACGAACCCGCTTGGTGCGCGGGCGGGACCTACCAGGTCGTCCGCCTCATCCGGCTCGCGATGCCGATCTGGGACGCGGAGCCGGTACCGCTACAGGAACGCGTGTTCGGCCGCCGGAAGGACTCCGGCGCCCCGTTGGGTCAGGGGGATGAACGCGCAAAGCCCGACTTCGCGGGCGACCCCCAGGGCGGCGTCATCGCCCTCGACGCGCACATCCGCCGAGCCAACCCGCGGACGCCGGAGAGCGAAGCACATCGGATCCTGCGCCGAGGCCAC
This sequence comes from Amycolatopsis sp. NPDC024027, assembly GCF_040638975.1. Classification (NCBI taxonomy): domain Bacteria; kingdom Bacillati; phylum Actinomycetota; class Actinomycetes; order Pseudonocardiales; family Pseudonocardiaceae; genus Amycolatopsis; species Amycolatopsis sp. NPDC024027. The sequence continues at coordinate 349,335 of NZ_JBEZYY010000008.1, forward strand.
TCGTACCGCCGTTCGGACGAGGACGCCGGCCAGATCTTCGTCTGCTACCAGCGCAACCTGGAGTCGGGCTTCACGACCATCCAACGCCGGCTCGCGGGGGAGGCACTGGAGAAGTACACCCTGCCCTTCGGCGGAGGCTACTTCTTCGTCCTCCCGGCGAGTACGGGCGCGGGTGGCGACTACCTTGGGCGCACCATGCTGGCCACCTGAGCGGACCTGAGTCGGCTGGTCTGGCGCCATGCACGGATGCCCGGATTCGGCCGTGGTCCACCGGGTTAGACGCGAATCGGCCCCTACCGCGTTCTCGCTGGTAGGGGCCGGTTTTGCGTATTCAAAAAGGGTGCCCTCGGCAGGATTCGAACCTGCGACACCTGCCTCCGGAGGGCAGTGCTCTATCCCCTGAGCTACGAGGGCCCATCGCTGGGCGACTTCGAAAGCTTAGCGCATGCCCCGCGACCCGCCTCCCGCAGGTGGCCGGACTGGCAATCCCGCTGGTCAGCCCGGTGAAGTTGATCGATTCGGCGGGTCGTCGCTAGCGTGGGTGGCCCACCTGAAGGAGCCGAGATGGCCGAGTCGTTCCAGGTTGCTCTTGATGAGGGCGATGTCGCCGATCTGCGGGAGCGGCTGCGGCGGACTCGGTGGCCCGAGGCCGAGACCGTCGATGACTGGTCGCAGGGGGTTCCGCTCGCCTATGTGCGTGAGCTGTGCCGGGATTGGGGCGAGGAATACGACTTCGGGTTCGCTCGCCGGCTCAATGCCTTTCCCCAGTTCCGGGCCACCGTCGACGGGGTCGGCCTGCACTTCCTGCACGTCCGGTCGCCGGTGGCCGATGCGCTGCCGCTCGTGCTCACCCATGGCTGGCCCGGGTCCGTGCTGGAGTTCCTCGATGTCCTCGGGCCGCTCACCGATCCCGGGAAGCACGGGGGTGATCCCGCCGATGCCTTCCACGTCGTCGCGCCGTCGCTGCCCGGGTTCGGGTGGAGTGACAAGCCCGCGCTGAAGATCGGGCGCGTGGCCGAGCTGTGGGACCAGCTCATGACGTCGCTCGGCTACGACCGCTACGGCGCCCAGGGCGGCGATTGGGGTGCCGCCGTCACGAACGCCTTGGCGCGGTCCGGTCACGTGGCCGGCGTGCACGTCAACTTCGCGCCCGTGCGGATGGACACCGCCGATCCGACGCCCGAGGAGCGGCAGGCCCTCGCCGATCTCGAGGAGTTCCGGCGGAGCGGCAGCGGCTACTCGGCCCAGCAGGGCACCCGTCCGCAGACGCTCGGCTACGGTCTCACCGACTCGCCCGCCGGCCAGGCCGCCTGGATCGCCGAGAAGTTCTGGGCCTGGACCGACCACAAGGGCCGCCCGGAGGACGCCGTCGACCGGCAGCGCATCCTGGACGCGGTCTCCGTCTACTGGTTCACCGCGACGGCGGCCTCGTCCGCGCGGATGTACTGGGCGAACAACGACCGCGATTTGTCCACTGTGGATGTTCCGGCCGGGATTTCGGTGTTCCCGAAGGAGATCGTGCGGCCTTCGCGGCGGCAAGCCGAGCAGCGCTACACCGACCTGCGCTGGTTCGAGCAGCTGCCCGTCGGCGGGCACTTCGCCGCGCTGGAACAGCCCGGGCTGTTCGTCGAGCAGGTGCGCGGGTTCTTCCGGCTGGTGCGCTAGGCGAGCCAGCCACCGGTCAGCCGCTGCACGGCCGCGCCGTCCAGGTCGGCGAACTTGAGCGCCGCGAACTCCTCGGCCCACTTCGACGTCTGGATGCGGAAGGCGGGCCTCTCCGTCGTCATCGCGTCCAGGATCACTTCGGCGACCTCGTCGGCGGTCTGCGCGCCCTGGAACGACTTCGTGACGTTGGCGATGTACTTCCGCAGGGATTCGGCGTACGGCCCGGCCTCGGCGAAGAGCCGCTCGTCGACGCCGACGTTGTTGACGAACTCCGTCGCGACCGCTCCCGGCTCGACCACGCACACCGTGACACCTTGCGCCGCGGCGACCGGGGCCAGCGCCTCCATCATGCCTTCGACGGCGAACTTCGCCGCGCAGTAGGCCTCGTTGAACGGCTGGCCGATCACCCCGCCGACGCTGGTCACCGTGATCAGGCGGCCGCCGGCGGCGCGCAGGGCCGGCATCGCGGCCTTGGTCGTCTCGGCGACGCCGAAGAAGTTGACCTCCATCGTCTCGCGGACCGCCGAGACGGGCTCCTGCTCGATCGTGCCGAGGTGGCCGGCGCCGGCGTTGTTGACCAGGACGTCGAGCCGGCCGTAGTCGGCGAGGACGCCTTCGAGCGCCGTGCCGACGGACTCGGCGTCGGTGACGTCGAGCGGGCGGACGTCCAGTTCGACGCCGGCGTCGGTGGCGGCCTCGCGCAGGCGGCCGGCGCGGCCGGTGTCGCGCAGCGTCGCGACCGTGCGAAAGCCTCGCCGGGCCGCCAGTACTGCCGTGGCCAGGCCGATCCCGGAAGACGTGCCGGTGATCAGGGCGACGCGGTCGTTGCTCATCCGACGAACCTCGATCTGTTCAGGGGAGTGATGGTTAATGTAGTGAACTAAAATGACTATAGGCATGGATGGTTCATGCAGTCAACTATCGGCATACACTCGCGTGATGAGCGCTGACCCGATCACCGAAGACGTCGTCGCCCTGCTCGGGCGGATCGTCGACCGGTTCGTCGAGTCCTACGAGTCCGCGGCGGCGGCCCAGGGGCTGACGACGGTGCAGGCGAAGGTGCTCGTCGCGCTCGACCAACCGCTGCCCATGCACCGGATCGCCGAGAAGCTGAAGTCCGAGCGGTCCAACGTGACCGGGATCATCGACCGGCTCGAGGCCCGCGGCCTGGTGGAGCGCCGTCCGGGTGAACGGGACCGGCGGATCAAGAACATCGTGGCCACCCCGGCGGGGGCCGAACTGGCGCGCAACTTCCGGGGGTCGCTGGGGTTCGCGGCCGAACCGCTGGCCGCGCTCGCGCCGGAGGACCGCGTCCGGCTGCGGGACCTGCTCGGGCGAATCGTCGACGCCGAAGCGTGACGAGTCCGCCTGGCGGGAAACCCCGCCTGGTGGATTGGGTGGCTCGCACCGCGCGCGGTAGCTTGCCGGTGGGTGATCTTAGGCTGTCCTCTGTTGCACATATGCGCATCCGACTATATGTTTGACCCGACGGCGAACCGGGAACGGAGGCGGCATGGGTCAGGGACACGGCCACGGGCACTCGATCGCGCCGGCGAGCGCGTCGGGGCGCCACGTGCGACGGCTGGCCATCGCCCTGGGGATCGGCGCCGGGTTCATGGTGCTCGAGTTCGTCGTCAGCGTGACGACCGGCTCGCTGGCCCTGCTCTCGGACGCGGCCCACATGTTCACCGACGTCCTCGGGGTCGGCATGGCGCTGGCCGCGATCATCCTGGCCCGGCGCAGCGGGCCCACGGTCAGCCGCACCTTCGGGCTCTACCGCGCGGAGGTGCTGGCCGCGCTGGCCAACGCGCTGCTGCTGTTCGGCGTCGCGGCGTACGTCCTGATCGAGGCGATCGGCCGCATCGGCGACCCGCCGGCGGTCCCGGGTCTCCCGGTGCTGCTGGTCGCGGCGGCCGGCCTGGTGGCCAACCTGGTGTCGTTCGCCGTGCTGCGGTCGGGGGCGAAGGAAAGCCTCAACGTCCGCGGCGCGTACCTCGAAGTGCTGGCCGACCTGATCGGCTCGGCCGGCGTCCTGATCAGCGGCGCGGTGACGCTGCTGACCGGCTGGCGCTACGCCGACCCGATCATCGGTGTCGCGATCGGGCTGTTCGTGCTGCCCCGCACGTGGACGCTGGCCCGCCGGGCGCTGCGCATCCTGTTCCAGCACGCGCCCCAGGGCGTCGACGTCGGAGCGATCAACGCGGAGCTGGCGGCCCTGCCGGGCGTGGCCGACGTGCACGACCTGCACGTCTGGACCCTGACGTCCGGCATGGAAGTGGCTTCGGCGCACCTGACGCTGGCGCCGCCGGCGAAGCAGTCGGACGTGCTGACCGAGGCGCAGAACCTGCTGTCTTCGCGGTACGCGATCGAGCACGCGACGCTGCAGGTGGAGGCGCCGCAGTGCGCCCGCCGCTGCCAGGAACTCTCCTGGTGACGCCGAAGCGCCCGGCCGCCGGAACCGGCTAAGAGCTTGTCGCAAGCGGTGGTGCGCGGTCTGGAACGGCACCGCACGAGCGTCCACCGGAGCCGTCCCGCCTCCTCGCGGACGGGGCCGGAACTCCGGGATCAACGACTGCACTCTAAGCCGGCAGCGGCTGGGCGCCCCGGCCGGAAAGCATCAGCTTGATCTGGTCCATTTCCGCGCCCTGCGACGTCAGAATGCTGTTCACCAGCGCCTTCAACGCCGGCAGCGTCGAATGCGCGGCCGCGTACTGGGCCATCGATGTCCCGCCCTGGTGGTGGCGCAACATCAGCTGCAGGAAGAACACGTCGAAGTCGCGGCCCGACAGGGAGCGCAGCTTCTTCAGGTCCTCGTCCGTCGCCATGCCCGGCATCAGCGGGCCGCCCGCCGGGTTGACCGATGCCGGGGCCATCGACATTCCCGGCATGCCACCGTGGCCCGTCATCGGTTCCGTCATCCACTGCATCGGGGCGCCGATCGGCTGCTCGGGCTGGTCCCACAGCATGAGCCAGCCCTTCATGCGGCCGACCTGCTCGAGCTGCGTGCGCTCGATGTCGAACGACAGCTGCTTGATCTCCGGGTCGGTCGTGCGGTCGCGGGCGATGCCCGCCATCGTCACCGCCTGGAGGTGGTGCGTCGACATGTCCTGGGCGAAGCCGACCTCGACCGAGCCGGCGGCCGGGGTGGCCGCGGGCGGGTCGTCGACGGCGCGGGTGAGGAACATCCCCGCCGTCCCGCCGATCAGCAGGACCGCGAGGAGCGTCCCGCCGATGATCACCCAGCGCGACCAGGTCGGCTGCTCGGTGACCTCGTCGGTGTCGAGGCCGGCTTCGGTGGTCACTTCGTGGTCGGGGCGGAAGCCGGTGCGGAAGCGGGGGCGGACGGCGGCATGCCCTGCTCACCCTGCGCGGCGGTGCTGCCCTTGTAGTCCATCGGCTTCGCGTCGGGGCCCGGCTTCGACGCGTCGAACGGCGGCGGGTTGTCCGGGTCGAACTGGCCCGGCACCGCGTCGCAGGACGCGCCGACCTCGGGGTAGACGCCGTTCGGGTTGCTCCGCAGCGCCGCGATGAACTCGTCGATCCGCGGGTCGTTGACGTCGTCCAGCTTGAGCTGGTGGCCCCACGACTGCAGCGAGATCGGCTTGTCCAGGCCCGGGTAGGGCGACAGCATCGTGTACGGCTTGCCCTTGGCGCGGACGCTCAGCGTGTTGACCGCGTCACCCGTGACCTGCTGCGGGTTGTAGGCGATCCAGACGGCGCCGTGTTCGAGCGCGTGCACCATGTTCTCGGTGCGGACGGCGGTCGGGTACACGGTGCCGGTGCAGGTGGCCCACGTCTGGTCGTGCGGGCCGCCGAACGGCGGGGTCTTGTCGTAGGCGACGCGCTCGGTCGGCAGCACGTGCACGCTGCCCGTGTAGGTCGCGGTCACCACGCCGGGGATGCGCTTCGAGGGGTCCGGGTCCGACGCGGTCGGCGCGAACGACGCGGCGGCGGCCTCGCGGTCGGCCTGCGCGCGCTTCGGGGCGGACTGCACCATGTAGTAGATGATCACCGAGGCGGCCAGCGCCACGATGGCGACGACGGCGATGATCGTGCCCCACGGGGTGCCCTTCTTGCTCACCACGGAACCACGGGCCGCCTTCACCGCCGACCCCTTTTTCCGAGTTGTCCCGTTCGCCATGGCTCCCGCGTTCTCCCTCTGGTGGCTGCGGACGGATTCCCGCCCGGGCCAGTGTAGAGACCACGCGTCTGACTACCGTTAACGCCTCACACACCCACGTCCCGTGACGTGGCCGAGACCGCTGCAAGCGCCGGACCTGGGCACACCTAGAATTCGGCAAGTGACTCCCGCCGCTCTCGCCGACCTGGTCCGCAGCTCCGCCGTGCAGGTGCTCGCCGCACGCGGCATCGACGACGCCGTGCTGCCGGAGCAGGTGACCATCGAACGCCCGCGCAACCCCGACCACGGCGATTACGCGACGAACCTCGCCCTCCAGGTGGCCAAGAAGGCCGGCCTCAAGCCGCGCGACTTCGCCGAGGCGCTCGCCGAGGCGGTCTCGGCGGACGACGGCGTCGCCTCGGCCGAGGTCGCCGGCCCGGGCTTCCTCAACTTCCGGCTCGCCGCGGCCGCGCAGGGCGACATCGTGCGCCAGGTGCTCGACGCCGGCGCGGCCTACGGGCGCGGCGACGCGCTGGCCGGCACGCGGATCAACCTCGAGTTCGTCTCGGCGAACCCGACCGGCCCGATCCACCTCGGCGGCACCCGCTGGGCCGCGGTCGGCGACGCGCTGGGCCGGGTGCTGGCCGCGCAGGGCGCGGATGTCACCCGCGAGTACTACTTCAACGACGCCGGTGCCCAGATCGACCGGTTCGTCCGGTCGCTGATCGCCGCCGCGAAGGGCGAGCCCGCGCCGGAAGACGGCTACGCGGGCGGCTACATCAACGACATCGCCGCCGAGGTCCTCAAGGCCGAGCCGAGCGCGCTGTCGCTGGCGGAGGCCGAGCGGCACGAGACGTTCCGCCGGATCGGCATCAACCTGATGTTCTCCGAGATCAAGCAGAGCCTGCACGACTTCGGCACGGACTTCGACGTCTACTTCCACGAGAACTCGCTGCACGAGTCCGGCGCGGTCGACGCCGCCGTCCAGCAGCTGAAGGACTCCGGGAACCTGTACTTCAACGAGGGCGCCTGGTGGCTGAAGTCGTCGGAGTACGGCGACGACAAGGACCGCGTCGTCATCAAGCAGGACGGCAACCCGGCCTACATCGCCGGTGACCTGGCCTACTTCAAGGACAAGCGCAACCGCGGCTTCGACCTGTGCATCTACATGCTCGGCGCGGACCACCACGGCTACACCGCGCGGCTCAAGGCGGCCGCCGCGGCCTTCGGCGACGACCCGGGCACGGTCGAGGTGCTGATCGGCCAGATGGTCAACCTGGTCAGCGACGGCAAGCCGGTCCGGATGTCCAAGCGCGCGGGCACCGTGATCACCATGGAGGACCTGGTCGAGGCCGTCGGCGTCGACCCGGCCCGCTACGAGCTGATCCGCTACTCCGTCGACTCCACTTTGGACGTCGACCTGGACCTGCTGCGCAAGCACTCCAACGACAACCCCGTCTACTACGTCCAGTACGCCCACGCGCGCTTGTGCACGATGCTGCGCGGGGCGGCGGACCTCGGTCTCAAGTCCACAGAGGACGTCGATCTGGGACTGCTGACGCTCCCGGTCGAGGGCGACCTGATCCGCACGATCGGCGAGTTCCCGGAGACCGTGCGCCGCGCCGCCGAAATGCGGGAGCCGCACCGGATCGCGCGCTACCTGGAGGAGCTGGCGGGCGCGCTCCACAAGTTCTACGCGGTCCGCGAGGCCCGCGTGCTGCCCAAGGGCGACGAGGCGGCCACTCCCGCCAACCACGCCCGCGTGGCTCTTTGCGAGGCGGCGCGCGTGGTGCTCGCCAACGGCCTCGCCCTGGTCGGTGTCTCCGCTCCGGAACGGATGTAAGAAATGGCGCACCCCGCAGGCCCCAGGCACGCCGACGTCCACACCCACGCCGACACCTCCGGGCTCCAGCCGTCCGGGGTCGAGGAGCTCGACAAGCTGCCCGCGAAAGTGTGGCCGCGCAACACCTTCCGCGCCGCCGACGGCGTCGTCCGGATCGCCGGCGTCGACGTCCGCGAGCTCGCCGAGCAGCACGGCACGCCGCTGTTCGTCGTCGACGAAGCCGACTTCAAGTCCCGGTGCGCGGACTACGCCGAAGCCTTCGACGACCCGTCGCTGGTGCACTACGCGTCCAAGGCGTTCCTGTCCATCGAGGTCGCCCGCTGGGTGGCCGAGCAGGGGCTGAGCCTGGACGTCTGCAGCGGCGGCGAGCTCGCCGTGGCGCAGCGGGCGGCCTTCCCGGCCGAGCGGATCACCTTCCACGGCAACAACAAGTCGCCCGCCGAGCTGGAAGCCGCGGTCGTCGCGGGGGTCGGCACGGTCGTGCTCGACTCCTACTTCGAGATCGCGCGGCTGGCCGACATCGCCGCCCGCCACGACATCGTGCAGTCCGTGCTGATCCGGGTGACCGTCGGCGTCGAGGCGCACACGCACGAGTTCATCGCGACCGCCCACGAGGACCAGAAGTTCGGGTTCTCCCTGGCCAGCGGCGACGCCGCCGAGGCGGTCCGCCGGGTGCTCAACGCGCGTTCGCTCAAGCTCGTCGGCCTGCACAGCCACATCGGCTCGCAGATCTTCGACGCCGACGGTTTCGAGGTCGCCGCCCGCCGCGTCGTCGGGCTGCTCGCCGACCTGGCCAAGGAGCACGGCCCGGAGTTGCTCGACCAGCTGAGCCTGGTCGACCTCGGCGGCGGCTTCGGCATCGCCTACACCGAGAAGGACAACCCGCCGCCGCCCGCCCAGATGATCACGCAGATCCGCGAGATCGTCCGCAAGGAGTGCGCCTACGCGGGCCTGCCGGTGCCGCGGATCGCCGGCGAGCCGGGCCGCGCGATCGCCGGTCCGGGCACGATCACGCTCTACGAGGTCGGCACCATCAAGGACGTCTCGCTCGGCGACGAGTCGGCGCGGCGGTACGTCAGCGTCGACGGCGGGATGAGCGACAACATCCGCACCGCGCTCTACGACGCGGTCTACGACGTCCGGCTGGTTTCCCGCTCCGCGGCCGACAACGATCAGCCGGTGCCGGCCGTGTTGTCCCGGGTCGTGGGAAAACACTGTGAGTCCGGCGACATCGTCGTACGAGACTGCTGGCTGCCCGACACGCTGGCTCCCGGCGACCTGCTGGCGGTCGCGGCGACCGGCGCGTACTGCTACTCGATGGCGAGCACGTACAACCGGATGCCCCGTCCGGCCGTGGTCGCCGTGCGCAACGGCAGCTCACGGCTGCTGCTGCGGCGGGAGACGACCGACGACATGCTGCGCCTGGAGGTCTGAAACACCGTGTCTGCTTCCGAACTGCCCGCAGCCGAACGACGTCCGATCCGGGTCGCGCTGCTGGGCTGCGGGACGGTCGGCGGCGAGGTCGCCCGGCTGCTCACCGAGCAGGCGGGGGAGCTGGCCGCACGGGCCGGCGCCCCGGTCGAGCTGGCCGGCATCGCCGTCCGCCGCCCGGACAAGCACCCCGAGCTGCCGCCGGAGCTGCTGACCGCCGACGCCGAGAAGCTCGTGACCAGCGACGACGTCGACGTCGTCGTCGAGCTGGTCGGCGGCATCGAGCCGGTGCGCGGCTGGCTGCTCGCCGCGCTGAAGGCCGGGAAGTCGGTCGTCACGGCGAACAAGGCGCTGCTGGCCGAGCACTCCGCGGACCTGTTCGAAGCGGCCGACGCCGCGGGCGCCGACCTCTACTTCGAGGCCGCGGTGGCCGGGGCGATCCCGCTGCTGCGGCCGTTGCGCGAATCCCTCGCGGGCGACCGGATCACCCGCGTGATGGGCATCGTCAACGGCACCACGAACTACATCCTCTCGGCGATGGATTCCACCGGCGCGGGCTACGCCGAGACGCTCGACGAGGCCAGCCGGCTCGGGTACGCCGAGGCCGACCCGACCGCCGACGTCGACGGCTACGACGCCGCGTCGAAGGCCGCGATCCTCGCCTCCCTCGCCTTCCACACCCGCGTGACGGCGTCGGACGTGCACCGCGAGGGCATCGCCGACGTCACCGCCTCCGACCTCGCGGCGGCCCGGGGGCTCGGGCGCACGGTGAAGCTGCTGGCCATCTGCGAGCGGGTCATCGACGACGACGGCGTCGAGTCGGTGTCCGCCCGCGTGCACCCGGTGATGATCCCGCGCAGCCACCAGCTCGCGGGGGTCGGCGGCGCGTTCAACGCCGTCTACGTCGAGGCCGACTCGGCCGGTGAGCTGATGTTCTACGGCCAGGGCGCGGGCGGTGCGCCGACCGCGAGCGCGGTGCTCGGCGACCTCGTCGCGGTGGCCCGCAACCGGGTCGTCGGCGGCCGCGGCCCGCGCGAATCCGCGCACGCGGCCCTGCCGGTGCGGCCGATGGGGCAGACGCCGACCCGGTACCACGTCAGCCTGTCCGTCGCCGACCGCGCCGGCGTGCTCGCCCAGGTGGCGCAGGCGTTCGCCGGCCACGGCGTCAGCATCGCGGCGGTGCGCCAGAGCGACGTCGGCGACCGCGCGAGCCTGGTCGTGGTGACGCACCAGGCACCCGACGCGGCTCTTCAGTCCACTGTGGACGAGATCGGCCGGCTGGATGTCGTGCACGAAGTTGTCAGCGTGATGCGCGTGGAAGGCGAAGACGCATGATCAGGCAGCCCTGGCCGGGACTCATCGAGGCGTACCGGGACCGCGTCCCGGTCCCGGACGGGGCGCGGGTCGTCACGCTCGGGGAGGGCAACACGCCGCTGCTGCCCGCCCACCACCTGTCCGAGCTGACCGGCTGCGAGGTGTACCTCAAGGTCGAGGGCGCCAACCCGACCGGCTCGTTCAAGGACCGCGGGATGACCGTGGCCATCACGCACGCGCTGGCCAGCGGCCTCAAGGCGGTGATCTGCGCGTCGACCGGCAACACGTCCGCCTCGGCCGCGGCCTACGCCGCCCGCGCCGGGCTCACCTGCGCCGTGCTGGTGCCGCAGGGCAAGATCGCCATGGGCAAGCTCGCCCAGGCCGTCCTGCACGGCGCGCGCATCCTGCAGGTCGACGGCAACTTCGACGACTGCCTCGAACTGGCCCGCAAGACCGCCGCCGACTACCCGGTCACCCTGGTCAACTCGGTCAACCCGGTGCGCATCGCCGGCCAGAAGACCGCGGCTTTCGAAATCTGCGACGTGCTCGGCACGGCACCGGACATCCACTGCCTGCCGGTCGGCAACGCGGGGAACATCACCGCCTACTGGGCGGGGTATTCGGAGTACGCGGCCGACGGTGTGGTGAAGAACACGCCGCGGATGTTCGGCTTCCAGGCGGCCGGTGCGGCGCCGCTGGTGCACGGCGAGCCGGTGCGCGACCCGGACACGATCGCGACGGCGATCCGGATCGGCAGCCCGGCGTCCTGGACCGCCGCCGTGAAGGCCAAGGACGCGTCGGACGGGCTCTTCGAAGCCGTCACCGACGAGAAGATCCTCGAGGCCTACCGGCTGCTGGCCGGCCGCGAAGGCGTCTTCGTCGAGCCGGCGTCGGCCACCAGCGTGGCGGGCCTGCTGGCCACGGCCGCCGACGGCCGGCTCCCGCGCGGTTCCCGGGTCGTCTGCACGGTCACCGGACACGGCCTGAAGGACCCGCAGACGGCGCTGGCGGGCAACGTCGAGGTCGAACCCCTCGCCGTGGACCCCTCGGCGGTCGCGGCGGCGCTGGACCTGCGGTGAGTGCCTTCACGGTCACCGTTCCCGCGTCCACGGCGAACCTCGGGCCGGGCTTCGACGCCTTCGGGATGGCCCTGAGCCTGTACGACGTCGTCGAAGTGCGGGTCACCGGCTCCGGGCTCAAGGTCGAGGTGGAGGACGCCGGCGCCGGTGGCGTGGCGGACGTCCCCACCGACGAGACCCACCTGGTCGTGCGGGCGATCCGCACCACCTGTGAGCACCTCGGCGTCGAGCCGCCCGGCCTGCACCTGCGCTGCTCCAACGCCATCCCGCACGCGCGCGGCCTCGGCTCGTCCGCGGCCGCGGTGGTCTCCGGGGTGGCCGCCGGGTACGCCCTCGCCGGCCGGGAACTCGACGCGTCCGAAGCGCTGCAGCTGGCCGCCGGGTTCGAAGGCCACGCCGACAACGCCGCGGCCAGCCTGCTCGGCGGCCTGGTCCTGGCCTGGTGCGACGCCGGCCGCTTCCACGCCGAACGGCTCACGCCGCACCCGTCGATCCGGCCGGTCGTGGCCGTGCCCTCGGTCCGCTCGGCCACCGCGACCACGCGCGGCCTGCTGCCCGCGGTCGTGCCGCACGCCGACGCCGCGCACAACGCCGGCCGCGCCGCGCTCGCCGTCCACGCGCTCACGGCGCGGCCCGAGCTCCTGCTCCCGGCCACCGAAGACCGCCTGCACCAGGGCTACCGCGCCCCCGCGTACCCGGCGAGCACGGAGCTGGTGGCGACGCTCCGTGCACGCGGCGTGGCCGCCGCCGTTTCCGGCGCCGGTCCCACGGTGCTCGCCCTGACCACCACGGGAATACTTCCGCCGGAGGTGGGCGTTGAGGCCTTCGACGTCTTCGAGCTGCCCGTGGATCTTGCGGGCGTGCGGGTTGCGGCTCAGTAAAGGGTGGGTCACGTGCCCGCCGCCACGCCCGCCACGCGGGGGGTGGTTGTTGCACCCGGCACCGCTGCGGTCTACCCTCGGGGGCGTTCGATCACCGTGCGTTTCCGCACCCGATGCCGGTCCCGGGGATTCCCCCGGATCGCATCCTTCGTCGATCCGCCGAATCCGCACCGCCTGGCACGCGGGGTAACGCGGAGGGACGCAGGCGGGTTTCCGGTCTCGGCGGTGCCGAATTCCGTGTCCTCCGAATGGAGGACGCAAACCCCTGTGGTGGAGGCGCTCCAGCTGTGTTCCGCACGGCCGAAGAGCTCATCTCGCGTATCGGGGGGCAATTACGCCGGTTCGCGATCAGAAGCGAGCGGCAGTCCGCTGATCCGCCTGGAGGCGTGGATCGGTCAGGAAGGACATGTGTGAGCAACACCGATCTTTTGAGCGACGTGGGTAGCGACACGGCCGGATCGAACGGCACGGCCCCCGCTCCCAAGCGGGCGGTCGGCGGGCTGACCGGTAAGACCGTCGCCGAACTGCGTTCGCTGGCTGGGGAGCTCGGCGTCGGCGAGACGACGGGCATGCGCAAGGGCGATCTGATCGCCGCGATCCGTGAGCGCCAGGGCAAGTCCCGCAAGCCGCGTGCGGCGGCCGAGACGTTGCCGCTGGAAGGCGTCGGCGAGCCGCCGAAGGCGGCCCCCAAGGCGAAGGCCGAGGCGCCCGCCGCTCCGGCGGAGACCAAGCCGGAGCCGAAGGCCGAGGCGCCCGCGTCCGCGCCGTCGGACGCCCAGCCGCAGGCCGAGCGCCCGCAGCAGGACCGGCAGGACACCCCGCAGGACGGCCAGCCCGAGGAGGGTGGCCGCAGCCGCCGTCGCCGCGGGTCCAACCGGGCCGCCGGATCGCCCGACGCCCAGCAGGGCGACCGCCAGCAGGGACAGGGCGACCGTCAGCAGGGTCAGAGCGACCGCCAGCAGGGTCAGGGCGGCGACCGCCAGCAGGGCGACCGCAACCGCGACCAGCAGCGCCAGGGCGGTGGCAACCGCGGCGACAACCGCGGGGACAACCGCCAGGACGGCAACCGCCAGGACGGCAACCGCCAGGACGGCAACCGCCAGGACGGCAACCGCCAGCGCAACAACCAGCAGGACGGCAACCGCGGCGGGCAGGACAACCGCAACCAGCAGCCGGACGACGACGAGGAAGGCGGCCGTCGCGGCCGTCGCTTCCGCGATCGCCGTCGCCGGGGCACCGGTGGCGGCCAGCGCGAGGGCGGTTCGCCGGACACCGAGATCCGCGACGACGACGTCCTGCTGCCCGTGGCGGGCATCCTGGACGTGCTCGACAACTACGCGTTCGTGCGGACCTCCGGCTACCTCGCCGGCCCGAACGACGTGTACGTCTCGCTGTCGCTGGTCCGCAAGTACGGCCTGCGCCGCGGTGACGCCATCACCGGCGTCGTGCGGCAGCCGCGTGACGGCGAGCAGCAGCGGCAGAAGTTCAACCCGCTGGTGCGCGTCGACTCGATCAACGGCCTGGAGCCGGACGAGGCCAAGCGCCGCCCCGACTTCACCAAGCTGACCCCGCTGTACCCGAACGAGCGGCTGCGCCTCGAGACCGAGTCGCACAAGCTCACCACCCGCGTGATCGACCTGATCATGCCGGTCGGCAAGGGGCAGCGCGCCCTGATCGTGTCGCCGCCGAAGGCCGGTAAGACCACGATCATGCAGGACATCGCGAACGCGATCTCCACGAACAACCCCGAGTGCCACCTGATGGTCGTCCTGGTCGACGAGCGTCCGGAAGAGGTCACCGACATGCAGCGCTCGGTGAAGGGCGAGGTCATCGCCTCGACCTTCGACCGGCCGCCGGCCGACCACACCTCGGTCGCGGAGCTGTCGATCGAGCGGGCCAAGCGCCTGGTCGAGATGGGCCACGACGTCGTCGTGCTGCTCGACTCGATCACCCGCCTGGGCCGGGCCTACAACCTGGCGGCCCCGGCATCCGGCCGGATCCTGTCCGGTGGTGTCGACTCGACCGCGCTCTACCCGCCGAAGCGGTTCCTGGGTGCGGCGCGCAACATCGAGAACGGCGGCTCGCTGACCATCTTCGCCACGGCGATGGTCGAGACCGGCTCGACGATGGACACGGTCATCTTCGAAGAGTTCAAGGGCACCGGTAACGCGGAGCTCAAGCTCGACCGGAAGATCGCCGAGCGCCGGGTGTTCCCGGCCGTCGACGTCAACCCGTCCGGTACTCGCAAGGACGAGCTGCTGCTCAACCCGGACGAGCTGGCCGTGACCGTGAAGCTGAGCCGGGTGCTGCACGCGCTCGACTCGCAGCAGGCCATCGACCTGCTGATCTCGCGGCTGCGCAAGACGAAGACGAACACCGAGTTCCTGATGCAGGTGTCGAAGACCGCCCTCGGTGGCGGCGAAGACGACTGAGTCCTGGCCCTGCGGAAGGGCCTTCCCGGCGTGCCCGGGGAGGCCCTTCCGCGCCGGGAATAGCTGGTCAGCGGGGTACGTTCCAGTACTCGTCAGCCCGTCTGGCAGAATTACCCGCTGAAGTCCGGCGCCGGTTCACCCCGTGGGAACGACTGGGGACCCGGAGCCAACGAGAGAGGACACCATGAAGAGCGGCATTCACCCCGAGTACGTAGTCACCGAAGTGAACTGCGACTGCGGCAACAGCTTCACCACGCGCAGCACCAAGACCAGCGGCAACATCCACGTCGAGATCTGCTCGAACTGCCACCCGTTCTACACGGGCAAGCAGAAGATCATGGACACCGGTGGCCGGGTCGCGCGCTTCGAGGCTCGCTACGGCAAGCGGCAGAAGAAGGACGCCGACGCCAAGTAGCTTTTTGCACGGCGCCCACCCGCTCGCGCGGGTGGGCGCCGTTTCTCGTCTTGACCCGGGCTGAGAGGTGGCAGAGGTGGATTCGAGCTCGCTCAAGGGGCTGCTCGCCGAACACGCGGAGCTGGAGACCCAGCTCGCGGACCCGGCGGTGCACGCCGACCAGGCGCGCGCCCGCAAGCTCGGCCGCCGCTACGCCGAGCTGTCGCCGGTGGTGCGGGCCGTCCACGAGCTGGACACCGTCCGCGACGACCTCTCGGCCGCGCGGGAGATGGCTTCGGAGGACGCGGAGTTCGCCGCCGAGGCCGAGGTGCTGGCCGCGCGGATCCCCGACCTCGAGTCGAGGCTCACCGAACTGCTGCTCCCGCGCGACCCGTACGACGGCTCCGACGTCGTGATGGAGATCAAGTCCGGCGAGGGCGGCGAGGAGTCGGCCCTGTTCGCCGGCGACCTCCTGCGCATGTACCTGCGCTACGCCGAGCGCCACGGCTGGAAGGCGGAGGTCCTCGACTCGGTGGACTCCGACCTGGGCGGCTTCAAGGACGTGACGCTGTCGATCAAGACCAAGGCGGCCGCCGCGGACGGGGTGTGGTCCCGCCTGAAGTTCGAGGGCGGCGTCCACCGCGTCCAGCGCGTGCCGGCGACCGAGTCGCAGGGCCGCATCCACACCTCGGCGTCCGGCGTGCTGATCTACCCCGAGCCGGAGGAGGTCGAGGTCGAGATCGACCCCAACGACCTGCGCATCGACGTGTTCCGGTCGTCGGGCCCGGGCGGCCAGAGCGTCAACACGACCGACTCGGCGGTCCGGATCACCCACCTGCCGACGGGCATCGTGGTGTCCTGCCAGAACGAGAAGTCCCAGATCCAGAACCGCGCCCGGGCGCTGCAGGTGCTCCAGGCCCGCCTGCAGGCGGTCGCGGAGGAGGAGGCGGCGGCGAAGGCGTCCGACGCCCGCCGTTCGCAGGTCCGCACGGTGGACCGCTCGGAGCGCGTCCGGACGTACAACTTCCCGGAGAACCGCATTTCCGACCACCGGGTGAACTACAAGGCGTACAACCTGGACCAGGTCCTCGACGGCGACCTGGACGGCGTGCTGGACGCCCTGGCGACCGCGGACCGCGAGGAGCGCCTGGCGGCTCAGTCAGGCTGACGGCAGCGGGGGCGACCAGCAGGCCGAGGCGGACCTGCTGGGGTGCCCGGGCCGCTCAGCCGGACCAGAAGCCGGTGATGAAGCGCAGGTAGATCATCCCGCAGACGAGCGCGTTCGCGTACAGGACCACGTGCACCGCGCCGCGCAGCTTCGGGCGCCGCTCGCCGAACAGGACCAGCGCCACGTACATCACCAGGCACGGCAGCAGGTAGCGGTGCACCGACACCACGTTGTTGTTCATCGTCAGCATCACGATCGACGCGAACCCGAACAGCGCCAGCGGGACACCCTTCGCGCGCAGCGCCACCAGGACGTACACCGAGGACGCGAACAGCAGCGCCAGGCCGATCATCGGCAGCACGTGGCTCATCAACGTCCACGCGTCCATCGGGGTGTCCCCGAGCAGCGCGTGGCCGGTGATCTTGGCTTCGCGCCAGAGCGTTCCGAGGATGTTCGGGTTGAACTGGTGGTACGACCACTCCCGCACGCCCTTGAGCGCGTTGAAGCTGGCGAAGAAGTCCCCGGTCTGGATCTTCATGGCGACCAGCACGCCGCCGAGGCCGAGGAACGCCGCCGGGAACCACAGCACGTTCGCCGACAGCAGGCCGCGCGGCTTCCAGTCCTTCGACCGCCAGAACTCCAGGAAGCACAGGCCGACGAACACCGCCGCCGTGATGCGGGAGGCCGTCAGCGGGATGAGCGTCAGGCCCATCCAGAGCCATTGGCGGCGCAGCGCGAACAGGTAGGCCCAGAAGCCCAGCGCGCAGAACACCGCCTCGCTGTAGAACGAGTGCAGGAAGAACGCGGCGGGCGCGGTGAGGAACGCCGCGACGACCAGCCACGGGGCCCGCTCGCCGTCGAAGAAGTGACGGCCGATCTTCAGCAGCGCCACCGCGGCCAGCCAGGTGGCCACCAGGTTGACCACGAAGCCGGCGGCGAGCAGGCCGAGCGTGCCGAAGCTGACCGTCTGCACCAGCCAGACCAGGAGCGGGAACACCGGGTAGAACGCCCGCGTCGGGGCGTAGCTGCCGGTGTAGGCGTGCACGGCGATTTCGCCGTAGTTGCCGGCGTCCCAGCGGTAGGTGTGCGCCAGGAGACTCATCGTCGAGCCGATGCCCGTCTTCGGGATGCCCTCGTCGACCGGGCTGGACGGCGCGAACAGGTACGCCACCGCGAGCAGCACCACGTTCCAGGCCAGCACCACGGCGAAGACGCGGGCGTAGTCGCCGTTCAGCCAGGCCCAGCGACCGGCGGGGGCCGGTTCCGCACGTTCCGGCTCGACCTCGTCGGCGAGCCGGGACGGGACGGCCGTCCTAGTCATGCGTGACCTCGGCGACCGGCGGCTCGGCCGCCGCGGGCCGCTGCCGGAAGACGACCTTGTGGTAGAGCACGTAGTTCCAGACCAGGCCGACCGCGATCCCGGCGAACTTCGGGACCAGCAGGTTCACCCCGGGGAACGCCGCGGTGACGGCGAAGATGATCGCCGCCTGCACCACCCACAGCCCGAACGCGGTGACGCCGAAGAACAGCAGCGCCTGGCGGCGGACGTCGCCGTCCTTCGCGCGGAAGGTGAAGTTCCGGTTCAGGGTGAAGCTGAGCAGCATGCCCGCCGTCGTCGAGATGAAGTTCGCCACGAACAGCGGGACGCCCAGCGTCACCAGCAGCGCGTAGCCGAGGGCGTCGACGAGGGTGTTCCCCACGCCGACCAGCCCGAAGCGCAGCTGGGTCGCCGAAATCAGCTTCACCGGGCGCTTCTTCCCGCTTCGGCGCCCTCGCGGGCCTCGACCGGCACCCCGGGGCCGGTGCGCACCGACGCGACGCCGTAGAGCGGCCGGTTCTGCACCTGGGAGTACGTGCGGCCGATGTAGCTGCCGAGCACGCCGAGCATGATGATCTGGATCCCGCCGAGGAAGAACATCGCGATCCCGAGGAAGGCCCAGCCGGGCACCGCGGTCTGCGGGGCGAACAGCTTTACGCCGCCGACGTAGAGGACCCCGACGAAGCTCAGGAACGAGATCAGGTACCCCATGCGCGTGATCATCCGCAGCGGCGTCACCGAGAAGCCGAGGATGCCGTCGGCGGCGAAGCGCAGCATTTTGCGCAGCGGGTAGCCCGTGACGCCGGCGTGCCGCTTGTCGCGGTCGAACAGCACGGCCGTCTGCTTGAAGCCGATGTAGCTGACCAGCCCGCGCAGGAAGCGGTCGCGCTCGCGGTACTTGCGCAGCTCGTCGACCACCTTGCGGTCGATCAGCCGGAAGTCGCCGGTGTTCTTCGGGATGTCGACCGCGGCCATCTTCCGCAGGAACCAGTAGAACCCGCCGGCGGTCAGCTTCTTGAACGCCGAGTCCTGCCGCGAGCGCCGCTGCGCGTAGACGACGTCGAAGCCCTCTTCCCACTTCTCGATCAGCTCGAGCGCCACCCGCGGCGGGTCCTGCATGTCGCTGTCCATGATGACGACGGCGTCCGCGTCGACCAGGTCCAGCCCGGCGGTGACGGCCATCTGGTGGCCGAAGTTGCGGGACAGCTCGACCACGGTGACCCGATCGTCGCGGGCGCTGAGCTCGGTGAGCTTGGCCAGCGAGCCGTCCCGGCTGCCGTCGTCGACGTAGAGGAAGCTGAAGTCGTACTTCCCGGCGAGGGGGGCGGTCACCTCGTCCACGGTCCGGTGCAGCAGGTCGATGTTCTCTTCCTCGTTGTAGATCGGGAAGATGAACGCCACCCGGCGGGTGATCGGCTCTGTGGGCACTGCGGGGCTCCCCGGAGTTTCGGTGTCGAAGGTGCGGGCGGCGCCGTCGAGCAGGCGATTCCCCCGTCCTGGTGCCCTGCATCCTAGAAGATCCGCACCGGGCGCGATCCCCGGACCCGGGTCAGCCCACCCCGGCCGGCCGGGGAGCGAAGTGGCCGCCGCCGGGCTCGCGGCCGGTGCGGAACAGCTCGGCCGGCAGGTCGAGGGTGGCATCGGCCGCCGGCTCCGGCTGCCGAAGTCCGCGCCGACCTCGGCGAACTCCGGCTGGTTCCCGCCCGTCGAGCGTGGCAACCTGCTGGGCCGGCGCGAACGGCTCCCGCGGCGGCACGATCGGCACCGAGCCGGCGGGGTACTTGTCGGCCAAACCGTGCGGGTGCCTCGATACGCTGGTCGGGTAGGACCGGCGCGTGTCCTCACGGGGGAGTTCCGCCTGGTGTGCCAGGCTCGACGAGGTGAAGGACGACGAGTGAATCGGCAGCCGCTGCGCTTGGCCATCATCGAGGCCACCCGGATCCTCGAGCGCGCGGGCGTCGCCTCGCCGCGGTTCGACGCCGAGGTGATCGCCGCGCACGTGCTCGGGGTCGAACGCGGCCGGCTGCCGATGGTGCCGCTGGTCGACCCGCCGGTCATCGAGGCCATCGGCCAGCTCGTCCAGCAGCGCGCCAAGCGCATCCCCCTGCAGTACCTGACCGGCTGGGCCGCGCTCGGCGACATCACGGTCGCGGTCGGCGCCGGGGTGTTCGTCCCGCGGCCGGAGACCGAGCTGCTCCTCGAGTGGGGCGTCAAGTTCCTGCAGGGCCGCGAGTTCCCGGTGGTGGTGGACCTGTGCACGGGCTCCGGCGCGCTGGCGCTGGCGGTGGCCCACGCGCGCCCGGACGCGGTCGTCTACGCGGTCGACATCGACCCGCAGGCGCTGGCCTGGGCCCGCCACAACGCGGACGTGCACGCCGACGCGGGCAACACCCCGATCCGGCTGTATTCGGGCGACATCGGCGACCCGACGATGTTCGCCGAGCTCGACGGCCTGGTCGACCTGGTGCTGTGCAACCCGCCGTACGTCCCGGAGGGCACCCCGGTGCCCCCGGAGGTCGCGGAGCACGACCCGCCGCGCGCGGTGTTCGCGGAGGAGAGCGGCCTGGCGGTGATCCGCCACGCGATCGCGGCGGGCGCGAGGCTGCTGCGCCCGGGCGGCGGCCTGGCGATCGAGCACGACGACACGCACGGTTCGGCGGTCCCGGCCCTGGTCCGGGCCCGCCGGGTGCTGACCGGGGTCGAGGGCCACGCGGACCTGACGGGCCGCGCCCGGTTCGTCACCGCCCGCCGGCTGGGCTGACCCGCGGGGGCGCCCCCCGGGTCCAGCGTATCGGCGACGTCCGACGGAAATTCGGGAAAAGGGCTTTCTTCGGCTTCGCTGTCCACATCACGGCGGCCCTGTGCACAACCTCGGCACAGCGGGCTCGCACGCCGCCGCGCAGGCTGCTCGCCGCGCCCGCGCCCCCGCCCGCGCCCGCGACCCGGCGAACCCGCAGGTCGCGAATGACTCATTCGGGACCTCCGAGGTCCCGAATGAGTCATTCGCGACGTTCACCCGGCCGGTGAAACCCGCGCGGCGCTCAGAAACCGAACGCCGTGCAGCTCGCCGTCGCCGTCTTCGACGGGTCGCTCACCGATGTCGCCGTCAGCTTCACCCTCGCCGCCAAGTCGCCGCCCTGGCCGCGCTTCGCGTTCGACGGCACCTTCACGTGCCCGCCGAACTTCGCCGTGGTGAGCTCGTTCGGGAGGCGGACCTCCCAGCCCCGGGCGTCCGTCGACACGCTCAGGCGGTACGTGTCCGTGTCGTACGGTGCCTTCGCACCCCGGGCCGAGCCCGTGTTCAGCAGGCCGAACTCGCAGGTGGCCAGGCCTCCCCGGGCGATGGCCGGCAGGGCCGGGGTCAGCGCCGCCCCGCGGGCCTGGCCGCCCGAGCCGTCCAGCGAAGCCACCGTCACCGTGTACGACAGGATCCCGTGGCGGTCGCGGGCCACGTCGGTGATCAGGAACCGCAGGCGGTTCGCCTCGTCGGTGTACTCGTACGGGCTCGCCGCTTCGGTGCCCGCCTTGAACAGGGCGTCGTTGAGCTGCCGGTAGTCACCGATGGTGATCTTCACCGGCGTCCCGTCCGGCTTCGTGTAGTCGGTGATGCCGATGTCCCGCGGGTTGGCGTCGATCACCCAGTCGAACGGGGCGTTGTCCTGGTTCTTCGTCTTCGTGATCAGCACGCCCGAGTCGGGCGCGAAGGAGTCCGCGCCCATCCGGTCGACGACCTCGACGGTGTAGTTGTCGTAGCCGCCGCCGTCGCAGAAGGGGTCCTTCGACCGGTCGCACCTGGGCGCCTTGTCGCCGCCGGTGAGCGTGATGTTCAGGCCGGTGAACGCGCCGGGCTGCGCCTCGGCCTCGCGCGCCGTCAACCGCGCCGACACCGGCCCCGAAGCAGCCAGCTCGGCGCGGTCCAGCCGCAGCACGTCGGCGGGGTCGACGATGCCGAGCTTCAGCTTGTTGCGCAGCTGGTGCTGGGCCCCCATCGAGCTGCCCTGCGTCGCCGGGATCTGCCACCGCGTGTGCGGGCCGCCGGGGCCGTTGAACGTGCCGCGCGACAGCATGTCCCACGGGCCGCTGTAGCTGCGCGAAGGCGGGACGCCGAACGGGTTGTTGTAGTTGTCGCCGATGCCCAGGATGTGGCTGAACTCGTGGGCGTAGGTCGACTGACCGGAGCTTTCGGCCTGCACCGAGCTGCCGTCCTGGGCGTTCGGCCAGATGCTGGCGGCCGACGCCCACGACGTCCACGGCACGTACCGGGTGGCCGCGTAGTTCGGCAGGTCGTGGTTGGGCGGGCCGAAGCTGTCGGGCACGTTCTCCTTCGTCCCGAACTTCATCTCGCCGAACTCC
Source organism: Amycolatopsis sp. NPDC024027 (assembly GCF_040638975.1). Classification (NCBI taxonomy): domain Bacteria; kingdom Bacillati; phylum Actinomycetota; class Actinomycetes; order Pseudonocardiales; family Pseudonocardiaceae; genus Amycolatopsis; species Amycolatopsis sp. NPDC024027. The sequence goes on from NZ_JBEZYY010000008.1 coordinate 371,333, forward strand.
TGCCAGGTCGAGCTCTCGTCCTGGCCTGCGGAGAGGTAGAAGACGAAGTCGAACTGCTTCGCGGCGTCGCCGACGTCGGCGCGCCAGGCGTCCCCGGCGTCCTTGCGCAGGTCGCGGGCGCAGTTCGCGCCGGGCGGGCACGCGCTCGGCTGGAACTCCATGCCGTACTCGAAGGACTTCCCGGGCATCCGGTACGGCCCGAAGGCGGTCAGCTGCACGCCGAACCGGCCGCCGGAGTCCTCCATCCAGTACTCGTTGATCGTGTGGCCGTTGTTGAGGGCCTCGGGCTTGTTGAGGAAGTCCTGGTAGTACTTCGCGACGTTCGCCCGCGGGATGTTCGCCGCCGTCGGCGCGGGGTTGCCGAACACGGTCGAGTTGGCGGGACGGGTGACCACGAAGTCCTGGTCCGGGTAGTCGGCGAGCACGACGGCGCCCTTGAAGGTGCGCTGGGTCGGCTTGAGGTTCGGATCGGCCCAGTTCGTGCCGGGCACCTTGCGGTAGTCGGACCAGGTCATGTGGTCCTGGTTCTCCCAGTGCGCGGCATCGATCGGGGCGGGCCAGCCCCGGGTGAGCGGTTCGGCCGCGGCGGTGCCGGTGCCGAGCCCGGTGAGGACGGCGACCGCGGCGAGCAGGGCGAGTGCTTTCGGGGTGCTGGGGCGCATGTGCGGCTCCTTCACTGGGAACCCACGGGTGGTGGTTCCCGAAGATCGACCGTATTGAGCCGCACTGTCGTGGTTCCGCCTCGCGGCGAGGTTTACCCGCTTGCCCCACGACGAAAGTCTGGCCGGTTTGTCACGCCGCCGGGACCGCCCGCGACGCCGTGAATGACTCATTCATGTCCTCCGACGACAGGAATGAGTCATTCACCGCATCCGCGGTGCCGGCGGACCGGACCGGGCCGGCGTGACGCGGCGAACGCCCCCGCGACCGGCCGGACTACCCTTGGCCCCCATGAGCGTGGTCTACGACTGCAGCAAGCGGGAGACCCGGGCCGACGGGCTGGCCGCGGCGGCCGGGGCGGTGCGGTCGAGCAGGCTGGTCGTCCTGCCGACCGACACGGTCTACGGCATCGGTGCCGACGCCTTCGACGCCGGCGCGGTGCAGGCGCTGCTGCGTGCCAAGAACCGCGGCCCGGACATGCCGGTCGGCGTGCTCGTCGGGTCCTGGTCCACTGTGGACGGGCTGGTGCTCGGGGTGCCGCCGCAGGCGCGGGCGCTCATCGAAGCCTTCTGGCCCGGCGACCTGTCCATCGTGCTGCCGCACGCCCCGAGCCTGCAGTGGAACCTCGGCGACGCCCGCGGCACCGTGATGCTGCGGATGCCGCTGCACCCCGTCGCGCTCGAGCTGCTGCGTGACGTCGGCCCGATGGCCGTCTCGAGTGCGAACGTCTCCGGGCGGCCGCCCGCCAGCACCGCGCAGGAAGCCCAGGAGCAGCTCGGCGATTCGGTCGCGGTGTACCTCGATGGCGGGTCGAGCGGTGAGGCCGTCGCCTCGAGCATCGTGGACCTCACCGGCACCGAGCCGGTCGTGCTGCGCGAGGGCGCGGTCGGCAAGGAAGCCATCGCGGAGGTGCTCGGTGTACCCGCGGAATCGTTGGCCTGAAGCCGGATCTCCGGGATTTCCGCGGCACGATAGCGTGTCGCGGGTGACCCCGACCTCGCGAGCGTGACGTCCCCGTGCCGCCCACATCCGGTCTCCTCCCCATCCGGGAATACATCCTCGTCGCGCTGACCGCGACGGCCGTGACCTACCTGCTCACCGGCGTCGTCCGCCGGATCGCGATCCGCGTCGGTGCGATCGCCAACCCCCGTGCCCGTGACGTGCACGTCGCCCCGATCCCGCGGATGGGCGGGATCGGCATCTTCCTCGGCGTCGCCGGCGCGATGGGCCTGGCCCACCAGCTGCCCGCGCTGTCGCACGGCTTCGACGCCTCCTTCGACTCGGTCGGCGTGCTGCTGGCCGCGGGCGTCATCTCCCTGATCGGCGCGCTCGACGACCGGTTCGAGCTGGACGCCTGGACGAAGCTGGCCGGCCAGGTCATGTGCGCCGGGATCCTGGTCATCTTCGGCGTGCAGTGGGTGTCGTTCTGGGTGCCGTGGGGCGGCACCGGCGCCTCGTTCGGCTCGGTGCTGGTGCTCGACAAGAACCAGGGCGCGCTGCTCACCGTGGTGATGGTCGTGGTGATGGTCAACGCGATGAACTTCGTCGACGGCCTCGACGGGCTGGCCGGCGGCCTCGGGTTCATCGCGGCCGCCGCCACCTGCGCGTTCTCCCTCGGCCTGCTCGACAGCTCCGGCGGCGACGTCGGCACCTACCCGCCCGCGCTGATCGCGGCCACGCTCGCCGGCGCGTGTCTGGGCTTCCTGCCGTACAACTTCCAGCCCGCGAAGATCTTCATGGGCGACTCCGGCTCGATGATGATCGGCCTGATGCTCGCGGGCGCGACGACGTCGGCGTCCGGGCGCGTGCCGTACCCGCAGTTCAGCGGCAAGGACGCCATCGCGCTGCTCTCGCCGCTCGTGGTCGTGGCCGCGGTGCTGTTCGTGCCGATGCTGGACCTGATCATGGCGGTCGTCCGGCGCACCCGCCGCGGCGAAAGCCCGTTCGCCGCCGACAAGATGCACCTGCACCACCGCCTGCTGGAAATCGGTCACTCCCAGCGCCGCGCGGTCCTGCTGATCTACTTGTGGGCCGGCATCCTCGCCTTCGGCGCGGTGTCGGTGACGCTGTTCGACGACGCCGCGGCGCTGTGGATCATCGGCGTCGGGCTGGTGTTCGCGGTGGTGGTCTCGGTCGTCCCGCGGCTGCGCTCGCGCAACCAGCCGGGGACCTGACCCGCGGGAGTCTCTACACTCGGGGGCAACCGAGCAGGGAGCCAGGTGTGAGCGAAGCCGAAACGCACGAGCAGGAGAACCCGCACGCCAAGGTGGTGCTGCAGGCGGCCCGCGCGATGACGAAGGCCTCGCTGCTGGTGACCCCGCCCGCGGTGGGAGTGTGCATCGCGTTGTTCAGCATCCTCAACGGCCTGCCCGGCTTCCTGGGCTCGCTCGTCGGCGGCGTGCTCGCCATGCTGGCGTCGTTGTCCACGCTGGGCATGATGAAGTTCAGCGCGGGCCAGGACCCGATGTTCGTCATGGTCATCGCGCTCGGCGGGTACGTGGTGAAGGTCGTCCTGCTCTTCGGGGCGCTGACGCTGCTGAAGGGCGTCACCGCGCTGCACCCGATGTCGCTCGGCATCACGATGATCGTGGCCATTCTCCTCGCCGCCGCGGCCGAATTCGCCGCCTTCCGCAAGACGAAGATCCCGACGATCATCCCGTCCTGACGCCGTTACTCTTCGTGCCCTCACCTGCGGCCGCCCGAGTGTGACCGGCGCCACAAAGGTGCGCTTTCGTGCGGACTGCGGACGGTGACCGGGACCCCTCGCCTGCGGTGATCCGGACCGGGTCCCGGCCCGCACCGGACCTGGGTCCCGGGACCACCCGGGACCTAAGTCCTGGGCTGATCGGTTGGTTAGGAGTACGCCTGTCCGGCACTGATTGACCTGCTGGTATGGTCCGCGTCAAGGGTGGTGGCCTCGACCGCGCACTCCCTCAGACGAACCGCGATCAGCAGAGTGGCGACCGTGTAGTTCCGCCGTCCGGCCGCTGGTCCGAAGTAGACCGCAGGGCAGTGTTCACGCGAGACAACCCCGTGTGCAGAACGTGAAGACGTGTTCATCGCACAGTGGGGCAGCCGCCTCCGACGTCCCGATACGTATCGGGTACGTTAAGTCCAGATCGTGACGATTCCCCCGGCGGAGTGAACGCCGGCCGGGAGAACCGGAAGGAGCCCAGTGGGCGCGCTGGTACTGACCGAGGGTGAGACATTCAAGCCCCCCGGTGTGGCGGACTTCAACCTGCCGCCTCTCTTCGGCTCCGGGTACTGGGGCAGCTTCACCAAGCCGATGCTGCTCGTGGTGATCTCCGTGGTCATCATCATCGCCTACTTCGTACTGGCGTCCCGGAAGCTGAAGGTCGTCCCCGGCAAGTCGCAGTTCATCGCCGAATCCATCTACGACTTCGGCCGCAACAACATCGCCAGGGAACAGATCGGCTCGAAGGACTTCAAGCCGTTCATCCCGCTGATCCTCGCGCTGTTCACCTTCGTACTGGTGAACAACTTGTTCGGGATCATCCCGTTCTTCCAGTTCCCGACGATGGCGCGGATCGGTTTCCCGCTCGCGCTCTCGGTGCTGGTCGTCTACCCGGTGTACCACTACGTCGGCTTCAAGCGCCACGGCTTCAAGGGTTACCTGAAGAAGGAGCTCGCGCCGGCCGGAGTGCCGGGCTTCGTGCTGCCGCTGTTTTCGACGATCGAGTTCGCGCAGAAGTTCTTCATCGCGCCGGCCACGCTCGCCATCCGAGTGTTCGCCGCGATGTTCGCCGGTCACCTCATCATCATGGTGTTCACCCTCGGCGGCACTTTCCTGCTGACCGAGACCGACGGGTTCGGGCTGAAGCTCGTCTCGCCGGTGGCGTTCGCCTTCGCGATCCTGATGACTTTCCTCGAGGCCTTCATCCAGGTGCTGCAGGCCTTCATCTTCGCCCTGCTGTCGGCCGGGTACATCGGCGCCGCGCTGGCGTCGGAGCACTGAGAACACAAGCCCCCGATCCGCGCGAGCGCGTGGACCGAAGTGAAGGGAAATGCACGTGAGCAACATCGTTCTGGCCCAGGCCGCGGAGCAGGCCGTCAACATCAACCCCGGTCTCGCCGCCATCGGTTACGGCCTGGGCGCGATCGGCCCGGGCATCGGTGTGGGTCTGATCTTCGCCGCCGTCATCAACGGCACCGCGCGTCAGCCTGAGGCGCAGGGCAAGCTCCAGGGCATCGGCTTCTCGACCTTCGTGCTGACCGAGGTGCTGGCCCTGATCGGTATCGTCATCTACTTCATCGCCTCCGCTGCCTGAGTTCGTCAGCTCATCGCTTAAGGAGACGTCGTGCTGAAGACTGAATTGGTGTTGGCCGCCGAAGAGGCGCCAAACCCGATCATCCCGCACATTCCCGAGGTCATTCTCGGGATCGTCGCCTTCGTGATCCTGCTGCTCGTTCTGAAGAAGTACGTCGTCCCTCGCTTCGAGGCCGCGTACGAAGAGCGTGCGCAGAAGATCGAGGGAGGCATCGAGAAGGCCGAGCGGGCCCAGGCCGAGGCCGAAGAGGCGCTGGCCAAGTACAAGGCCCAGCTGCAGGAGGCCCGGACCGAAGCCGCGAAGATCCGCGACGACGCCCGGCTCGAAGCCGAGCAGATCAAGGCGGAGCTGCGGGCCGACGCGGAAGCCGAGTCCCAGCGCATCGTCGCCCAGGGGCAGGCCCAGCTGCAGGCCCAGAAGGCGCAGATCATCGCGGAGCTGCGGGCCGACATGGGCCGCAACGCCGTCGAGCTGGCCAGCCGGATCGTCGGCGAGTCGCTCGAGGACGAGGCGCGCCGCCGCGGCACCGTCGACCGGTTCCTGGCGGAGCTGGAGACCTCGGGTGCCTCCAACGGAGCGGGGAAGTAACCAGAGATGACGCTGCATGCTGCGAGCCGTGAAGCGCTCGGCCTCGCCGAGGAACGCCTCGGCGAGGTTCTGGCCGATGCGGGAGCCGACGCGGCCACGGTCGGCGACGAGCTGCTCTCGGTCGTCGACCTGCTGGACCGGGAGATCGGCCTGCGCCGGGCGGTGAGCGACGCCTCGGCGGCGCCGGAGGCGCGCACCGCGCTGGTGCGCCGGCTGTTCGACGGCAAGCTGTCCGAACCGGCTCTCAAGGTCCTCGACGCCGTGGCGGGCAGCCGCTGGTCCAGCCCCCGTGAGCTGACCGACGGGCTCGAGTCGCTCGGTCGCTCGGCCCTGCTCACCTCGGCGGAGAAGACCGGGAACGTCGACACCGTCGAGTCCCAGCTCTTCCAGGTCGCGCGGGTCGTGGCCAACCACCCCGAGCTCGAGAAGGCGCTGTCGGACCTGACCGGTTCCGCCGAGGCGAAGCGCACGCTGGTGCGCGGGCTGTTCGCCGACAAGGTGGACGTGGTCACCGAGACCCTCGTCGAGCAGGTCGTGCGCCGGGCCAAGGGCCGCGGCGTCGGCGTCGGGCTCGACAAGCTGGTCAAGCTGGCCGCGGAGCGGCGCCAGCGCTCGGTCGCCTACGTGACCAGCGCAAATGCCCTGTCCGACGAGCAGACCGCCCAGCTGGGCGCGAAGCTCAACGACATCTACGGGCGGCAGATCGCGCTGCACGTCGAGGTCGACCCCCGGCTCGGCGGCGGGCTCGTCGTCCGCGTCGGCGACGAGGTCATCGACGGGAGCGCGGCGGGACAGCTCGCGGCGTTGCGCAGGCGGCTGGCCCGGGCATAGCCCCAGGTCACACAAGACTTTGCATACTGGCAAGAACGAAGCGAGAGCGGGAAAGACATGGCCGAGCTGACGATCTCCTCGGATGAGATCCGTAGCGCGATCGAGAACTACGTCTCGAGTTACGCCCCGGACGTGAGCCGGGAAGAAGTTGGCGTCGTGATCGACGCGGGTGACGGCATCGCCCACGTCGAAGGCCTTCCCTCGGCCATGGCCAACGAGCTGCTCGAGTTCCCCGGCGGCGTCCTGGGCGTCGCCCTGAACCTGGACGCGCGCTCCATCGGTGCCGCGATCCTCGGTGACTTCGAAAGCATCGAAGAGGGCCAGCAGGTCAAGCGCACCGGGCAGGTCCTGTCGGTACCGGTCGGCGACGGCTACCTCGGCCGCGTCGTCAACCCGCTGGGCCAGGCGATCGACGGCCTCGGCGAGATCGAGACCACCGACCGCCGCGCGCTGGAGCTGAAGGCCGCCTCGGTGGTCGAGCGCCAGCCGGTGTCGGAGCCGCTGCAGACCGGCATCACCGCCATCGACGCGATGACGCCGATCGGGCGCGGCCAGCGCCAGCTGATCATCGGTGACCGCAAGACGGGCAAGACCGCCGTCGCCGTGGACACGATCATCAACCAGAAGGCCAACTGGGAGACCGGCGACCCGAAGAAGCAGGTTCGCTGCATCTACGTCGCCGTCGGCCAGAAGGGCTCGACGATCGCCGCGGTCAAGAAGTCCCTCGAGGACTCCGGCGCGATGGAGTACACCACCATCGTCGCGGCCCCGGCTTCGGACTCCGCCGGCTTCAAGTGGATCGCGCCGTACACCGGCTCGGCCATCGGCCAGCACTGGATGTACGAGGGCAAGCACGTCCTCATCGTGTTCGACGACCTGACCAAGCAGGCGGACGCCTACCGCGCGATCTCGCTGCTGCTGCGCCGCCCGCCGGGCCGCGAAGCGTTCCCCGGCGACGTCTTCTACTTGCACTCCCGCCTGCTGGAGCGCTGCGCGAAGCTGTCGGACGAGCTGGGCGCCGGCTCGCTGACCGGTCTCCCGATCATCGAGACCAAGGCGAACGACGTGTCGGCCTACATCCCGACCAACGTCATCTCGATCACCGACGGCCAGTGCTTCTTCCAGTCCGACCTGTTCAACGCCGGCCAGCGCCCGGCCATCGACGTGGGCATCTCGGTGTCCCGCGTGGGTGGTGCCGCGCAGGTCAAGGCGATGAAGTCGGTCTCCGGCTCGCTCCGGATCGACCTGTCGCAGTACCGCGAGCTGGAGGCCTTCGCGGCCTTCGCCTCGGACCTCGACGACGCGTCGAAGGCGCAGCTCGAGCGCGGTGCCCGCCTGTACGAGGTGCTCAAGCAGCCGCAGTACTCGCCGATCCCGGTCGAGGAGCAGGTCTGCACGGTGTGGCTGGGCACGAACGGCCACTACGACTCGGTCCCGACCGAGGACGTCCGCCGCTTCAACCACGAGTTCCTCGACTCGGCCCGCCGCAAGCACGCCGAGATCCTCGACACGATCCGCGAGAGCGGCAAGTTCGAGGACGAGACCGCCGACAAGCTGGTCGCCGCGGTGAACGAGTTCAAGAAGGAGTTCACCACCTCCGAGGGCAAGTCCCTGGTCGAGGCGGACGCCGACGCGATGGACGCCGACAAGGTCGGGCACGAGACCGTCAAGGTCAACAAGCCCGCCCCGAAGAAGTGAGCTGATAGCTCATGGCCGCACAACTCCGGGAACTCCGGTCGCGCATCAAGGCGACCAAGTCGATCGGCAAGATCACCAAGGCGATGGAGCTCATCGCCACCGCGCGCATCACCAAGGCGCGGGCGAAGGTCGCTGCCTCCCGGCCGTACGCGGACGAGATCACCAAGGTGCTCTCGGCGCTGGCCGGTGCGGCGGCCAACCTCGACCACCCGATGCTGGTCGAGCGTCCGAACCCGAAGCGGGCCGCTGTCCTGGTCGTGACCAGTGACAAGGGCCAGTGCGGTGGCTACAACTCCAACGTGCTGCGCGCGACCGAAGAGCTGCTCGCCCTTCTGCGTTCGGAGGGCAAGGAGCCCCAGGTCTACGTCACGGGCAACAAGGGCCTGAACTACTACCGGTTCCGCAACCGCCCGGTCGAGGACAGCTGGACGGGCTTCTCCGACCAGCCGACCTACGCCGGCGCGGTGGCGGCCGGTGAGACCCTGGTCGAGTCGTTCATGGCCGGTGTCGACGACGAGCACGGCAACACCGACGGCGTCACGGGTGTCGACGAGATCCACATCGTCTACACCGAGTTCGTGTCGATGCTGACCCAGCGGCCGGTCGCCAAGCGCGTCGCGCCGCTGGAGGTCGAGTACACCGACGGCGAGGAGGAGCAGCAGCCGAAGCCGGGCGACCTGCTCCCCAGCTACGAGTTCGAGCCGAGTGCCGACACGCTGCTGGACGCTCTGCTGCCGAAGTACATCAACACGCGGCTCTACGCGGCCTTCCTCGAGTCGGCGGCGTCCGAGCTGGCCGCCCGCCGGACGGCGATGAAGGCCGCCTCGGACAACGCGAACGACCTGGTGGGCAACCTGACGCGGGAGATGAACCAGGCCCGCCAGGCGCAGATCACCCAGGAGATCTCCGAAATCGTCGGTGGCGCGAACGCGCTCACCGCAGCAGGAAGTGATGATTGATGACCAGTACTGAAGCCCCGCGCGCCAAGGGGCGCATCGTGTCGGTGACCGGTCCGGTCGTCGACGTCGAGTTCCCGCGCGGTTCCGTCCCCGAGCAGTTCAACGCCCTCAAGGTCGAGATCGAGTTCGAGCAGCTCCGCAAGACGGTGACGCTCGAGGTCGCCTCCCACCTGGGTGACAACCTCGTCCGCACCATCTCCCTGCAGCCGCAGGACGGCCTGGTGCGCGGCGCCGAGGTCACCGACACCGGCGGCCCGATCACGGTCCCGGTCGGCGACAAGGTCAAGGGCCACGTCTACAACGCCCTCGGCGAGTGCCTCGACGAGCCCGGCTACGGCGATGACCTCGAGCGCTGGGGCATCCACCGCAACGCGCCGTCCTTCGACCAGCTCGAAGGCAAGACCGAGATGCTGGAGACCGGCCTCAAGGTCGTCGACCTGCTCACCCCGTACGTCCAGGGTGGCAAGATCGGCCTGTTCGGCGGTGCCGGCGTCGGCAAGACGGTGCTCATCAAGGAGATGATCACCCGCGTCGCCCGGAACTTCGGTGGTACCTCGGTGTTCGCCGGTGTCGGCGAGCGCACCCGTGAGGGCAACGACCTCTTCCTGGAGATGTCCGAGGACGGCGTCATCAACGACACCGCCCTCATCTTCGGCCAGATGGACGAGCCGCCGGGCACCCGCATGCGGGTCGCGCTGTCCGCGCTGACCATGGCGGAGTACTTCCGCGACGTCCAGAACCAGGACGTGCTGCTGTTCATCGACAACATCTTCCGGTTCACCCAGGCCGGCTCGGAGGTGTCGACCCTGCTGGGCCGCATGCCGTCGGCCGTGGGTTACCAGCCGACGCTGGCCGACGAGATGGGGCAGCTGCAGGAGCGGATCACCTCGACCCGGGGTCGCTCGATCACCTCGATGCAGGCGATCTACGTCCCCGCGGACGACTACACCGACCCCGCCCCGGCCGCGACGTTCGCCCACCTGGACGCCACCACCGAGCTCTCCCGGTCGGTGTTCCAGAAGGGCATCTTCCCGGCGGTGGACCCGCTGGCGTCGACGTCGACGATCCTCGACCCGGCCATCGTCGGTGAGGACCACTACCGCGTCGCCTCCGAGGTCATCCGGATCCTGCAGAAGTACAAGGAACTGCAGGACATCATCGCGATCCTCGGTATGGACGAGCTGTCGGAAGAGGACAAGCTGACCGTTCAGCGCGCGCGCCGCATCGAGCGGTTCCTGTCGCAGAACATGCTGGTCGCCGAGGCGTTCACGCAGATCCCGGGCTCGACGGTGCCGCTGTCGGAGACCATCGAGTCGTTCGACCGCATCACCAAGGGTGACTTCGACCACTACCCGGAGCAGGCGTTCCTGGGTATCGGTGGCCTCGAGGACCTCGAGAAGAAGTACAAGGAAATCACCAAGAAGTGATGCGCTAGAAGACGCAGTCGAGGGCGGCGGGGGCAGTGTCCTATTTGGACTCCGGCCCCCGCCGTTCTCATACCAGGAGACAGACCTATTACACTCGGTGGTAACACCCCGAGCGAAGGAGTGCTACGTGGCTGAGATGTCCGTGGAGCTGGTGGCCGTCGAGCGCCGTCTCTGGTCGGGTACTGCCACTTTCGTGGTGGCCCAGACCACCGAGGGCGAGATCGGCATCATGGCCGGTCACGAACCCGTGCTCGGGCAGCTGGTCGAGGGTGGCGTGGTCAAGGTGACGACCACCGACGGGGAGACGGTCTGCGCGGCCGTCCACGGCGGGTTCCTCTCCGTGACCGGCACCGGGGTGAGCATCCTCGCCGAGAGCGCCGAGCTTTCGGACGAGATCGACGTAGAAGCGGCGAAGGCGGCCCTGACCGGGGACGACGAAATCGAGCGGGCGAGGGCCTCGGCCCAGCTCCGCGCAGCGGGCCAGACGGCCTGAGCGCGAGACGGGCAGGAGCCGGGCCGTGAAGATCACCGTGGTCGTAGCAGGGCTCCTGATCGTGCTCGCGGTGCTGGCCGCCTGGTACGGCCAGCGGTGGATCCGGATGCGCCGCGGTGGCGGCGTGAGCGTCGCGCTGCGGTGGCGTCCGGACAACCCCCGGTCCAGCTGGCACCTGGGGCTCGGCCGCTACGAGGGCGACGAGTTCGTCTGGTACCGGGTGTGGAGCCTGCGCACCGGCGCGGACCGCGTCTTCCAGCGCGAAAGCATGCAGATCGCCGACCGCCGGGACCCGTCCGGCACCGAGGCCTACGCCGTTCCCGAGGGCTCGACGGTCCTGCGCTGCGAGTCGGAGACCCAGGAGGCGATCGAAATCGCCATGGGCCCGGGCGCACTCACCGGGTTCCTCTCGTGGCTCGAATCCGCCCCACCCGGGCGGCGCCTTCCGCGCGCCTCTTGAACCCTAGCCATAACTGTCTCAAACTGAGACAGTTGCGGCTAGGGTCTTGGCCTACGGTTGAGCGCATGATTTTCATCGTGGTCAAGTTCCCCGTCAAGGCGGAGCACGCGGAAAATTGGCCGGACCTCGTCGCGGACTACACCGCGAAGACCCGGGCCGAGGCCGGCAACCGGTTCTTCGAATGGTCCCGCAGCCTCGAGGACAAGAACACGTACGTGCTGGTCGAGGGTTTCGACGGCCAGGACGCGGCCGTCGCGCACGTCGGCTCCGACCACTTCAAGTGGGCGGTCGAGAACCTGGGTGCGTACATCAGCGACAACCCGCGGATCATCAACGTCCAGGACGCCTCCGACTGGGGCCCGATGGCCGAGATTTCCCCCCACTAAACTCACGGTGTGACTCTCGTCGAGATCCCCGGCTCCAAGTCCGTCACCGCCCGTGGCCTGTTCCTCGCCGCCGCCGCGCACGGCACCACCGTGCTCGGCCGTCCGTTGCACTCGGACGACACCGAGGGCTTCGCCGAGGGCCTGGTCAACCTCGGCTACGGCGTCGACCGGCAGCCGGGCGAGTGGACCATCGAGGGCCGGCCGTCGGGTCCGGGGGTCGCCGAAGCCGACGTCTTCTGCCGGGACGGCGCCACGACGGCCCGGTTCCTGCCCGCGCTGGCCGCGGCCGGCACCGGCACCTTCCGCTTCGACGCCTCCGACCAGATGCGCCGCCGCCCGCTCGGGCCGCTCACCGACGCCCTGCAGGAGCTGGGCGTCGACCTCGAGTTCCGCGGCGAGCCGGGGCACCACCCGCTGACGGTCCGCGCGAACGGCATCAAGGGCGGCGAGCTGACCCTGGACGCGGGGTTGTCCTCGCAGTTCCTGACGGCGTTGCTGCTGGTCGGGCCGCTGACCGCGGAGGGCCTGCGGATCACGGTGACCGACCTCGTGTCGGTGCCGTACGTCGAGATCACGCTGGAGATGATGCGCCGCTTCGGCGTCGACGTCCGCCGCGAGGGGCAGACGTTCGTGGTCCCGGCGCAGCCGTACCAGGGGTGCGAGTACCCGGTGGAGCCGGACGCGTCGACGGCGAGCTACTTCCTGGCCGCGGCGGCGGTCACCGGCCGCACAGTGACCATCCCGGGCCTCGGCTCGGACGCCCTGCAGGGCGACGTGAAGTTCGCCGACGTGCTGCGGGAGATGGGCGCGCACGTCGACCTGACGCCGGACTCGGTGACGGTCGCGGGCCCGTCGGACGGCCTGCGCGGCATCACGGTGAACATGCGGGACATCTCCGACACGGTCCCGACCTTGGCGGCGATCGCGCCGTTCGCCTCCGGCCCGGTGCGCATCGAGGACGTCTACAACACGCGCATCAAGGAGTGCGACCGGCTCGACGCGTGCGAGGAGAACCTGCGCGCGATGGGGATCGCCGTCGAGACGGGCCGCGACTGGATCGAGATCCAGCCGGGGGAGCCCACGGGCACCCTGGTGGCGTGCCGTCGCGACCACCGGATCGCAATGGCGTTCAGCATCACGGGCCTGCTGGTCGACGGAGTGACCCTGGATGATCCGGAGTGCGTGAAGAAGACCTTCCCCGGCTTCCACCAAGCGCTCGGGACCCTGCGGCAGAGCTGGGGGATCTAGGGCTGCCCGCCCGGCTGCCACAGCACGTCACCCTCGGGATTGGCCAGCCGGGCGAGGATGAACAGCAGGTCCGACAGCCGGTTCAGGTACTTCAGGGCGATCGGGTTCGTCGTCTCCGGCTCCGTCTCGTAGAGGGCCCAGGCCGAGCGCTCCGCGCGTCGCGACACCGTGCGCGCCTGGTGCAGGAACGCCGCCCCCGGCGTGCCGCCCGGCAGGATGAACGACGTCAGCTTCGGCAGGCGCTCGTTGAACTCGTCGCACCAGGTCTCGAGCCGGGAGACGTACTCCTCGGTGATCCGCAGCGGCGGGTACGGCGGGTCGTCGGAGATCGGCAGGCAGAGGTCGGCCCCGACGTCGAAGAGATCGTTCTGCACCGAGCGCAGCACGTCCGTCACCTCGGCCGGCAGGCCGCCGACCGCGATGGCCAGGCCGAGCACCGAGTTCGTCTCGTCCGTGTCCGCGTACGCGCCCAGGCGCGGGGACGTCTTCGGCACGCGGGACCCGTCGCCGAGCGCGGTCGTGCCGTTGTCGCCGACCTTCGTGTAGACGCGGTTGATGCGAACGACCATGAACCCACCATAGCGGCCCCCGCCCGGGCCGAATCCGGGCGAGAGGGCATGATTGGCGGCCATGAGCGAGCACTTCGACGTGCATGGCGGAGCCCGGCTGGTCGGCGAGGTCGACGTGGTCGGCGCCAAGAACAGCGTGCTGAAGCTGATGGCCGCGGCACTGCTGGCCGAGGGCACCACGACCATCACGAACTGCCCGCAGATCCTCGACGTCCCGCTGATGGGCGACGTGCTGCGGAGCGTCGGCTGCGAGGTCGTGATCGAGGGCGACACCGCCACCATCACGACGCCGGCCGAGCTGTCGCACCGCGCGGATTCGGCGGCGATGGGCAAGCTGCGCGCGTCCGTCTGCGTGCTGGGGCCGCTGGTCGGCCGGCTGAAGCAGGCCGTCGTGGCGCTGCCGGGCGGCGACGCGATCGGCTCGCGCCCGCTGGACATGCACCAGAACGGCCTGCGCAAGCTGGGCGCGACGAGCACGATCGAGCACGGCTGCGTCGTCGCGAAGGCCGAGACGCTGGTCGGCGCGCAGATCTGGCTGGACTTCCCGAGCGTCGGTGCGACCGAGAACATCCTGATGGCGGCCGTGCTGGCCGAGGGCACCACGGTCATCGACAACTGCGCGCGCGAGCCGGAGATCGTCGACATCTGCACGATGCTCATCGAGATGGGCGCGAAGATCGAAGGCGCCGGCACGTCGACGCTGACCGTGCACGGCGTGGAGCAGCTGCACCCGACCACGCACAGCGTGATCGGCGACCGGATCGTGGGCGCCACCTGGGCGTTCGCCGCCTCGATGTCCCGCGGCGACATCACCGTGCGCGGGGTCAACCCGCACCACCTCGACCTGGTGCTGAACAAGCTCCAGCTGGCCGGCGCGGACGTCGAAACGTTCGGGGACAAGGGTTTCCGCGTGGTCCAGCCGGAGCGCCCGAAGGCGGTCGACTGGGTGACGCTGCCGTACCCCGGCTTCGCGACCGACCTGCAGCCGTTCGCGGTGGCGCTGTCGGCGGTGTCGGAAGGCACGTCGATGATCACGGAAAACGTCTACGAGGCGCGGTTCCGCTTCATCGAAGAGATGGTCAGGTTGTCGGGCGACGCCCGCACGGACGGCCACCACGCGGTGGTCCGCGGCGTCGAACGGCTTTCGAGCGCGCCGGTCTGGGCGTCGGACATCCGCGCGGGCGCCGGGCTGGTGCTCGCCGGCCTGTGCGCCGACGGCGTCACCGAGGTCTGGGACGTCTTCCACATCGACCGCGGCTACCCGCACTTCGTCGAGAACCTGAACCGCCTGGGCGCGAACATCAAGCGCGTCGCCGGCGAGCCCGAACGGAAGTGAGTCACCCGCCCTGCGCGCCCAGTGCGCGCAGGGCGTACTCCACGAGCCGGTCCAGGTAGTCCGGCTCGGCGGGCGCCTGCCGGACCACCAGGCGCCAGTAGATCGGCGCGGCCAAGACGTCCAGCGCCATCCCCATGTCGAGGTCTCCGGGCAGTTCGCCGCGCGCGATGGCGCGGCGCAGCATCGCCTCGCCGACCTCGCGCCGCGGCCCGCCGATGCTCGTGCGCGTGCTCTCCGCGGTGTCGGGGTTTCGCACGCCCTCGGCGACCAGATCCGGCAGGATGCGTGAAAACAGCGGGTGCGTCAGCCAGTCGATCAGGGCCTGCATCATTTCGCGCAGGTCGCCGCGCAGTGAACCGGTGTCGGCGCCGGCCGCGCGGGCCACGCTGAACTCCGCCACGACCGCGGTGATCATCTCCTGCTTCGACCGCCAGCGGCGGTACAGCGCGCTCTTGCCGACGCCCGCCCGCTTGGCCACCGCTTCCATCGACAGGCGCCCGTAGCCCTGCTCGGCGAGTTCGTTCAGGACGGCGTCGGTGATCGCCTGCGTGACCTCGGGCTGGAGGACCGCGGCGCCGGTCGGGGTGCGTGCCATGGATCGCAGTCTAACGGGTGGACGAGACGGTACCGTTCCGTCTATGGTTGCGACGGGACGGTACCGTATCGTCCGAACGTTGAAGGAGGCTGCGATGCACGACTTCGTCGAGCACGCGCTCGAGTTGCTGCTGAAGCACGACATGGCCGGGTTCGCCGGGCTCTGGGCCGAGGACGGCGTCCTCGAGTTCCCGTTCGCCGGGCCGGGCTACCCGAAGCGCGTCGAAGGGCGAGACGCGATCCGCGAATACCTGCGCGACTACCCGAACCTGCTCGACATCCGGGAAGTCACCGCGAAGACCGTGCACGAAACCAGCGACCCGGCCGTGGTCGTGGTCGAGTTCACCGTCGCCGGGGTCGTGGTGGCGACGCGGAAGCCGTACGAGCTGTCCTACATCGCCGTGATCACCGTCGAAGACGGCGAGATCCGCAGCTACCGCGACTACTGGAGCCCGCTGGCCGCAGCCGAGGTCCTCGGCGGCGTCGAAGAGCTGACGGCGGCCTTCGCCGGGGGCGACCGTGGCTGACGTCCTGGTCCTCGGCGGCACCGGCACGACCGGCCGCCGGGTCGTCGCGGGCCTGCGCGCCGCGGGAGTCCCGGCCCGGGCGGCCACGAGGAAGCCGGCGGAGCCCGGTCAGGTCCGGTTCGACTGGGCCGACCGCTCGACCCACGCCGCCGCGCTGCGCGGCGCCTCCGCGGTGTACCTGCTGGCTCCGATCGGCGAGGCTTCGCCCGCGGCGTTGGTGGAGCCGTTCCTGGCGGACGCCCTCGATGCGGGCGTGCGGCGAGTCGTCCTGCTCAGCTCGTCGGCCGTCACCGAGGACACGCCCGGGCTCGGCGCACTGCAGCGACTGGTGCGCGCGGCGCCGGAGTGGGCCGTGCTCAGGCCGTCCTGGTTCATGCAGAACTTCACCGGCGAGCACCTGGTCGCCCAGGGCGTGCGGGACGGCGAGATCGTCACGGCCACCGGCGACGCCCGGGTCGCGTTCGTCGACGCCGGCGACATCGCGGCGGTCGCCGTCCGCGCGCTGACCGATCCGGTACCGCACAACACCGGACACGTCCTGACCGGACCGGCTGCCTTGAGCTACGCCGAAGCGGCCGCGATCGTGGCCGCGCACCTCGGCCGCCCGGTGCGGCACCGCGCCGTCGGCACGGCCGAGTTCGCCGAGTACGTGACGGCGTCGGGGATTCCCGCCGAGCTCGCCCGCGTGCTGGCCGCCCTCGACGAGGACGTCCGCCGCGGCGCCGAAGACCGCGTCACCACGGTCGTCGAGCAGGTCACCGGACGGCCGGCCCGGTCGTTCGAAACTTTTGTGCAGGAGGAGATCCGGTGAAGCAGCTGATGTTCGAAGACGACGTCCAGTTCTGGTTCGAAACCCTGCGCCTGTTCGGGCACGCGGCCTACGGCGGCTCGGACTTCGGCGAGGTCCTCGCGGCGGCCTCGACGGTGACGCCGGGCGACTACGACAGCTGGCACGACGCCTACCGCGCGCTGGCCGACCGGCTGTACGCCGAAGCGGCCGAGGCGGGGCCGGTCACCGCGCGGGACCTGCTGCTGCGCGCGTCGACGTACTACTTCTCCTCGGAATTCTTCCTGCACGGCAACCCGGCGGACCCGCGGATCGCGGCGGCGTACGACCGCAGCGTCGAGTGCTTCCGGCGCGCGGGGGTGGCCGAGCCGGTCGAAATCCCTTACGACGGCACGATTTTGCACGGCTACTTCTACCGCGCGCCGGGTGACGGCCCGAAGCCGTTGCTGATCATGCACAACGGTTTCGACGGCAGCGCCGAGGAACTGCACCACCTGGGCGCGGCGGCCGGCGCTTCGCACGGCTATCACGTTCTGACGTTCGACGGCCCCGGCCAGCCGAGCGCGGTCCGGCGCGAGAAGCTCCTGTTCCGCCCGGACTGGGAGCACGTGGTGACGCCGGTGGTGGACTTCGCGCTGGCGCTCGACGGAGTCGACCCGGCGCGCATCGCACTGCTCGGCGTGAGCTTGGGCGGCATGCTGGCTCCGCGCGCGGCGGCGTTCGAGCCCCGCCTGGCCGCGGTGGTCGCGGTGGACGGCGTGTACGACGCGGGTGCCGCGGTGACGTCGATGCTGCCGTGGCCGCGCGAGGAGATCGTGCGCCGGGCCCGGGCGCCGCACGACGAGGAGTTCGACGCGCTGCTCGCCGCGGGGCGTCGAACGAGCCCGACGCTGCGCTGGGCGTGCGACCACGGCCGTTACGTGCTGGGCGCGGCGACCGACCGCGAGTTCGTCGCGAAGTACCTGGAGTACACGCTCGAAGACGGCGTGGCGGAGAAGATCACCTGCCCGGTCCTGGTCTGCGAAGCGGCCGACGACCTCTTCTTCGGCGGTTCGCGGGAGACCGAGCCCCGACGGCTGTACGCGCACTTGGAGGCACCGAAGACGCTGCTGACGTTCACGGCGGAGGAGGGCGCGGACGCGCACTGCCACGTCGGCGCCCAGCGGCTGGCGACGGGCCGGATCTACGACTGGCTGGACCGGACGCTTTAACCTTCGAGGGCGAGCGCCGCGCCGAAGCCCACCAGCGCGGTGCCCGTCGCGCCGTCCATCGCCCGGCGCACCTTCCACTGCCCCAGCCAGCCACGGACCCGGTGCACGAAGAACAGCAGCAGCACCTGCCACACGACGCCCAGGGCCGCGACCGTGTACGCCAGCAGCAGCGCGTCGCCCTGGTCCGTCACGCCCGGCGTCAGGAACTGCGGCAGCACCGACAGGTACAGCACGATCACCTTGGGGTTGGTGATGTTGGACAGGAACCCTTCGCGGAACCGCCGTCCGCGGGAGGCGCGGGCCCGCCGGACGTCGTCGAGGGCCTCGTAGTTCCCGCGCCAGGCGCCGCGGAGGGCCTGGACACCGAGGAAGACGAGGTAAGCGGCGCCGAGCCACTTCACCGTTTCGAACACCGGGCGGTAGCGGGTGATCACCGCGCCCAGGCCGAGCGCCGCCGCCGTGCCCTGCAGGAAGTTCGCGACGGTGATCCCCGCGCACGCCCAGCCGCCGCCGCGGGCGCCGCCGGTCAGGGCGTTCTTCAGCACGACCATCGTGTCCGGGCCCGGCATCATCGCCAGGAACGCCATCATCCCGGCGAATCCCGCGTAGGTGCTCCAGGTCATCAGGCCTCCAGGGCGAGGGCGGCGCCGAAGCCGAGCAGCGCGGTACCGGTGACGCCGTCCAGCGCCCGGCGCACCCGGCGGCGCTCCAGCCACGCCCGCACGCGGTGCACGAACACCAGCAGCACCAGCAGCCACAGCACACCGAGCACGGCGACGGTATAGGCCAGCGCGAGCGCGTCCCACGTCGTGGTGCGCCCCGGATCGAGGAACTGCGGCAGCACGGACAGGTACAGCACCAGCACCTTCGGGTTGGTGATGTTGGAGAGGAAGCCTTCGCGGAACCGCCGGAACCCGCCACCCCGCCGTCGCTGGGCCTCTTCGACGGCGTGGTAGCTGCCGCGGAACGCGCCGCGCAGCGCCTGGACGCCGAGGAAGACGAGGTAGGCCGCGCCGGCCCACTTGAGCGCGAGGAACACCGGCTGCGAGCGGGCGATGAGGACACCGAGCCCCAGCGCCGCGGCGCTGCCCTGCACGGCGTTGCCGGCGAAGATGCCCAGCGACGCGAGCAGCCCGCCCCGGAACCCGCCGGACAGCGCGTTCTTGAGCATGACCATCGTGTCCGGCCCCGGCGCGAGCACGATCAAGACCACGATGACCAGGTAACTCCCGTACGAACTCCACGTCACGGCTGCCCACGCTAACCGACGGGACCGGCCCGGTCTCGCGGATTTCGGTCACACAGTCGGTCCCACAGCCGGTCGCACAGTCGGTCACAGTCCACATCTCGCGCACGGTGTGGACAAGTCGGCCGCCGGAGGGGCTTTCCGCCGATTTCGTCCGCCCCGGCCGATAGACTGGACTTGGGCACGCCCCGGAGAGGGTGGCAGGGTTCCGGCAACGTCGTGTCGTTGTAGGCAGTGCTGATCATGTGGTTGTCGAAGCCCATGGTCTGTGAGAGAGCCGTGCCTGCCATTGCATCTTCTCCCCTCCCGACCGTGTTGACCCGACTGGCCTGCGCTGACCTCGATCAGGTAGCTGACCTGCGTGAATATCTCTGGCCTTGAGACCCGACCCGCGGAAACGGCGCGGGGTGCGGCATTCGCTGGTATCGATCCTGGCGCTGGCCGCGGCAGCGGTCGCGGCGGGCGCGCAGTCGTTCACGGCGATCGGGGAATGGGCCGCGGACGCACCGCAGCGTGTACTGGCCCGGCTGGGCACCCGGTTCGATCCCCGGCGCGACCGGCACATCGCACCGGATGAGGCCACCATGCGGCGAGTGCTCTGTGACATTGACGGCGACGACCTCGACGCTGCGATCAGCGGCTGGATCACCACCACCGCAGACATCCCACCGGCGATCGCGGTGGACGGCAAAGCACTGCGCGGCACCTTCCCCCGCGCCGGCGGAGCCGGTGTTCATCTGCTGTCCGTGCTCACGCACCGGAACGGAACCGTGCTGGCCCAGCAGCAGGTCACGGCGCACCATCGAAATCCTGCCCGCGCCCGACGACCTCGGCTTCCCCGCCACCGCCCAGGGTCTTCCAGATCACCCGCTACCGCACCGACCGCGCTACCGGCACCCGCCACACTCATACCGGCTACGGCATCACCAGCCTGCCCGCAGACACCAGCCCGGCCACCATTGCCACCTACCTGCGCCGTCACTGGGAAACCGAAAACCGGCTGCACCGGGTCCGCGACGTCACATACCGGGAAGACGCCTCCCGCGTCCGCACCGGCACCGGTCCCGAGCCATGGCCACCCTGCGCAACCTGGCCATCAGCGCCCTGCGCAAGGCCGGCCACACCAGCGCCGGAGCGCCACGGCACATGGCCTAAGACACCACCCAACCACTCACCCTCTACGGAATCACCCCATGACCAGCACAACCGACTTTGGCGGAACCCTGGGAGAGGATGGGGGCTCCTGTTTGGGGGCGGAGGCCGCGGGCGGCACCGGCCGGGTCGCCCTCGGCGGGCACGTCACGGGCGCCGTCTTCCTGATCGCCTCGGCGGGATCTGCGCGTTCTTCGCCCAGCGGCAGCAGGACGCCGCCGAGCTGCCCGCCCCGGTGCTCCGACAGCACCGGCACGATCACCTTCGCCGGCGCGGAAGACCGGCGACGGCGCCGGAACGTCCACATCGACCGGTCCGCCGAACGCGACCTGGTGCTCCGCGCGATCAGCCACGCACACAGGGTGCACAAGCATGTGCGGCGCGCGCGGGACTCGGCGGGAGACGCTCCGGCAGAGTAGTGTTCGGCCATGTCAGCAGGCGAAATCGATCTTCTGCCCGGTGAACGCGTGCTCTGGGCGGGGGAGCCGGTCCAGCGCCCGCTCTACGTCGCCGCGGACGGGGTGATCGCCCCGGCGGGTCTCGTCCTCGCCGCCGCCTCCCTTTGGTTCCTGCTCACGAAGCAGCCGAGCGGCCTCACCATGGCCGCCGCGGTGGTCGCGCTGGTGCTCGGCTGCTACGGGGCTGTCGGCCGGTCGGTCGTCCGGTACCTCGCGCTCGGGCGCACCACCTACGCGCTGACGGACAGCCGGATCATCGCGCGTTCGGGCCTGTTCCGGCAGAAGGAACGCTCCAGCGAGCTGGCCGGCCTGCCGGCCCCGGTGCTCAAGGCGGGGCCGTCCCGCACCGGAACCATCGCCTTCGGCGGCCCGGGAACCGTGACGCTGATGGGCATCGGCGAGCCCAAGCGGGTCCGCGACCTGCTCACCAAGGCGATCGACGAGGCCAAGGCCCGCCAGGCCCCGCCGGAAGCGGACAGCCCGGCCGCCTGAGCCGGGCAACCCGCACGGCCTCCCGGAGCGTCAGCCCGGCAAAGAGGAGGTCGCCGTGGACGAACCGTTGATCGCCCTGGAACCGGGTGAGCGGCTGCTGTGGTCGGGACGGCCGCGGCGGATCGCCCCGACGGGTCTCGAGTGGTACCGCATCGTCTTCGGCTCGGTCATGGTGGCGGGGTTCGCCGCCGCCATCGGGCTGCCGGCCCCGGGGGTGGCCGTGACCTTGGGGATCGTCGGGCTCGCCGTCGTCTGGGGGCCGGTGCTCTGGCGGCTCCGGACGACGCGCCGCGAGGTGTACGCGGTGACCGACCAGCGGGTCGTGGTGGCCGACCGCGTCTCGGGCCGCACCCGCGCGTACGAGTACCTGAGTGAGCTGGAGCCGCCGGTCGTCCGGCGCGACCAGGACGGCGGCGGCAGGCTCACCCTCACGAGGCGGGACGCGTCCGTGAACCTGATCGGCTACTCGATGCCGAAGCGGGGTGGAGCGGCCCCGATCGAGCTGTTCGACGTGCCGGACGCCGACGGGCTGGGTGCCCTGATCGTGCGGGCGCAGGACTGACGTCACCCGGACGTGTCCGATTGCACTGCCACCATAAGTTACCGGTCGGTACACTCGACGAAACGTCCACCGCCGGAGGTGTCCAGTGCCGTACCCAACGGACCGCGAGCGAGACCGACCGTGGGTGATGCGGACCTACGCGGGTCACTCGTCCGCGGCCGCGTCGAACGAGCTGTACCGGCGCAACCTCGCGAAGGGGCAGACCGGCCTCTCGGTGGCGTTCGACCTGCCCACCCAGACCGGCTACGACCCGGATCACCAGCTCTCCCGCGGTGAGGTCGGCAAGGTCGGCGTCCCGGTGTCGCACCTCGGCGACATGCGGCGGCTCTTCGACGGCATCCCGCTCGCCGAAGCCAACACGTCGATGACCATCAACGCCCCGGCCATGTGGCTGCTCGCGCTGTACGTCTCCGTGGCGCGCGAGCAGGCCGAAGCCGAGGGGCGGGACGTCGACGAGGTGCTCGCGAAGCTCGCCGGCACCACGCAGAACGACATCATCAAGGAGTACCTGTCCCGCGGGACCTACATCTTCCCGCCGGGGCCGAGCCTGCGGCTGATCACCGACGTGATCGCCTGGACCGTGCACCACGTCCCCAAGTGGAACCCGATCAACATCTGCAGCTACCACCTGCAGGAAGCCGGCGCGACGCCGACGCAGGAGGTCGCGTACGCGCTGTGCACCGCGATCGCCGTGCTCGACGCCGTCCGCGATTCGGGGCAGGTCGACGCGGCCGACATGGCGAAGGTCGTCGCGCGGATCTCGTTCTTCGTCAACGCCGGCGTCCGGTTCGTCGAGGAGATGGCCAAGATGCGCGCGTTCACCGCGCTCTGGGACGAGCTCACGCGGGACCGGTACGGCGTAACGGATCCCAAGGCCCGCCGGCTGCGCTACGGCGTGCAGGTCAACTCGCTGGGCCTCACCGAAGCCCAGCCGGAGAACAACGTCCAGCGGATCGTGCTCGAGATGCTCGCGGTGTCGCTCTCCCGCGGTGCCCGCGCCCGCGCGATCCAGCTGCCCGCGTGGAACGAAGCCCTCGGCCTGCCGCGGCCGTGGGACCAGCAGTGGGCGCTGCGGATGCAGCAGGTGCTCGCGTTCGAGACGGACCTGCTGGAGTACGAGGACATCTTCGACGGCTCGCACGTCATCCAGGCCAAGGTCGACGAGATCATGGCCGGTGCCCGCGAGGAGATCGCGCGCGTGCAGGACCTCGGCGGCGCGGTCGCCGCGGTGGAGAGCGGCTACATGAAGTCGCAGCTGGTCGCCTCGCTGGCCGAGTACCGCCGCGAGATGGAGAACGGCGAGCGGGTCCTGGTCGGGGTCAACAAGTTCGGGACGACCGAGCCGTCGCCGCTGCAGGCCGAGGGGGCGAAGGCGATCGAGACGATCGACCCCGCCGTCGAGAAGGCCGCCGTCACCGCCATCGAGGAATGGCGCGCCGCGCGGAACAACGACGCCGTCGAGCGGTCGCTGGCCACGCTGAAGGAACGCGCGCGGACCACGGAGAACCTCTTCGAGGCCACTGTGGACTGTGCGCGGGCCGGCGTGACCACCGGCGAGTGGGCCGGCGCGCTGCGCGAGGTGTTCGGCGAATACCGGGCGCCCACCGGTGTGTCCGCCGCCGCGGTCGCCGGCGTGGGCGACCCCGAGCTGGAGCGGGTGCGCGCGCGGGTCCGGGAAACCGGGGCGGAGCTGGGCGAGCGGCTGCGCATCCTGGTCGGCAAGCCGGGCTTGGACGGGCACTCCAACGGCGCCGAGCAGGTCGCCGTCCGGGCGCGCGACGTCGGTTTCGAGGTCGTCTACCAGGGCATCCGGCTGACGCCCGAGCAGATCGTCGCCGCCGCGGTGCAGGAAGGCGTGCACGTCGTCGGGCTTTCCGTGCTCTCCGGTTCGCACCTCGAGGTCGTCCCGCACGTCGTCGACGGCCTGCGGGCGGCAGGCGCCGGCGACGTGCCGGTGATCGTCGGCGGGATCATCCCGCCGGACGATGCCGCGCTGCTGACCGAACGCGGCATCGCCCGGGTGTTCACGCCGAAGGACTACGAGCTCACCGGGATCATGGACGGCATCGTCAGCCTGATCCGGGAGCGGAACGGCCTCAGCTGAGTTCGGCGAGGATGTCCTTTGTGGACTGCACGGTGGCGAAGCCGCCACCGTGCAGGTTGGTCGCCGTCGCGCGGGACAGCTCGTCGGCGGCGAGCACGCTGCCGTCGGGGCCTTCGAGGTCGAACGTGAACGTGGCGTCGAGGGCGAACGTGACGTCGTAGCCGAGGTTCCCGCCCATCCGCGCGGTGGTCTCACAGCAGAAGTTCGTCTGGATGCCCGCCAGCACGAAGCTCGTGATGCCGCGCTTGCGCAGCCACGCGTCGAGGTCGACGTCGCCGATGAAGGCCGAGTTGACCCGCTTGCCGAAGACGAGGTCCGGCCGCGCGCCGTCGAGTTCGGGCTTGAAGTCGTTGCCCGGCTGCCCGGGGCGCAGCGGCGAGCCGGGCTTCGGCGAGTCGTGGTGCACCAGCACCACCGGCAGCCGCCGCTCCTGCCACGCGTCGAGCAGGGCCTTCATGTTCGCCTCGGCGCCCGGGTTGTTGCGCGGGCCCCAGAATTCCGGGTCGTCGAACCCGCGCTGGACGTCGATCAGGATGAGTGCCGTTTCGGTCATGGTGCCGAGTGTTGCCGTCCCAGGCACGGCAAGGGGAGTGGCAGAAGGCGCGCGATGCGGTACTTTTCTGCCATGCGCACGATCGGCGTCCTCCTGCTGCCGGGCACCCGGATGTTCGACCTCGCGGTGATCGGCGAGGTCTGGGGCCAGGACCGGACCGACAGCGGCATCGGCCCGTTCACCGTGCGCCTGTGCAGCCCGGGCCGGGTGCGGACCCCGACATCGCCGTTCGGTGACGTCGCGGCCACGCACGGGCTCGCCGGGCTCGAGGGCTGCGACCTCGTGCTGGCGCCGGGCCGCGACGATCCTCTCGCGCCGGTGCCCGCATCGGCGGTCACGGCGTTGCGGCGGGCCCACCGGGACGGGCGCACGGTCGCCGGGCTGTGCTCCGGCGCGTTCACGCTGGCCGCCGCCGCCCTGCTCGACGGCCGCCCGGCCACCACGCACTGGCGCGACCTCGACACGCTCGCCGGCGTCGCCCCGCGGGCGGATTTGCAGCGTGACGTGCTCTACACCGACGACGGCGGGGTCCTGACGTCCGCGGGCGTCGTCGGCGGCCTCGACCTCTGCCTGTACCTGGTCCGGCGCGACCACGGCGCCGACGTCGCCGCCAGGCTGGCGCGCCGGCTGGTGATGCCGCCCGCTCGCGAGGGTGGGCAGCGCCAGTACGTCGACAGCCCGTTGCCGCCGCCGTCGTCGGCCCAGCCCGGCATGGCGTCCACAATGGACTGGGCGCTGGCCCGCCTCGGCGCCGGGATCGGGGTCGAGGACCTGGTCGGGCACGCGCGGATGAGCGAACGGACGTTCCACCGCGAGTTCGCGGCGGCCACCGGCGTCACGCCGGGGCGCTGGCTGCGCGTCCAGCGCGTCCGGTACGCGCAGCGCCTGCTGGAGACGACGGCGCTGCCGGTCGAGCGCGTCGCCGAGCGATCGGGGCTGGGCACGGCGGCCAACCTGCGCCGGCGGATGCGGGCCGAGGTCGGCGTCGGCCCGGACGGCTATCGGCGCACTTTCCGGTCCGGAGGGGCTACGGTCGGGGAATGTACGAGCACCTCCAGATGAGCCGGGACGGCGACACCGTCACGATCACCATGAACCGGCCGGAGCGGCGCAACTCGCTGTCCGCGGACCACCTCGCCGAGCTGCTCGCCGCGTTCCGCGCGGCGGGGACGTCCGACGCGACCGGCGTCGTGCTGGCCGGCGCGGGACCGGTGTTCTCCGCGGGGCACGACTTCGGCGACGTGGCCAAGCGCGACCTGATGGGCGTGCGCGAGCTGCTGGCGTTGTGCACCGACCTGATGAAGACGATGCAGTCGATCCCGCAGGTGGTCATCGCGCGGGTGCAGGGCCTGGCCACCGCGGCGGGTTGTCAGCTCGTGGCGTCGTGCGACCTGGCCGTGGCCGCCGAGTCGGCGGGCTTCGCGCTGCCGGGCGGCAAGGGCGGCTGGTTCTGCCACACGCCGGCGGTGCCGGTGGCGCGCGCCATCGGCCGCAAGCGGCTGATGGAGCTGGCGCTGACCGGCGACGTCATCGACGCGGCGACCGCGCTCGACTGGGGCCTGGTCAACCGGGTGGTGCCCGACGACCACCTCGACGACGCCGTCGGGGACCTGCTGGCGCGGGCGACGCGCGGCAGCCGCGCCAGCAAGACGATGGGCAAGGTGACGCTGTACGCCCAGCTCGACCGGCCCGAGGTCGACGCGTACGCGATCGCGCTGGAGGTCATGGCGGCGGCGTCGCAGCTGCCCGGCGCCCGTGAAGGCATGGCGGCGTTCCTCGAGAAGCGCAAGCCCTCCTGGCCCGACTGAACCCTCCCGGCTCCGGCCGGGTTTCTTCGTGCTCGAGGGCCGTACCATACGGTATGGTATGGCCATGGCGGGCAAACGGGATTGGCTGGACGCGGGACTGGTGCTGCTGGCGGAGCAGGGCGCGCCTTCGGTGACCATCGAGCGGCTCACCGAGCGGCTCGGGCTGTCGAAAGGCTCCTTCTACCACCACTTCAAGGGCATGACCGGCTACCGCACCGCGCTGCTGGAGCACTTCGAGGCCGAACGCACCACGCGGTTCGTGGCGCAGGCCGAAGCGGCGGAGGGCGACCGGCTGGGCGCCTTGCTGAAACTCGTCCTCGCGCCGGGGCCCGGGCCGGAGCTGGAGATCGCCGTCCGGGCGTGGGCCCTGCAGGACGCCGAAGCCCGGGCGGTCCAGGAGCGCGTGGACTCGACCCGCGTGGCCTACCTGACCGAGATCAGCGGCGACGCCGGCCTCGCGCGGGCGCTGTACCTGGTGGTCGTCGGGGCGGGGCAGGTCGTGCCGCCGCTGACCGGCCGGCAGCTCAAGGACGCACTGGAACTCGTACTGGGGAGACGGAAATGACCGAGCCGTACGTCGATGGCGCCGATTACGTCGAGTTCAAGGAGATCGAGAGCGAGAACAGCCTGCGCGAGTTCGTCGCGGGTGTCTTCGGCTGGTCGCCGCCCTGGGTGAAGGCCCTGTTCGGGGTCCGGTACGTGCTCGCCAAGGCGTTGCGGCTGGACACCGCGTCCGTCCCGCGCACCGGCCGGCTCCGGCCCGAGGACGTCGGCTTCGCGCCCGGCGACCGGGTCGCCTTCTTCACCGTCCGGTCCGGCGATCCGGAGCGGTACCTGGTGGCCGGCGTGGACGACAGCCACCTGACCGGGTACCTGACCTTCGAGGCGGTGCCGCGCGGCTTCCGGCTCGGCACGATCGTGCACTTCCACAACCGCGTCGGCCCGGCCTACTTCGCGCTGATCAAGCCGTTCCACCACCTGGTGATCCGCGGGATGCTCAGGGCCGGTGCCGCTCGGCCAGCATGAGCTGCGCCCACGCGGCGATCGACTGCGCGTCGGTGATGTCGCCCGCGAGGATCATCTTTTCGATGTCCGCGCGCGCGAACCACGCGCTGCGCATGTCCTGCTCCTCGTGCTCGCGCTCCGGCTCGCCTTCAGTGAGGTCCGTGGCGAGGAACACCCAGCCGCGCTGGCTGCTCATGCCGGCGGCGACGTCGAGCCGGCCGAGCAGGACCATCGAGCCGGCGCTCAGCCCGGTCTCCTCGCGCAGCTCCCGCGCGGCGAGCTCGGCCGGCGGCACGTCCGCCAGGTCCGGTGCGGTGCCCTGGGGGAACTCCCAGCGCCGCTCGCCGAGCGGGTAGCGGAACTGCTCGACCAGCCGGAACCGGTCGCCGTCCTGGGCGATGACCAGTGCGTAGGTGGGTTTGTCGATCACGCCGTAGATGCCCGGCGAGCCGTCGGGGCGGCGGATCTCGTCCTCCCGCACCGTCATCCAGTTGTTCCGGTACACCTCGCGGGACGCGACACGCTGAATGGGGTCCACGCGCCCAGTATCACCGACCCTGTCCTACCCTCCTCGAGTGCGTCTCGTGATCGCGCGGTGCCAGGTCGACTACGCCGGCCGCCTTACCGCCCACCTGCCGATGGCCACCCGCCTGCTGCTCGTCAAGTCCGACGGCTCGGTGTCGGTGCACTCCGACGACCGTGCGTACAAGCCGTTGAACTGGATGAGCCCGCCGTGCTGGCTGATCGAGGACGGCAAGCTCTGGATCGTCGAAAACAAGCAGGGCGAGAAACTGGTGATCTCGATCGAAGAGGTCTTCCACGACTACTCGCAGGCCCTGGGCGTCGAACCGGGCCTGCAAAAGGACGGCGTCGAGGCGCACCTGCAGGAACTGCTGGCCGAGCACATCAAGACCCTCGGCGACGGCTACACGCTGGTCCGCCGCGAATTCCCCACGGCGATCGGCCCGGTCGACATCATGGCCCGCGACGCCGACGGCAAGTCGGTGGCGGTCGAGATCAAGCGCCGCGGCGAAATCGACGGCGTCGAGCAGCTGACGCGCTATCTGGAACTGCTCAACCGCGACCCGCTCCTGGCGCCGGTGCAGGGCGTCTTCGCGGCGCAGATCATCAAGCCGCAGGCCCGCACGCTGGCCGAGGACCGCGGCATCCGCTGCTTGACCCTGGACTACGACGAACTCCGCGGCATCGAGTCCGACGAGTTCCGGCTGTTCTGACGTGTCCGACGTGTTCGACGTGTCTGACGTGGAGCCGGGCCGGTACGTCCACTACAAGGGCGGCGAGTACGAGGTGCTCGGCGTGGCCCGGCACAGCGAGACCGAAGAGGAACTCGTGGTGTACCGGGCCCTGTACGGCGAGCGCGGGCTGTGGGTCCGCCCGGCCGCGATGTTCACCGAGACCGTCGAGACACCGGCCGGCCGGGTTCCGCGGTTCCGGCGGGTAGCGGACTGACCGGTCCCGCAGGCCGCCGGATGTCCTGACCGAGTTGCCCCGGCTCGCCGCCTCCCCGTCGGGCAAGACGCCGGCGTCGGAGCTGAAGACGACCGAAGCACGAGGTGGTGGCCACGTGTTGGAAATCGACACCCGTCAGCTCGGGTTTACCCGTATCCGTGGTCCGGGCCGCCCCCGCGCTCGGTGGCCGCTGCGTTGCCGTGCGGCTGGAGCAGATCGGGCCGGAAGAACGAGGAGTTGTTCACCCTGGCCGGTTCTCGTCCCCGAGGCGGGGCACTGGACTGGGTGAGCCTGGTCGGCGAAGCCCTGCCCCGGCGGCTATCGAAGTGGGCTGCTCGATCGGCCTCGGCAGCGCCGGCCGGTGGGTGGCCGGCTGATCGCGGGTCGTTGAAAAACTGACCCCTCAGCTGCCCGAAGGGGTGGTCTCGGTGGCGA
The DNA here is from genome assembly GCF_040638975.1 of Amycolatopsis sp. NPDC024027. Classification (NCBI taxonomy): domain Bacteria; kingdom Bacillati; phylum Actinomycetota; class Actinomycetes; order Pseudonocardiales; family Pseudonocardiaceae; genus Amycolatopsis; species Amycolatopsis sp. NPDC024027. The sequence continues at coordinate 400,681 of NZ_JBEZYY010000008.1, forward strand.
TACCGAATCGATGCCGAAATCGACGTATCTCATCCGCTGATTGTTACTCCGCCAGGAAATCGTTAACCCGATAGGCCGGCGCGCAGTGGGGAGATAATTTTTTATCGCTATTTATGCGCTGTTCGGGTGAGTTCGGGATCCTATTCGCCGGGGTCGTGCGACACTCGATTCGAGGGGTTCCGCCGGTGCGTCCGGCGTGGCCGGAGGGTGGTGCGCTCGGCCGTCTTTCTTCGTCGTGCCAACGTTTCAGTCCGCCTTCGAGCTCGTGGTGCGCATGTCATCCGGCCGACGTGCGCGCATTCTTGCCTGCACGGAGGAGGAAGTCATGCGTTATCGCCCACTCGGTTCCGATCCGGCCGACCCGCGGCTGGGCCGGTTCATTCCGGACGACTGGCGGCACGTGGAAAGGTATCCGCTCGGCGCGCTGGCCGACGAAGACCGGCCCACCCGGTCGCCGGTCGTGATCGGCGTCAACTGGTACTCGGCCTTCGACACGCCGGAACAGGACGAGAAGTCCGGCGAGTTCTTCATCGCGAAGGCCGGCGTCAAGAAACTCGGCCACATCCGCGGCGGCCACTGCGTGTGCCTCGAGCCGGGCGGCACCCCGGACACCGACGCCTGGTACGCGTTCTACGACCAGGGCCACGAAGGTGCCTGCGTCGGCTTTGGCTGGTCGCGGTGCATGTCGATCTTCAACGGCAGCGAGTACGCGGCCCGCTGGCTCTGGGACTCGGCCAAGAAGCGCGACGAGTGGCCCGAGACCAACCCCGGTGACGAGAACGGCACGTCGGTCCGGGCCGCCGCCGAGGTGCTCAAGGACACCGGGCACGTCCTGTGGGACGAGTCCTACGCGGGCGACGACTGGCACGTCCGGGAGCAGTACACCCCCGAAGCCAAGCAGGGCCTCAAGGCGTTCCGCTGGGCCAAGTCGGTCGACGACGTGCACGCCGTGCTCGCCAACCCGCGTGCCGACGAGCTCGGCGCCGTGCCGCTGCTCAATTCCTGGGGGCCGGGCTTCCCGCACCGGACCTACCTGCCCGACGCGGTGCTCGCCAAGCTGATCGAGGAGGACGGCGAGATCGCGGTACCGACCGATCGGTGATGCCGGCCGCTCCCGCGGCGCGAGAACGAGGGCGCGTTTCCCCTGGTGGTGACCGGGGGAGGCGCGCCCTCCGGCCTTTGTGGACACGTCAGCGTGCCGAGCCTGAATCCATGCAGTACTGTCCGGATCCGACAGGGTGGTGGTGATTCCTGTCGGTTGTTGTCCTGTCTGACTTGTCCTGTTGAAAACAGTACTGCCGGAGGTGGGTCGGGTGCTCGTCTTAGCCGATGCGAACCTGCGACTCGACGCGAGCGCGATCGACTACATCGAGTTGGCGTTCTACTTCGTGCTCGTGCTCGGCATCGGGTACCTGGCGCGGCGGCAGGTGTCGAGCAGCCTCGACTTCTTCCTGTCGGGCCGCTCCCTGCCGGCCTGGGTCACCGGCTTGGCGTTCATCTCGGCGAACCTCGGCGCGGTCGAGGTCATGGGCATGTCGGCCAACGGCGCCCAGTACGGCCTGCCGACCGTCCACTACTTCTGGATCGGCGCCATCCCGGCGATGCTGTTCCTCGGCATCGTGATGATGCCCTTCTACTACGGCTCCAAGGTCCGCAGCGTCCCCGAGTTCATGCGACGGCGCTTCGGCAAGCCGGCCCACCTGGTCAACGGCGTCAGCTTCGCCGCGGCCCAGATCCTCATCGCGGGCGCGAACCTCTTCCTGCTGGCCAGCGTGGTCAACCTGCTGCTGGGCTGGCCGCTGTGGGTGTCGATCATCGTCGCCGCCGCGATCGTGCTCTCCTACACCGCGCTCGGCGGCCTCTCCGCCGCCATCTACAACGAGGTCCTGCAGTTCTTCGTCATCGTCATCGCGCTGGTCCCGCTGACGATCATCGGCCTGGTCAAGGTCGGCGGCTGGCAGGGCCTGGTCGACAAGGTGACCAACAGCCCGGGCGGCACCGCTCAGCTGCACTCGTGGCCCGGTGACAACCTGACCGGCTTCGGCAACAGCCTGCTTTCGGTGCTGGGCATCGTCTTCGGTCTCGGGTTCGTGCTCTCCTTCGGCTATTGGACGACGAACTTCGTCGAGGTCCAGCGCGCGATGGCGTCGAAGAGCATGTCCGCCGCGCGGCGGACCCCGATCATCGGCGCGTTCCCGAAGATGTTCGTCCCGTTCATCGTGATCATCCCCGGCATGATCGCCGCGGTCACCGTGTCCGAGTACGTCAAGGACAAGCAGGTCCTGCTGGACGGCGGCACCGCGGAAAGCGGCGTCACGTTCAACAACGCGCTCCTGCTGCTGATGCGCGACCTGCTCCCGAACGGCATGCTCGGCATCGCGATCGCCGGTCTGCTGGCCTCGTTCATGGCCGGCATGGCCGCGAACCTCAGCTCGTTCAACACGGTCTTCACGTACGACATCTGGCAGACGTACGTGAAGAAGGACAAGCCGGACCACTACTACCTGAACCTGGGCCGCATCGTGACGTCGGCCGGCACGATCCTCGCGATCGGCACCGCCTTCATCGCGTCGAACTCCGGCAACATCCTGAACTACCTGCAGGACCTGTTCTCCTTCTTCAACGCGCCGTTGTTCGCGACGTTCATCCTGGGCATGTTCTGGAAGCGGATGACCCCGCACGCCGGCTGGAGCGGCCTGGTGCTGGGCACGGCGTCCGCCATCACGATCTGGGGCCTGTCGCAGGCCGGGGTGATCGGCCTGGAGGGCCAGGGCACCAGCTTCGTGGCCGCCGGTGTCGCCTTCGTGGTCGACATCGTGGTGAGCGTCGTCGTCTCGCTGGCCACCAAGCCGAAGCCGGACGAGGAACTCGTCGGCCTCGTCTACTCGCTCACGCCGAAGGAGACGCGCCAGCACGACGCGACCGGCGAGAACGCGGGCTGGTACCGCAAGCCGGGCCTGCTCGCCGGCATCGTGCTCGTCCTGACCATCGCCCTCAACATCATCTTCTAGGAGGTCGGAATGGCTACCGAGTCGCAGCCGCGCGCACACAAGGCCGGCGCCTTCGACATCCGGCTGATCATCGCCCTGCTGATCGGCGTCTACGGCGTCATCCTCACCGTCATGGGGATCGGCTTCACCTCCGACGAGGAGATCAAGAAGGCCGCCGACGTCAACATCAACCTGTGGGCCGGGCTCGGCATGCTGGTGGTCGCCGCGCTGTTCGTCACCTGGGCCCTGGTCCGGCCGCTCGTCGTGCCGGCGGAGACCGAGACCGAGACCGGCGACACACCGACGGCGGCGGGCGAATAGCCGGGTTGTCCGGACAGTGGCGCGAGGGTGCCGCTACCGTGCTTCGCGTGCTCCCTGACGTTCGGCGCTCCCGTCTCCCGAAGCTGTTCCTGCTGGTCACCGCGCTCGCGCTGCCGCTGACGGCGTGCGGCCAGGACCTCGGCAAGTCCAACTTCGCCCGGACGACGGTGCCCGCCGCGGCCGGCTCCGGCCAGGTCGCCGACGGCCCGATCACCGATGCCGCCGTGGCGACGGATGTGCTCCGCACGATCCAGCCGTGCCAGTTCCTGACGAAGGCCGCCCTCGGCGCCCGGGGCCTCGGCACGGTCGAGAACGACCCGTCGCCGTCGTCCATCGCCTTCGACACCTGCAGCAACAAGGTGAAGGACCCGGGCGGCAAGGAGATCCGGTTCGAGCTCGAGATCGGCAGCACGGTGGTGCCGCGGGCCGACAAGACGGCCGGGGTGGTCGGCGGGCTGCCGCTGCGCGTGAACAAGACCGGAGACACCGACTGCACCGTCGCGGCGATGACGGCGCTGAACCCGGACGTGGCGCTCGCGGTGTCGGTCACCTACGCCGGTGATCCCTGCCGTCCCGGGCAGGCGTTCGCCGACTCCGTCGTCCAGAAGCTGCACAACTCGCCGGAGAAGTACTCGACGCCCGCGGGCACGGTGCTGACCGCCGATCCGTGCGCGATGGCCGACACCGCGGCGGTGACCGCCGTCGTGACGGCGGCGAAGCCCGCCCCCTCGGGCCTGCACTCCTGCGAGTGGCGGGACCGGGGCCCGTCGGTGACGGTCGGGTTCCGGCCCGGCCTGCCGCCGCTCGTCGGCGACGGTTACTCCAAGGTGGACCTCGGCAACGGCGTGACCGGCTTCCAGAAGCAGGCGACCGGCGGTTCGGCCCGCTGCAAGGTCGAGTGGCAGCACCGGCCGTGGCAGGGCGACGACGTCGAACTGGCCCAGGTGGACTACCAGGGCTATGACGACAACGACAGCGATCCGTGCGGCAAGGCGGTGGCCGTCGCGAAGAACGTGGTCACCAAGCTCCCCCGCCCCTGATCTGGCGGCGCGCCGCGCGGAGAGGTAGGAAGGGGGCACCCCACCCGCCGATGTGCCGGAGGCTGCCGTGAAGAAGATCATCAACGATCCGGCGAACGTGGTCGCCGAGTCGCTGCGGGGGCTCGCCGCCGCGCACGCCGACATCCTCCGCGTCCAGTACGACCCGGACGTCGTGATCAGAGCCGACGCGCCGGTCGCGGGCAAGGTCGCCGTCATCTCCGGTGGCGGGTCCGGGCACGAACCGCTGCACGGCGGCTTCGTCGGCCACGGCATGCTCGCCGCCGCGGTCCCCGGCGCGGTGTTCACCTCGCCGACGCCGGACGCGGTGCAGGCCGCGGTCACCGCGACCACCGGCGAAGCGGGCGCGCTGCTCATCGTGAAGAACTACACCGGCGACGTGCTGAACTTCGAGACGGCCGCCGAGCTCGCCGCCGCCGAGGGCCTCGAGGTGCGCAGCGTCGTGATCGACGACGACGTCGCGGTCAAGGACTCGACGTACACCGCGGGCCGCCGTGGGGTCGGCGGCACCGTGCTGCTGGAGAAGATCACCGGCGCCGCCGCCGAGCGCGGCGACTCGCTCGACGCCGTCACCGCGCTGGCGCAGAAGGTGATCGGCCAGGTCCGGTCGATCGGCGTCGCGCTCACCGCGCCGACCGTGCCGCACGCCGGCACCCCCAGCTTCGACCTCGACGACAACGAGTTCGAGTTCGGCATCGGCATCCACGGCGAGCCCGGCCGCGAGCGGATTCCGGCCGAGCCGGCCGACGAGCTGGTGGCGCGGCTGGTCGAGGCGGTCGTTTCGGACCTGCCGTTCGCCTCCGGCGACCGCGTGCTGCTGTTCACCAACTCGATGGGCGGCACCCCGCTCGTCGAGCTCTACCTGGCCCACGGCATCGCCGAGCGGCTGCTGGCCGAGCGTGGGATCGTGGTCGAACGCCGGCTGGTCGGCCCGTACATCACCAGCCTCGAGATGCAGGGGATGAGCCTGACGTTGCTCAAACTGGACGACGAACTGACCGAGCTCTGGGACGCCCCGGTCAACACCGCGGCCCTGCGGTGGGGGCTCTGATGGCCTGCACGGCCGAGGGGGTCGCGGCGGCCGTTCGCGCCGCCGCGGCGGTGGTCGCCGAGCACCGCGGGGAACTGATCGACCTCGACCGCGCGATCGGCGACGGCGACCACGGCGAGAACCTGAACCGCGGCTTCACGGCCGTCGTCGCGGCGCTCGATTCCGCTGTGCCCGACACCCCCGCCGGGGTGCTGAAGCTCGTCGCGACGACGCTGATCTCCAAGGTCGGCGGAGCCGCGGGCCCGTTGTACGGCACGGCTTTCCTGCGTGCCTCGGCCAAGCTGGGCCCGGCCGCCGAGCTCGACGTCCCGGCGCTGCTCGACGCGCTGCGGGCGGGCCTCGAAGGCGTCCAGGCCCGCGGCAAGGCCGTGGGCGGCGACGCGACCATGGTCGACGCCCTGATCCCCGCGGTCGCGGCTGCGGAGAAGGCGGCCGGGGACGGCGCGGACGTCGCCGCGGTGCTGACCGCGGCGGCCGACGCGGCCGACACCGGTGCCGAGTCCACAGTGGACCTGGTGCCGCGCAAGGGCCGGGCGTCCTACCTCGGCGAGCGCGCGGTCGGGCACCTCGACCCCGGCGCCCAGTCGTCGGCGCTGCTGCTGCGCGCGTTCGCGGAGGCCGCCCGGTGAGCGTGGGAATCGTGCTCGTGTCGCACAGTGCGAAGCTCGCCGAAGGCCTGGCCGAGCTGGCCGCCCAGATGGCCCCGGACGTCACCATCATTCCCGCCGGCGGCCTCTCCGACGGCTCGATCGGCACGGACTACGACGAGGTCGTCGCCGCCACTCAGCGCGCCGACTCCGGCGACGGCGTCGTGCTGCTCTACGACCTGGGCAGCGCGCAGATGACGGCCGAGCTCGCCGTCGAATCGCTGGCCGACCCCTCGGCCGCGATCGTCGCGGACGGGCCGCTGGTCGAGGGCGCGATCGCGGCGGCGGTCGCCGCGCAGGCGGGGCAGGGCGGCAAGGCGGTGGCCGAGGCCGCCGCGTCGGCCGGCCTCCCCGAGGACCTGGCGCCGGCCGAGGCTCCGGCCGACGCCGCCGAAATCGAGCTGGAGCTGCACAACGAGGTCGGGTTGCACGCCCGGCCCGCCGCGGTGCTCGTGCGCACGCTCAGCGCGTTCGACGCCGAGGTGATCGTGCGGCTCGGCGACCAGGAGGCCGACGGCCACAGCGTCCTGGCCCTGATGTCGCTCGGCGCGCGCCAAGGCGACCGGATCCGCGTACGGGCGCGCGGGCCGCAGGCCTCCGCCGCGCTGGAGAAGGCGAAAGAGCTGGTGGACGGCAATTTCGGCGAGTGAAGCCGGGCGCTCGGCCGGGTGACTTGAGCGGTACTGACTCGATTCCGTCTGGGCTTCCGGCGGTTCCGTGTGGGAGAGTCGGGGCAATTACCAGCGAGTAACATCTCTGGAGGCCTCGATGGCGCGGGACATCTCGACGGTCGGTGTGGTCGGCCTGGGCACCATGGGGGCCGGTATCGCCGAAGTGCTCGCGCGCAGCGGGCTCGACGTCGTCACGGTCGAGCTCGACGAGGCGGGTGCCGAGCGTGGCCGCGGCCACCTCGAGCACTCCACCGAACGGGCGCTCTCCGGCGGCAAGCTGGACGCGCCCGGGCGGGCGGCGCTGCTGGGCCGGATCCGGTACAGCACGTCGCTGTCGGATCTGTCCGAAGTGGACCTGGTGATCGAGGCGATCCCGGAGAGCCTCGAGCTGAAGGCCGAGGTCTTCGCCGAGCTGGACAAGATCACCCGGCCGGAGGTGGTCTTCGCGTCCAACACGTCGTCGCTGTCGATCACCGAGATCAGCGTGCACACCGCGCGGCCCGGCAAGGTCGTCGGCATGCACTTCTTCAACCCGGCACCGGTGCTGAAGCTCGTCGAGATCGTCAAGACGGTGGTGACCGAGCCGGACGTGGTCGCCGAAGTGGTCGAGTTCGCCGAGCGGCTCGGCAAGGTGCCGGTGGTGATCGGCGACCGCGCCGGGTTCATCGCCAACGCGCTGCTGTTCGGCTACCTCAACCACGCCGTGCGGATGTACGAGCAGCGCTACGCCACCCGCGAGGACCTCGACGCGGCGATGCGCTTCGGCTGTGGCTACCCGATGGGCCCGCTCGCGCTGCTCGACCTGATCGGGCTGGACACCGCGAACGAAATCCTCGACACGATGTACCACCAGTCCCGCAACCGCCTGCACGCGCCCGCGCCGCTGCTCAAGCAGATGATCACGGCGGGTCTGCTGGGCCGCAAGACCGGCCGGGGCTTCTACACCTACGACGCCCCGGACTCGCCCAACGTGGTCTCCTCCGGTGTCGTGTCCACGGTGGACGGTGTGCCGCCGCGCCCGGTGGCGCGGGTCGGCGTGGTCGGCACCGGCACGATGGCGACCGGCATCGCGGAGGTGTTCGCCAAGCGCGGCCTCGACGTCGTGCTGCGCGCCCGGAGCCTGGAGAAGGCGCAGGCGTCGGTGGCTCGGGTCAAGAAGTCGCTCGACAAGGCCGTGGTCAAGGGCAAACTGTCCGAAGAGGACGCTGCGTCGGCGCTGGCCCGGATCACCCCGGTGACCGACTTCGAGGCCCTGGCCGACGTCGACCTGGTCGTCGAGGCGGTGGCCGAGGAGCTGCCGGTCAAGCAGGCGGTGTTCGCGGCGCTGGACGAAGTGGTCCGCCCCGGTGCGGTCCTGGCGACGACGACGTCATCGCTGCCGGTGATCGAGTGCGCCGCCTCGACGTCCCGGCCGTCCGACGTGGTCGGCCTCCACTTCTTCAACCCGGCCCCGGTGATGAAGCTGGTCGAAGTGGTGTCGACGATCGCGACGGCCCCGGACGTGGTGGCGACGGCGAGCGCGATCTGCGCCACGGTGGGCAAGCACGCGGTGCACTGCGGCGACCGCGCGGGCTTCATCGTCAACGCGTTGCTGTTCCCGTACCTCAACGACGCGGTGAAGATGCTGGAGGCGCACTACGCGGCCGCGGACGACATCGACACGGCCATGAAGGTCGGCTGCGGCCTGCCGATGGGCCCGTTCGAGCTGCTGGACGTCGTCGGGCTGGACGTGTCTTTGGCGATCCAGCGGACGCTGTACAACGAGTTCCGCGAGGAGGGTTTCGCGCCGGCGCCGCTGCTGGAGCACCTAGTGACGGCCGGGCGGCTGGGCCGGAAGACCGGGAAGGGCTTCAAGGACTACTGATCAGTGAACGTGCCGCAGAGGTCGAATGCCGGCCCGGCGGTGACGGCCGGTGCGCCCGGCGAACCGGCGCGGGCGTTGCTCCGATCGCACGGAGGAGGTCGCCGGGTCGACGATGGCCGTTACCCCGTTGCCCGGACCGTGATCGTCCGGGTCAGCGCTCGGCCACCTCGCCGAGGACCGGTTTCACGTCGAGCACCGGGGTGCCGTCGATGGCTTCCGAGCCCGTGACCGTAACCGTGGCTCCCTCGACCGCCGTCACCGTGACCGTGTGGAGGCCGATCGGGTTCGGGCGGTCCGGCGAGCGCGTGGAGAACACGCCGGTGCTCGGCCGGTCCCGGTCGCCGCGGGGGTGGACGGCCTGGACGTCGCGGTCCGCCTCGTGCAGCCACGTCAGGAGGACCAGGCGGTCGCCCGGCCGGAGGTCGGCCGCCGCCGGGGTGAACTCCGGGGCGAACACCACCCGGGACGGCGGCGCGCCCTCGTCGCCCTGCTTCGGAGCCGTCGAGCGGTCCGTCAGGGGCGACTCGATGCGCGCCACCGGGCGCACCTGGTAGCTCGTCACCGGTAGTAGCCCTCGACCGGCACCCGGGCCTCGTCGAACAGCGCCGGCCCCTCCAGCTCGTACCCCCAGGTGACCGGCGGGCGCAGCGTGAGGAACTGCTCCGTCGACAACGCGTAGACGACGCGGCCGAGCCCGGACCGTTCGATCGCGCCGGTGCACATCCCGCACGGCTGCGTGCTGGTGAACATCGTCGTGGCCGCCGCGGTTTCCGGGTCCAGGTTCTGCGCCGCCCAGCGGGCCAGCTTCAGTTCCGGGTGGGCCGTGATGTCGTTGTCGGTCAGCGAGGTGTTGCGGTCTTCGGCCAGGATCTTGCCGTCGGCGTCGGCCAGCAAGGAGCCGAACGGCGGGTTGCCGTGTTCTTCGCGCGCCTCGCGGGCGAGCTCGATCGCCCGCCGCAGCAAGGCTTCTTCGGTGTCCTTCACAGGTTCTCCCTCCAGGACGCGGCCACCGCCGCGAGGTCTCGCCACGCCCCCTCCGGGCGCAGCGTTTCGGCCGGGTCCGAGTCGAACGGGTCGAGCACGACGGTCTCCGCCCCCATTGCCCGCAACTGCGCCAGATCGTCGATGACCTGCTCGAGCGTGCCTTCGCCGGCTCGCCGCTCCGGCCCGGTCACCGGCGCCGCCGTGACGCGCAACAGGATCCGCGGCGCGAACGCGGGCAGCGGCCGGTCGCCGGCCAGCCTTTCCAGGCGTCCCAGCGTTTCCCGGAACCCGGCCATCGTCAGCCGCAGCGGGTGCCATGCGTCGCCGAGCTCCACCGCCCGGCGCAGCCCGGCGTCGCTGTGCCCGCCCAGCCACAGCGGGATCGGATCCACGCGGTAGTCGTCGCGCTCGGCCCACGCCGCGCGGATCGTCCGCAGGTACTCGCTGGTGAGCTTGCCCCGCTGCTCGAACGGCACGCCCAGCGCGTCGAACTCCTGCTTCGCCCAGCCGATGCCGGCCCCGAGCACGAGCCGGCCGCCGCTCAGCTCGCCGAGGTTCGCCGCCATCCGCGCCACCAGCAGCGGATGCCGGTACGGCACCACCAGCACGGTGGTGCCCAGCCGCACCCGCTGCGTGACCCCGGCCAGCCAGGACAACGTCGTGAACGGCTCGTAGAACGGCGCCGGGTACTGCCCGGCGACGTCCGGGGTGATGGCGACGTGGTCGGACACCATCAGCAGGTCGTAGCCCAGCCCCTCCACCGTCTGCGCCCAGGCGCGCAGGACGCCCGGGTCCGTGCCGGGTCCGAAATTGGGGACGTTCACGCCGATCTTCACCGCAGAAGGCTATCGGCGGACGAGCCCGGACCGGAAGGGATCGCTCACGGCGTTCGGCCCGTTCCGCCGTGGATCCCACGGTATGTTCGGCGGATGACCGAGAGTCTCGATGCGACGGACTGGGCCATCCTGGCCGAGCTCCAGCGCGACGCCCGGCTGCCCCTCACCGAGCTCGGCCGCCGGGTGAACCTGAGCGCGTCCGCGGCGACCGAACGGCTCCGGCGGCTCGAGACCGCCGGCGTGATCAGCGGCTACCGCGCGGAAATCGACCTCGGCAAGGTCGGCTACCCGGTGCTCGCCGTGGTCCGGCTCAAGTACCCGGGCAGCCGGCACGAGCCGCTGCACAAGCTGCTCGGCGAGCGCTTCGAGATCCTCGAGTGCCTGCGCACCACCGGCGACGACTGCTACACGCTCAAGATCGCCGCGGCCTCCATGGCCCACCTCGAGCAGACGGTGGACGAGCTGGCCCAGTTCGGCAGCACGACCACGAACCTCGTCTACAGCCAGACGCAGCCCTACCGCGGACCGCGGGAGCCCGCCCGTGACCTCGGTGCCTGACCGCATCGTCGTCGTCGGCGTGACGGGCTCGGGCAAGTCGACGCTCGCGGCCCGGATCGCCGAGCGGACCGGCCTGCCCTACCACGCCGCGGACGACATCACCTGGCAGCCGGGCTGGGTCGGCACCCCCGACGAGGAACAGCGCCGCCGGATCGCCGAGGTGTGTGCGCAGGAGCGCTGGGTCCTCGACGCCGTCTACAGCTCGTGGCAGGACCTCGTCCTGCCCCGCACGCAGCTGATCGTGGGCCTCGACTACCCGCGCTGGCTTTCGCTGGGCCGCCTGGTGCGCCGGACGCTGGTGCGAACGGTGACGCGCAAGCGCATCTGCAACGGGAACGTCGAGTCGTTGCGCCAGGTGTTCTCCGCCGACTCGATCATCCGCTGGCACTTCAGGTCGTTCGCGCGCAAGCGGGCCCGCATCCGCGCGTGGGCCGTCGAGTCGCCCGGCCCGGCCGTCGTGCGGCTGACGTCCCCGCGCGAGACCCGCCGCTGGCTCGAGACCCTCTGACATCAGGCGTCCGGCGGCAGCAGCGGACCGCCGCTCCAGTGCTGGAACACCAGGTTGGTGTGGACGCGGGCGACCTCGTCCCGCGCGGTCAGCTCGTCGAGGACCAGCCGCTGCAGCTCCCCGGCGGAGCTGGTCGCGACGTGCGCGAGGAAGTCGTCCGGCCCGGTCAGGTGGTAGACCGCCCGCACCTCCGGCAGGGAGAGCAGGTGCTCGATGAACGGGTCCACCAGCGGCCGCCGGTGCGGGCGGACCTGGACGAACAGGAACGCCTCCAGCGGCCGCCCGAGCTTCGCCGCGTCGACCGACGCGTGCTGGCCGGTGATCACGCCGGTGTCCCGCAGCCGGGCCACCCGGTCCAGGCACGTCGACGGGGCGATGCCGACCGCGGCCGCCAGGTCCTTGTTGGTGATCCGGGCATCGTTCTGCAGCAGGCGCAGGATTTCGAGATCGACCGGACTCAGTTCGACGGAAGCGGACATCGCCGAATGATATCCGAGAGTGTTGCTCCTGGTCCGGTGAAAGCTCGACCATGCTCGCATGACTTCCTCGCTGCGCACGCGGGCCGTCCACGCCGGCCGTGACGATCTCACGGACCTCGGCGTGCACGCCGCTCCGCTCGACCTGTCCACGACCTACCCGTCCCGCGACAGTGCCGCCGAAGCCGCCCGGATCGACGCGTTCGCCGCCGGCGCCGAACTCGACGGCCCGCCGATCTACGGCCGGGTGGGCAACCCGACCGTCGAACGGTTCGAGCGCGCGCTCGCCGAGCTCGAAGGCTTCGACCACGGCGTCGCGTTCGCCAGCGGCATGGCCGCCGTCTCGGCCTGCCTGCTTTCCGCGGTGGCGCAAGGGAAGCGGCACGTCGTCGCCGTGCGCCCGCTGTACGGCTGCAGCGACCACCTGCTCGAGTCCGGCCTGCTCGGCACGGACGTCACCTGGGCCGCACCCGGCGCCGTCACCGCCGCGCTGCGGCCGGACACCGGCCTGGTGTTCGTCGAGACGCCGGCGAACCCGACCCTGGCCGAGGCGGACATCGCCGAGCTGGCCCGGGCCTGTGGCGAGGTGCCCCTCCTGGTGGACAACACGTTCGCCACCCCGGTCCTGCAGCGACCCGGCCTGCACGGAGCCCGGATGGTGCTGCACAGCGCGACGAAGTTCCTCGGCGGCCACGGCGACGTGATGGGCGGGATCGTCGCGTGCGACGCGCCGGAAGCCGCGCGGCTGCGCCAGATCCGCTTCGCGACCGGAGGCGTGCTGCACCCGCTCGCCGGATACCTGTTGCTGCGCGGGCTTTCCACGCTGCCGCTGCGCGTCAACGCCGCGTCCGCGACCGCGGCGACGCTGGTGTCACGGCTCGGCGAGCACCCGGCCGTGACCGCCGTCCACTACCCGCGGATCGGCGGCCCGCTGGTGGCGTTCGAGGTCGACGGCGACCCGCACGCCCTGATCGGGGCGGTCCGGCTGATCACGCCGGCGGTCAGCCTCGGCAGCGTCGACACGCTGATCCAGCACCCGGGCTCCATCAGCCACCGGATCGTCGACGAGGGTGATCGGCACGGTGCCGGTGTGTCCGACCAGCTGATCCGGATGTCCGTCGGCCTCGAGGACGTCGAAGATCTGTGGGCCGACCTGGAGCAGGCGCTGAAGGCCGGCTGAGCCTGGTCAGCCGCAGCAGCCGCCACCACAGCAGCCGCCACCGCCGGCCGGGGCCGCGGAACCGCTCGCGGCCCCGGTGAGGGCGACCGTGGTGAGCAGCTTGACGGTGTCGGCGTGGCCCTCCGGGCAGGTCGCCGGCGCGCCGGATTCGCTCATCGGGCGCAGGAGCTCGAACGTCTCGGTGCACTCGCGGCAGCGGTAGGCGTAGGTCGGCATGCCGTGATTATCGCCGGAGGCACCCGGGGATGGGAAGCTGGGCGCGTGCAGCCGCCCTCGCTCGCCGACGTCCCGCACCTCGGCCAGGTCGTCCCGTCCCTGCTCGCCGCGCTCGGGGTGCCCGGCTGCGGGAACGTCCTGGCGTTGCCGGAGGCACGCAGCGCCGGCGTGCTGCTCGTCGACGGGCTCGGCTGGGAGCTGCTCGCCGAGCACGCCGCGGACGCCCCGGTGCTGACCGAGCTCGCCCGCGAGTCGCTGCGCGTGGGCTTCCCGTCGACGACGGCCGCCGGGGTCGCCGCGATCGGCACCGGGCTCGCGTCGGGCGAGCACGGGATGGTCGGCTACACGTTCGAGATGCCCGGCACCGGCGTGCTCAACGCGTTGCGCTGGTGCAGCCACGAAGACGGCAGCGATCTGCGTGGCGCCCTCCCGCCCCGCGAGGTGCAGCCGCTGCCGACGACGTTCGAGCGGGCCGCCGCGGCGGGCATCGACGCGGCCGTGGTCTCCTCGGCCCAGTTCCGCGACACGGCCTTGACGCTGGCCACCCAGAGCGGGGCGCAGTACGCCGGGGTCCACGCGCTGGGCGACCTCGCCGCACGGACGTTGTCGGTGCTGGACGGGCGCGCGTTCTGCTACGCCTACCACAGCGAACTCGACTTGCTGGGGCACGTCTACGGCCCCGGCTCGACCGCCTGGCGCATGCAGCTGCGCCAGATCGACCGGCTCGTCGAGTCCCTTGTGGACGGTCTGCCGTCCGGTGCGCTGCTCGCCGTGGTGGCCGACCACGGGATGGTGACCGTCGAGGACAAGCTCGACCTCGAAGACGCCCCGGAGCTGCTCGCCGGCGTCCGGACGTTCGGGGGCGAGGTCCGCGCGCGGCACGTCTACACCGAGCCGGGCGCGGCCGCGGACGTCCTGGCGGCCTGGCGTGAGGTCCTGGGCGAGCGGGCCTGGGTGCGCTCGCGCGAGGAGGCGGTCGCGGAGGGCTGGTTCGGGCACACGGTGAGCGACCGGGTGCTGCCGCGCATCGGCGACGTCGTCGCCGCGGCCCGGGACCGGTTCGGGATGGTCCGGGGGCTCGCGGAGGCCGTGGAGACGTCGCTGATCGGGCAGCACGGGTCGCTGACCACGGCCGAGCAGCTGGTGCCGCTGGCGTTGGCCCAGGGGTAGGCCGTACCCGGGTGGACGACACGCGTACCCGGGTGGACGACACGTTCGTCTTGCGTGGGAACTTTCCGCCTCCCGGTGCCGACCTGTCCACTGCGTGCCGGACTGACGGGAGTGGGCGGAATGAGCGTGCTGGACGGGATCGGGGTCGTCGGGGCGGGCGGCGAGGGACGGGCCGTGGCCGCCTACCTCGCCGCGCGAGGGCTGCCCGTGCACCTCTGCACGCGGGATCTCGAGGCCGTCGGGGAGATCGCGCGCCGCCGGGAGATCGTCGCGCACGGGGTGCTCGACGGGCGGTTCCCGCTCCGGGAGGTGACCGCGGACCCGGCCGGGCTGGGTGCGCGGGCCGTCGTCCTGGTCGCCACCGTGACCACCGCCTACCCGGAGGTCGCCGCCCGGCTCGCGCCGCACCTGCGTCCGGGGCAGGTGGTGGTGCTGTTCTCCGGCAAGCTCTGCGGGAGTGTCGAGTTCGCCCACGCGCTCGCCGCCGCCGGGGCGCCCGACGTCGACGTCGTCGAGACCGACGCGCTGTTCGCCGCACGGCCGTCCGGGACCGGCGGGGTGACCGTGCTCGGCGCCAAGGGCTGGAACCTGATCTCCGGCAGCACCGAGGCCGCCGTCGGCCGGCGCGCCGGGCTGCTGTGCGAGTGGTTCCCGATGCTGGAGGTCGCGCGCAACCCGGTGGAACGTGGCCTGCACGACTTCGGCGCGGTCGCGCACGTGCCGATCGCGCTGGCCAACCTCGGCACCATCGACCGCGCGGAGGAACTGCTCTTCTACGTCGACGGCGTCTCGGCGCGGACGATCGCCCTGCTCGAACGCACCGAGGCCGAGTTCGCCGCCGTCGCGGCCGCCTACGGCGCCCGGCTGCTTCCCATGACCGAGGTCCTCGACCGCTACTACGGCTGCCCGGCGACGACGCTGCTCGACGCGCTGCGGACGGTGAAGCCGTACCGGACGATCGCCGCACCGACCAGCCTCGACCACCGGTTCCTCACCGAGGACATCCGCTCCACCTTGGTGCCGCTGCAGGCACTCGCGCGGTGCGCGGGCGTCCCCACGCCGATGGTCGACGCGGCGATCACGATCATGTCCGTGCTCGGCGGCGAGGACTTCCGCCGGACCGGCCGCACGCTCCGCCGCCTCGGCTGGCACGGCCTCGCCCACGACGCGATCCTGCACCGGCTGGGCGCCGCCGGCCGGGTGGGGGACCGGGCGGCCTGAGTACCGCCGGGTCTCCCGTGTTCGGGCGGGCATCACGTGTGACTGGAGAGGCATCACGTGTGACTGGGCGGGCATCACACGTGATTGGAGGGGCATCACTTGGAGTTGCCCCGTGGGGCCGGACACCTTGATTCCAGACAGTGGTCTGGAGGGAGGATGTCCTGATGTCGCGCAGGTCGAAGTATCCGG
>NZ_JBEZYY010000009.1:0-112610 GCF_040638975.1 Amycolatopsis sp. NPDC024027
GGCTCGGGCGACAACATGACGATCAACGGCGCGAAGATCCTGTGCGGCAACATCCCCACCAAGAACGCCACGGTCTTCGTGATCGACAAGGTGCTCACGCCGGGCACCAACAAGTAATCAGCGTCCCAGCAGCGGGCCGAGGCGTTCCGCGATGTCGGTGAGGATCTGCACGTAGTCTTCGTGTTCAAAGGTGAACGGCAGAGCGAAAGCCACCTCGTCGATCTCGCGGAACGCCTTGTGTGCGTGCAGCCGCTCGGCGATTTCCGCGGAGGTGCCGACGAAGTCGGGCGAGAACAGCATCCGCGCGGGCCCCTGGGGTTCCGCGGTGCGGGGCAGCCGTTTTTCGGCGTAGGCCTCGTACTTCGCCCGCTGCTGCGGCGTCGCGCTGTCGGTGGGGATCACGACCAGGCCTTGCGAGATGCGGCCGGCGGGGTGGTGCTCGCGGAACGTCCGGACGTGCGAGAGCTGGATCTCGGCGAAGTCGGTGCTTTCGCCTTCGGCCTTGACCACGCTGCTGGTCAGGAAGTTCATCCGGTGCCGGCCGGCCCACTCCGCCGAGCGCAGGCTCGCACCGCCGTACCACAGGCGGTCGCCGAGCCCGGGGGCCTGCGGCTGGACCCGGTCGGAGAACACCTCGAAGCCCGCGGTGCCGCTGAACTCCGTCGCCGGCTCGCCGCGCACGAAGTCCAGCAGCCGTTGCACGCGGTCGTAGGAGAAGTCCTCGGCGTCGGCGGTGTCCGGATAGAGGGCGTGCTTGACTTCGTCCCAGCGCATCGGCGGGCCGACGCTGAGGCCCGGGTTGAGCCGGCCACCGGAGAGCAGGTCGACGGTGGCGAGGTCCTCGGCCAGCCGCAGCGGGTTCTCCCAGCCGAGCGGGATCACGGCGGTGCCGAGCTCGATCCGGCTGGTCCGCTGCGAGGCGGCGGCCAGCACGGCGACCGGCGAAGAGATGCCGTACTGCAGGTGCCGGTGGCGCACCCAGGCGCTGTCGAACCCGAGCCGTTCGCCCAGCTCGATGATCTCCAGCGTCGACTCGTGGCCCCGGCGCGGGTCGGCCGCGTCGAACAGGCCGATGGTCAGGAAGCCCAGCTTCCGCAGTGGTCGTGACACGGTGCCGATTCTGCCCCCGCGCACGCCCGGGTCCCACCTGGTGGGCTACTGCGCCCGCAGCCGGTCCAGGCCGTCGAGGATGACGTCGAGGCCGAATTCGAACTCGGCCTGGTCGTCGCACCAGCCCAGCGTCGAGTGCGGGTCCTCGTGGGCGATCTCGGTGAGCATCCCCACCAGGTTCGGCAGCTGCCAGATCAGGTCCACCGGCACGTCCGCCGACTCGCCGGCACTCGGGTCGAACAGCTCCTGGCTGAACCCGAGCGCGCGGCTGCCGAGGGCGTGCAGCGCGTGGTGCACGAGGTCGTAGGAGAACCCGCCTTCGCGCATCAGCCCGACCAGCGCGTCGTAGTAGCGCAGGACTTCGGTGCTCGTCGACGACCGCGTCTCGAACAGTTCCGGCGCCCAGCGGTGCCGGAGGAACACCTGCCGCGCGGCCAGGATCCGCTCCCGCACGGCCGCCTTCCAGTCCGGGGACGGCTCGACGCGGCCGACGGCGTCGTTGATCTCGCCGGCCACGACGTCGACGATGCCGTCGAGCACGTCTTCCTTCTTGGCCACGTGGTAGTAGAGCGACATCGCTTCGGCGCCGAGCTCTTCGGCGAGACGGCGCATCGTCAGCGCCCGCAGCCCGTGTTCGTCGGCCAGGCCGACCGCCGCGCGCAGGACGCGCTCGCGGCTGAGGGGCATCCGCGCGTCGGTCGTCACCCACAAGATCGTACAAGGTAAGGCGAGGTTGACGTTCTTACGTTGTACGACGTACCTTACAACGTACGACTTACGTCGTAAGAATCGCGGGAGGCGACGATGAAAGCCCTGGTCCAGCACGTGTACGGCGCGGCTTCGAGCCTGATCCTCGAGGACGTGCCGGATCCCGTACCCGGTAAAGGTGAGGTGCTGGTCCGGGTGCGCGCGACATCGGTCAACCCGTACGACTGGCACTTCATGAGAGGCGAGCCGTACGTGGCCCGCCTGATGACCGGGGGCTTCGGCCTGCGCCGTCCACCCGTGGGCGTCCTCGGGTGCGACCTGGCCGGCCGGGTCGAGACCGCCGGAACCAGGTTCGCGCCGGGCGACGACGTCTACGCGCTCCTGCCGCGGGGTGCGCACGCCGAGTACGTCTGCGTGCGCGAGGACCTGCTGGCGCCGATGCCGGCGAACCTCACGTACGAGCAGGCGGCGGCGATGCCGATGGCAGCCGTGACGGCGCTGGTGGCCTTGCGAGGAGTCGTCGCCGGGCAGCGGGTGCTGGTCAACGGCGCTTCCGGCGGCGTCGGCACGTTCGCCGTCCAGCTGGCGAAGGCGCTGGGTGCCGAGGTAGATGCGGTGTGCAGCGCGGCCAACGCCGAGGTGGCGCGCTCACTCGGGGCGGCCCACGTCTTCGACTACCGCGCGGGGGACTTCACACGCAGCGGCCGCCGCTACGACGTCCTGCTGGACATCGCCGGCGGCCGGTCGCTGTTCGCCTGCCGAAGGGTGCTCGCGCGCGACGGCACGTTCGTCGCCGTCGGCGGCCCGGCGGGGCGGTGGGTGCAGCCCGCGGGGCATGTCTTCGCCGCCCTGGCGTCCGGTCCGTTGGCGAGGAGGCGCGTGGTTTTGGCGGACGCTGTGGCCTGCCCGGACAAGGCGTCGGCCCTCGGCGAGCTGGCGGGCCTGGTGGAGCGCGGCGCGGTCACACCGGTGATCGACCGGAGCTACCCGTTCGACGACCTGCGTGAGGCGTTCGCCTACCAGGAAGCCGGGCACGCCAAGGGAAAGGTGGTGGTGACCGTCGGCGCGCCTTCCTGAGCGGCGGGCTGGATTGGTGGGCCGCGGCTCGATCGAGGGACGAGGTGAGCCGGGCCCCGTGGCTTGGCTCAGGTACTGGCCTGTGGGGGGCGTTGGCTCTGGCTGTCCGGCTTCGGGGCTCGGAGCATGCGGCTCAAGCCCCGGCCTCGGCCGCCCGGCTTCGCAGCCCGCAACCGACCCGCACACCCAGGAGGCCGGTGCGGTTGTCCGATCCGCACCGGCCCCGGAAGCCCTCGTTCGTCCTAGCCGTTGTGCGGGCAGTTGCCGCGGTAGTCCGAAATGGACAGGTCGGTCCTCGGGATGGGGCAGAGGAACTGTTCGTAGCGGGTGTCGTTGTCGATGAACCGCTTGAGCCACGACAGTGTGTACTTCGCGATCGTCGTGTTCGGCGAGTTCGGGGCGAAGTGGCTGGCCCCGCGCAGCTCCAGGTACGCGCGGTCCAAACTGGACGGGAGGCTGGTGTAGAACGGGATCGAGTGCGACGCCACCGGCGCGACGGTGTCCGATTGCGCCCCGACGACGAGCGTCGGCACCTGCAGTGCCGACCAGTTCTTCGTCAGGTTCCAGCCGGTCAGCGGCACCGCGGCCTGCAGCGACGGCCGCGAGCGCGCCGCTTCGAGGGTGCCGCCGCCACCCATGGAGTGCCCGACGACGCCGAGCCGGCTGCTGTCGATGCGCGACCGCACCGAGCTCTGCTGCGTCAGGTAGTCCAGCGAGGCCAGCAGCTGCCGGCCGCGGCTGTCGGGCTGGTCGCTGGTGGTCAGCGTGTCGATGGTGAACACCACGAAGCCCTGCGACGCCAGGCGCGGGCCCAGCCAGGCGATGCTCGACTGGGTCGCGGTGAAGCCGGGCGCGATGGAGAGGGCGCCGAACGTGCCGGCGGTGGTGGTCGTCGGGTAGTAGATGGTGCCGCCGCCGAAGCCGGAGACGGCCAGCCGCGACACCGTCACGGTGCTCGTCGCGAACGAGCCGCGGGTGGCTTCGATGCTGGCGGTGGTCGGGTCGGGACCCCGCTCGTAGGGGTTCGCGGCGGCGGGCGCCGGCGCGGCGAACCCGGTGGTCAGCGCCAGGGCGGCCACCACCACACCGGCGGCCTTGGCGCGCCACCCACGGCGGCGGGAAATTTTCTCACCCAAGCCGGACAGCGTCGGCGGGCTGGTGAGTGCGGACATGGATCGCTCTCTTTCCCCGGGCAGGCGAAAGCTCGCCCGGACACAGACGGGCGGATCGGCAGAACTGGTGCACGGCAACGGAAAGGGGTGCCGCGGGCGGGTGCGGGGTAACCGCTTTCCCGTCGCCTATGAAACACCTTGGGGAAATGTTCCACATCCTCCGAATGGGGGAGTGGTCTGACGAACTGGGCGGTCGCTCAGTGAACGCGGACCGGCTCCAGGGCCCCGCGCACGAGGGTGTCGACCAGGGTCGTCGCGACGGTCAGGTCCACCGAGCGGGCGGCGAGGACGTCGGAGTAGAGGAAGGACTCACCGAGCCGGACCACCGCGAAGGCCAGGTCCGGCAGCTCGACCAGCGGGGCCAGCCCGGCGGCGTCGGCGTCGGCGTGGAACAGCTCGACGTGCGCGTCGACCAGCCCGGGCTGCACAGCGCCGCGCGGGTCGGTCAGCACCCGCAGGGCGACCGCCGACTCCGCCTCGATCAGCTTGCGCATGCCGTCGCTGCCGGCGACCTCGCGGCGGTACTCCTCCATGACCCACAGGCAGCGCAGCCGGCCTTCCGGCGTGCGGGCCGCGTCGCCGTGCTCGGCGCGCCAGCCGTCGAGCGCCCGCTGCCAGGTCCGGTCGGAGAGCAGCCGCAGCCCGGCGCCCATGAGGTCGTCGCGATTGCCGACGCGCCGGAAGAAGGTGGTGCGCGAAATCCCGAGCTCGGCCGCCATCCGGCCGAGGTCGAGGCGGGTCCCGGCCATCAGCAGCCGGGCCGCGTGCCGGACGATGTCGTCGGTCGAGACGGTCACCGGCCCACCCTAGCTTCGGCGCCGGACGTCCCGGCTTCTTTCGGGGGTTCCGGGTGGCGGAGCCCCCGGATGTCACTGTCCGCAGGTGGCCGCCGGTTACCTTGAAGTGCGCGGCGCCCCTTCGGTTAGCGTGGTTTCGTGCGCGTAGACATCTGGTCCGATCTGGTCTGTCCCTGGTGCTATCTCGGCAAACGCCGCTTCGAGCGGGCGGTGGCCGAAACCGGCGTCGACGTCGAGGTGGTGCACCACTCGTTCCAGCTCGACCCGTCGTTCCCCCGCGGCACTTCCCGGCCGACCCGCGAGGTGCTGGCCGAGAAGTACGGCCGGACGCTGGAAGAAGCGGACGCGATGGAAGCCCAGATGGAGGAGCGCGCGGCCGCCGACGGCCTCGAGTACCACCTCGACGGCGTCCACATGGGCAACACCGTCGACGGCCACCGCCTGGTCCACCTCGCGGAGGAGCGCGGAGTGGCCGACGCGGTCATCGACCGGTTCTACCGAGCGCACTTCACCGAGCGACGCTCGCTGTTCGACCACGATTCCCTGGTGGAACTGGCGGCCGAAGCAGGCCTGGACGCCGACGAGGCGCGAGCCGTGCTCGAGTCCGACGCGTACGAAGCAGAAGTAGCGGCGGACGGCGAGCAGGCCCGCGCCCTCGGCGCGTCCGGAGTGCCGTTCTTCGTGATCGACGAGCGGTACGGCGTGTCGGGAGCTCAGTCGCCGGAGGTGTTCGCGCAGGTGCTGAGGCGAGTCAGCGACGGCGCCGCCGCCGGGTGAACCGCGAACGGTCGGTGGCCACCCCGGCCAGGTGCAGGGCAACGCACAGCAGCCCGGCGGTGGTGAGGGTCCCGGTGGTGATCACCGGGCCCAGCCCGAACCCGGCCAGCTCCATGAGCAGGGCAAGCCCGAAGAGCACGGCGGCGAGAATGGCGAGCATGACTGCCTCGTTTCCGTGGGTGCGGCCGAATGGTCCACACCACTGCGACGTTCGCGGTACCGGAGATCCCGGCTTGGTGGCCGGTAATTCCCCCGCCCCGCCCGCCTGAAACGACCTTTCGCGCGCATCTCACTCCCGACCTACCCAGGCACCCGCGCGCCCACCTGTTCACCGCCGCTTCGCGCATCCGGCCGGGCGCCTGGCTCGCTTGCCGCTCGGTTCGCGTCCCCGCCCGCCCCGGCCCACTCGCCGCCCGGTTCGCGCCCCGCCCGACCGCCCCGGCCCACTTGCCGCTCGCTTCGGGCACGTGGCCAGGCGTCTCGTCCACTTGCCGCTCGCTTCGCGCACGTGGCCGGTCGCCCGCTTGCCGATCGCTTCGCACCCCATCCGGCCGCCCCGCGTGCTCACCGCCTGCTGCGCCTACCAAAGCTGCATCGCCTACCTGCCGCCAGCTTCGCCCACCAGCTGCCTCGCCGGCTCGCGGTCCGTTTCGCGCTCCCACTCGGCCGTCTCGTCTGCTTGCCGGTCGCTTCGCAGCCCACCCGGCCGCCCAGTCCACTCGCCGCTGGTTGCGCACCCTCGGCCGCTTGGCTCACCTGAACCGCGCGCATCCCTTGCACCGGCCAAGTCGGCTCACCCGCGCGAAGCGGCCCTCGCCGCGCCGGTCATTCGGCTCGCGTGCCCGCCCCATCGGCCCCCTCGAAAGCCGCCGCGCACGCCCGCTCCTCGTTCCCGGCCTTGGTCGCGT
This sequence comes from Amycolatopsis sp. NPDC024027, assembly GCF_040638975.1. NCBI lineage: Bacteria > Bacillati > Actinomycetota > Actinomycetes > Pseudonocardiales > Pseudonocardiaceae > Amycolatopsis > Amycolatopsis sp. NPDC024027. The sequence continues at coordinate 6,550 of NZ_JBEZYY010000009.1, forward strand.
ACCCAACCGGTCGGCCGGCGTACCCAGAGGGTCGGTCCGCGTACCTGAACGGTCGGTTCGCCCCTCGGACGCGAGCGATGGCCGACCGGGCACGGGTGAAGCCCCGTCCAGACACGACAACCGGCAACGGCGACCAATGACCCCGGCCCGCGGGGGCGCCCCCGTTTTCCACGCTATCAGCGGGCACCGACAATTCCGGCTCAAGCGCGAGGCGGGGCGGTGCTCGACCGGATGACCAGCTCCGTCGGGAGCAGCACCGGCTCCCCGGCCTCGGCGCCGGTCTCGATTTCGGTCAGCAGGGCCTCCACCGCGTGGCGGCCCACCGCCTCGAAGGACTGGCGGATCGTCGTCAGCGGGGGCCAGAAGTGGGCCGACTCCTCCATGTCGTCGAAGCCGACCACGCTCACCTCCGACGGCACCCCGCGACCGGTCTCGTGAAGCGCGCGCAGCAGGCCCAGCGCCATCTGGTCGTTGGCCGCGAACACCGCCGTCACCGCCGGGTCCGCCGCCAGGCGCAAGCCCGCCTGGTAGCCCGATTCCGGCGACCAATCCCCGACCACGACCGGGGGTACCGTGCGGCCCGCCCGCTCCAAAGTGGCCTGCCACGACTTTCGGCGGCGCTCGGCCGAATAGGACTGCGGCGGGCCCGCGATGTGCCAGACCGTCGAGTGTCCCAGCGAAAGCAGGTGGCTGGTCGCCCTGGCGGCTCCGTCGGCCTGGTCGTTGTCCACCACCGGGTAGTCGTAGCGGGCGCTGGAATCGATCACCACCACCGGGAGCCCGTGCGGCAGTTCGATCTCGCTTTGGTCGAGCTGGTGCTGCTCGATCAAGATGATGACGCCGTCGACGGCCTGCTCGTTCAACGTGCTGAACGCCCCCGTCACCTCGCCCTGCGTCGGGCGCGTCACCGGCATCAAGATGATCGAGAAGCCCTCCGGGACGACCGCGGCCGCGATGGCGTCGAGCGTGCGGCTGTTGCCGAACGTCGGCAGCGCCGAAATGATCACGCCGATGCTGCGGAACTGGCCGTTGCGCAGGGCGCGGGCGGCGCTGTTCGGCCGGTAGCCGACCCGGCGCATGGCGGCCAGGACGCGCTCGCGCGTGGCGTCGTCGACGTTCGTCTTCCCGTTGGCGACCCGGGAAACCGTCTGGCCCGACACACCCGCCTCGCGGGCCACGTCCGCCATCGACGGCCCCCGGCGCCGGGCGGCGTGGCCGGATGCGGACGAGGTCGCTGTCTGGCGCGGCACGGTCACTCCTCGGTGTCCTGGACATGTTTACGTCAACAAGTTACTCTGCGGCCGTTCAATGTTGACGTAAACATCCCGCCGGGTCCAGTGCCCGGCGCAGCGATCACTCGGAGAGACGATGACGTCCACAGCGGCTCCGCCCGCCCCGGTGCCGGCGCGCCGGGCGCCCGCGGCCCGCCGGCCGCGGCGGAAATGGCGGGGCTGGCTCTTCGTCGCCCCGTTCATGCTGGTGTTCGCGCTGACCTTCATCGCGCCGGTCGTGTACGCGTTCGTGCTCAGCCTTTTCCGCGATCAAGCCTTCTTCGGCGGCACCGTGTTCGTCGGCGCCGACAACTACGTCCAGGTCTTCGGCGACCCGAAGTTCTGGGAGGCCTTCCGGCGGGTGCTGGTGTTCCTCGCCGTGCAGGTGCCGATCATGCTGGTGCTCGCGCTGATCGCGGCGCTGGCGATCGACAGCGCCCGGCTGCACGCCGCCGGGTTCTTCCGGATCGTGATCTTCCTGCCGTACGCGGTCCCCGCCGTGGTCGCCGCGCTGATGTGGGGCTTCATCTACGGTGACCACTTCGGACTCGCCGCCGACCTGAACCACCTGCTGGGCACCGCTGTCCAGCCGTTGTCGCCGAGCTGGCTGCTCACGTCGATCGGCAACATCGTCACGTGGGAGTTCGTGGGCTACAACATGCTCATCTTCTACTCCGCGCTGAAGGTGATCCCCAAGGAGCTGTTCGAGGCGGCCGCGATCGACGGCGCCGGGACGTTCCGCACGATCGTGTCGGTCAAGCTCCCCGCGATCCGGGGCGCCATCGTGGTCGCGACGATCTTCTCGATCATCGGCAGCTTCCAGCTGTTCAACGAGCCGAACATCATGCGCAACCTGGTGCCGAACACGATCGGCACCTTCTACACGCCGAACATGTACGCCTACAACCTCTCCTTCAACGGGCAGCAGTACAACTACTCCGCCACCGTCGCGATCGTGATGGGCGTGATCACCGCGGTCATCGCCTACGTCGTGCAGCTGCGCGGCTCCCGGAAGGAGATGTGACGTGGCCGCATTCTCGGTGACCAACCCCCGCAAGTCGCGTGTCCTCACCGGCTTCATGGCGCTCTACCTGCTCTACACCCTGGTTCCCCTGGTGTGGCTGGTGATCAACGCGAGCAAGACCCAGCCGGCGCTGTTCTCGACGTCGGGGCTGTCCCTCGGCGGCACCTTCGCGCTGTTCGACAACATCGGCCAGACGTTCACCTACAACGGCGGGATCTTCTTCCGCTGGCTCGGGAACACCCTGCTCTACGTCGTGGTCGGGGCCGGCGGCGCGACGATCCTCGCCACGGCCGCGGGCTACGGGCTGGCCAAGTACCGCTTCCCCGGCCGCCGCTCGGTGTTCGCCGTCGTCCTCGGGGCCGTGGCCGTGCCGCCGACGGCGCTGGCCGTGCCGACGTTCCTGATGTTCAGCAAGGTCGGGCTGACCAACACGCCGTGGGCGGTGCTCATCCCGTCGCTGATCAGCCCGTTCGGGCTGTACCTGATCTGGGTCTACGCCGCCGACGCCATCCCGGACGAGCTGCTGGAAGCCGCGCGGATCGACGGCGCCGGGGAGATCCGGATCTTCCTCACCGTGACGCTGCGCCAGCTGGTCCCCGGGATCATCACCGTCGCGCTGTTCACGATGGTGCAGACGTGGAACAACTACTTCCTGCCGCTGATCATGCTCAGCGAGCCGAAGTGGTACCCGCTGACCGTCGGGCTCAACCAGTGGAGCGCCCAGGCGAACGGCGCCGGCGCGCAGCCGATCTTCAACCTGGTCCTCACCGGGTCGTTGCTCACCATCATCCCCCTAGTCGTCGCTTTCCTGCTCATGCAACGGTTCTGGCAGTCCGGGCTGAGCGCCGGCAGCGTCAAGCAGTAAGAAATCCGCCGTCACACCGCCGTGAAGGGACATTCGATGTCAAGATTCCGCACCCGCGCCAAGGTGGCCGCGGCCATCGCGCTGGCCGCCGCACTGGCGGTGGGCTGTTCGTCCGGGGGCGGCTCGTCCTCCGCGCCCGCCGCCGCCACCGGCACCCAGGACTCCGTCGACGCCGCCCTGAAGGCCGGCGGCGAGATCACGTACTGGAGCTGGACCCCGTCGGCCAAGGACCAGGTGGCCGCGTTCCAGAAGGAATACCCGAACGTCAAGGTCAACTACGTCAACGCGGGGACCAACAAGGAGGAGTACACCAAGCTCCAGAACGCGATCAAGGCCGGCTCGGGTGCCCCCGACGTCGCCCAGATCGAGTACTACGCCCTCCCGCAGTTCGCCTTGACCGATTCGCTGGCCGACCTCAACCAGTTCGGCTTCGGCTCGTTCGAAAAGGACTACAGCGCCTCGACGTGGGCGCAGGTCAAGAACGGCAACGGGATCTACGGCCTCCCGCAGGACTCCGGCCCGATGGCCCTGTTCTACAACAAGGAGGTCTTCGACAAGAACGGCATCGCCGTGCCGAAGACCTGGGCCGAGTACATCGAGGCGGCGAAGAAGCTGCACACCGCCGACCCCACCAAGTACATCACCTCGGACACCGGTGACCCCGGGGCCGTGCTGAGCATGATCTGGCAGGCCGGCGGGCACCCGTTCACCGTCGACGGCCGGAACGTGAAGGTCAACCTCGCCGACGCGGGCGCCAAGAAGTGGACCGCGATGTGGGACCAGCTGATCCAGGGCAAGCTGCTCGCCCCGGTCAAGGAGTGGTCCGACGACTGGTTCCGCGCCCTCGGTGACGGCACCATCTCGTCCCTGGTCACCGGGGCCTGGATGCCGGGCAACTTCATCTCCTCGGTGCCCGGCGGCAGCGGCAAGTGGGCCGTCGCGCCGATGCCGACCTACGACGGCAAGCCGGTGACCTCGGAGAACGGCGGCAGCGCCCAGTCCGTGGTCAAGCAGAGCAAGAACCCGGCCCTGGCCGCGGGTTTCGTGCGCTGGCTCAACCACGCCGGCGGTGTCCAGCCGTTCATCAAGAGCGGCGGCTTCCCGTCCACCACGGCCGACCTGACCTCGCCCGCCTTCGTCGACGAGGCCGTGCCGTACTTCGGGGGCCAGAAGATCAACCAGGTGCTGACCCAGGCGTCGAAGGACGTCGCCCCGGGCTGGACCTACCTGCCGTACCAGACCTACGCCAACAGTGTCTTCAGCGACACCGCCGGCAAGGCCTACCTGAACGCCACTCCGCTCGACGCGGGGCTGGCGGCCTGGCAGCAGGCCATCGTCGACTACGGCAACCAGCAGGGCTTCACGGTCAGCGCGGGATGACCGTCCACATCGAAGGCGACGCGGGCCAGGTCATCGGCCCGGTCCCGCGTCGCCTCTTCGGCTCGTTCGTCGAGCACATGGGCCGGTCCGTCTACACCGGACTGTACGAGCCGGGCCACGCCACCGCCGACGAGCGCGGGTTCCGCGCCGACGTGCTGGAGCTGGTGCGGGAGCTCGGTCCCACCGTGCTCCGCTACCCCGGTGGCAACTTCGTCTCCAGCTACCGCTGGGAAGACGGCGTCGGACCGGCCGGAACCCGGCCGGTCCGGTTGGACCCGGCGTGGCACAGCGTGGAATCCAACCGCTTCGGCCTGCACGAATTCGTCGCGTGGGCCGAAGCCGCGGGTGCCGAGGTGATGTACGCCGTCAACCTCGGCACCCGCGGCATCCAGGAAGCGGCCGACGTCCTGGAGTACTGCAACCACGCCGGCGGCACGGAACTGAGCGAGCGGCGGCGCGCGAACGGCGCCGACCGCCCGTTCGGCTTCAAGCTGTGGTGCCTGGGCAACGAGATGGACGGCCCGTGGCAGATCGGCCACAAGACGGCCGACGAGTACGGCCGCCTGGCCGCCGAGACCGCCCGCCTCATGCGGATGATCGACCCGGGCGTCGAGCTGGTCGTCGCGGGCAGCTCGCACGCCGACATGCCGACGTTCGGCTCCTGGGAGCGCACGGTGCTGCGCCACACCGCGGAGCTGGTCGACCACATCTCGCTGCACGCCTACTACCAGGAGCTGCACGGCGACACCGACAGCTACCTGGCCAGCGCGGCCGCGCTGGACAACTACATCGCCACGACGGCCGGGGTCATCGACGAAACCCTCGACGAGCTGGGGCTCGACAAGAAGATCGGGATCAGCGTCGACGAGTGGAACGTCTGGGACCTGCGCCGCTGGAACGAGGTCGACCAGGCGGAACTCGCCGCGGGCGGCTGGCGGGAGCACCCGCGGATCATCGAGGACACCTACACCGTCACCGACGCGGTCGTCGTCGGCTCGCTGCTGAGCTCCCTGCTGCGCAACGTCGACCGCGTCACCATGGCGAACCAGGCCCAGCTGGTGAACGTCATCGCGCCGATCCGCTCCGAGCCCGGCGGCCCGGCGTGGCGGCAGACGACGTTCCACCCGTTCCGGCAGGTCGCCACGCTGGCCGGCGGGGCGAGCCTGCGCCTGGCCGTCGAAGGCGAGCGGCTGCGCACCGCGCAGCACGGCGAAGTCGACCTCGTCGACGCCGCCGCGACGGTCGAGGAGTCCGGGCGCGGCGCGGTGTTCCTGACCAACCGCGCCACGGCGTCCCCGACCGAAGTCCGGATCCGCCTGCGCGGCGCCCGGTTCGGCGTCTACGCCGCCGAAACCCTGACCACACCGGACGGCGAGAACCGCCACACCGTGAACACCGCCGACGCACAACCGGTCCGGCCGGTGCCGCTACCCGGCACGGTCGCGACGTCCGATCCCGGGGGGACCACCATCACCGTGACACTGCCACCCTTGTCCTGGACCGTGCTCCAGCTGACCCCGCAGGCGGCCCCGAATGCCTGAGTTCGCCATCGGGGAGCACGACTTCCTGCTCGACGGGCGCCCGTTCCGCATCCTGTCCGGTGCCCTGCACTACTTCCGGGTGCACCCGGACCTGTGGGCCGACCGGATCGACAAGGCCCGGCGGATGGGGCTCAACACCATCGAGACGTACGTGGCGTGGAACGCGCACGCCCCCGAACCCGGCGCGTTCGACCTGTCGGGCGGCCTCGACCTCGACCGCTTCCTGCGGCTCGTCGCCGACGCCGGGATGTACGCGATCGTGCGGCCCGGCCCGTACATCTGCGCCGAGTGGGACAACGGCGGGCTGCCGGCGTGGCTGTTCCGCGACCCGTCGGTCGGGGTGCGCCGGTACGAGCCGAAGTACCTGGACGCCGTCCGCGAGTACCTGACGAAGGTCTACGAGGTCGTCGTCCCGCACCAGATCGACCGCGGCGGCCCGGTGCTGCTGGTCCAGGTGGAAAACGAATACGGTGCGTTCGGCGACGACAAGCGCTACCTGAAAGCGCTTGCCGAGCACACGCGCGACTCCGGCGTCACCGTGCCGCTGACCACAGTGGACCAGCCGACGCCGGAGATGCTGGAAGCGGGCAGCCTCGACGGGCTGCACCGCACCGCGTCGTTCGGCTCCGGCGCGCAGGCGCGGCTGGCGATCCTGCGCGCGCACCAGCCGACCGGGCCGCTGATGTGCAGCGAGTTCTGGAACGGCTGGTTCGACCACTGGGGCGCGCACCACCACACGACCTCGGCCGCGGACTCGGCGGCGGAGCTCGACGCGCTGCTCGCCGCGGGCGCGTCGGTCAACCTCTACATGTTCCACGGCGGCACCAACTTCGGCCTCACCAACGGCGCCAACGACAAGGGCGTCTACCAGCCGCTGATCACGTCCTACGACTACGATGCGCCGCTGGACGAAGCCGGTGACCCGACGCCGAAGTACCACGCCTTCCGCGACGTGATCGCCCGCTACCACAAGGTCCCGGACACCGTCCCGCCGCCGGCCCGGCCCGCGCCGACGCCGCAAGGGATCCTCCGCGACCCCGTCCGGCTGCTAGACGCGCCGGACCGCTGGGGCACCTGGGAGTTCCACGAGGACCTGCCCGCGTTCGACGACCTGACGCCGATGCCGCAGCTCGCGCTGCTGCGCACGACCGTCGAGGGGGAGCGGCCCGGTGTGCTGACCTTCGGCGAGGTCCGCGACCGCGCCACGGTGTTCTTCGACGGCGACCTGGTGGGCACGCTCAGCCGGGACCACCACGAGCGCGCGATCCCGCTGCCGCGCGCCCGCGGCGAGCTGCTGGTGCTGGTCGAGGACCAGGGCCGCGTCGACTACGGCCCGCGCATCGGCGAGGCGAAGGGCATCATCGGCGGGGCGGCGCTGCACGGCGAGCCGCTGACCGGCTGGGACGTGCTGCCGCTCGACCTGGCCGCGCTGCCGTCACTGCGGCCTTCGTCGCCGGAGTCCGTGGTGGGCCCGGTGGCCGGGCCGGTGGTGCTGCGCGCCGAGATCGATGTCGACGAGCCCGCCGACCTCTTCCTCGACACGGGGGAGTGGGGCAAGGGCGTCGCGTGGCTCAACGGGTTCGCGCTCGGCCGGTACTGGCGGCGTGGTCCGCAACGGACGTTGTACGTGCCGCGCCCGGTGGTCCGGGCCGGTGCCAACGAACTCGTCGTGCTCGAACTCGGCACGATGCTCGACCCCGCGGCCCGGTTCGTGCCGCGGCCGCTGCTCGGCCACACCGAGGCCTGAGAAAAGTCCCCACCGCACCGAAGGGCAGTTTCGACGATGAACCTGCGGCGTTTGCTCACCGTCCTTTGTGTACCAATCGTGACGACCGGGCTGGCGGTCGCGCCGGCGGAAGCGGCCACCGGAGTGACGGTCAAGCCGGACCCGACCTACCGGCAGCAGCCGTTCGACGGCTGGGGTGCCAGCCTGGCGTGGATGGCCGAGGCGACTGGCGGCTACCCCGACGCCGTCCGGAACAAGCTGGCGGACCTGGTCTTCGGGCCCGACGGGCTGAACCTGAACATCGCCCGGTTCAACGTCGGCGGCGGCAACGCCCCCGACGTCCCGTCGTACCTGCGTCCGGGCGCCGCGGTCCCCGGCTGGTGGAAGGCGCCGGCCGGCACCACCCGTGCCGACAAGGACTGGTGGACTCCCGGCAACGCCGCCGAGTTCGACCCGAAGGCCGACCCGAACCAGCGCTGGTGGGTCGACAAGATCAAGAACCGCGTCACGAAGTGGGAGGCGTTCAGCAACTCGCCGCCGTACTTCCAGACCGTCTCCGGGTACGTCTCGGGCGGCTTCAACGCCACCGACGAGCAGCTGCGGCCCGACAAGATCGGCGATTTCACGGCCTACCTGACGCAGGTCGTGCGGACCCTCGAACGCGCGCACGGCATCAAGTTCGCGTCGGTGAACCCGTTGAACGAGCCCAACACGAACTACTGGAAGACCACGCTCGGCGCCGACGGCAACCCGACCGGCGGGCGGCAGGAAGGCGCGCACATCGGGCCGTCGGTCCAGTCGCAGCTGATCCCGGCCATGGCCGGGGCCCTCAAGGCGGCCGGCTCGCGGGCGATCGTCTCCGCACCCGACGAGACCAACCCGGACATCTTCGCCGCGGACTGGGCCGGCTGGTCGGCCGACGCCCGCGCGGCGGCGGGCCGGCTCAACGTGCACACCTACGGCACCGGCAACCGGCCGGTCCCGCGGGACCTCGCCAAGGGCGGCGACAAGCCGTTGTGGATGAGCGAGGTCGGCGGCAGCTGGCTGGACCGGCAGGACTTCACGGACATGGACCCGGGCCTCGGCATGGCCAAGCAGATCACGGATGACCTGCGGCTGCTCGAGCCGAGCGCGTGGGTCAGCTGGCAGCCGATCGAGGACTACAACAACATGAAGCCGGGCGGGGAGTCCGCGGCCGGGATGAACTGGGGCGAGATCCAGGTCCCGTTCGACTGCCCGAAGACCGCCACCCTGCGGACCTGCCAGGTCAAGACCAACACGAAGTTCAACACCATGCGCAACTTCACCCACTACATCCGGCCGGGTGACCGCCTGGTCGGGGTGAACGACACCGCGTCGACGGCCGCGATGCGCGGCGACGACCTGGCGACGGTCGTGCACACCAACGCGGACACCACCGACCAGGACGTCACGCTGGACCTGTCGGGCTTCCGCAACGTCCGGAACGGCGCTTCGGTGACGCCGGTCGTCACCGACGTCACCGGGGCGCTGAAGCGGGGCAAGCCGGTGCGGGTGACCGCGGGCAAGGCGACGCTGCGGGTGCCGGCGCGTTCGGTGACGAGCTTCCTCGTCGACGGCGTCTCTTCGGCGGCGCCCGGCACGGGCCTCGGCTCGGGCAAGCCGGTCACCTTCGCCGGCGTGCAGAGCGGCAAGGCGCTGTCGGCGGAGAACGGCTCGCTGGTCCAGCGCACGACGGACGCCTCGGCGCCGGCGCAGCGCTGGACGCTCACCGACCGCACGGGCCGCTACGGCAACCGCGACCGGTTCACCATCACCAACGCGGGCACGGGCCAGGTGCTCGCCACGGCGGGCGGCGCGGTGACGCTGGCCGCGGCGGGCACGTGCGACCCGGCGGCGCAGTGGACCCTGTCCACGACCGGTGACGGCACCTGGACGTTCGTCAACGCGGCGAGCGGGCAGCTGCTCGACGTCACGAGCGAGTCCCGTGCGGACGGCGCCCGGATCGGCCTGTACAAGCCGACGAACGGGCCCAACCAGCGCTGGCAGGCCATCGCCGGCTGACCGGGGAACCGCTGGAGGCCACCATCGGCTGCCGATGGTGGCCTTCGGCGCGTTCGGGTCAGGCCGGCTTGAGCGGGTCGTGGCCCAGCGACATCAGGCGGTGGCGCCAGTGGGCCTCGCCGGCGGTGGGCTCCAGGTCGGCGCGGCGCTCGGAGTGCACCCGGTCGACCACCTTGCGCATCACGTCCGCGTCGCGGTCGTCCACGTCGGACCGCCGCTTGCGCAGGACACTCAGCACCTGGTGGCCCGTCGGCGGGCCCGCCTCGTCGGGGAGCGGCTCGGTCTCCGGGCCCGCGTCGCGCGTGCGCAGCCAGTCCTCCAGCTCGCGCGAGGTCATGTTCACCACCCGGTGGAACTCCGCCCACAGCTCGTCGTCAACAACGGGATTGTCCATTCTCCCGGCCTACCCGGCGCGGCCGACGTCAAACCGCCGCCGGTGGCCGGTAGAATTCCTCCGGACCCGTTGAAACGCCAGCGGTGGTCTCTGTTGACGCTGCTGGCGAGCTCGATCCCGTGCTCGCCGCTTGACGCATGGGAGGGGTGGGCCTTGCCGACCACTGGCGACGGCATGGCGGAGCGGGTCGACGAGCTGAACGCCGTGCTGGCCGATCTTGTCGGGGTCCTCGAATCGATGTCCGACACGCCCGGGCTGCTCGACGCGGTCTGCGGCGAGGCGGTCCGGGTGGTCCCGGACGCGGACCTGGCCAGCATCCTGGTGGTCCGCGACGGCGTGACCCAGACCGCGGCCTTCACGGACGAGCGAGCCCGGCGCATCGACGACGTCCAGTACGCGGCGGGCGACGGTCCCGGCCTGCTCGCGGCGCTGACGGGCGAAGTCGTGCGGGTGGCGGTCGCGGAGACGGGCGATCAGTGGCCCGAATTCGTGGCGGCGGCCAAGGAACTCGGCGTGGGCAGCTACCTGGCGGTCCCGCTGCGGGTGGACGACACCCTGGTGGGCGCGATCACGCTGTTCGGCTTCGAGGCCCACGGCTACCACGAGTTCGACACGAAGGTGTTGCGGCTGTTCACGTTGTGCGTGGAGACGGTGCTGCGGCTGACCCGCCGCTACCGCGAAGCCCGGCGCCTGGCGGACGAGCTGCGCAACGCGATGGAGACGCGCGCGGTGATCGAGCAGGCCAAGGGCATGCTGATGCTGATCCACCGGGTCACCGAGGACGCGGCGATGCACCGCCTGATCGTGGAGTCCCAGCACACGAACATCAAGCTCCGAGACGTGGCGGCCCGCTTCACGAAGCGGATGAGTTCGGCCGACGGGGGCACGGCTCGCCACTGAACAGCGTCCCAGACCGCTCTGTGCCGGCGTGGCCCCGATCGCGTCCCACACGGTGACCGCGGTCGCCGTGAGCACGGGCTTCCCCCGCCGCCCGTCCAGTTCGGCGAGGTGGGCAGAGCGGTCTCGGGGACGAGAAAGGCGGCGAAGGCGTGCTCGGTGAGCGCCCGAGCCTGGTCGCGGGCGCCGTCGAGGCCGCGGGTGAAACCGCAGCTGGAACGCGCCCAGCCGGCGACGTCCAGAGTGGCGGCAGCCGGTCGGCGGCGGGGTCGAGCCAGCGGCAGAGGGCGGCTCGACCCCGCCGCAGTCTCGGGTCGGTACAACAGGCCGCTACGCATGACCTGGGTTACCCCGAGGTGCCGGTGCAGCAGGTCGGCGGCGTCCGGCCGGCACCGGAGCTCATCGGGAGCCCAGGCCGCCGAGCTCGCCGCGCCGAACACCACGAACCAGCCCGCGCGTCTGCGGTCGAGGCGCCACTCCATGCCGGTGATGGCCGTGAGCGCGCCCAGCGGCCGTCCGGTGATCAGCCACACGCAGGCCGCGACCGCGGCCGGTTCGGCGGGCTCGTGACCGACGAGGGTGGTCTCGCCGCGGCGGTCGCCGAGCAGCAGCCCGGCCGAGCCGATCGGGACCGCGGCCAGGGTGAGCCCGGGAAGCCGGTCGAAGAGCCCGGCCACCGCGGCTCGTCCACCGGCTTCGCGGCGACGGGCCGGCGCGATCACCGCGTCGGCGAGGGTGACCCGGTCGCCGGGAGTGCCGGTGACCACCGTGCCTTCGCGGTGGCCGCAGGTGTAGTGCCACGTCGTGAGTGTCATGCCGGCACCGGATTCGGCAGCGCCACCGGGGCGACCGGCACGGCGTGCGCGGGTTCGGGAAGGCCCAGCAGCCGGTACAAGGTGCGGCGCAAGATGGGGCCGGCCTCGCCGGGCCGGGACGTCAAGAGGCGGTGGATGGTGCCGGGCAGACGAGCGGCGTCGCGGGCCGCGGCGGCGGCGCGCAGCTGGGGAACCAGTGGCCGGCCGGGCCGCCAGCGGGGCACGTGCCGGGCGAGGACCTCGGCCGGGGTGCCGCTCAGGAGCGGCTGGCCGGGGTTGTCGTCGAGAAGGATCGACGCGCCGGTGGCCGCGCCGTAGCCGGTAACGGACCCGTAGTCCCCGAGCACGTGGTCGGCGGCGACCAAAGCGGCACGCCATCCTTCTTCGGGCGGCACGAGGACGAGTCCGGCACGGAGGGCCGTCGCGAGCCAGGAGCGGACCTGCCGGGTTCCGTGGTGCGCCCAGATCGCGGGGTGCAGCGCACCGACGACCCGGTAGCCCTCCCGCGGGAGGGTGGCCAGGACGCGGTCGAACAGATCGGGGTGACGGCCGAACGCCGACCGCGGTGACCAGGTCGAGGTGACCACGACGACCTGCTGGCCGCCGGTGGCGCCGAGGGCGTGCCGGTACCGGTCGCGGTAAGGCAGGCTGGCGGTGATGCGGTCGAGGGCGATGTCGCCCGCGACGACCGCGGCGGGGAGCGCTTGCGGGCAGGCCCGGGCGAGGAGGTCGCGCTCGTGGTCGTGGACCAGCACGATCGCGTCGGCGCGGACCCGGCCTTCGCGCACCAGCTGGCCGGGGCCGAGACCGAGCTCGGGGTGGTGCGGCCGGGTGGTGGCGGGAGGGCGCCAGGGCCGGTACTGCGCGAGGCCGCCACCGTGCGGGACCAGCAGGGCCGGCGCGGTCAGGTCGTCGAGGCCGCGGGTGCTGCCGGCGAGGACGAGGTCGACGTCGCTGCGGCGAGCTTGGGCCCACGGCAGCACCGGGCCGCCCTGTGCGCGCAGGAAATCGTGCGTGGCCTGCCAGTTTTCGCCGGATTCGGGATCGGTGAACACGACCTGGACGCGGTGGTCGGCTTCGAGGAGGGGGAGCAGGTCCAGCAGCCGCGTGGCGGCGACGACGTGCGGCACCAGCACCAGGACGGATTTCGTTCCGCACCGGGTGGCCCAGTGGGCATCGGCGCGCTCGATGGGGCTGCGAACCCAGGTGGCGGCGGCCATCGCGGTCCTCCTCGTGATTGTCCAGTTGTTGTCACGAAGGTGGAGGACGGGGGTCACAAAAGGCTTTCGGCCTGCGGTTTCGTTGGTTGACAATCGATCAACAATCGCCATTTCCGGGCCGCCGAACCGGCGCTGACGTGGTCTTTTGCGGGCAACAATGGAAAAATACCGGCGGTGGGGCGGTCGGCTGGTGGCCGAAGCTGTGGCGGAGGGGGTTTGCATGGAAATCGCGCTCGGAATTCTCGGGCAAACGGCCATGCTGCTGCACGGGAAAGTGGATGTGAAGTGGGCTCACCCGCGCTCGAGGCAGGTGCTCGCCGCCTTGCTGACTTCCCCGAACCGGCGGTTCCCGGTCGACGCGGTCGTGGACTGGGTGTGGGCGGAGCACGAGAACGCGCCGCGAGGAGCGCTGGCCACCCTGCACCAGAACGCCGTGCACCTCCGGCAAGCGCTGCAGAAGAGCGGAATCCCGGCCCGCGTCGGGGTCGGGAAGAACGGCTGTATCGTGGAAATCGACGAGGCACTGGTCGATCACCGCCTGTTCGCCCGGGGGATGGCGCGGGCGCGTGAGCTGCGTGATCGCGGCGACCACCGTCGCGCGCAGATCGAGGCGCAGGCGGCGGTGCGGCTGTGGCGGGACGATCCGCTCGCCGACTTGCCGACGCAGCGGGCCGACGACTGGCGTGTGCAGTGGATGCGCAGCCATTGGCTGCCCGCCAACGCTTTCCTGGTCGCCGAGCTGCTCGCCGTCGGTCATGGCGACGTGGCACTCGGGAGGCTGCTGGAACTCGAACACGCGCATCCGCTGGAACTCGGCCTGGCGAAACTGCGCTTGCGCGCCCTGGCCGCGACGGACCGCCCGGACGAGGTGACCGAGTTCTACTTCGCCAAGCGCCGCCAGTACCTCGACGTCGGCGAACTGCGCGCCGCGGACGAACTGCGGGCGGTGCACGACGAGGTGATCAGCGGCGACGGTGATTTCCCCCGCCAGGTCGTGCGGATTCGCGCAGTGGACGTCGAAGAGCCGGCCGGCCGGCCGGTCTGGCACGTGCCTCCGGACTGCGACGGGATCGAAGGACGGGCCGAGCTGCTGGCGGAACTCGACGCGTTCACCTCCGATTCGAGCGGCGCCTCCCGGCGCGGGGTGGTCGTGGTGACCGGTGGACCGGGCGTGGGCAAGTCCACGGCGGTCGTGCGGTGGGTGCACCGGGCCCGGCGCCGGTTTCCGCACGGCGCCGTCCTGCTCGACCTGCGAGGGGACGGTCAAGCGACCTCCGCGAACAGCGGGGAGGTCGTGGACACGTTGTTGTCCCTGCTGGATTTCCCGGTCGGCCAGGTGGTGAGTCCCGTGGCGAGAGCGGCGAAGCTCTCGGCGCTCCTGCAACGGCGGCCGGTGCTGGTGGTTCTCGACAACGTCGACAGCCGCGAGCAGATCGCCCCGTTGCTCGGTGTGCTCGACGCCTGCACGGTTCTGGTGGTTTCGCGGTGGCGGCTGCCTTCGCTGGCCGCGACGGTTTCCCCGCCGGTGGTGACCGTGCCGCCGCTGACCGAGCGGGACGCGACCGCGCTGCTCGACCGCCGGATCGGCCGGCGGGCCCGGGAAGATCGCGACGGCGTGGCCGAACTGGTGCGGGTCTGCCAGGGGAATCCGCTGGCGCTCACGTTGGTGGCCGACCGCGCCGCGGCGCGGACCGGCCTGCTCCTGTCGACCTTGGCCGGGCAGCTGGGGGACGCGGACATGCTGCTGGACCTCGGGTACGAGGGAGATGCCCTCCAGCGGAGCCTGCGTGCGGCGTTCACGGCGTCCTACCAGGTGCTGGGGCCGGGTGAGCGACGCGCGTTCGCGGTGATCGGGATGCACCCGGGAGCGGAAGTGACGACCGAAGCGGTGGCGGCCGGGGACGGGCGGCCGCTGCCTGCCGTGCGCCGTTCGCTCGACGTCCTGGTGGCGGCGCACCTGCTCGAGCACCCGAGCGATCTGGATCGCTACCGCGTCCACGACCTTTTGCACGCTTACGCCGCCTCGGTCGCCGAGCAATTGGCCGACGTCGCGGCCGTGCGGTGCCGGCTGTTCGATTTCCACCTGCAGATGGCCTATGAGGCGCATCGTCTGGTTTTCCCGTACAAACCGCCGCCGCAGCTGCCGGCGACCCGGACGCGGCCGGTGGCCGGTTTCGGCAGCGCGGCACTGGCTCGGCAGTGGGTGGTCCGGGAAAAGAACGTGCTGCTGGAAATCGCCGCTGCCGGTGGCGGTGAAAGCGCTTACCTGCCCGCGTTGTTCGCCGAGCTGATCACGGAAATGGGTTTTTACGCCGACGCGATCAACTGCCTCACCGTGGCGATCCGCCGTGTCGAAGAGGTGCTCGCCGAAGGTGGTGACTCCGCGCCGCAGCTGCGTCAGGTACTCGGGTCACACCTGAACGACCTCGCGGTCGTGTTGATGCACATGGGCGAAGAGCCGCGGGCGGAGCACCACCTCCGGCGGGCGTTGGCGCTCGCCGAGGCCGACGGGTTTCCGCTGGGCCGGCTCGTTTCGACGCTGAACCTGGCCCGGTGGCACCTGCGGGTCGGCCGGGCGCCGGAGGCCGCGGTGCTGTGCCGATTGGCGCTGCAGCTGGCCGATGAGCTGAACGAGCCGTCGTTGTGTGCCGCCGCGGCCCACCGGCTGGCGAACGCGCTGGTCGCGGCCGGCGGGTTCGAGCAGGAGGCGCTGGACCTCTACGCCGAGGCGCTGGAACACCTGTGGGAATCCGGCGACCGGACGGCGCGGTTGCAGATCCACACCGCGCTGGGTGCGCTGCTCACCGACCTCGGGCGCCTGAACGAGGCTGACGAGCAGTGCCGGCGCGCTGCGGAGCTGACCCCGGCGTGCCTCAACCTGCCGGCGGTGATGAAGCTGAACACCGTGCTGGCCCGGTTGCGGCACCAGCAGGGCAATGCCCGGGCGGCGTTGTGGTACGCGCACCGCGCGGTCGAGCTGGCCGACCGGACCCGTCACGCCACCGGCCAGGCCAGGGCGTTGTCGACGCTGGCGGTGATCCTGCGCGACCACGGGAACCGGGAAGACGCACGAGCGTTGTGGGTGCAAGCGGCGGAGCTCTACCGGGGGCGGGCGCGGACCAGGCGTGCGGCGGAGATCGATGAGCTGCTCGCCGAGCTGGATGCCTCGGAGCCGGTCATCCCGGCGGCCCGCGACGGTGAGCGGGACACCGTGGCGATGCTGCCACCGCGGTTGCGGCGAAACCGTTAGACGTCACCCGATACGGCATTTCCCTTCTCGTGACCGGCGCGGATCCGCTACAGAAGACGCGCGAAATCGTTGGCAGGGAACGTCTTTCGGCGCACGATCGTCCACAGTGGCTGACACCTCAGCCGGCCGCACCGGCTGAGCGTTGGCGGGCTCCGGGAGCGGCAACCATGCTGGGTGCATGCGCCTGATCCGCCCGAGCCGACAATTCGGCTTTTCGGGCGCGCGTGTAACGACCGTCATACCTGTGCCCACCAACGTCACGATCGTCGGACCTGGTGGTCCAACTCATGGACAGGCACACCGCACGGGGAGCGGAACCAGCCATGAGCGCATGTGACGAACGACGGCCACTCGGTTGGCGGTGTACCCGCCGACATCGATGTCGTTGGGTGGATGTGGACCGCGTGACACGCGAGCCAGCGACCGGGGCCGCGTTCCCACGCACACGGATCAGCTGGTCGGGGCGGCGATGATCTGGTGAGCGACGATCACAGAGACACGGGTCCTCCCGGGCCGGTTCCCGCCGAGATCCCGGCCGAACTCGTCCAGGCCCTCGTGGAGCGCTACGCCGCCGGGGAAACGATCGAAAGCCTGGTCGCGCGGCACCCCTACAGCTACCGCAAGATCCGGGTCGCCCTGCTCGACGCCGGCGTCACCCTGCGCCCACCGCGGATCCCGCTGCCGCCCACCCCGCCCGGGCTGGTCAACGCCTACCTCGACGGGCGTTCGATCCGCCAGCTCGCCACCACCTACGGCATGTCCTACAACCAGACTCGCAACGTCCTCCTCGCAGAAGGTGTCGAACTCCGCCGCCGGGGGCAGCCGTGACGCCGGTTGCGCCGGGTTTCGCGGCTTCGGCCGCGAGACCCGGCGCACCTAGCACCCAGTAGGGTGGTTTCAGGCGTTCAGGCCGCCATGATGATCCACCAAAGCGGCATCAGGTGCGTCAACGACTTCTCCTTCCATCGATCAGGACCGGGAGCCGCACGCTCCGCAGGTGGACGAGGTACCATCTTTGCTCCCGTGCGGAGTGCGGTGACCAAGGCGTGAGCCTCGTTCGGTGGTCATTCGGTTGGGTGGCACAAACCATATCTGTGCCGGATCAGGTCCAATCACCGGGGGTGCGATTTGGTCGTGCACCACTTTCGAGGAAAACTGCGCGATTGCCTGACCAGGCGAATTCGCTCCGAATTCGACGGGCTGTGGCACTTTCCGCAGTCTACTGTAGAGCTTCGGCGGAGGCTGGATCGGGTGCACGGCAACGCATTCGAGGAGCTGTCGTCCGGTTACATCGCTCCTCGGCCTGTAACTCACGAAAGGAAAACTGAAATAATTTCACTCGAAAGAGTGGCGCTGCCGCTACCAGTTCCGGACCGCCGGCGCGTACCCCGCCGGCTTGTCGCCGATCTTCAGGTCCGGGCTGACGATCCAGTTCTGGTACGCCGGGGTGAACATGCGGTACACCGACTCCGGCGGGACCGCGCTCGCCTCGTCGAGCAGGATGCGGAGCTCGGCCGGGATTTCGAAGTCGAGGGCCGCCATGCTCTTGCCGAGCTGGGCGGCGCTGCTCGCGCCGACGATCGCCGCCGCGATGCCCGGCTGGGTGGCCACCCAGTTGATCGCCACCTGGGCCATCGTGACGCCCAGCTTGTTCGCGACCTCTTCGAGGGGTGCGAGCACCTGAGGGGTGCGCTCGGTCCAGGCGGGCCCGTCGCTGAGCCGTCCCGCGCCGCCGTCGCGGTACTTGCCGGTGAGGACGCCGCCGGCCAGGGGGCTCCACGCCGTGACGCCGAGGCCGAGGTGCTGGGCCATCGGGACGTGCTCGGTCTCGATCTGCCGCTCGACCAGCGAATACGGCAGCTGCAGGTTGACCATCGGCGCCAGCGAGTGCGCCTCGGTGAGGCTCTGCGCCCGCGCCGCGTACCAGCTCGGCACGTCGGACAGGCCGGGGTAGCGGATCTTGCCCGCGCGGACGAGGTCGTCGAACGTGCGCACGACCTCCTCGACCGGGGTGTTCCGGTCCCAGGTGTGCAGCAGGTAGACGTCGACGTAGTCGGTGCCCAGCCGGCGCAGCGACGCGTCGAGGGCGCGGATCAGGTGCTTGCGCCCGTTGCCGCCGGCGTTGGGGTCGGCCGGGTCGACGGTGTTGGTGAACTTGGTGGTGAGCACCAGCCGGTCGCGGGAGTGCGTTTCGGCGATGAGCCGGCCGAGGATCGTCTCGCTCTCGCCTGCGGTGTAGAAGTCCGCCGTATCCACGAAGTTGCCGCCCTCTTCGACGTACTTCCGGAAGGTCGGGCGGACTTCGTCCTGGGTTTTGCCGTAGGCGGCGTGGAAACCGCCGGTGCCGAAGTTCATCGTGCCGAGGGCGAGCCGGCTGACGCGCAGCCCGGAACGGCCGAGGAGGTAGTACTGGTCGAGTGCCATGACTTCAGCGTGCCGAGCCATTTTTGGACCCGCAAGTCCAGTCCGCGAGCGCCGCGATCGGCGCTCGCGGACCGGGCTCAGCGGCAGCGGTAGCTCGACGCCGTGGCCGGGTCGCCGCCGGTGTAGCGCGAAACCCGCGGGTACGGGCACAGGTTGCGCGTCTTCCCGTCCGCGGACGCCGCCGCGAGGGTGGCCGGCGCCTTGCCGTGCTCGACCCAGTCGACGAGCGCGCCCAGCGCGTTCGTCGGCTCCGGGCCGCCACCGCCGAAGCAGTGTTCGACACCCGGCGCGAGGAACAGCCGGTAGAAGTCGTTCACCCGCTGCGGGCCGCCCATCGTGCGTTCCACCTGGGTGCGGTAGGACAGCGTGCCGCCCGGCGGGATGAGCTGGTCGTTCGCGCCGACGAACGTGATCAGCTTGCCGCCGGCGCGGCGGAACGCCGACAGGTCGGGGTCGGACGTGCCGATGACGTCGTCGTACTCAAGCACCGACTGGCGGAACAAGGCGGTGAACTGCGCGTAGGTGAGCTTCGAGGTGTCGAAGCCGGCCTGCTTCTCCAGGAACGACTGCACCCACTTGACGGCGACCGGGAAGCCCGGCGCGGTCAGCGTGCCGTCGGGGCCGGGCTGGGTGCCGGCCAGCCACGTGAAGTCCGCGCCCTTCGGCAGCCCCGCCCACAGCCGGCGGCCGCGCTCGTCCGTGGGGCCGGCCCAGATCTTGCGCACGACCTCGGCGTCCGCGGCCGTGACGGTCACCTCGTGGCCGTCGCAGACCACCTTCGTCCCGACGAGGCCGCGCGGGTCGTAGCCGCACTCGTCCGGCCGGTCGACGATGCCGTTGGTCACGCCGTCCTGCGCGTCGCACGCCTGGACCGCGGCCGTGCGGAACGCCGAAAGCACGCAGGGGCTGGGGAAGTCGTGGCCGGAGTTCATCACGATCTGCGGCCAGAGGGTCGCGACCGCGAACTGCGTCCAGTCGACGGCGGGGGCGTTGGCCAGGACGCCGTCGAAGTCCGTGGGGTAGTTCTGGGCTTCGGAGTAGCCCTGGCGGCCGCCGGTCGAGCAGCCGGTCCAGTAGGAGTACGAGATCGGCCGCTGGTAGTACCGCTGCGTGACGGCCTTGCCGAGGACGGCTTCTTCGTGCACCGAGCGGGTGGCGAAGTTGGTCAGGAGCGTCTGGTCGACCTGGCCGTCTTTGAGCGCCCAGGACGTGTCGAGGCCGTCCAGGGACACGCCCGCGTCGGTCGTCACGGCGCTGTAGCCGTCCTTGACCGCTTGCGGGAGCGCGTCGAAGTTGCCGGCGGCGTAGGCGCTGCCGCCGAGGGCCTGGAGCCGGCCGTTCCACCCGGTGTCCGGCAGGGCCACGGCGACCTTGACGTGGTCGGCGCCGGTGTGGGTGAGCGTGACGGTGATCAGGCAGTACGCCGGCTGGGGCGCGGCCTGCACCGACTCGATCTTCGCGCCGGGCGGGGCGGGCACCGCGACGGCGGCGCACGGGGTGGGGGTTGCTGCCGAGGCGGCCGGCTGCGTGACGGTGGTCAGCAGGAGCGGCACGGCGGCGGCGAGAAGGAGGCGTTTCATCGGTCTCTCCGGTCGCTGGTCATTTCGGCGGTGACGGTAGGTGCGGGGCGGCGGGCCCGGCGCCCGTCGGATGACGCTGCTGCCGTACGTCACTTCGGCCGTGAGCTGCGGAAACAGGGGGTGGGTAAGGTCGTTTCCATGGCGCTGAGCGGACGGGACACCGAGCTGAAGGAGCTGGGCGAGCTCGTCGACGGCCCGGAGGACCACAGCGGCGTCCTCCTCCGCGGGGAAGCCGGCATCGGGAAGTCCGCCCTGGTGGCTTCGACGGCCGCGGCGGCATCGGTCGCGGGGTTGCGGGTGCTGCGCACGACCGGGGCGGAGGCCGAGCGGAACCTGGCTTATGCCGGGCTGCACCAGCTGCTGTACCCGGTGCGCGCCGGGGTGGCGGAGCTGCCCGCCCCGCAGCGCGACGCCCTGCGGACGGCGCTGGGACTGGCAGACGGCCCTTCGCCGAGTGCGTACTTGATCGGGCTGGCAGCGTTGACGCTGCTGGCCGAGGAGGCGGCGGCCAAGCCGTTGCTGCTGGTCGCGGAGGACGTGCACTGGCTGGACCGGGCGAGCGCGGACGTCCTGGCGTTCGTGGCGCGGCGGATCGAGGCCGAGCCGATCGTGCTGCTGGCGACCCTGCGAGACGGCGCGGAGTCCCCGCTGCTCGAGGCGGGGTTGCCGTCGATGGTGCTGGACCGCCTCCCGGCGGACGCGGCGGCCGAGCTGCTGGACTCGGTGGCGCCGCGGCTGGCGCCGGCGGTCCGGACGCGGCTGCTGGCGGAGGCGGCGGGGTTGCCGCTGGCGTTGACGGAGCTGCCCTTGGCGGTGGGCGAGCTCGACGGGCTGGATCCGGTGCTGCCGCTGACGGAGCGCTTGGAGCGCACGTTCACGGCCCGGGTGGCGGCGCTGCCGGAGGTGACCCGCACCGCGTTGCTGGTGGCGGCGCTGAACGAGACGACCTCGCCGGCGGAGACGCTGGCAGCGACAGGTGCCCTGCTCGGGGTGACCGCCGATCCCGCAGTCCTCGCCCCCGCCGTCGAGGGCCGCCTGATCGAACTCTTCGCGGGGGCCGTCACCTTCCGGCACCCCCTCATGCGGTCCGCCATCCTCGCCTCCGCGACCCCGCTCGACCGCCGGCACGCCCACCTCGCCCTCGTCGAAGCCCTCCGCGACCAGCCCGACCGCCGTGCCTGGCACCAGGCCGCCGCCACCGCCGGGCCCGACGAAGCCGTCGCCGCCGAACTCGAACGCACCGCCGAGCGGGCGCGGTTCCGGGGCGGGGCCGCCGCGGCCATCGCCGCTCTCGAACAGGCCGCGCGGCTGAGCCCGAACGCCGAGGACCAGGCCGACCGGCTCCTCAAGGCCGCCGAACTGGCCGTCGAGTCCGGGCGGCGGGAAACCGCCGAACGCCTGGTCCACGCCGCCAACCCCGCCGACCCCCGCCGCCGGGCCACCGCCGGGCGGCTGCTCAGCGAGTTCGAAGACGGCGTCCGCGAAGACCCCGCCCGCGTCGCGGAACTGGCCCGCACCGCCGCCTCCGTCGCCGCCGACGGGCAGCACGACGCCGCCATGCGGATCCTCTGGAGCGCCGCCATGCGGTGCTTCTGGACCGAACCCGGTCCGGAAGCGAGACAAGACCTCCTGGACGTCGCCGATCGGCTGCCCATCCCCGGAAACGACCCGCGGATCGTCGCCGTCACCGCGTACGTCGCGCCCTTCGAACGCGGCCAAGCCGTCCTGGCGCACCTGCGGGAGCTGGTCGCCAAGACCGGCGCCGATCCCGAGGTCGACCGGTACCTGGGCAGCGCCGCGCTGCAGGTCGGGGCCTTCGACCTCGCCGCCCGGTTCTCGGCCGCCGCCGCTCCCGGCCTGCGGGCCCAGGGCCGGCTCGGCCTGTTGCCGCGGGCGCTGGCCGTCCAGGCGTGGAGCCGCGTGCGGCTCGGTGACCTGGCCGGGGCCGTGCCGGCCGCGGCGGAGGCGGCCCGGTTCGCGCGGGAGACCGGCCAGCCGTTCATGGCCGGGCTCGCCACCGCGGTCCAGGCCGAAATCGCCGCCCTGCGCGGCGAGCACAAGCAGGCGAAGGCGCTGGCCGACGAGGCCGAACGCGCCGGGCTCGCGGCCGGCGCCCGGCCCGTGCTGGCCACCGTGCAGCTCACCCGCGGGCTGACCGGCCTGAGCGAGGGCCGGTTCGAGGACGCGTTCGCCGACCTGCGGCGGCTGCTCGACCCGGCCGACCCCGCCTACCAGCTGGCCTTGCGCACGTACTGCGTCGCGGAACTCACCGAGGCCGCGGTGCGGGCCGGGCGGACGGACGCGCTGCGGGACGTCCTCGCCGAACTCGAGCCGCTCGCGGCGAAGACGCCGTCACCCGCCCTGCACATCGGCCTCCGCTACGCGCGAGCCGTGCTCGACCCGGACGACGAGCGGTTCGCCGAAGCGCTGCGAGCCGACCTGGCCGGCTGGCCCGCCGAACGCGGCCGCGTCCACCTGGCCTTCGGGGAGTGGCTGCGGCGGCAGCGGCGGGTCGTCGAATCGCGGACGCACCTTCGTACCGCCCGCAAGACCTTCGACGCGCTCGGCATGGCCGCCTGGGCCGACCGGGCGCGCCGCGAGCTGCGCAGCGCGGGCGAGTCGAGCCCGAACCGCGGGCCGGACGCCCGGGACAAGCTGACCCCGCACGAGCTGAGCATCGCGCAGCTGGCCGCCGAGGGGCTGACGAACCGGGAGATCGGGCAGCGGCTGTACCTTTCGCACCGGACCGTCGGCACCCACCTGCACCGGATCTTCCCCAAGCTGGGCGTGAGCTCCCGCGCCGATCTCGCCGGGAAGCTGAAGACCCTCGGCGGATGACGTACACCGGCTGCGTCACCTGACGGGCGCGCGGTTCACCGGACAGCTCCTAACGTGGTGAAAGTCCCACGGTCTTTCGCACAGGAGCAGCAGATGATCAGCAGGAGAAGGTTCGGGCAGGCGTTCGCGGCCGGGCTCGCGGCGACGTCCTTGGCGGCCTGCTCGTCGGGCACTCCCGCCGCCGTCCCCGCTTCGGCGCCCGACCTGCGGGCGGGGTCGGGGGAGCACACCTCGCTCGGGCCGGTCAAGCAGGCCGACGCCGGGGTGCTCACCATGGCCTACCACGAGTTCGGGCCGGCGACCGGGCAGCCGGTGGTGCTGCTGCACGGCTGGCCCTACGACCCGTACAGCTACGTCGACGTCGCGCCGATCCTGGCCGGCGCCGGCTACCGGGTGATCGTCCCCTACCTGCGTGGCTACGGCCCGACGTCGTTCAAGTCCGCCGAGACCGTCCGCAACGGCCAGCAGACGGCCGTGGCGCTGGACGTCATCGCGCTGCTGGACGCCCTCAAGATCGACAAGGCCGTCTTCGGCGGCTACGACTGGGGCGGCCGGACCGTCGACATCATCGCCGCGCTGTGGCCGCGGCGCTGCAAGGCGATCGTCGCGGTCAGCGGGTACATCGTCACGAACCTCAAGGCGAACCAGCAGCCGTTGGCGCCCCAAGCCGAGCTCGGCTGGTGGTACCAGTACTACTTCGCGACCGAGCGCGGCCGCGCCGGCTACGCGGCGAACCGCCACGACTTCAACAAGCTGATCTGGAAGACCGCGTCCCCGGCCTGGCACTTCGACGACGCGACCTACGACCGCAGCGCGGCGGCGTTCGGCAACCCCGACCACGTCGCCATCGTCATCCACAACTACCGCTGGCGCCTGAGCCTCGCCCCGGGCGAGCCGCAGTACGAGGCGTACGAAGAGAAGCTGGCCGCCGGCGCGACCATCGGCGTCCCGTCGATCACGATCGGCAGCGACTTCGACGGCGCGGCCAAGGACGGCCAGGCGTACCGCGCGAAGTTCACCGGCAAGTACGAGCACCGGATCTTCGACGGCATCGGCCACAACGTGCCGCAGGAAGCGCCGCGGCCGTTCGCCCAGGCGGTCTTGGACGCCGACCGGATGTGAAAAGGGGCCCGGTCTCCCGGGCCCCTTTCAGCGCGTCGCGCGGTGGATGACGTCGACGACGGCTTCCGGGGCCGCCGAGGCGATCGCGTGCGGCGAGTCCACCTCGGTGATCGACGCGTGGGCGCGCCGGGCCTCGAACCGTTCCGCGGCCGGGGGAATCGCCTGGTCGCGGGTCGCGACCAGGACATACTTCCGGATCCTCGCCGGTGCGGTGGCGGTGGTCTTCTCGTCGAAGGCCGCCGCCAGGATCGGGCGTTGGCCCGCCGCCGCGACGGCCGTGTCGAGAGCCGGGAGACCCGCGGCGAACAGCGAGGGGTAGCTCGCCGCGTTCACGAACAGCTCCGGGCCCACGGCGTGCGTCGTCGACGGGCCGATGAGCGACCCCGGGAACTGCGCGTTCAGCTGCCCGGCCGTCTCACCCGCTTCCGGGAGGAACGCCGCCGCGTAGACCAGCGCCCGCACGTCGGCCGTCCGGCCCGCCAGCTCGCTGATCAGCAGGCCGCCGTACGAATGCCCGACCAGGATCTTCGGTCCCTTGACCGCGTCGAGCACCCCTTGCAGCGAAGCGACGTCCGCGGCGACCCCGCGCAGCGGAACCGCGGGCGCGATGACCGGGTAGTGCTCGGCCAGCAGCCGCCGGGTGACCGGCGCCCACGCGGACGCGTCCTCGAACGCGCCGTGCACCAGTACGACCGTCGGTTTCACGGGCGCGGGCACGCCGGCGGCGCCGGGGGAGGCGGCGGTGACGACGCCCGCCCCGGCGACCGCCACTGCCGCCAGCGCCGTGATGGCCCGCTTCATCAGGCGACCGTCGCGTCGAGGGTGACCTCGATGTTGCCGCGCGTGGCCTTCGAGTACGGGCAGACCTGGTGCGCGCCCCGGACGAGCTCGTCGGCCGTGGCCTGGTCGATGCCCGTCGCCTCCAGGTGCAGCACGGCGCTGAGCCCGAACTCGCCGGCCTCGGTGTCGTGGTGCAGGGTCACCTCGGCGACCACGGCGAGGTCGTTCAGCGGCACCTTCTTCGCGCCCGCGACCCGGCGCACGGCTCCGACGAAGCAGGACGCCCAGCCCGCCGCGAACAGCTGCTCCGGGTTGGTGCCGTCGCCGGCGCCGCCGAAGGCCTTGGGCACGGCGAGGGTGACGTCGAGCGCGCCGTCGTCGGAGGTCGCGCGGCCGCCGTTGCGGCCCTCCGCGGTGGAGGTGGCGACGGCGGTGTAGGTCACTTCGGACATGGGTTTCCTTTCAGCGGGTGACTTCACCACGCTAGGAATCCCGGCGGGCCCGCGGCGACCGTCGTCCGACGTCAGCCGTGTACGTCACCGCAGCCGGCCGTCCTCGAGCCGCAGCCACCGGTCGATCCCGATCTCGGCGAGGAAGCGTTCGTCGTGGCTGACGACGACGAACGCGCCGCGGAACGCCGTCAGCGCGCTGACCAGCTGCCCGGTACCGACCAGGTCCAGGTTGTTCGTCGGCTCGTCCAGCAACAGCAGCTGGGGCGCCGGTTCGGCGAACAGGACGCAGGCGAGCGTGGCGCGCAGCCGTTCCCCGCCGGAGAGCACCCCGGCCGGCAGGTGCACCCGGGAGCCGCGGAACAGGAAGCGGGCCAGCAGGTTCATCCGCTGTGGGGCGGGCAGCGCCGGCGCGGCCGTCGCCAGGTTCTCGGCGACGCTGCGGTCGTCGTCCAGCAGGTCCAGGCGCTGGGACAGGAAGGCGATCCGGCCGTCGGCGCGGGTGAGGGTGCCGCCGTCGGGCTCGAGGTGGCCTTGCACCAGCCGGAGCAGCGTCGACTTCCCGGCACCGTTGGGGCCGGTGAGCGCGATCCGCTCGGGACCGCGGATCGCCAGGTCGGCGCCGTCGCCGAAGAGGCCCCGCACCCGCAGGCCCTCGCCGAGGAAGAGCGTCCGGCCCGCCGGGACCTCCGTCTGCGGCAGCTGCAGGCTGAGCTTCTGCTCGGGCCGCCGTTCGCGTTCCGCCTGGTCCAGCTTGGCTTTCGCGGCGCCGACGCGGGCGGCGTGCGTGCCGTCCGCCTTGGCCGCCGACTCCTGCGCGGTGCGCTTCATCGTGCCGGCGAAGATCTTGGGCAGCCCGGCGTTGCCGAGGTTGCGCGACGCGGTGCTCGCGCGGCGGGCGGCGCGCTCGCGGGCCTGCTGCATTTCCCGCTTCTCGCGCTTGACCTCCTGTTCGGCACTGCGAACGTGCTTCTCGGCGACTTCGCGAGCGGCCCGGACGGCTTCTTCGTAGGCGGTGAAGTTGCCGCCGTGGAACCGGATTTCGCCGCCGTGGAGCTCGGCGATCCGGTCCATCCGGTCGAGCAGCGCCCGGTCGTGGCTGACCACGAGCAGGCAGCCGGACCAGTCGTCGAGCACGGCGTAGAGCTTGCGGCGCGCTTCGGCGTCCAGGTTGTTGGTGGGCTCGTCGAGCAGCAGGACGTCCGGGCGCTTCAGCAGTTGCGCGGCGAGGCCCAGGGAAACGATCTGGCCGCCGCTGAGGGTGCTCAGCGTGCGGTCGAGGCCGATACCGGCGAGGCCGAGCCGGTCGAGCTGGGCGCGGGTGCGTTCTTCGACGTCCCAGTCGGTGCCGATGGTGGTGAAGTGCTCCTCGCCGACGTCCCCGGATTCGACGGCGGCGAGCGCGCGCAGAACCGGGGTGACACCGAGGATTTCGGCGACCGACGGCTCGCCGCTCAGCGGCAGGTCCTGCGGGAGGTAGCCGAGCGTGCCGTCGGTGGTGACACTGCCGGTGGTGGGCTTCAGGGCACCGGCGACGAGCTTCAGCAGCGTCGTCTTGCCGGACCCGTTCGGGGCGACGAGACCGGTGCGGCCGCTCGCGAAGGTGGCGGAGAGGTGGTCGAAGACGGGGGTGTCGTCCGGCCAGGAAAAGGACAGGCCGGACAGCACGATTTCGGACATGGCGAAGACCTCGAGGGGTGAGCGGAAATGGGGACGTCGACGGCGGCCCGCACCGGCACTGCCGGGGGCCTGCACACTCCGGAGCTACCCGGAGATGTCGACGTCACCTGCCACGACTGGTCTCCTCCGTGTGGATCTTCCCTTCGAAGATAGCAGGGTTGTCCGCCCGGACCCCGGGTAACCGGCCCGGATGCGCATCGTGGTGACCGGAGCGACCGGCAACATCGGGACCGGGGTCGTGCGCGCGTTGGGCGCGGACCCGCAGGTCGAGACCATCGTCAAGCTCGCCCGGCGGCCGGCCGAGGGGGTCGTCACGGCGGACGTCGAACGCGACGACCTCGTGCCGTTCTTGCGCGGCGCCGACGCGGTCGTGCACCTGGCGTGGCTGTTCCAGCCCACCCGGCGTCCCGAACGGACCTGGCGCGCGAACGTCCTCGGCTCGATGCGGGTGTTCGAGGCGGCGGCCACGGCGGGCGTCCCCAAGCTCGTCTACACGTCGTCGATCGGGGCCTACTCGCCGCGGCAGGACGACGAGCCGGTGACCGAGGACTGGCCGACGCACGGCTGGCCCGGGGCCGCCTACACGCGGGAAAAGGCTTATCTGGAGCGGTACCTCGACGCGTTCGAGGGCCGGCACCCGAAGCTCGACGTCGTCCGGATGCGGCCGGGGTTCGTCTTCCAGCGCAGTGCCGCGACGGAGCAGCGCCGCCTGTTCGCCGGGCCGTTCGTGCCGGGCTCGCTGGTGCGGCCGGGCCTGATCCCGGTGGTGCCGGACGTCCGCGGGTTGCGGTTCCAGATCGTGCACACGGACGATCTCGCCGACGCCGTCCGCCGCGCGGTGACGCGCCCGGTGCGCGGGGCGTTCAACATCGCGACCGGCCCGGTCGTGGACCCGCGGTTCGCGGCGGACCTGCTGGGCGCGCGCACGATCGGTGTCCCGGCGGCCGTGGTCCGCGCGGCGGTGGACGCGGCCTGGCGCCTGCACGCGATCCCGGCGTCACCGGGCTTGTTCGACGCGGTCATGCGGCTGCCGGTCATGGACACGAGCCGCGCGGAGTCCGAATTGGACTGGCGGCCGGGCCGGGACGCGGCGGCCACGCTGAAGGAGTTCCTCGCGGGACTGCGGGAAGGCGCCGGCGCGGACACGGCACCGCTGGCCCCGGACCGGCACCGGCTGCACGAGATTTCGACGGGAACGGGGCGCCGGCCCTGAAGTTCAGTGGCCCTGCTTCTCCGGCTCGGGGTACTGGCCACGGGCCCGGTCGGCGGCCGTCGTCGCGATGCCCGCGGCGGTCATCGCCAGGCCGAGGCCGAGGTGCAGCCAGTCGTCGGCGTTGTCGAGCGGGAGGAAGTTGGCCG
This sequence comes from Amycolatopsis sp. NPDC024027, assembly GCF_040638975.1. NCBI lineage: Bacteria > Bacillati > Actinomycetota > Actinomycetes > Pseudonocardiales > Pseudonocardiaceae > Amycolatopsis > Amycolatopsis sp. NPDC024027. The sequence goes on from NZ_JBEZYY010000009.1 coordinate 35,208, forward strand.
GGCTGTGGCGGTCCATCGCGAGGCCGAACACCCACAGCAGCACGTAGATCCCGCCGCCGATCATCAGGAAGGCCCGCGAACTCCCGTTGGCGCGCGCGGCCAGCACGCCGAGCACGCCGAACAGCAGGTGGACCAGGTTGTGCAGCACCGAAACGGTGAACACGCCGAACAGCTGGGCGCCGGACTCGTGCCCGGCGAACTTCAGCGCGTCGTAGTCCGCGGTGATGCCCGGGACGAACCCCAGGACGCCGACGAGCAGGAACGCGATCCCGAACAGGAGGGCGGCGCCCCGGGCGGTGCTCCGCCGAGTTTCGACTTCCGTCATGGCGCCGGGCTACCCGGCGCCGGACCGGACAAACGGCTCGTCTCGGCTACGCGAGTTCGGCCGAGACGACCGAGGGCAGCTCGCGCAGCCGGTCGAGCAGGGGGCCGGTCTCGTCGGCCGACAGCAGGACGGCGCAGACCATGCTGCTCTCGCGGACACCGTCCTTGATGTCGACGGACAGTTCGTGCACCGGCCGGCCTTCGAGGGCACCGACCAGCGCGGAGATCTCGTCGGCCCCGCCGACGAAGTAGGTGGCGATCCGGCGGCGCAGCAGCATGGCCGAGCGGGGTGCGGGAACGGCGAAGGAGGTGGACATGGCGGATCTCCCTTGTGGAGGGCGGAATGAGATCGGGGCCAGGTCCCGGAAAAGGGCGATCGCCGACGCAGCGCACCGGCGACCTGGGTTCAGCCGGCGCGCCGGGTTACGAGTCGCGAGGACAGCGTGAGGCGCAGCACGGCGACAGGCTAACACGACCCCGGAACGCTGCGCACGGCTCGGTGGCCGGGTGGGGGTGCGCCGTTGGGCCGGGCTGGCGGGGGCGAGGCGTTGTGGCCGGTCGGCTCGGGCAGCGGGGCGGCGCCGGCGCTGCAGTGGTTGCAGTGAATGACTCATTCCTGGCATCCGGCGCCAGGAATGAGTCATTCACTGCATCTGTGGCCGGCCGCCCCTCAACTCGCTCGGATGATCCCCAGACCGAGCGGCGTGATCTCGTGGATCTGCGACTTCCCGGACCGGTTGCTGCTGATCAGCCCGCTGGCCCGCAGCACCGACGCGTGCTGGCTCGCCGTGGCCGGGGAGATGCCCGTCAGGTCGGCCAGCTCGCTCGTGTTGCACCTCGTCGTCGCGATCGTCACCAGGACCTTGGCCCTCGTTTGGCCCAGCAGCGCCGCCAGGGAGGGGCCCGGCTCCGCGTCGCTGTCGAACCTCGGGTGGCTGATCGAATAGACCAGCGCCGGGGGGAGGAGGGGGTCCTTGTACGTCGTCGGCATGCCGTGGGCGAAGAACGCCGGGATCAGCCTCAACCCGCGGCCGTCGAGGTGGAGCTCCTGGTCGATCGGGAAGCGCACCCGCAGCACCGGCGGGGACCACGTCACCTCCGGGTGCAACGTCGAAAGCAGCAGCTGCGGCCCGCCGCGGTCCAGGTTGGCCTGCAGCCGGTGGCGGTCGCGGGCGACCGCGCGGCGCACCGTCGCCCAGTCCGGCGCGACGCACTGGCGGTAGTAGTCGTGCAGGGCCGCGCCCAGCCGGCGCAGCTCGTGCGGCTCGCCGTCGCCGATGCGGCGCAGCCACGCCGGGACGTGGGTGCCTTGTGCCGCCAGCTCGCCGACGTCGGCGGCCAGCACCGGTGCGGGTGTCTCGAGCACCGCCGAGATCCCGTCGCCGATCGTGCGGGCGCCGGCCGGGGTGAGGAAGTCCGGGCAGTAGCCGTACGGCGGGACGGCGGACATCAGCAGCCGGCCGGACTGCGGGACCGCGGAGCGTGATCCCCGCCGCCAGCGGCCGAAGAACGGCTCACCCTCCGGCCGCCGGATGCGGTAACTGCTCATCAGCAGCTCCCACATCGGGTCGGCGTCCTCGGCGAGGGTCACCTTCGCCAAGTCCGCTTCGGTGAAGTGAATTTTCAACATCGACGCCGGCACCCCTTTCCCGGCCGAGGGTAACGGGCACCGCCAGGGCATCCGACAGGGGTCACGCGGCCGCCGGAAATTCACGTACCCGTCCCGAATTCCGTACGGTCCGGCGAGAAGTCTTCACCCTCCGCAAGGGTAAAAAGCCGCGCCGTGGCAGTTCACGCTGTGTGATTGGTGCGTACGGGGGAAACAACCGGCATTCCTTGACAACACCGCGGTCGTCGCGGTTACGTCGTCGGCTGAATTCCGTGGAAAAGGAACCGGAAATCGTTCTCGGGCCACCGGTACGAATCGAGCCACGCCACCGATGAAAGAAGATGAACCCTCGTCCCGCCGTTCCGTCGCCTCCTGGAATCCCGGTAGCTGGCGGTTGCGCACCAAGATCTCCGTAGTCCTGTTGCTGCCCGTCCTGGTCGCCCTCCTGCTGGCGGGTGGCCGGGTGCAGGCCGAACTCGCCCGGGCGGGCGGCCTCAGCGCGGTCCGCGACCAAATGCCGGTCGTGCAAGGGATTTCCGAACTCGCCGGGCTGGTCGACGACGAGATGATCCAGGACGGCGCGGCCGCCCAGACCGCGGCGGTCGACGAGAAAGCCGCCGCCGTCCGGCACGACGCCGCCTTTTCCCAGCTCAGCCCGGACCTGTCGCGGTCATTGGAAGATCAGCTGGGTAAATTGGCCGACCTGCGGCAGCAGACCGGTTCGCCGGCCGCGAAAACCGCCGCTTACCACGACTTCACGGTCGCGCTCAGCGAACTGATCGCCGGGATCGTCGAGCAGGCCGGGAATGGTGATCTCGGCGCTTTGGCCGCCACCGCCGAATCGTTGGTGCAGCTGAGGACCAGTCTCGCCGATCAACAGGCGCTGGCCGGCCGGTCGGAAGGCACTTCCTCGGCCGCCGCCGAGCGCGCCGCGGCCGAGGAAAACGTACTCACCGGACAGATCCGGCGCGCGCTGCCCGCCGGCGCCGCGGCCGCCCGGTTCGCCGCGGCGACCAGTGCCGGTGCGGGGGCCGCCGAGGCGAAGCGCACGGTGCTCGGCACCATCCTCGCCGAGCAGGTGAAAACGCTTTCGGACGCGGTCGGCGCGCAGACCAACACCGCGCGGTCCGACGCGCTGCGCGACGCCGCGCTGGTGATCGCCTCGCTCCTCGGCGCCCTCGCCATCGCCCTCGCCGTGGCCCGGTCGGTGGTCGCCCCGATCCGGCGGCTGCACGCCGCCGCGCTCGACACCGCGCAACGCCGCCTGCCCGGCACCATCGAACGCATCCGCGAAGGCGAGGAGGTCGACTGGCGGCGGACCGCGCCGATCCCGGTCGACTCCGATGAGGAGATCGGGCAGCTCGCCCGGGCCTTCGACGACATGCACCGGCAGGCGGTCCGCCTGGCCGTCGGCGAGCAGGCCGAGATGCGGATCCAGGTCAGCGAAATGTTCATGACGCTGTCCCGGCGCAGCCAGTCGCTGGTGGAGCTGCAGCTTTCGGTGATCGAGGACCTCGAAGCCGACGAACAGGACCCGCAGCGGCTGGCCGAGCTGTTCCAGATCGACCACATCGCCACCCGGCTGCGGCGCAACGGCGAGAACCTGCAGGTCCTCGCGGGCGGCAAGCCGGTGCGCCGCGACGTCGGGCCGGTCGCGACGGTCGAGCTGCTGCGGGCCGCGACGTCGGAGGTCAAGGACTACCAGCGCGTCTCGCTCGGCAACGCGCCGCGCGGATCAGTGCAGTCCGAGGCCGCGGCGGACGTCGTGCACATCCTCGCCGAGCTGCTGGAGAACGCCATCCGGTCGTCCCCGCCGGAGGAGCAGGTCGTGCTCACCGCCGACCGCGGCTTCGACGGCGGCCTGCTGATCGAGGTCGTCGACGTCGGGCTCGGGATGACCCGCGAAGACCTCGAAGCGGCGAACGCCCGGCTGGCCGCCGGGGCCGCGGTCAGCCCGGAGACCACCCGCCGGATGGGCCTGTTCGTGGTGAGCAGGCTGGCCGCGTCGCACGGGATCACCGTCCGGCTGCGGCCCACGACCACGCGGACCGCGAGCGCCGGCATCACCGCCAGCGTGCACGTCCCGGGCGTGCTGATCCTGGTCGACCTGCCGCCCCGGGCCGTCCCGCCCACGCTCGCCCCGGCGGTCAACGGTTCGGTCAACGGGGCGGTCAACGGCACCTCCCGGCACGAGCTCGAACCGCGGTGGCCCGCCGAAGAACCGCCGCCGGTGGCCGTGGCGGACCCGCCGACGCCGATCTTCGACCAGATGCTGTCGCACTGGTTCGCCGAAGCCCCGGCGACGCCGGCCCGGCCCGGCACCTGGGCGACACCGGCCGACCAGGTCCGCCAGGCCGCGGAAGCCGCGGTCGGCACCCTCGACGACAGCGAGTTCACCGACTCGGGGCTGCCGGCCCGGACACCCGGTGCGCAGCTCGCGCCGGGCTCGGTGACCCCGCGCGCGCCGCAGCCACCGGACCCGGCCTTCCGCGACCCGGCCGCGGTGCGGAACAACCTTTCCCGGCACTACAGCGGCATGCGCGCGGCCCGGCACCGGGTCGCGGGCGAGCCCGAGGCGGAGCAGCGATGAGCACCCGGCAGGAAGGAGCGGAAGTGGCCGAGAGGTCCCGGAACTGGCTGGTGTCGGCGTTCACCCAGGAGGTGCCCGGCGTCGCGCACGCCGCGCTGGTCTCGGCGGACGGCCTGCTCGTGGCGGCGGACGAAGCCCTGCCGCGCGACCGCGCCGACCAGCTCTCGGCGATCGCGTCCGGCCTCTCCAGCCTCGCGCTCGGCACCGCCGACCTGTTCACCGCGGGGCGGGTGGTGCAGTCGGTGATCGAGATGGAGCAGGGCTTCCTGCTGCTGATGAACGTCGGCGACGGCTCGAACCTGGTGGTGCTGGCCAACCCGGGTTGCGACATCGGGCTGGTGGGCTACGAGATGACATTGCTGGTGGACCGGGTCGGGAAGGTGGTCGAGACCCCGGCTCGGCCCGCGGCCGCGCCGGGAGCGGCCCGGTGACCGAAGGCCGGCGACGCGAGGGTGGGCGGCACGCGGCGTCGCTGGCCCGCCCCTACGCGTGGACCGCCGGTCGCACCCGGCCGACGGTCGACCTGGCGGTGGAAGCCCTCGTGGAGACGACGGCGGAGGGCCGCGTGGCGCCCTTCAGCCCGACCAACCCGCTGGCCGTGGTGACGCAGCTGTGCCTGCAGCAGCGGTCGGTGGCGGAGGTCGCCGCCCACCTGGGCGTGCCGCTCGGCGTGGCCAGGGTGCTCATCGGCGATCTGCTCATCGCCGGCCAGGTGTCGATCCGCGACACGCTCACCGCGGACGCCTCCTGGGACGAACGGAACGACCTGCTCGAAAGGGTCCTCAGTGGACTACGTGCGCTCTGACAGTGTTACGCAAAGCGGTGTTTCCCCTCGCGGTGCATCCCGAAGCAGCCGGATCACCTCGGCGAAGATCGTCGTGGCCGGCGGGTTCGGGGCCGGCAAGACGACGTTCGTCGGTGCCGTCTCGGAAATCGCCCCGCTGCGGACCGAAGCCCTCATGACGACCGCGTCCGTCGGGGTGGACCGGGCCGAAGCGGTGCCGGGGAAGTTCGCCACCACGGTCGCGATGGACTTCGGCCGGCTCACCCTGGCCGACGACCTGGTGCTCTACGTCTTCGGCACGCCCGGCCAGCACCGGTTCTGGTTCATGTGGGACGACCTCGTCTGCGGTGCGGTGGCGGCGATCGTCCTGGTGGACACGCGCCGGCTGGCGGACTGCTTCGCCTCGATCGACTTCTTCGAGTCGCGCGGCCTGCCGTTCCTGGTCGCCATCAACCAGTTCCAGGACACCCGCCAGCACGGGCCCGAACAGGTGCGCGAGGCCCTCAAGATCCCGGCCGCGGTGGAGGTCGTCACCTGCGACGCGCGCTCGCCGGAGTCGACGAAGAAGACCCTCATCGCCGCGGCCGAGCACGCGCTCGCCGAGCACCACGCCCCCAGATCACGGAAAGCTTGAAGGAGCCCGGAAAATGCCCATGGACCACGAAGACTTCGCGATGGGCAACTGGCTCGTCGTGCTCGCGTACCTCACCTCGGTGGTGGGCTGCGCCCTCGGCCTGGCCTGCACGCTGCAGGCGCGCTCGACCGACAGCCCGCGCACCCGGCTGATCTGGCTGGTGCTCGCGGCGGTGTCCATCGGCGGGGTCGGCATCTGGGTCATGCACTTCATCGCGATGCTCGGCTTTTCCACACCCGGCATGCCGGTGCGGTACGACATCCTCCGCACGGCGCTGTCGGCGATCCTGTCGGTGGTGGCGGTGTTCTGCGGGCTGCTGGTGTTCGGCGTCCGCAACCGGTTCGCGTGGAAGCGGCTGCTGCTCGGCGGGCTGCTGACCGGGCTCGCGGTGGCCGTCATGCACTACACCGGGATGTGGGCGGTGCAGGTCAAGGGCGTGATCGGCTACGACCCGACGCTGGTGGTGCTCTCGGTGATCATCGCCGTGGTCGCGGCCACGGCGGCGCTGTGGTTCACGGTCGGGCTGGACAAGCTCCTGCCCCGGCTGGCGGCGGGCCTGGTGATGGGCGCGGCGGTCACCGGCATGCACTACACCGGCATGGCGGCGGTGCGCCTGCACCTGGACCCGGGTGCGCCCGACCCGTCCGGCACGGAGGTGTTCTCGTTCCTGTTCCCGGTGTTCGTCCTGGCGGCGCTGGCGATGGCGGTCCCGATCTGCGCCGTCCTGATGGCGACGTCGAGTTCGGAGGCGCCGCGGCACACCACGCTCGTCCCGTGACCGCGGGGGCAGCCGGTGACGCAGTGAATGACTCATTCCTGACCTCCCAGGTAAGGAATGAGTCATTCACTGCGTCCGGGGGCGGCGGTGGGCACCGGGAACCGATCGGCGTTGAAGTGGACCAGGATCGCCGTCGCCGTGGCGCAGACGACGTCGCCCGCTCTGAGTTCGCCCGCCGCGTGGAGCTTGCGGCCGTCGCGGCGGACGAGGCGTCCTACGGCGGTGAGCGGCACGGCGTACGGCGTCCCGCGGTGGTAGTCGACGGTCAGGGACGCCGTCATGCCCGGGAAGCCGGCCGCGGCGGTGGCGCGGCCCAGCACGTGGTCCAGCACGGCGGCGACCCAGCCGCCGTGCACGCGTCCGGGCGGCCCTTCGTGCGCGGCGCCGAGGAGGACGTCGGCGCACACCGACTCCGGTCCCACCCGCACCCACGACAGCGGTGGCGCCAGCGGGTTCCCCGGCCCTTCCAGGGGGTTGTTGATGCTCAGGTGACCCCCGCCGTCGAGGGCGGTGAGCAGCAGCGGCTGCGCGCCGCCGGCCGCGCGCAGCGCCTCGGTGACGGCTTCGATCCGGCGGGCCGCGGCGGCGAGATCGGCTTCGTCGTCGCGCACCCGGACGGAGGCCTCGATCAGCTCGCGGATCCGGGAGCCGAGCAGCGCCCGCCCGGGCGGTACGCCGTCGACGATCGGAAACGGGTTTTCGGACATCGCGCTCCCCGGGCCCGGAACTAGAACACGTTTCACTCTAGCAGGGGGAAACCGCCGGCTGACGAGATCGGCACGGCGCCTCCGGCCACCGTCAGAGCTTCCCGCCCGCCACCGGTGGCATGTCCGGGGCGTCCGCGGGCTCCGTGGCCGCTTCGCGGAACAGGTGGTTCTCGACCTCGAACAGGTTGCCGCCGGCCCGCTCGACGACGGTGAGCAGCGTGGCCATCTCCGCCACCTCCTCCACCTGTTCCTTCAGGAACCAGTGCACGAACTGCTCGCCGAGGTAGTCCTCCTCCAGCCGCGCGGCCTTCGCCATCGCCTCGATGTCGGCGGTGACCGCGCGTTCCTGGGTCACCGCGAGCTCGATCGCTTCGTGCACGCTCGAGAAGTCGTTCCGCACTTCGTCGCTGCCCGGGATGGCGACCGGCTCGTCGCGGTCGAGCAGGTAGCGCACCATCGCCAGCGCGTGGTTGCGCTCCTCGATCGACTGCCGGTAGAAGCGCTTGGCCAGCCGAGGCAGGTCGCGGGCGTCGAACCAGACGGCCAGGGCGATGTACTGCTGGGCGGCGGTGAACTCGTGGCGGATCTGCGTCTGCAGCAGTTCGGCGAACTTCCGGGTTTTGGCCATGTCCGACAACCTACGACGGATCCGGGGCGCGCAGCTACGATCGGCCGGTGCCTCCCGCGCCCGGCCTGCCCGACCTGTCCGGCACGATCGCCTGCGTCACCGGCGCTTCCGGGGTGATCGGCCGCGGGATCGCGCTCCGGTTCGCCGAGGCGGGCGCGGCCGTGGCGGTGCACCACCGCCGTCCCGGGGCGGCCGGCGACGTCGTCGCGGCGATCGAAGCCGCCGGTGGGCGGGCCCGCGCCTTCGCCGCCGAACTCACCGAAGACCACGCCCTGCTCGACGCCGTCGCGGAGTGGGGCGGCCGGCTCGACGCGCTGGTGAACAACGCCGGCGTCCAGCCGGTCGAAGCGCTCGACGGGCTGACGGTCCAGCGCTGGCGGGTCATGCTGGAGGCCACCTTGACCAGCGCGTTCTCCTGCACCCAGGCCGCGGCCCGGCTGATGGGCGACGGCGGGAGCGTCACGCACATCGCGTCGATCGAGGCCCGGCAGCCGGCGCCCGGCCACGTCCACTACAGCGCGGCCAAGGCGGCGCTGGTCATGCACGCCCGCGGCGCGGCGCTGGAGTACGGGCCGCGCGGGATCCGCGTCAACACGGTGTCGCCCGGGCTGATCGCGCGGCCGGGGCTGGCCGGGGACTGGCCGGAGGGTGTCGATCGGTGGCACCGCGCGGCACCGCTGGGCCGGCTGGGCACGCCCGCCGACGTCGGCAACGCGTGCGTGTTCCTGGCCTCCCCGCTGGCGTCCTGGATCACCGGCCACGACCTCGTCGTCGACGGCGGCGTCACCACGCACCCGAACTGGTGATCCGGCCGGTATTGCGCTGCGTAGCCAACCGGTTGTCATCCGGTGCCGTGCGGGTTTAAGCTGTCGCCGACAATCGAATGTTATCGCTAACAGCAAAGCGAAAGTTTCGAGAATTCGCTGATTTTTCGGATCCGATGGCGAAACTTTCGGTCGCCACCCTTCGTTGCCACGCACGACATCGCCGCCTACTCGACCAACAGCGACATTTCGCACGCAGGCGGCTGGATCGCGCCGAATAAATTGTTGAGGAGGAGGGACGATGAAAAGATTCCTGGCCGCCGCGGCGGCCCTGGCGATCGCGTTCACCGGCCTGACCGGTGTCGCGAACGCGGAATCGAACGGCGGCGTGCGGATCATGCCGCTGGGCGACTCGATCACCTACGGCACCGGCGTGCCGGGCGGGTACCGGATCGGCCTGTGGCAGCGCCTGGCCGCGGGCCGCTACACCAACGACTTCGTCGGTTCGCAGTTCAACGGGCCCGCCAGCCTGTGGGACCACGACCACGAAGGGCACCCCGGCTGGCGCATCGACCAGATCGACGCGAACGTCACCGGCTGGATGCGGACGTACAACCCGCGCTCGGTGCTGCTGCACATCGGCACCAACGACGTGCTGCAGAACTACAACGTCGCCGGCGCACCCGGCCGGCTGTCCACGCTGATCGACCACATCACCGCCGCCGCGCCGAACGCCGACGTCTTCGTCGCGCAGCTCATCCCGATCGGGTGGGCGAGCGGGGACGCCGCCGTGCGGACGTTCAACAACGCGCTGCCCGGGATCGTGCAGGGCAAGGTGAACGCCGGCAAGCGCGTGCACCTGGTGAACATGCACAGCGCGGTGGCCACCGCCGAGCTCCCCGACGGCGTCCACCCGAACGCCGCCGGCTACGACAAGATGGCGGCCGTCTGGTACACCGCCCTGCGGTCGGTGCCGGGCAGCATCGGCAACCCGCGTGCCGCCGCGGCCACCGGGGAACTCGCCGCGGCGACCGCCGGTTCGTCGGCCCGGAAAACGAGCTGAAGCGGGACAAGCATTCCTAGTGCGGCGTGAGGGAGATCCAAGATGAAACGCATGCTCGGTGTCCTCCTGGCACTGGTGGTCATGGTCACCGGCCTGGCCTCGCCCGCCCAGGCGGCGGCACTGACCAGGGTGACGAACTTCGGCACCAACCCGACGAACCTGAACATGTACGTCTACGTCCCCGACCGGGTGGCGGCCAAGCCCGCCATGCTGGTGCTGGTGCACTACTGCGGCGGCTCGGCGAGCTCGATCTTCGGCTGGAACGGCAAGGACTACGTCACCGCGGCCGACCGGTACGGGTACGTCATCGTGCTGCCGGAGGCGACCCGGAGCGAAAAGTGCTTCGACGTCTCGACGCCGAACGCGTTGCGGCGGGGCGGCGGCGGGGACTCGACCGGGATCATGTCGATGGTCGCCTACGCCAAGTCCCGCTACAACGTCGATCCGGCGCGGGTCGTCGTCAGCGGGTTCTCGTCCGGGGCGATGATGACGAACGTGCTGGCCGCCCAGTACCCCGACGTGTTCTCGGCCGCTTCGGCGTTCTCCGGCGTTCCCGCCGGGTGCTTCGCCACCACGAACGGCTCGCTGTGGAACAGCACCTGCTCGGGCGGGAAGTCGATCAAGTCCGCGCAGCAGTGGGGCGATCTGGCCCGGTCGATGTACCCGGGCTACACCGGCCGCTACCCGCGGATGCAGCTGTGGCACGGCACCACCGACACGACGCTGTCGTACCCGAACTTCGGTGAAGAGATCAAGCAGTGGACCAACCTGAACGGGTTGAGCCAGACACCGGCGTTCACCGACCACCCGCAGTCGTCGTGGACGCGCACCCGGTACGGCACCACGAGTACCCAGGCCACGGTGGAGGGGGTCAGCGTCGCCGGCGTCGGGCACCAGCTGCCGTTGACCGGCCAGCTGGCGTACGCGATTTCGTTCCTCGGCCTCGACCACTGAAAGACCGGCGGAGACACGGCGGAAGCGGCACCCCCAGTGCCGCTTCCGCCGTGCCCTTTCACCGGCAGAACGAGATTTCGGGGTAACCCGGCTGGTCGAGCACCGGCCGTGACTCTCCCCGCAGGTGCTGGTCGAAGAACGCGTTGACGTACGTCCGCGTGATCTCCTGCGCCCGCACCGCCGCGTTCGGGCCGATGGGGACGCCGAACTCCTCGGCCAGCAACCCGACGTCGGTGAAGGACGCGTGCTGCGTGCCCGCCACCTCGACCCACCGCTTCCACCCGGTCATCTGCGCGTAGTCCCGTTCCCACGGCACGTTCCCCGGCGCGCACTTCGGCACCTGCTCGTGGTTGACGAACATGAACGGCCTCGACAGTCCCGGTGCGGTGAGCGGGAGCTCGGTCGTCCCGTCGATGTCGATGCCGGCCTTGATCCGGCTGTCGGCGACCATCGCGGGGATGGTGCTGGCGCCGCCCATCGAGTGCCCGGCCATGCCGATCCGGGAACTGTCGATCAGCGAAGCCCACTTCGAGTGCGTCAGCGAATCCAGCACGTAGGACACGTCCTTCGCGCGGCCCAGCTCCAGCTTCTGCCAGAACTCGCTCTGGTGCGGGACTTCGCAGGACGCACACCCGGCGAAGTGCCCGTCCGGGAAGCTCTGGCCGGCGTTCTCGTAGGTGTGGCCGACCACCGCGACGGCGTACCCGTGGCTCGCCAGGTCTTCGGCCAGCGCGCTGAGCGTGGCGCGAGGCTTCGTGTAGCCCGGTGACAGCACGATCAGCGGCAGCCCGCGCCCGGCGGGCCGGGCGTCGGCCACCGAGTTGGTCACCATCTTCGTGAGCAGGTCCGAGGGCACATCGAGGCCGCTGCCCTGCAGCAGCGCCGCCGACTCCTCCGCCGTCAGGTACTGCGTCTTGGGCCCCTTGGCCGAAGCGGCCGGGTAGAAGAGCGAGACCATCAGCTCCCGGTAGGGGACGGACGGCACCCACGGGTCGGGGCGTGAAGTGTCTTTCAGGTACACCGCTGTGCTGCCCACCGGCCGGTCCCCGGTCGGGGCGGGCAGGTACGGCGTCGACGTCCGGGCGAAGGCGACTTCCGGATACCGCGGGGACGGCTGGTCCAGCAACGGCTGCGGCTTGCCGCGCAGGTGCTGGTCGAAGAACGCCCGGACGTACGCCGCGGTGATGGCCTGGCCGCGCACGGCCGGGGTGGTCGCGCCGAAGTCGATGCCCAGCTGCTCGCCGACCAGGCCGATGTCGGTGAACGACGGGTGCTGCAGCCCGGCCGCGGTGAGCCAGCGCTTCCAGCCCTTCAGCTGTGCCCAGTCCCGTTGCCAGGACGCGGCTTCGTCGCCGGTGCCGGGGGTGTAGGTGTTCGCCCGGCCCAGGAACAGGAACGGCCGGTCGAGGCCGGGGGCGAGCAGCGGGTCGTCCGTGGTGCCGTCGACGTCGATCCCGGCCTTGATCCGGGGATCGGTCACCATGGTGTCGATCGTGCTCGCCCCGCCGACGGAGTGCCCGGCCATGCCGATCCGGGAGCTGTCGAGCAGCGGCGCCCACTGCGAGTGCGTCAGCGAGTCCAGGACGAACGACACGTCCTTCGCGCGGCCGCGCTGCAGCTTCTGCCAGAACTCGATGCTGTAGCTGCCGCAGGCCGCACAGCCGGTGACCCGGCCGTCCGGGAAGGTGGTGGCCACGTTCTCGTAGGTGTGGTCGACCAGGACCACCAGGTAGCCGTGGCTCGCCAGGTCTTCGGACAGCGACGTCAGCTCGGCGCGGGGCCGCTTGAAGCCGGGCGACAGGACGACGGCCGGTAGGCCGCGCCCGGCGGGGCGGGCGTCGACGACCGCGTCGGTGCGCACCGTGGTCAGCACGGACGGCGGGATGCCGGTGATGCCGGCTTCGTCGAAGACGGCCTTCGCCTCGGCCTCGGACATGAACTGCTTTTTCGGCCCGCTGGCCGGCGCTGCCGGGTAGAAGAGGGAAACCATCAGCTCGCGGTAGGGCACCGACGGCACCCACGGGTCGGGCCGCGAAGTGTCCTTGAGGTGCAGGGCGGTCGTGCCGACGGGCCGGTCACCGGTCGGTTTCGCCAGCGTGAGCGCCGGGTCCGCCGACGCGGACGGCGACGCCAACGCGAAGGTGAGTGCGGTAATGACCATGATGCTCTTGATTCTCATCCGATGAAGGTCACTTCCGGGTAAGCGGGCGAGGGCGCGGCCAGCAGCGGCTGCGGGCGGCAGCGCAGGTGCTGGTCGAAGAAAGCGCTTACGTAGGTCCGCGTGATCGCCAGCGCGCGGTAGGGGTCGATCGCGTCGCCGAGGTCGACGCCCAGCTGGTCGGCGAGCACGCCGAGGTCGGTGAACGAGTTGTGCACCGTGCCGGACACCATGAGCCAGCGCTTCCACCCGGTCAGGTGGGTCCAGTCGGTTTCCCAGTCGTCGTACGGACCCGGCACGCCCGGCGTGTAGTCGTCCATGCTGCCCACGAACATGAAGGGCCGGGAGAGCCCGGACGCCGGGATGGGGACGTGGACGCTGCCGTCCAGGTCGGCTCCGGCCCGGATGCGCGCGTCGGCCAGCATCGCCTGGGTGGTGATCGCTCCGCCCGCGGAGTGGCCGGTCATGCCGATCCGCTGCGGGTCGATCAGCGCGCCCCACTTCGAAGACAGCAGGGAATCGAGCACGAACGACGTGTCCTTCGACCGGACCTGCGCGAACTTCTCCCAGAACCCGGGCTGGTCGTCGACCTCACAGGCGGCGCAGCCGGTGACGTGCCCGTCGGGGAAGGTCGTCGCGCGGTTCTCGTAGGTGTGGTCGATCGCCGCCACGGCGTACCCGCGGCTGGCCAGCTCTTCGGCCAGCGCGGTGAGCGTTGCCCTGGGCTGGGTCCAGCCCGGGGACAGCACGACCAGCGGCAGGCTGTGCCACCGCCCGGCCGGCTTCGCGTCGACGACGGCGTTCGTCCGGACCGTGCTGAAGACGTCCAGCGGCAGGCCCGGGATGTTCTGCCGCTCGAGGTTGCGTTCCGACTCGAGCGGGGTCATGTACTGCTTCTTCGGCCCGTTCGCCGAGGTCGCCGGGTAGAAGACGGAGACCATCAGCTCCCGGTAGGGCACCGACGGCACCCACGGGTCAGGCCGCGAAGTGTCCTTCAAGGACAGTGAAGTGACGCCGACGGGCTGGTGGCCGGTCGGGCGGGGCAGGTAAGGCGTCGTGGCCGCCGAAGCGGGCGACGCGGTCAGCGTGAGTGTGAGTGCGGTGGCTACCGCGAGCGTGCGCATGATTCCCCCAGTCGGAATCGTCAGGACAGGTGGCGGAGGCGGCGGAAGCAGAACCAGGTGAGCAGGGCCGTCATGGCGAGGTAGAGCGCCAGTTCGAGCCACTGCAGCGGCCAGAACCGGGAGCCCGGCTGGAAGGTCAGGCGCTGCTGGTAGCCGTGGGCGCCCAGCTGGGCCATGCACGTTTCCATGGAGCCGTGTTCCGGCGGGCCCGCACCCGGCCGCGGTGCGCAGGTCTGCACGAAGTCCGGCAGCGGGTCGGCCACGTTGCCTGCCGGGTCCAGGGTTTCGTTCGCCAGCTCCCACGCGCCGGGCTGCTTCCGCACGCCGATCTCCAGGATCCCGTGGGTGTCGTCGCCGCTGATGTTCGTGATGTTCTCCCCGGTGATCGCGACCGTCTGGGTCTGCGGTGGCAGCAGGTACGGCCGCACGAAGCTGGGCACCAGGAGCAGCACGGCGGCGAGGGTGATGAGCGTGACGGCCATGGCGGCCACGGTCCGCTTCAGCAGCATCCCGACCGCGACGCCGAGCGCGAGGGCAAAGGCCGCGTAACCGATCGGGACGATCCCGCGCGCGCCGAACACCACCGGCGAGATGCGCGACATCATGCCGCGATCGGTCTGCGTGGCGGCGAGCGCGTCGATCGGGCTCGCCCACCACGACACCGCCCAGCCGAGCAACCCGGCCGCCACCATCGCGGCGAGCAGGCCGAAGCCGAGCTTGGTGGTGAGCCACCGCTTGCGCGTGACGGTCTGGTTCCACACCAGGCTGTGCGTGCCGCTCTCCAGCTCGCGCGTGATCATCGGGACGCCCCAGAAGACGGCGATGACCGCGGGCAGCAGGTACAGCGCCAGGATGGTCCCCTGGAGGAGGACATCCTGGTCGGAGAAGTTCGTGCGCCCGACCAGGTCCGGCCCGGTGATCGCGAGCACCACGGCGATCGCGATCAGGCCGGCGAACACCGACAGCGCGGGCATGCGGAACTGGCGCCAGGTCAGCCAGGTCATCGGAGGACCTCCAGGGCGGGGCGGGCGGCGGTGGGGTTGCTCATGTACTCGAGGACCAGGTCCTCCAGCCCGAGCTGCCCGACCGTCCAGGCGGGATCGAGGATCGGCGCTTCGGTGCGGACGAGGACGGTGGTCTGGCGATCGGTGTGCTTCGCGGAGACGACGTGCTGGTCCGCCGGGAGCGTCTCGACGTCGCGGCGCGGCCCGGAAAGCCGGTGGTGCGTGGCGAGCAGCGTCTCCACTTCACCGATCACCCGGACCTGCGAGTCCACCAGCACGACGAGGTGGTCGCAGACCCGTTCCAGGTCGTTGACCAGGTGCGAGGACATCACGACGGAGAGCCCGTGCTCGGCGACGGCTTCCATGAGGTCCTGCAGGAACTCCCGGCGCGCCAGCGGGTCCAGCGCCGCGACCGGCTCGTCGAGCAGCAGCAGTTCGGGACGCTTGGCGATGCCGATCGTGAGCGCCAGCTGGGCGCGCTGGCCGCCGGACAGCTTGCCGGCGTGCTGCTTCGGGTCCAGCCCGAGCCGTTCGATGCGCTTCTCGGCGAGCGAAGCGTCCCAGCCGGGGTTGAGGTGGGCGCCGAGCCTCAGGTGCTCCTCGATGGACAGTCCACTGTAGACCGGAGTGTTCTGGGCGACGTACCCGACCTTGGCCAGCTGCTCCGGGCCGCTGCCCGGCACCCCGCCGCACACCTCGATCGTGCCGGTCGTCGGCTCCAGCATGCCGGCCGCGATGTTCAGCAGCGTCGACTTGCCGGCCCCGTTCGGCCCGACGAGCCCGGTGACGTGGCCGGCTTCGATCTCGAGCGTGCAGCCGGCCAGCGCCTGCTTGCGCCCGTACTTCTTGCCCAGTCCCTGGGCTTTCAGGACAGTCACGCTATGTCCTCTCTGGCGGAGTCGCGAAACGTGGACATCAACAAGGCTTCGATGCTCTCCTCGTCGAGACCCGCCTTGCGGGCCTGGGAAAGCCAGCGGCGCAGGTCGCGCCGCAGCGGCCCGAGCACGGCGAACGACGCGCCGCCGTTCAACGTCGCCGTCACGAACGTGCCGACGCCGGGGCGGGCCGCGACCAGGCCGTCGTGCTCCAGCTCGCGGTAGGCCTTCAGCACGGTGTTCGGGTTGATCGCCAGGCTCGCGACCACGTCTTTGACCTTCGGGAGCTGGTCTCCCTCGTTCAGCAGGCCGAGGCGCAGCGCGTGCCGCACCTGCTGGACCAGCTGCTGGTACGGCGACAAGCCGGACCTCGCGTCCAGGTGGAACTCGATCATCGGCAACTCCATTTAACTAGTCTCCTAGTACTATAGCTACATGGTGTCACTGCCGCCAGTCCTCATCCGGGGCTCCGCCACCCCGGAACCCCGAAAGCCGCCAGTGATCTTTTTTGCCGACCGGAGTCAACCTCGGCGCCCCTCGCCCGTCTGTGGAGGCGAAGTGATCGTTTCCTCTCCGAAGGGACTATTCGTGCGTCGATTTTCTGGGGGAGGCATCGTGCGCGGCGTGGTCGTCGCACTCGGTGTCTCGATGGCCGTCGCGGCGGGCCCGGCGGTCGCGTCCGCGGCACCGGCCTCCATCGACAAGGTGCCGACGCCGCAGCTGAGCTGGGCCGACTGCGCCGACGGGTTCCAGTGCTCCAAGGCTTCCGTGCCGCTGGACTACGACCGGCCGGCCGGCACGAAGATCGACCTGGCGCTGATCAAGCTGCCCGCCACCGATCCCACGCACCGGATCGGCACGCTGTTCGTCAACTTCGGCGGGCCCGGCGCGTCCGGCCTGCAGCGGCTCCGGGAGCGCGGCAAGTGGCCGTGGCTGTTCTCCGACGAACTGCGCGCGCGGTTCGACCTGGTCTCGTGGGACCCGCGCGGGATCGCCAACAGCACGGCGGTCCGGTGCTTCGACACCCTGGCCGAGCAGCAGGACTTCTTCGGGTCGTTCCCGGAGATGCCGGGCGACCCGAGCGGCAACGCGGCCTTCTACGCCAAGTCGAAGGAGCTCGCCGACCGCTGCTCGGCGAAGGCCGGCCCGATCCTCGAGCACGTCTCGACGGCCAACACGGCCCGTGACCTGGAACTGCTCCGCCGCGCGGTCGGCGACCCCAAGCTGAACTACCACGGCATTTCCTACGGAACACAGCTCGGGGCGACCTACGCGAACCTGTTCCCGAACCGCATCCGGGCGATGGTGTTCGACGGCACCATGGACTTCACCGGCAACTCGACCGGGCAGAACGGCAACGGCAAGAGCGTCCCGCTGGACACCAGGCAGGACGTCGCGACCGGCATCGCGCAGACCTTCGAGCAGTTCCTGAGGCTGTGCACGGAAGCGGGCCCGAAGTGCGCCTTCTCGTCGGGTGACCCGAAGGCGAAGTGGGCGGCGCTCACGGCGCGCGCCAAGCAGGCCCCCATCGTCAGCGACGGCGAGACGTGGACCTACTCGGGCATCATCAACGCGGCGGCCGACCTGTCCGACTCGCGGGGCTGGGCGGACATCGCCGCGCTGCTGCAGCGGCTCTACGACGCGCCGGCCACGCCGGCCCTGCGTACGGCCGCCGCGGTGGCCGGTGAGCAGTACACCTCGAACCGGACCGAGTCGTTCAACGCCATCCAGTGCTCCGACAGCGACGTGCCCACCGACCCGGCGATCTACAGCCGCTACGCCGAGTCCGAGGACCAGCGCGTGCCGTACTTCGGGCGGATCGCCGTGCTGGACATGATGAGCTGCGCGTACTGGAAGGCGAAGGACGCCGACCGCTACACGGGCCCGTGGAACCGCCCGACGTCGGCGGAGATCCTCGTGCTGAACAACCGCTACGACCCGTCCACCCCGCTGCACGGCGCACAGGACGGCGCCGCGGAACTGGCGCGGGCGCGGGTGTTCGTGACCGAGGGCTACGGGCACTCGTCGATGTACGTGCCGAGCACGTGCACCGAGAAGGTCAAGCGGGACTACCTGATCTCGGGGACCTTCCCCGCGGCGGGCAAGACCTGCACGATCGACGCCAGCCCGTTCGCGGGCTGATCCTGATCGGGGCGGGCCGCACTGGTGACGGTGCGGCCCGCCGTCACGAAGGCCGGCTTTTCGGGGGTCCGGGTGGCGGAGCCCCCGGCCCGAGGCGAAGCCTCGGATGAAAAGGCGTCCCGCGGGTGCTGCACCGACGCCAGGCTGAGGATGTCGCGGCCGAACAGCGCCTGCGTCAACCACACCGCGAGCACCCGGACCTTGCGTTCCCAGGTGGGCACGGCGAGCACGTGGTAGCCGCGGTGCACCAGCCACGCCGGAAGTCCTTTGAGGACCAGGCGCTTGTACTGGAAGATCCCGCGGCCCAGGCCGAGCGTCGCGATGGCGCCCAGGCTGTGGTGCACGTACGGCTTCGGTTCCCGGCCGCGCAGCGTCGCGATGATGTTGCGGGCCAGCAGCTTTCCCTGCCGGTAGGCGTGCTGGGCGTTGGGCACGGTCCGCGTGCCCGGGACCGGCGAAGTGAGGTCGGGCACCGCGGCGTCGTCCCCGGCGGCCCAGGCGTCGGCCACACCCTGGACGCGCAAATCCGGCCGCACGACGACGAAGCCGCGTTCGTCGACCGGGAGGTCGGTGTGCCGGCCGATGACGGGGTTGGCGCCGTTGCCCGCGGTCCAGACGATCAGCTCCGAGTCGAATCCCTCGCCGGTCGAGAGCGTCACGTGACCGTTCTTCGCCGACGTCACCAGGGTGTTCAGGTGGATGTGGCCGCCCCGGCGTTCCAGCTCCCGCACGACCCAGCGGCCCGGCCGGTCGGTGACCTCGGGCAGGATCCGGGCCGACGCCTCGACGAGGTGGAACCGGAGTTCGTCGCGGTGCAGTTCCGGGTAGCGCTCGAGCAGCGCGGTCGCGAGCGACAGGAGTTCGCCGAAGCCCTCGACGCCCGAGAAACCGCCGCCGACGAAGGTGACGGTGAGCAGCTTCCGCCGCTGCGGGCCGTCGGGCAGCGCGGCGGCCCGGTCGAAGGCGGTGAGCAGCCGGTCCCGGATCGCGACGGCCTCTTCGACGTGCTTGAGGCCGATGGCCTGCTCGGCGATGCCCGGCACCGGCAGCGTCCGGGTGACCGCACCGGCGGTGACGACGAGCAGGTCGTAGCGTCGTTCGAAAGCTGCACCGTCGGCCGGCTGCACGGTGACGACGCGGTGGGCGTGGTCGATGGCGGTCACCTTCCCGGCGACGACCCGGGTGCGGCGCAGGTGCCGCCGCAGCGACACGGCGGCGTGCCGCGCCTCGACCGAACCGGCGACGACCTCGGGCAGGAACGGCTGGTAGGTGAGGTAGGGCCGCGGGTCGACGAGGGTGACTTCGGCCTCCCCACGACGCAGCTTCTTCTCGAGCTTCCAGGCGGCGTAGAAGCCCGCGTAACCACCGCCGACGATCAGGATCTGGCGCATTCGGTCCTCTTTTCTCGCTTCACCTCCTGGACGAGGCAGCGGACGAGGGTGTGACCGCGATGCGCGTCACAGCGGATCGGGCAGAATCACGTGGATGGCGCACACCGTCCGGCCCCTCGGCACCTCGACGTGGGCCGCGTTCGCGGAGCTCGTCGAACGGAACAACGGGGTCTTCGGCGGCTGCTGGTGCCTCGGGTTCCACCCGGAACGCGGGCAGCGGGGCCCGGTCCGCCGCACGCTCAAGGAAGACCGGGTCCGGACGGGCGGCGCGCACGCCGCGCTCGTGTTCGACGAGGACGGCGTCGCGCAAGGCTGGTGCCAGTACGGCGATCCCGGTGAGCTGCCCGGGATCAAGCACCGGCGGGCCTACGACAAGGACGCGCCGCCGCGGCCGGACTGGCGGATCACCTGCTTCTTCGTCGACAAGAAGCACCGGGGCCGTGGCGTCGCGCGCACGGCACTGGCCGGGGCGCTCGGCCTGATCGCGGAGGCCGGCGGCGGGCTCGTCGAGGCCGTCTCCGAGGTGACCGCCGGCCGGGACGCGCCGGGGAGATTTCTGTTCACCGGCACCGTGGAGCTGTTCGAAGAGTTCGGGTTCGCCCGGGGGCGGCAGCTCGGCACGCACGCGTGGATCGTGAGCCGGGTGGTCGGCCCGCGGCCACCGGAAGACGGGGGAGAGCATGGCTTCGAGCAGGCATGACGGCGACACCTGGGACCTGGCGTCCAGCGTCGGCGCGACCGCCACGATGGCCGCCGCGGCGCGGGCGATGGCGACCCGCGCGGATCCGTCGCTCATCGACGACCGGTTCGCCGAACCGCTCGTCCGGGCGGTCGGCGTCGACCTCCTCACCCGGCTGGCGAGCGGCGAAGCGGCGCCCGGCGACCTGGTCGAGCAGGTGTGGATCGACGTGGCCAAGGTGCGGACGAAGTTCTACGACGAGTTCTTCCGCGCGGCGGGTCTCCCGCAGGCCGTGATCCTGGCCTCGGGCCTGGATTCGCGCGCTTACCGGCTGCCGTGGCCCGCCGGGACCGTCGTGTACGAGGTCGACCGGCCGGAGGTCCTCGAATTCAAGACCCGCACCCTGGCCGGGCTGGGTGCCGAGCCCACCGCCGACCGGCGGGTGGTGGCGGCCGACCTGCGCGAGGACTGGGCCGCCGCCCTGCGCGCCGCCGGCTTCGACCCGGCGCGGCCGACCGCGTGGAGCGCCGAAGGCCTGCTCGGCTACCTGCCGCCCGAGGCGCAGGACCGGCTGCTCGACACCATCACCGGACTCAGCGCGCCGGGCAGCCGGGTGGCCACCGAGAACCGGCCCACCCCGCGACCGGGCGACGAGGCCAGGACGAAGGCAGGCCTGGACCGGCTCTCCGGACGCTGGCGCGAGCACAGCTTCGACACGGACATGGCGAGGTTGCGCTATTTCGGTGAACGCAACGAAGCGGCGCCCTACCTGGCCGCCCGTGGCTGGGAGCTGACCGGGAGCACCGTCCGGGAGCTGCTCGCGGCCCACGGTCTCGCCCCCCTGGAGGACGACGACCTGCGCACGGGCGACGTGCGTTACGTCAGCGGCGTCCTCCCCCCGATGCCGCGCCCGGCTTGACAGCGGGGCCGCCCGTCTCGCACTATGCGAACAAGTGTTCGATGATTGTTCTGGGTTCGCCTGTGGCTTCCTGACGCGGGTGTCTCCGGTACGAGTACGTGGTGCTGGAGGTGAGCGGTGGCGGTGCCGGAGGCGCTCACGGCCATCCCCGGGGTGCGCACGGCCGCGCAGCTGCGTGAGCCGGACGCGGGGCCGGGTGAGTTGCTGACGGTGCTGCCCGAGCTGGCCCGCCTGCTCCCCGGCGGCGGGCTGCGGCGCGGCAGCACGATCGCGGTGCGCGGAGGAACATCGCTGGTACTGGCCCTCCTCGCGGCGGCCACCCGCAACGGTTCCTGGGCGGCGGTGACCGGCTTGCCGGAACTGGGCTTGGCCGCGGCCGCCGAACTCGGCGTCGACCTGGAGCGCGTCGCGCTGGTGCCGGACCCGGGCGCGGAGCTGGTGGCGGTGTTGTCGGCGCTGGTCGACGGGTTCGATCTGGTGGTCCTCGGCCCGGCACCGGTGTCGGACCAGACGGCCCGCCGCCTGGCGGGCCGGGTCCGCAACCGGGGAACGGTCCTGCTGACGGCGGGCTCCTGGCCGGGAGCCGACCTGGAGCTGAGGGTGTCGGGCCGCCGCTGGCACGGCCTGACCCAGGACGGCCACGGCCATTTGCGCGCCCGCGACGTGGTGGCGACCAGCCGCGGCCGAGGCGCGGCGGCGCGCCCGTCTTCGGTGGGGCTGCTCCTCCCGGGCCCGGAAGGAGCGGTGACCGGTGGCGACCTCCCGGGGCGGCGCCTGGTCGAGGTGGCCGGGTGACCTCGGCGGCGCGGGTGTGGGTGCCGGGGGTTTCGGGCTGGGTTTTGGGCCGGGTTTTGGGCCGGTCGGGGTCCGGGATGAGCGCGGTGCCGAGGCTGCTTGGGTCGGCTGGGTCGGTGGTCGGCTGGGGTGGCCGGGTCAGGTCGGCGGCGGTGGCCGGTCGGGGTGCGGGATGAGCGCGGTGGCGAGGCTGCGCGCGCTGACCGGGGCGGTGCTCGGCCGAGGGCGCCGGATGAGGTCGGTGGCCGGCCGGTCGAGGCGCGGGATCATTGCCGCGCCGAAGCCGCTTGACTGGTGCGTTGGTGGGCGGGTTCGCTGCCCGAGGTCGGTGCCGGTGGCCGGCCGCGGGGTGAGTGGTGCACCGAGGTTGCTCGTCGCGCTGGTTGGCGGATGAGCGATGCGCCACGGTTGCTCGTGCTGTGGTGCCCGGACTGGCCGGTCGTCGCCGCCGGGGCTGCTGCCGGGACCCCGCCCACCTCTGCCGCCGCCGTTTTCTCCGCCAATCGCGTTGTGGCCTGCTCCGCTTCCGCGCGGCACCAGGGCGTCGGGCGGGGGATGCGGCGCCGGGATGCGCAGTCGCGGTGTCCCGGACTCGTGGTGCACCAGCACGATCCCGATCGGGATGCGCGGCTGTTCGAACCCGTGGCCGCCGCCGTCGAAGCGCAGGCCGTCGGGGTCGAAGTCGTGCGGCCCGGGCTGGTCGCCGTGCCCGTCGACGGGGCCGCCGGGTACTTCGGCGGGGAGGCCGCCCTCGCCGAACTGCTCATCGACGAAGCCGCCGCCCGGGCCGGGGTCGAATGCCAGGTCGGGATCGCCGACGGGCTGTTCGCCGCCACCCTCGCCGCCCGCCGATCGGCGCTCGTTCCGCGTGGCCGGGCGCACGAATTCCTCGCGCCGCTCTCGATCGCCGAGCTGAACCAGCCCGGCGACGACCGCGGGGAGCTCGTCGACCTGCTCAAGCGGCTCGGCCTGCGCACCCTCGGTGCGTTCGGCGCGCTGACCGAGCGCGACGTCGCCGGCCGCTTCCCGAAGGACGCCATCACCGCCCACCGCCTCGCGCGGGGCCTCTCCGAACGGCCGCCGCTGCGCCGCGCCCTCCCGCCGGACCTGGCGGTCACCGAAACCTTCGACGAACCTCTGCGAAGAATCGACGAAGCCGCCTTCGTCGCGAAAACCCTCGGCGAGCGCTTCTTCGCCGGGCTCGCGAACCACGGCCTCGCCTGCACGCGCCTGGCCATCGTCGCCGTCACCGAAGCCGGCGAAGAACGCGTACGCGTCTGGCGCTGCGCCGAGCCCCTCACCGCCCGCTCGACGGCCGATCGCGTGCGGTGGCAGTGCGAAGGCTGGCTCACCGCCCGGGACCGGCCCACCGCCGGCATCGTCCGGCTGCGCCTCGACCCCGAAGAGGTCGTCGGCGGCCAAGCGCTGCAGCTGCAGCTCGGCTCCGTGGGCCGCGACGCCGACGCCGCCGAACGCGCCGGCCGCGCCCTGGTCCGCATCCAGGGCCTGCTGGGCCCGGATGCGGTCGTCACCCCGCTGCTGGACGGCGGCCGCGGCCCGGCCGAACGCGTCCGGCTCATCCCGTGGGGCGAGCCGCGCCGGCCCCTGGCCGCGGACCGGCCGTGGCCGGGACGGCTGCCCGCGCCCTCGCCGACGGTGGTGCCGCCCCGCCCGGTGCCGGCCGAGGTGCTCGACGCGGTCGGCGACGTCGTCCGCTGCACCACGCGCGGCGAACTCGGCTACCCGCCGTCGACGGTCGCCGTCGCCGGGGGACCGCCGCGCCGGGTCATCGGCTCGGCGGGCCCGTGGGTCGTGCACCCGGCCCTCCCCGGCCGCCGCGGCGAGCGGCCCCTCGCCCGCGTCCAGGTGGTGCTGGAGGGCGACACCGCGGAAGACGGTGACATCGCGCTCCTGCTCCGGGTCACCGTCGGAGACGATCCACAGTGGACTGTCGAAGGCTGCTACGACTGACCACGAAAGGGTGACGAGACACCACCGAAAGCGACCATCCGGTGGCGAATTCCCCGAAAGAGAAAGAAAGTGTCAGACTTCCGGCCGATCGACGACGTACCGGATCAACGGCTATAACCGAAAGGATCTCCGGAAAGGACATCGACGTGGCCGGTTCGACGATTCTGCTGGCGTTGACCGGAATTCCGCCGGGGTCGGTGCCCGATGACCAGCTGGCGCGGATCTGCGAGCACCTCGCCGAAGACGGCCACGACGTCGTGCGCGCCGGCACCGGCGACGACGCGCTGGCCCTCGTGCAGAGCCGGGCCGATCTCACCGCCGCCCTCGTCAGCTGGGAGCTGGGTGACAGCGACGCGGCCGCCGAAGCCGTGCTGAAAGCGCTGGTCGGGCGGTTCACCCGGCTGCCGGTGTTCCTGGTGACCACCTCGACGTCGGTGGACGACCTGCCGCTGTGGGTGTCCGAAGTGATCTGCGGGTACGTGTGGCTGCTCGAGGACACGCCGGGGTTCATCGCCGGCCGGATCGGCGTGGCCGCCCGCCGGTACCGGGACGAAATACTGCCGCCGTTCTTCCGGGAACTCCGCCGGTTCGACGACACCCACGAATACTCCTGGCACACGCCGGCCCACGCCGGCGGTGTGGCTTTCCTGAAATCGCCGGTCGGGCGGGCGCTGTTCGACTACTACGGCGAACGGCTGTTCCGCACCGACCTCTCGATTTCCGTGGCGGAGCTCGGCTCGCTGTTCGAGCACACCGGGCCGATCGGCGACGCCGAGCGCAACGCCGCCCGGATCTTCGGCGCGGACCTGACGTACTTCGTGCTGCACGGCGATTCCACCGGTGACCGCATCGCCCTGCACGCCAGCATCGCCACCGACGAGCTGGTGCTCGTCGACCGCAACTGCCACAAGGCGATCTACCACGGGCTGACGCTGACCGGCGGCCGCCCGGTCTACCTCGTGCCCACGCGCAACGGCTACGGGCTGATGGGCCCGATCCCGCCCGCCGCGCTCACCCGCGAAGCGGTCGCCGAACTCGTGCCGAGCAGCCCGCTCGCGGCCGAGGCCGCCGCGCCGGAGCCGGTGTACGCGGTCATCACCAACTCGACCTACGACGGCCTGTGCTACGACGCCGTCCGCGTCGCCGAGCTGCTGGGGGCCAGCGTGCCGCGGCTGCACCTGGACGAGGCGTGGTTCGCCTACGCCCGGTTCCACCCGCTCTACGCCCGCCGCTACGGCATGGCCGTCGACAGCGACGCGGTGCCAGACACCCTCCGGCCCACCGTGTTCAGCACCCAGTCCACCCACAAGCTGCTCGCCGCGATGTCGCAGAGCGCGATGCTGCACGTCAAGAACGCGCCCCGGTCGCCGGTCGAGCACCGGCAGTTCAACGAGACGTTCATGATGCACGCGACCACGTCCCCGCTGTACCCGATGATCGCCGGGCTCGACGTCGCCGCCGGCATGATGGACGGGCCGGGCGGCCGGTGGCTGGTCGACGAGGCCGTCACCGAAGCCATCCGGTTCCGGCAGGCGGTGGCCCGCATCGGCCGCCGGATCGCCGCCGCCGGCGACCGGCCCGCCTGGTTCTTCGGCACGTGGCAGCCGGACGAGGTCGGTGACCCGGAAACCGGGCAGCGGTACCCGTTCGCGGACGCCCCGCTGGACCTGCTGCGCGGCGAACCCGCCTGCTGGAACCTCGAACCGGGGGCGGCCTGGCACGGCTTCCCCGATCTGGAGGAGGGGTACTGCCTGCTCGACCCGGTCAAGGTCAGCGTCACCTGCCCGGGCACCGACGCCGCGGGCACCGTGGCGGAGCAGGGCATCCCGGCGCGGATCCTCACCGCCTACCTCGAGACCCGGCGCATCGTCGTCGAGAAGACCGACGCGTACACCTGCTTGATCCTCTTCTCGATGGGCATCACCAAGGGCAAGTGGGGCACGCTCGTCGACGGCCTCCTCGACTTCAAGGCGCTCTACGACACCGGCGCGCGCCTCGCCGACGTCCTGCCCGCCCTGGTCGCGGCCCACCCGGCCCGCTACGGCGAGCTGACCCTGCGGGAACTGTGCGACCGGATGCACGCCCACCTGCGCGAGAGCGACCTCATCCCGCTGCTCGACGCGGCGTTCACCCACCCGCCGCGCCCGGAGCTCACCCCGGCGCAGACCTACCAGCGCCTGCTGCGCGGCGGCACCGAGCCGGTCCGCCTCGCCGAGCTCGCCCACCGGACGGTCGCCACCCAGGTCGTCACCACCCCGCCGGGGATCCCGGTCCTCATGCCGGGCGAGAACGCCGGTGGGCACGACGAGCCGACGCTGCGGTACCTGCGGGCCTTGGAGGACTTCGACCGGCACTTCCCGGGCTTCCCGAGCGAAACCCACGGTGTCGCGCGGGACACCGACGGCGACTACTGGATCACCTGCCTCCGCACCTGGTGACGGTCTTCGGCGGATTTTTCCCGGGGCGTGTCGAGAACGCGCGGCCGGCTCCGACTGGGGGGCATCGGCGGCCGAACGGGCCGCCCCCACGAGTGGAGCACGAACGATGACCAAGGTGACCGCCCAGATGTCGGTGTCCCTCGACGGCTTTTACACCGGCCCGCGGGACCCGCAGGGCAACCAGGACATGCGTGGCTGGATGCGGGGGCCCGAAGCGCCCGGCTTCTTCCGGGTCACCCGCTGGGCCGTCGACGCCATGGCCTGGCGCGAGCGGCAGGGCTTCGCCGGCGGCGAGCAGTCGATCGACTCGCAGATCATCGAGGAGACGTTCGCCGCGGCCGGGGCCTACGTCATGGGCCGGCGCATGTTCGACGCCGGCGAGGTCCCGTGGGGTGAGGAGCCGCCGTTCCGCGCCCCGGTGTTCGTCGTCACCCACCGGCCTCGGGAGGTCCTCGAACGCCGGGGTGGCACGTCCTTCACCTTCGTCACCGAAGGACCCGAGCGGGCCGTCGAGCTGGCCCGGGCCGCCGCCGGCGGCAAGGACGTGGCGGTGGCCGGCGGCGGGGAGCTCCTGCGCCAGGTGCTGGCCGCCGGGCTGCTCGACCAGCTCGAGCTGCACATCGCGCCGGTGCTGCTGGGCGAGGGCCAGCGCCTGTTCGGCCCCGGGCTCGGCCTCGGCCCGGACGACGGCATCGAGCTGGTCCCGGCCCGGGTCGTCGACGCGCCCGGCGTCACCCACCTCCGCTATACCGTCACCGGGCGGTCGAAACTGGTGCTGGACGACCGCGGGGCCAGCGGCGACCTGGTCGGACCGGCCAAGACCGGGCAGTGAGAGAGAGGACCGCGCCATGAAGTACATGCTGCTGATCTACGGCAACGAAGAAGCCTTCACCTCGATCGGCGCGGAGGCGCTCGCCGAGCTCATCCGCGAGACCGATGCGCTCAACCAGGAGCTGTTCGAGTCGGGCGAGCTGGTCGGCGCCTACGGCGTCGCCGACGAGGAGAACACCAAGATGGTCCGGGTCACCGGCGGGACGCCGGTGGTGACCGACGGTCCCTACGCCGAAGCCAAGGAGTTCCTGGGCAGCTTCATGATCGTCGACTGCGACGGCCTGGACCGGGCCTTGGAGATCGCGGCTCGCGCCCCGTCGGCGCGCTACTGGGGGGTCGAGGTGCGGCCGCTGATGCACGAGGCGAACGTCGGGCCGTGACCGGCTGGCAGGCCGTCCGGCGGCTGGTCCCGGAGGTGCTCGGCGTGCTGGTGCGCCGCTACGGCTTGTTCGACGCCTGCGAGGACGCCGTCCAGGAAGCGCTGGCGGCGGCCGCGGCCCAGTGGCCGGTGGCGGGGTGGCCGGAGAACCCGCGGGCCTGGCTGGTGACGGTGGCGTCGCGCCGCCTCGCCGACCAGGTGCGCAGCGACGCCGCCCGCCGCCGGCGGGAGGAGGCCGATGCCCTCCGCACGCCTCCTCCCGCCGGCGGCGAGGCCGAAGCCGGCGACGACACCCTCACGCTGCTGTTCCTGTGCTGCCACCCGGCGCTGACGCCGTCGTCGCAGGTCGCGCTGACCCTGCGGGCCGTCGGTGGCCTGTCGACCGCCGAGATCGCCCGGGCCTTCCTCGTGCCCGAGGCGACCATGGCCCAGCGCATCAGCCGGGCCAAGCACCGCATCAAGGCAGCCGGAGCCGGCTTCGAGCTGCCGCCGCCCGCCGAGCAGGCGGCGCGGCTCGGCGTCGTGCTCCACGTCGTCTACCTCGTCTTCAACGAGGGCTACACGGCCACGTCGGGGACGCGGCTGGTGCGGGCCGAGCTGACGGCCGAGGCCATCCGGCTGGCCCGCGAGCTGCACCGGCTGGTCCCCGGCGACGGCGAGGTGGCCGGGCTCCTGGCCCTGCTGCTGCTGACCGACGCCCGCCGCCCGGCCCGCACCGCCCCGGACGGGTCGCTCGTGCCGCTGAGCGAGCAGGATCGGACGCTCTGGGACACCGGCGCCATCGCCGAGGGCGTGGCCCTCGTGACCGGTGCCCTGTCGAGCGGCCCGATCGGCCCGTACCAGCTCCAGGCCGCGATCGCCGCCGTCCACGACGAGGCACCCACCGCCGGAGTCACCGACTGGCGGCAGATCCTGGCCCTCTACACGGTGCTGGAGCGCGTGGCCCCCAACCCGGCGGTGACGCTCAACCGGGCGGTGGCGGTGGCCGAGGTCCACGGACCCGCGGCCGGGCTGGCCCTGCTCGACGCCCTCTCCGCCGACGAGCGCATCTCCGCCTCCCACCACCTTCTGTCCGTGCGGGCCCACCTGCTGGAGCTGGCGGGCGACCACGAGGCGGCGCGCGCCGGCTACCGAGCGGCGGCCCGGCGCACCACCAGCGAACCCGAGCGGCGCCACCTGCTGACCCGCGCCGCACGGCTGGAGTGACGACTGTCGCTTGTGGCCGGTCACGGTTGACACCGGAAGCGTGCCGGGCGCAGGATCGGTCCACAGTAGTCGATCGTGTGTTCGAACAGTAGTCGCTGGCTTCCCCACAGCGAACGTGGTGGGAGCTGGTGTTGGCGTTCAACAATCCGAGCGTGCCGTGGTCCGAAGTGGAGCGGATCGCCTCCGGGCGGCCGCCCGTTCCCGGGGACGGCAACGACGCCCCGGCGTGGTCGCGCAAACGCGAAGGCTATGCCGGCGCGCCCGAAGACCTCCGGAACCGGCGCGGGCGGGACGACGGCGGGGACCGGATCCGCGCGCCCTACGCCGAGCTGCACGTCCACTCCAACTTCAGCTTCCTCGACGGCGCCAGCCACCCCGAGACCCTCGTCGAGGAGGCCGCGCGGCTCGAGCTCGACGCGCTCGTCCTCACCGACCACGACGGCATGTACGGTGCCGTGCGGTTCAACGACGCCGCGCGGGAGCTCGGGGTGCGGGTCGGGTTCGGGGCCGAACTCTCGCTCGGGCTGCCCGCGCCGCAGGCCGGGGCGCCCGATCCGGCCGGGTCGCACCTGCTGGTGATCGCCCGGCAGCAGACCGGCTACCACCGGCTGTGCCGCGTCATCTCCCGCGCCCAGCTCGCCGGCGGGGAGAAGGGGCGGCCCGTCTACGACTTCGACGAGCTGGCCGAAGAGCTGGCCGGACACGTCGTCGTGCTCACCGGCTGCCGGAAGGGCGGGGTCCGGCGTGCGCTGGCCGAGCGCGGCCCGGCCGCCGCGCACGCCGAGCTCGCGCGGCTCGTGGACCGGTTCGGGCGCTCGCACGTCGCCGTCGAGCTGATCGACCACCGGCAGCCCCGGGACGACGCCGCCAACGACCTCCTCGCCGCGCTGGCCAAGGAACTCCGGCTGCCGACGGTCGTGTCCGGCAACGTGCACTACGCCCGTCCCGAAGACGCCGTCGTGGCGGACGCGGTCGCCGCCGTCCGGGCCCGGCGGTCGGCCGAGGACCTCGAGGGGTGGCGGCCGCCGTCGGGGCAGGCCTTCCTGCGGTCCGGGATGGAGCAGCGGCGCCGCTTCGAACGCCGCTACCCGGGCGCCGTCGGCCGGGCCGCCGTCCTGGGTGTCGAAGTGGCGTTCGACCTCAACCTCGTCGCGCCGGACCTGCCGCCGTTCCCCGTCCCGGCCGGGCACGACGAGATGTCGTTCCTGACCGAGCTGACCCGGCAGGGCGCGGCGAAGCGCTACGGGCCGCGGGACGAGAACCCGAAGGCCTACGCCCAGCTCGACCACGAACTCGCCGTCATCGAACAGCTCGGTTTCCCCGGCTACTTCCTCGTCGTCTGGGACATCGTCCGGTTCTGCCGGGAATCCGGCATCCTCTGCCAGGGTCGCGGTTCGGCCGCGAACTCCGCGGTCTGCTACGCGCTCGAGATCTGCCACGCCGACCCGGTGAAGTGGAACCTGCTGTTCGAACGGTTCCTCGCGCCGGAGCGCGACGGGCCGCCGGACATCGACGTCGACATCGAGTCCGGCCGCCGCGAGGAAGCCATCCAGTACGTCTACGAAAAGCACGGCCGGTTCCACGCCGCCCAGGTCGCCAACGTCATCACCTACCGGGCGCCCTCGGCCATCCGCGACGCCGCGAAGGCCCTCGGCCACAGCCCCGGGCAGCAGGACGCCTACGGCAAGCTCGTCGATCGCTGGGGCGGGGTCGCCGCCACGAAGCAGCAGGCGGCCGGGGTGATCCCGGACGACGTCCTCGACCTGGCGGCGCGGATCGAGGACTTCCCGCGCCACCTCGGCATCCACTCCGGCGGCATGGTGCTCTCGAAGCAGCCGGTGTCCGAAGTGGTCCCGGTCGAGTGGGCGACCATGAAGGACCGCAGCGTCCTGCAGTGGGACAAGGACGACTGCGCCGCCGTCGGGCTGGTCAAGTTCGACCTGCTCGGCCTCGGCATGCTTTCGGCGCTGCACCACATGATCGACCTCGTCGCCGAACACCACGGATCCACTGTGGACATCGGGAAGCTGGACCTCGCCGACCCGGCGGTGTACGACATGCTCTGCGCGGCGGACGCGGTCGGCGTGTTCCAGGTGGAATCGCGCGCCCAGCTGGCGACGCTGCCGCGGCTGCGGCCCCGGAAGTTCTACGACCTCGTCGTCGAAGTCGCCCTCATCCGCCCCGGCCCGATCCAGGGCGGCTCGGTGCACCCCTACATCCGACGTCGCCGCGGTGACGAGGAATGGGAACACGCGCACCCGCTGCTGGCCGCGTCCCTGGACCGCACCCTCGGGGTGCCGCTGTTCCAGGAGCAGGTGATGCAGATGGCGGTCGACGTCGCCTCGTTCACCGCCGCCGAGGCCGACCAGCTGCGGCGGGCGATGGGGGCGAAGCGGTCGAGCGCCAAGATGAAGGCCTTGATGGCGCGGTTTTTCGCCGGTTGTGCGGCCAACGGACTCGACCGGGAACTGGCGACCCGGATCTTCGAGCAGATCCACGCCTTTTCCGGGTACGGCTTCCCCGAAGCGCACTCGATGTCCTTCGCGCTGCTGGTGTACGCGTCGGCGTGGTTCAAGCGCTACTACCCGGCCGCGTTCTGCGCCGGGCTGCTGCGCGCGCAGCCGATGGGCTTCTACAGCCCGCAGTCCCTGGTCGCCGACGCCCGCCGGCACGGCGTGCGCATCCGCGAGCCCGACATCAACGCGAGCCTCGCCGGCGCCACCCTCGAGCCGGACGCCGGCAGCACCGGCGGCGTCGCGCTCCGGCTCGGGCTCGCCGCGGTCCGCCACCTCGGCGACGACGTCGCCGATCTCATTGTCGCGGAACGGGATGCGCACGGCCCGTACACGAGCATCGGCGACCTGACCCGCCGGGTGCCGCTGAAGAAGAACGTCGCCGAAGCGCTGGCGACGGCGGGCGCGTTCAGCGGATTCGGCGGCGACCGGCGGCAGGACCTGTGGGCCGCCGGCGCGGCCGCGGCGACCCGGCCCGGGCACCTGCCCGGCCTGGCGCCGGGCCTCGACGCGCCCGCGCTGCCGGGGATGACGCGGCTGGAGGTGACGGCGGCGGACCTGTGGGCCACGAGCGTCTCCCCGGACAGCCACCCGGTGGAGTACCTGCGCTCGCTCCTGGACCGGCGCGGCGCGCTCACCGTCGCCGAGCTCATGCGGACGGAGGACGGAACGCGCGTGTGGGTCGGCGGCGCGGTCACCCACCGGCAACGCCCCGCGACGGCCGGCGGGATCACGTTCCTCAACCTCGAAGACGAGACGGGCATGGCCAACGTCCTCGTCTCGCCCGGCCTCTGGCAGCGGCAGCGGCTCGTCGCCCGCACGAGCGCCGCCCTGCTCGTCCGCGGGCAGGTGCAAGCCGCCGAAGGCGTCGTCACGCTCGTCGCCGACCGCATCGAAAACCTCGATCTCTCGATGCGGACCGGGCCCTCGCGCGACTTCCGTTGACTTCGGGCCCCCTCGGTGGTTCTCT
The DNA here is from genome assembly GCF_040638975.1 of Amycolatopsis sp. NPDC024027. Lineage (NCBI taxonomy): Bacteria > Bacillati > Actinomycetota > Actinomycetes > Pseudonocardiales > Pseudonocardiaceae > Amycolatopsis > Amycolatopsis sp. NPDC024027. Next base: position 67,438 of record NZ_JBEZYY010000009.1, read on the forward strand.
CCTGAGAGCGCTCCCAGTCATCCGTTCGTGCCCGACGAGTGAGGATGGACCTTCATGACAGCTCGACGTCTGCGCTGGGCAGCGTGGCCGGTGATCGCCGTGCTCGCCGCGGCGGTGCCGGCGACCGGTACCGCCGGGGCGGCGACCACGCCCGCGGCGACCGTCACCGTCAACGCCCGAGCCGGGCTGGCCACCGTGCCGGACACCGGGATCGGCATCAACCACGCGGTCTGGGACAGCCAGCTGGGGACCGACCAGGTGGCCGACCTGTTCGGCGCCGCCGGTGTCCGCACGATGCGGTACCCCGGTGGTTCCTACGGCGACATCTACCACTGGAAGGACAACACCGCGCCGGGCGGGTACGTGGCGCCGAACACCGATTTCGACACCTTCATGGGCGGCGTGCGCCGAGCCGGGGCGCAGCCGATCATCATCGCCAACTACGGCACCGGCACGCCGGAGGAAGCCGCGGACTGGGTGCGGTACGCCAACGTGACCAAGGGTTACGGCGTCAAGTACTGGGAAATCGGCAACGAGCTCTACGGGAACGGGCACTACGGGGCGAACTGGGAAGCCGACAACCACGCCGACAAGAGCCCTGCCGCCTACGCCAACGGGGTGGTCGCCTACGCCGACGCGATGAAGGCCGCCGATCCGGGCGTCAAGATCGGGGCCGTGCTGACGACCCCGGCGAACTGGCCGGACGGCATCGTCGGCGCCGGGGACACCGCCACCTGGAACCAGACCGTGCTGTCGATCGCGGGCCCGCACATCGACTTCGTCATCCTGCACTGGTACCCCAGCGGCTCGACGGCGGCGGAAGCCCTCGCCAAGCCGGAGCAGATCACCGACATGATCTACCTGGCGCGCGAGCAGATCACCCGGTACGCGGGCGCGAACTCCGGCCGGATCGGCATCTCGATGACCGAAACCAACACGCCGGTCGGCATGGACACCCAGCCCGGCGCCCTGTTCGCCGCCGACACCTACAGCTCGCTGCTGGAGAACGGCGTGTTCACCGTCGACTGGTGGGACACGCACAACGGCGGGACGAAACTGTCCACTGTGGCCGGTTATCCGGACTACGGCGACTCCGGCCTGCTCTCCAGCGCGACCTGCCTCGAGGACGGCGCCTGCGAGCCCGCGCTCAACACGCCGTTCGCGCCCTACTACGGGTTGAAGATGCTGAGCACCTTCGCACGCCCGGGTGACCAGTACGTCCGGGCCGCCGCGGACGACCCGCTCGTCGGCGCGCACGCCGTCCGGCGGCCGAACGGCGACCTCGCCGTGCTGCTGCTCAACAAGGACCCGGACCAGGCCAGGACGGTGACCCTGGACTACGCGGGCTACACCCCGGCGGCCGCCGCGCCGCAGGTGTTCACCTTCACCAACGGCGCGACGGCGATCAGCGGCGCCACGACCGGGACGAGCACTTCCCAGACGCTGCCGCCGTATTCGCTGACCACGGTGGTGCTGCACCCCGCGGCCGCCGCGGCCGCCGGGCCCGGGACGCCCGGGCAGCCGGCCGGCACGGCGACCGACCGGACCGCGACGATCAGCTGGCCCGCGGCCGCGCCCGGCGCCCACCCGATCGCGAAGTACGAGGTCTACCGGCAGGTGGGCGCGGTGAGCGAACAGTGGGGCGAGACGACCGGGACGTCGTTCGACGTCGCGAACCTGGTGCCGGGCAGCCGGTACACGGTCAACGTGCTGGCGCGGGACACCGCCGGGAACGTGTCCGCGGCCTCCCCGCCGTTGACGTTCACGACCGGCGCGCCGGCGGCGAGCAGCTGCACGGTCCGGATGACCGACACCAACGACTGGGCGAGCGGCTTCGTCGGCGCCATCCACGTCACCGGCACCGGGGTGGTGGGGGACTGGACCTTGACGTTCGGCTGGCCGACCGCGCGGCAGCGGCTCACCGGCGGCTGGAACGGCACCTGGGCGCAGAACGGCACGACGGTGACGGTCTCGTCGTCGGCCCCGCCGGCGGCGGGGGTGGACGTCGGGTTCACGGCCGACTACAGCGGGCCGAACATCCTGCCGACGGCGTTCACCCTCAACGGCGTCCTCTGCGCGGCGGGCTAGCGACCGGACTCCACGCGATCGCGCACGGCCCGCAGTTCTTCCCCGACGACCACCATCTGCGCGTCGACCGCCGACGGGTCGGTGCCGTCGGGGAAGAACAGGCTGAAGATCAGCTCGGCGCCGGTCAGGTTCGGCACCACGCGGGTGAACAGGCCGAGGTGCGGGGCGTCGGCGCTGACGACGTCGACGACGCCGTGGTCGGCCGCGACCCGCACGGCCACCCGCTGCGGGCCGCCTTCGGTCTGGACGCGCCAGATGTCGTCGTGGTCGTGGTCGACCGCGGTGGCGAACCCCGGCGCCCACTCGGGGATGTGCCGCGGATCGGCCAGGTATTCGACGACCCGCTCCGGCGGGGTGGCGATGGAGATGGTGCGGGTTTCGGCGCGTCCGAGAGGTGTGGAGGTCATGGCGAAAACGATACGCAGCTGCGTACGATCTGTCCACGCGTAAAATCCCGCCGGTGAACGAGGACGACGATCTCGGAGCCCTCTGCGCCGGGGCGGGCCGCGGCCTGGCCGAGGCCGAGCGGCCGGTGCTGGAGCGGCACGGTCTCTCGATGTGGCAGTACGTCGTGCTGTCGGCCCTGGCCGCCGGAGCGGCGCCGAGCCAGCTGGTGCTGGCCCAGCAGATCCGCTACGACAAGACCCGCTTGATCGCCCTCCTCGACGCGCTCGAAGCGGAGGGCCTGGTGGCCCGCGAACCGGACCCGGCCGACCGCCGCGCCCGGGTGGTCCGCCTGACACCGGAGGGAACCCGGCGGCACGCGGCGGTCCGGGCCGCGATCCGCGAGGTGGAGGAGCGCAAGCTGGCGGGGCTGCCGCCCGAGACCCGCCGGCTGCTGCGGTCGGCCTTGGCCCACCTGGCCAACTCGCCCTGACGACAGCGGCTGCCGGGCAGCAACCACCGCTCAGATCGGCCTGGCCGGTGATCGCAGGGGCGAGGACCGGTGATCGCCGGGGCGAGGAACTGGCGGAGCACGCGGCAAGGTCCGCACGGGGCCGGGGCTGAGCAGCCCCCGATTTCCACGCTAGCGGAGGGCACCGACACACCGGCGCCCTCCACAAGGGCTGTCCACAGGCCACGCGCGAACTGACGGCCGGTGGCCCAAGCGGAAAGCGAACCGCCGGCCGGCGGCGCAAGAGGACCAACGACGTCACCAGACCTCCCCCGCCCCTCATCCCAGCCTTCTCTTCAGTCGACGGTCGGGTTTGTCAAGGCACGCTTTCCCGCCTTGACAAACCTGGGCGGCGGCTGAAACTCCCACCGGAGGGGCGGGGGAGGTCGGACCCGCCCTGCCGCGGTAGGGCCCGTAGTAGAAGCCGCGGCAGAGCCCGCCCCTGCCGCTCCACCGCGGTAAACGAACGCCGTAGGACAAAGCTGTCCTCGCCGGACGGGCAGGCTCTGGGATGGCCACCCGGAGCGCTTGTCTCCCACCTTCGCGTGTTTGGGGCGCTGGGTGGTCATCCCGTCGCCTGATTGAGGCCTATCACTTTGAGCCGGGCCCGCAAGCTTGCGCTGTCGTCTCGCGCTGCGCTCTGTGTTGCGGGCCCGGCTCAAAGTGATTTTTGCGGCCTCAGGCGACGGGATGACCACCCCGCTCCTTTGTTTTCAGGCCAGGGGGTGCCGCTTGGTCTCACTGCCGGCGGATCAGTTCGTCCGCCACCCACTGCGCCACTCCCTCGGGATATGGATTGCCCAACCCGAGCACGAAGTGCCCGAACCCGGCCTCCGCCGCCTCGGCGATCTTGCCCCGCGTCAGCTCCGGTCGCTCGTAGTCCACCGGCAGGAAGATCGACCGCGTGATCTCTGCCGGGTCGCGGCCGATCTCCGCGCAGTACTTGTCCAGCAAGCGGCTGCGCCCCGCCAGATCCGCGATGTCGCCGCCGCCCGGGATGTTCCACAGGTTCGCGTGCTCCGCGACCACCCGCAGTGTGGCGCTCGCCCGGCCGCCGATCATGATCGGCGGGTGTGGGCGCTGCACCGGCTTGGGATTCGCGAATGCTCCGGTCAGCCGGACGTGCGACCCCGCGAAGTCGAACGGCTCCGGAGATGTCCACAAGCGACGGATCACCGTGCACGCCTCCGCCAGCGCCGCCACCGCGTCCGCCTGGTCGTGGTAGGGCAGGCCGTGCGCGTCGTACTCGCGCCGCGCCAGCGGGTGGCTCGGCCGGGAGCCCGCGCCGATGCCGAAGTCGAGCCGGCCGCCGGAGACGATGTCGACCGTTGTGGCGATCTTCGCCAGCATTGCCGGTGGGCGGAACCGGTTGCTGGTGACCAACAGGCCGATGCGCAGCCGGGACGTCTGGGCCGCGAGGGCCGAAAGCAGTGTCCAGCCTTCGAGGATCGGGCCGTCCGGGTCGCCGGCGATCGGCATCAGGTGGTCGAACAGCCACGCGTGCTCGATCTCCGGCACTGTGTCCGCTTCACGCCAGACGCGCAGGATTTCTTCGTACCCCACCTGCATCGGTGCGGTCATGATGCCGAACCTCATCGGCGCCGCCGCAGCGACGGGTCGAGCAGGGCCGGCGGCGTGTCGAACTTCTCGCCCGGCGCCAGGTCGGTGCCCGGGGCGACGATCGCGTCGATCTCGTCGAGGACGTCGGCGGACAACACGGTGCCGGCGGCTTCGAGCTGCGAGCGCAGGTGATCGAGCGTCCGGGGGCCGATGAGGGCGCTCGTCACGCCGGGGTGCGCGGTGACGAAGCCGAGCGCGAGCTGGATCAGGGTCAGCCCGGCCTGCTCGGCGAGCTTGGCCAGCTGTTCGACGGCGTCGAGCCGGGCCCGGTTGGCGGGGACGTCGAGGTCGAAGCGCTCCGGCACGACCGTCGCGCGGCTGGTGGTGATCTCCCGGCCCGCGCGGACCGCGCCCGACAGCCAGCCCGAAGCCAGCGGGCTCCACGCCAGCACGCCCATGCCGTACTCCTCGGTCACCGGCAGCACGTGGGCTTCGATGCCGCGCTGCAGGATCGAGTAGCTCGGCTGCTCGGTGACGTACCGGCCGAGGCGGTGTTCGCGGGCGGCCCACTGCGCCTGGACGATGCGGTACGCGGGGAACGTCGAGGACCCGAAGTACCGGATCTTGCCCGCGCGCTGCAGGTCGGTCAGCGCGGAAAGCGCTTCCTCGTCGCTCGTGGTGGGGTCCCAGCGGTGGATCTGGTAGAGGTCGACGTGGTCGACGTCGAGGCGGCGCAGGCTGTCCTCGAGCGCGCGGACCAGCCAGCGGCGCGAGTTGCCTCGGTGGTTGCGCTCTTCGCCCATCGGCATGGTCGCCTTCGTGGCCAGCACGAGGTCGTCGCGGCGGCCGGCGATCGCCTTGCCGACGATCACCTCCGACTCGCCCTGGCCGTACATGTCGGCGGTGTCGACCAGGTTGATCCCGGCTTCGAGCGCGGCGTCGACGATGGCGGTGGCCTCGTCCTGGGGGACGCGCCCGATGGCGCCGAAGTTCATCGCGCCCAGCGCGAGGGTGCTGACCTGGACGCCGGTGCGGCCCAAGGTGCGGTACTGCATGGGGGGTGCCTCCGTGGCATGATGAGCAAACGGAACGTTGCTCCGCTAACGATACGGAACATTGCTCCGCTTAGCAAGGAGGGGTCGGTGGGTGAGCGCAAGCCCAAGCGGGCGGATGCCCGGCGCAACGAAAAGGCGCTGCTGGACGCGGCGGCCGCGGTCTTCGTCGCGTCCGGCGTGGATGCGCCGGTGCGGGACATTGCGGCGAAGGCCGGGGTCGGGATGGGCACGATCTACCGCCACTTCCCGACCCGCGCGGACCTCGTCATCGCCGTCTTCCGGCACCAGGTGGACGCCTGTACGGAGGCGGGCCCGGCGCTGCTGGCCGCCAGTGAATCGCCGTACGCCGCGCTGGCGCGGTGGATCGACCTGTTCGTCGACTTCCTGGTGACCAAGCACGGGCTCGCCGGGGCGCTCCAGTCCGACAACGCCGGCTTCGAGTCGCTGCACGCGTACTTCCTCGACCGCCTGGTGCCGGTGTGCGCCGAGCTGCTCGACGCCGCCGCCGCGGCCGGCGAGATTCGGGCCGAGGTGCCGCCCCTGGACCTCATGCGCGGCGTCGGCAACCTCTGCATCGGCGCGGACGACCCCCGGTACGACGCGCGCCGGATGGTGAAAGTCCTCGTCGCCGGGCTGCGGTGCGGCACGATGGGCGCATGACGGCGTGGCGGGAGTTCGAAGCGGCGGAGCCGGAGTTCGCGCGGCGGGTGCGGGCCCTGTTCGACGCGCACAAGCACAAGACGATCGCGACCCTGCGGGCCGACGGCTCGCCGCGGATCTCGGGGATCGAAACGGTCTTCGAGGACGGTGAGCTGGCCTTCGGGTCGATGCCGAACGCGCGCAAGGGTGCGGACCTGCGGCGGGATCCGCGGTTCGCGCTGCACAGCGCCACGGTCGACCCCGTCGAGGGCGCCGAGGCGCAGTGGCCGGGGGAGGCGAAGATCGCCGGGCGGGCACGCACCGAGGACGGCGAGCGGTTCCTGGCCGACGTCGCCGAGGTCGTCCACACCCACCTGAACGAGGCAGCGACGCTGCTGGTCGTCGAGTGGTGGACGCCGGAAGGCGGTCTGCGCGAGGTCGAGCGCGAGTAGTCGCCCAGCCCGCCCTCCGGTGGCCAGTGATTAAGTCAACTGCTTGACTTAATCGTGGATCATCGCCATGCTCGGGACAGGGGACATTCACCAACGAGAGGCCCGCGATGACGCCCAGCCACACCGACCCGTTGCCGCGTTTCCCGTTCGAGGCCGCCACCGCGCTGGCGCCGCCGGCCGAGTGGGCCGAGTTCCGGGAGAAGTGCCCGGTCGCGCGCGTGGCGCTGGCCAGCGGGGACGAAGCCGCCCTGATCACCCGCTACGACGACGTCAAGACCGTCCTGTCCGATCCGCGGTTCACCCGCCCGACGCCGTCGGACAACGCGGCCCGCGTCGCGGACACCGAGTCGGGCGGGGTGTTCAACAGCGAGATGGCGACCGTGCTCCCGCAGCACGGCGAAGCGCACCTGAAGTGGCGGCGCCTGCTGGGGAAGTGGTTCACCGCCAAGCGGATGAACGCGCTGCGGCCGGGCATGGCGGCGATGGCCGAGCAGCTCATCGACGAGCTGGTCGCGAAGGGCGCGCCCGGCGACCTCAAGGCCGGCCTCGCCTTCCCGCTGCCGGTCTGGGTCATCTGCGACATGCTCGGCGTGCCGGACACCGACCGCGACCGGTTCGCCCACTGGTCGGACGTCATGCTCAGCATGACCCGCTACACCCAGGCGGAGTTCGACGCGGCGCAGGCGGAGTTCGGCCGGTACATGGGCGCGCACATCGCGGCCAAGCGGGCCGAGCCGGGCGAAGACATCCTCAGCGCGCTGATCGCCGAGGGCGTCGACTGGTCCGACGCGATGCTGACCGCCACCGGCATCGGCCTGCTCATCGCCGGCCACGAGACCACCGCGAACATGATCGCGAAGATGACGGCGATGCTGCTGGCCGACCGGAGCCGGTGGGAGCAGCTGCTGGCCGACCCGTCGCTGGTGCGCACGGCGGTGGAGGAAGCGCTGCGAGCGGACGCCAACGCGGGCGTGGGCATGCAGCGTTACCTCACCGAGGAGTTCGAGGTCGGCGGCACGGTGCTGCCGGCCGGGACCACCGCGATGTGCAGCATGGCCGCGGCCAACCGGGACGAAGGCGCCTTCGAGAACGCCGCCGAAATGGACCTGACCCGCAGCCCGAACCCGCACCTGGCCTTCGGCGCCGGCGCGCACGCGTGCCTCGGGCAGCCGCTGGCCCGCACCGAGCTGCAGGTCGTACTGGAAGTGCTGCTGCGCAAGCTGCCGTCGCTGGAGCTCGCGGTCCCGGCGGACGAGCTGCGCCGGGTCGAAGGGCTCGCGGTCGGCGGCCTGCGGGAACTGCCCGTCCGCTGGTGACGGACCGGGCGCGGGCGACGCGGGAGCGGATCCTCGTGGCGGCGGAACGCCTCTACGCCGAACACGGCGTGCTGGCCGTCTCCAACCGGCAGATCAGCGAGGCGGCCGGGCAGGGGAACAACACCGCCGTCGGCTACCACTTCGGCACCCGGGCCGAGCTGGTGCGGGCCATCGTCCGCAAGCACGCCGGATCGATCGAACGGCTGCGGGAGCGCCGGCTGGGCCACGGCCACGCGGAGCTGCGGGACTGGCTCGGGTGCCTGGTGCACCCGACGACCGAGCACCTGGCCGGGCTGGGCACGCCCACCTGGTTCGCCCGGTTCGCCGCCCAGGTGATGACCGAGCCGTCGCTGCGCGCGGTCATCGTCGAGGAGACGCTGACGTCCCCGTCGCTGGCCCGGACCGTCGCGGGGCTCTACCGGTGCCTGCCCGGGCTGCCCGGGGAGGTCCGCGCCGAACGCAACGACATCACCCGGCTCGTGCTGATGCACGCGATGGCCGAGCGCGAACGCGCCCTCGCCGACGGCGCGGGCTCCCCGACGGCCGGCTGGCGCGACACCGCCACCGCCCTCACCGACGTCCTGGCCGGGCTGTGGCTCGCGCCGGTCACGAAGTAAACCGAACGAAAGGAACGGCCATGAAGGTCACTGTGGACGAAGCCAAGTGCTGCGGGGCAGGCACCTGCGTCATGCTCGCCCCGGACGTGTTCGACCAGCGCGACGACGACGGCATCGTCATCCTGCTCGACGAGCACCCCGGCGAGGCACTGCACGGAGTCGTCCGCGAGGCGGCGAGCGTGTGCCCCGGTGTGGCGATTTCGGTCAGCGAGCAGGGATGACCGGCGACGTCCTGGTCGTCGGCTCCTCGGCCGCCGGGCTCGCGACCGTGGAATCCTTGCGCCGCAAGGGTTACGCCGGGCGCGTGACGGTCCTGGGTGCCGAGGCGCACCTGCCCTACGACCGGCCGCCGCTGTCCAAGCAGGTCCTCGGCGGGAGCTGGTCGCCCGAGCAGGCACAGCTCCGGACGCCGGCCGCACTGTCCGCATTGGACACCGAGTTCGTGCTCGGGGACCCGGCGGTGCGCCTGGACGCCGGGGCGCGGACCGTCCACACCGCGGCCGGGCGGACCCTGACCGCGGACGCGGTCGTGCTCGCCACCGGGCTGCGGCCGCGCACCCTGCCCGGGCAGGACGGCCTCGCCGGCGTCCACGTGCTGCGCACCCTCGACGACACGCTGGGCCTGCGCGCGGACCTCGCGCCGGGCAAGCGGGTGGTGGTCGTCGGCGACGGCGTGCTCGGGGCGGAAATCGCCGCGACCGTGTGCGCGGCGGGCGTGCCGGTCACCCTCGCGGGCCCCCAGCCCGCGCCGCTGGCCTACCAGTTCGGCCCCTTCGCCGCGGGCCTGCTCGCCGGACTGCACGCCGCTCGCGGTGTCGAGCTGCGGCTCGGTTCCGCGGTCACCGGGCTGGCCGCCGGCGACGGCCGGGTCGCGGGAGTGCGGCTGGCCTCCGGCGAGGTGCTGCCCGCCGACGTCGTCGTGGTCGCCTTCGGGGCCGCACCGGCGACGGAGTGGCTGGCGGGCAGCGGCGTGCTGTGCGACAACGGCGTCGTGTGCGACTCCCGCTGCCGGGCGGCGGACGGCATCTACGCGGCCGGAGACGTCGCCCGCTGGCACCACGAGGGCCTCGATGTGCTGCTGCGGCTGGAAAACCGGACCAACGCCACCGAACAGGCGGTCGCCGTCGCGGGGAACATTCTGGGCGAAGACCGCCCGTACACGCCGGTGCCCTACTTCTGGACCCACCAGTTCGACGCCCGGATCCACGTGCACGGGACGCTGTCGGCGGACGCCGAAGTGTCCGTTGTGGAGGGTGACCCGGGTGAGGGCCGGTTCGTGGCGCAGTACCGCCGCGGGGGCGCCGTCACCGGTGTGCTCGGCTGGAACATGCCCAAGCAGGCCCGGCTGCGGCGCCAGGACATCGCCGGTGCGGTTCTGGCCGGGCGGCCCTAGTACTGCAACGGCGGTTGGCGGTGTGGTGGTAGATCATCCTGGTGGTGGTCGATGTGGTGATGGATCAGCTGGACCGGGTGCATGAGCGGATCGCGGGCCGGTTCGGACGGTCTGAACAGCGGAATCGGGCTAGGGAGTACGTGGCCCGTGCGCCCCGGCCCCGGCCGACAACCGCCGCCACGCCCGAGCGGGCAACTCCGCGATCAGCTCATCAGCCGCGAGTATGACTGGGCGCGGGTGCCGATCCGGATCGCTGGCAGGCCGGGCGTGGGCACTGGCTGCTCGCCCGCCGCTCGCTCTCAAACCCGACCGAGATCGCCTACTGCGGACCTCGCCGCTCGACGCTGCTGGATCTGGCCCGGATCGCCGGGGCTCGCCGGCGGATCGAGGAGTGCTTCCAGCAAGCCGAGAACGAAGCTTGACTCGATCAATATCAGGTCCGGTCCTGGCGAGCGTGGTATGCCCCACTCGCCCTGTCCATGCTTGCCCACGCCTGGCTCGCCGTCTCTCGATTCCTTGTCACAAAGGGGAACGACGTCGCTGAGCCGGGCATGATCGGTTCACGCCACCGGAGATCCGGCGCCTGCTCACCAAGTTGGTCTTGCGCGCCACCGACACCGCCCGCCGCGTCTGGGCCTGGTCCCGCTGGCGCCGCCGACGACAACACCAAGCCCGGCTCAGCCACTACAAACGCCGCGGCTACCCACTCACCTGACTGCCGTTGCGGCCCTAGCCGAAACCCCCCATCCGTCGGTTGACGGCGGTGCGGCGGCGGCCGATCCTGGTTCGCGTCAACACCGCGGGAAGGGTGCGCCATGGCCACGAAGAGAGCGCTTTCCAGGATCCTCGGCGTGCTGGTGGCCGCGGCCCTGCCGCTGCTGCCCGCCGCGCCCGCCGAGGCGGCCGTCTCCGTGGTCAAGATCGCCGACACCCAGCTCGACGCGAAGGCGCTGTACTTTGTCTCCTACGACGGGCTGGTGAACAACGACTCCTTCCAGCAGAGCGGGATCTTCGGCTACGCGGGCTACCAGTACGCGGCCTGGTACACCGCGGACCGCAGCGCCGTGGTCGCCCGGCGGGCCGGGGGCGCCGGCGCGTGGCAGACCGTCGCGCTGCCGCACAAGCTGTCCGTGGACGACTCGCACAACGTCATTTCGATGGGCGTCTCGGCCGACGACGGCCGGCTGCACGTGGCCATGGACACGCACGGCAACCAGGTCTACTACGTCGAGTCGGTGGCCGGGCTGCTGTCCGCGCCCGCTTCGCACGCCTGGACGTCCTCGGCGTTCGGGGCGGTGCAGCGCACGCTGAACGGCGTCGACCTCGGCGCGATCACGTACCCGCAGTTCGTCGTCACGCCGGAGCGGAAGCTGCAGCTCAGCTACCGGACCGGGGCGTCGGGCAACGGCACCAACGAGCTCGCGGAGTACAGCGGGGGCAGTTGGCGCAAGCTCGGCAAGTGGTCGTCGGCGACCGGCTCGTGGACGTCGGGCAACGGCGTGACCAGCACGACCCGCAACATGTACCTGCACGGCATCACCTACGGACCCGGCGGCCGGCTGCACAGCACGTTCACCTGGCGTGAAGGCAATTCCGGGGTGCTCTGCAACTCCGGCGGGCTGGCCAACCACGACACCGGCTACGTCTACAGCGACGACCGCGGCCGGACCTGGCGGAACAACGCCGGCACCGTCGTCGCGACGACGGGCGGCACGTCGGTGGCCGTGTCTTCGCCGGGCACGGTCGTCGACCCGCTCGGCGTCGACCACGCGCTGATGAACCAGGAGAGCCAGGCCGTCGACTCCGCGGGGCAGCCGCACGCGGTGATCAGCTACGTGCCCGGCCGGTTCACCCAGTGCGTCACGAACTACTCCGCGCAGCGCAAGCAGGACGGCCGGACCTTCTTCCTCAGCCGGGCGGCCGACGGCAGCTGGACCAAGCGCGAAGTGCCGGTCGCGCCCGAGTCCACCCAGCGGACGAAGCTGGTCTTCGACCGCGCCGACAACGCCTACCTCGTCATGCCGTACGGGCGGATCGTCGCGGCCACCAAGGCGAGCGGCTGGACCGACTGGAAGACGGTGTACAGCCCGGACTTGCGCGCTTTCGGCGAGGTCGACGTCGACGACTCGCGGCTGGCCACCGACGGCGTGCTCTCCGTGATGTACCAGCAGGTGTCGAGCGGGACGACGCCGTCGCCGATCCGGGTGGCCGACTTCCGCCTGGGCTGACCGTCACTCCACGGTGACGGACTTGGCCAGGTTGCGCGGCTTGTCGATGTCGTAGCCCAGAGTCAGCGCGGCGTGGTAGGCGAGCAGCTGCAGCGGGATGGTCAGCAGGATCGGGTCGAGCTCCGGCTCGGTCTTGGGCACGACGATCCGCGGGACGTCCAGTTCGCCGAAGTCGACGTTCGCGTGGGTCACCGCCAGTACCGCGCCGCCGCGGGCCTTGATCTGCTGGACCGCGGCCAGGTTGCGCCCGGTCAGCTCGTCCGACGGCACGATGGCGACCGTCGGGAGTGCTTCGTCGATCAGCGCGAGCGGGCCGTGCTTGAGCTCGGAGGTCTGGTACGCCTCGGCGTGGCGGTAGGAGATCTCCTTGAACTTCTGCGCGCCCTCCCGGGCCACCGGGAAGCCGCGGACCCGGCCGACGAAGAAGAGGCTCTTCGCGGCGGCGACGGTTTTCGCGTGCTCGGCGATCTCCGGCTCGAAGTCCAGGATGGACTTGATCTGGCCGGGCAGCGCGCGGATCGCGTCGATGATCCGCTGACCGTCCGCATTGGACAGATCGCGCACCCGGCCGAGGGCCAGCGCGATCAGCGCGAACCCGACGGCCATGTTGGTCAGCGCCTTGGTCGAGGCGACCGCGATCTCCGGGCCGGCGTGCAGGTAGACGCCGCCTTCGCAGGCGCGGGCGATCGTCGAGCCGACGACGTTGACCAGGCCGACGACCCGGCCGCCCTTGCGCTTGATCTCCTCGACGGCGAAGGCGGTGTCGATCGTCTCGCCGGACTGGCTGACCGCGATGTAGAGCGTGTCGGCTTCGATGATCGGGTTGCGGTAGCGGAACTCCGACGCGGCTTCGGCGTCGGCCGGGATCCTCGCCAGCTCCTCGATCATCGTCGCGCCGATCTGGCCGACGTAGTAGGCCGAGCCGCAGCCGAGGATCTTCACGCGGGCGAAGCCGCGCAGCTCCCGCGGCGTCAGGTTGAGGCCGTCCAGGCGGGCGACGCCGAACCGGTCGTCCAGCCGGCCGCGGATGATCCGCTCGACGGATTCGGGCTGTTCCTGGATCTCCTTGGCCATGTAGTGCGGGTAGCCGCCCAGGTCGAGGTCCTCGGCGTCGATGTCGATCTCGGTGGCGGGCTTGGTCGTGTCGCTCTCGTCGACGGTGAAGGTGCGGTAGCCGGTGGCGAAGACGGTCGCGAACTCGCCGTCGTCGAGGTGGGCGACCTGCGAGGTGTGCCGGACGAGCGCGGCGAGGTCGCTGGCGACGAACATCTCCCGCTCGCCGACGCCGATGATCAGTGGCGAGCCGTTGCGCGCGATGACCAGGCGGTCCGGGTGCGCGCTGTCGGTGACGGCGATCGCGTAGGTGCCGGTGATCCGCGAGACCGCCTCCACGACGGCGTCCTCGAGGTTTTCGGCGGTCGAACGCGCGATCAGGTGGGCGAGGACCTCGGTGTCGGTCTCGGAGGTGAGGGTGACGCCGGCGTCGGCGAGCTGGGCGCGCAGCGTGTCGGCGTTGTCGATGATGCCGTTGTGGACGACGCTGATCCGGCCGTCTTCGGACGTGTGCGGGTGGGCGTTGGCTTCCGACGCGGGTCCGTGCGTGGCCCAGCGCGTGTGCCCGATGCCGGCCTTCCCGGCGAGCCGCTTGGGCAGCGCCGCGGTGAGGTTGCGCACCCGGCCGACGACCCGGTGGACCTGGGTGCCGCCCTTGGCGCCGAGGACGGCGATGCCCGCCGAGTCGTACCCGCGGTACTCGAGCCGGGTCAGGCCCTCGAGCAGGATGGGGGCGGCGTTCTGGCCGCCGATGTAGCCGACGATCCCGCACATGGCGAACCTCTTCCTAGCCGTAGACGATGCGGCGCAGCTGCCGCTCGGAGAGGACCGGCGCGGCCACCAGCCGGCCACGGAGCTCGGCGGCGATCAGCGGGAAGATCTCGGGGTTCTTCCGGCCCTGGCCCTGCAGCTCGGCGTGCCGGTGGCGCACGTAGTCCTCGGTGGGAGTCCGGTAGAAGGCCAGGACGTCGTCGACGACCCGGGCGGCGACCCCGGGCGGCAGCCCGGTGGACGCGGCCACGCGCTCGACGATGTCGGTGTCCTCCACGCGGGTCATCATGCCTCTTCGCGCGGTGAACCCCAAATTCTTGCCCGAAATCGGGCAAGTCTTAATTGGTTGGACAGTTTCCGCGGCTTCGGACCAGGGTGGAGGACGTGCGACAAGACGAGATCTGGGACGCCGAAACGGCCGAGCGGTACGACACCCCCGGCAGCGGCATGTTCGCCCCCGAAGTCGTCGGACCCGCGGTGGAGCGCCTGGCCGCGCTGGCGGACGGCGGGCGGGCGCTGGAGTTCGCCATCGGCACCGGGCGGATAGCCGTCCCGCTCGCCGAGCGCGGAGTTTCCGTCACCGGCATCGAACTGTCCGAGCCGATGCTGGACCGGCTGCGGGCCAAGGCCGCGATCCCGGTGGTCGCCGGTGACATGGCGACGGCCACCGCGCCGGGCCGGTTTTCGCTGGTCTACCTCGTGTACAACACGATCTCGAACCTGCTGACCCAGGACGAGCAGGTGGCCTGCTTCCGCAACGCCGCCCGGCACCTGGACCCGGGCGGGCGGTTCGTGATCGAGCTCGGCATCCCCGAACTGCGGCGGCTCCCGCCGGGGCAGGACGGCCTGGTGTTCCGGGCCGAAGACGGGTACGCCGGGGTGGACACTTACGACACCGTGCGCCAGCACCTGGTGTCCCACCACTTCACGTTCGGTTCGGGGCGGCGGGCGAGGGTGAGCCGCTGTCCCCAGCGCTACATCTGGCCGGCCGAGCTCGACCTGATGGGCCGGCTGGGCGGCTTCGAGCTGGAGTCCCGGCACGCGGATTGGACCGGCGCGGAGTTCACGGCGGAGTCGCGATCGCACGTTTCGGTGTACCGGCTGCCCTGATCGCGTCGGCCGGGCCGAGTTCGGCCAGCACCGCCCGGATCGCCGGGCTCGCCTCCGCACTGCGCCGCCACACCGCGTGCACCTCCCGCTTCGGCGGCCGCCGCAACGGCCGCGCCACCAAGCCGTCGCCCAACGGTGGCCGCGCGAGCCGCGGGATCAACGCCACCACTTCGCCCGGAACCACCAGCGACAGCTGCGTCGCGAAGTCGTCCACCGAGTGGCGCACGTCCGGCTGAGCCTGCGCGAACAACCGCCGGAACCACTGGTGGCACACGGTTCCCGGCGGGCTGGTCACCCACGCGTGCCCGGCCAGCGCGGCCTCGTCGAGCGGCGCGTCGAGCCGGGCCAGCGGGTGCGCGCGGCTCATCACCACGTCGCCGAGGTCCGTGTGCACCCAGCGCCGCACCAGCGATGGCGGCAGCGGCGCCGGCAGCAACCCGTCGGCGTCGTGGACGAGCGCCAGGTCCGCCGTTCCCGCGCCGACGCTGTGCAACGCCTCGCCGGGGTCCTGTTCCGTGAGCTCCACGCGCAGCTCCGGGCACCGCGCCGCCAGCCGGGGCACGACCGGGGCGAGCAGGCCGCGGATGGCCGTCGAAAACGCCACCACCCGCAGCGTGCCGCGCGGTGCGGCCGCCGACACCGACCGGGCCGCTTCGGCGCAGCGTTCCAGCGCCTGGAACACCTCGGGCGCCGAGTCGGCGATCGCCTGCCCGGCCGGGGTCAGCACCACCCCGCGGCCCGCCGGTGCCAGCACCGGTACCCCGATCCGGCGTTCCAGCCGCTTGATCTGCTGCGACACCGCCGACGCCGTGAACCCGAGCTCCTCGGCCGCCCGGGCCAGCGTCCCCAGTGCCGCCACCGCCCGCAACGCCCGCAGCGCACCCACCTCGATCATGAAGCGAGGCTACGCAATACCCGCAAAAAAGCATCGCTGGACCGCAGCAGACGCGCTGGGCAAGGTCAGGACATGACCGAATTCGGCGCCAACCTCGTCGCGATGGTGACTCCCATGCAGCCCGGCGGCGCGCTCTGCGAACCCGGCCTCGCCCGGCTCGTCGAACACCTGCTGGCCACCGGGTGCGACGGCCTCGTCGTCGGCGGCACCACCGGCGAGTCCCCGACGCTGTCCGGCGCCGAGTCCGCCGGCCTGATCCGGGCGGTGGTGGCCCGGACCGGAGGCCGCGCGCGGGTGATCGCCGGGGTCGGCACCCATGACACGGCGACGAGCGTCCGCCGCGCCCGCGAAGCCGAGGCGGCCGGCGCCGGCGCCCTGCTGCTCGTCTGCCCCTACTACTCGCGGCCGACGCAGGCCGGGGTGCTCGCCCACTGCCGGGCCGTGGCGGACGCCACCGAGCTGCCGGTGATGCTCTACGACGTCCCCGCGCGCACCGGCCTCGCGATGACGCCGGCGACCCTGATCGAACTGGCCGGCCACCCGCGGATCCGGGCGGTCAAGGACGCCAAGGGCGACCTGTCCGAAGCGATGACGGTCATGTCCCGGACGTCGCTGGCGTACTACTGCGGCATCGACGAGCTCAACCTGCCCTACCTCGCGTGCGGCGCCGCGGGCCTGGTCAGCGTCGTGGCCAACGTGGCCGCCGGGCGCACCGCCGACCTCATCCGCACCGTCCGCGCCGGCGACCTCGAGCGGGCGCGCGCGATCAACGAGGAGCTGATCCCGTTGACGGACCGCCTGATGCGCGCCGGCACGGGCGCGGCGAACGCCAAAGCCGCCCTGGCGGACCTCGGGATCATCCCGCACGCGAGCGTGCGGCTCCCGCTGGTCGAAGCGCAGACCGCCTGATCAGCCCGCCGTCCGGTCGGCAATCGTCTTCGGATCGTCAGTCTCTGAAGGCGTCTTCGGCGCTCGGGTACGTGGGGAAGAAGTCCGCGAGGCCGATCAGCCCGAACGTCCGGCTCAGCCGGGCCGGGAGGGCGGCCAGCGCGACGGCCGCTCCGGCCGCCTCGGCGACGTTGCGGGCCGCGATGAGCGCGGAGATTCCGCTGGAGTCGCAGAACGTCACTCCGGCCAGGTCCACGACCAGCACCTGACCGGGCTTCAGGACGAGCGCGGCCACCTCGGCACGCAGGCGCGGTGCGGTGGCCACGTCGAGCTCTCCCTCGACGGTCACCACCGCGCCGGCTCCGGTGGTGCGCGTCGCGACGGAGAACGGGGTGCCGGTCACGGTCGTTCACCTCCGGGAAGCGGGATGCTCAGCGCGAGCAGGGCCGTGTCGTCCTCGACACCTTCGCCGAAGCCGGCGAGCAGGCCGGTGACCGCCGTGATCACCGCCGGTGCCGTCGTCGGCGCCAGGCCGGTCAGGTGCTCCTGCAGCTGTTCTTCGCTGTAGCGGACGCGGCCCTGCGCGCGGGCTTCGGTCAACCCGTCGGTGTACAGCAGCAGGGTGTCGCCCGGGGTCAGGAAGACGTCCACGGCGGCGAAGCACGCGCGGGGCAGCGCGCCCACCAGCTGGCCGCCCGGGACGGGCAGGAACGCGGACGTGCCGTCGGCGCGGATCAGCAGCGCCGGCGGGTGGCCGCCGGTGGCCAGGGTGATCGCCGCGCCGCCGTCGCCGGGCCGGAGGTGGCCCTGGATGACGGTGCAGTAGCGCGGGTCCGGGCCGCGGTACTCACGGTGCAGCACGGTGTTGAGGTGAGCCAGCACGGTGGCCGGGTCCGGGTCGTGCACCGCGGCGGCGCGCAGCGTGTAGCGCGCCAGCGACGTCACCACGGCCGCGGCGGCGCCCTTCCCGGACACGTCGCCGAGGAAGAACCCCCACGTGTCGCCGGTCAGCGGGAACAGGTCGTAGAAGTCGCCGCCGACCTCGTCGGCCGACGCCGGGTGGTAGTAGGCGGCGACCTGCACCCCGGGCACCTCCGCCAGGGTGGGCGGCAGCAGGGTCTGCTGCAGCGTCCGCGCGAGCCGCTGCACCCGGTCGCGTTCGCGCTCGGCTTCTTCGCGCGCCCGCAGCAGTTCCTGCTCGTAGGCCCGCCGGTCGCGCGCGTCGAAGATCGTGGTCCGGATCAGCTGCGCCTGCCCGCCGGAGCCGGTCTTGACCGTCGAGGTCACCAGCACCGGCAGCCGGCTCCCGTCCGCGGCCTTCAGCTCGAAGGCGACCCCGCCGAGCTGACCCTGCATGCGCAGGAGCGGCGCGAAGTGCGTCTCGTGGTAGATCCGGCCGCCGACGGTGAGCAGATCGGCGAACCGGCGCCGGCCCACGACGTCGTCGCGGTCGTAGCCGAGCCAGCCGAGCAGCGTCGCGTTGATCTTCGCGATCGTGCCGTCCAGCAGTGTCGAGAGGTACCCGCAGGGGGCGTGCTCGTAGAGGTCTTCCGCGCTGTCCTCCAACAAGGCCGAGAATTCCGGTGCGGCGCTTTCCTGACCACCCGGGCCCGGGTGGTCTTCGCACATCATGGCCCGCCCACGAACGCCGTGATCGCGTCGGCCGTCGCCTCCGGCGCGCTGAGCTGGGGGCAGTGCCCGGTCGCGGCCAGCGTCACCAGGGTGCTGCCGCTGATCTGCTCGTGGGTGAACCGCCCCACCTCGGGTGGCGCGATGGCGTCGTTCGAGCATTCGAGCACGAGCGTCGGCACGGCGACCTTCGCCAGATCGGCCCGGTTGTCGGAGAGGAACGTCACCCGGGCGAAGACGCGCGCGATCGCGGGATCGGTGCGGCAGAAGCTGTTCGTCAGCTCCTCGCCCAGCTCCGGCCGGTCCGGGTTGCCCATGATCACCGGCGCCATCGTCGCCGACCAGCCCAGGTAGTTCGATTCGAGCGAGGCGAGCAGCTCGTCGATGTCTTCGCGGCTGAACCCGCCGCGGTAACCGTCGTCGTCGAGGTAGCAGGGGGACGGCGTGAGCAGCACCAGCTTCGCGAACCGCTCCGGTTCCCGGTTGGCGGCCAGCACCGCGATCATCGCGCTGACCGAGTGGCCCACCAGCACGACGTCTCGCAGGTCCAGCTCGTGGCAGATGGCCAGGACGTCGTCGGCGTAGCCGTCGAGGCTGCCGTAGCGCTCGGGCGTCCAGGCGGCCAGGTCCGAGCGCCCGGCGCCGGTGTGGTCGAACAGCACGACCCGGTACCGCCGCGCGAGTTCGGGGACGACGAGGCGCCACAGGTTCTGGTCACAGCCGAAACCGTGGGCGAGCAGGACGGTGGGGCCGTCTTCCCGGCCGGTGACGGTCACGTTGTTCCTGGCGCGCATGCTCACCGCGCACATCCTGCCACCCACCCGGCGCCGCCGTGGGCTGAGCGCGGGTGCCGGCGGCTTCGAGCTCACCGCAGGCGCTGGGCGAAGCCGTCGAGCAGGCAGTCCAGGCCGAGCTCGAAGCGGGCGTCCGCCGTCAGGTCCGGCAGGTCCGGGAGCCAGGCGGCGAGCGAGTCGTCGGCCATCTCGCCCGCGTACGCCTCCAGGTCCTCGGTCGAGCCGATGCCGAACCGCTCGAGCATCACCAGCTCGCGGCTGACGCTCATCGCCGTCCCGGTGACGTAGTTGTCCAGCAGCGAGGCGTAGGCGACGGCCGGTGCGAGGCCCGCGCCGTCGAGGACCGTCAGCAGGAAGGCGGCGCGGCGCAGGGTGCGGGGGCCGAACGGCGGCCGGCCGTCCACGAGCTCGGCGTACCAGCGGTGCCGGCCGATCATCGCCCACAGGCTGGTGGCGAGCCCGCGCAGGTCGCCGCGCCAGTCGCCGCTCGGGGCCGCGGGCACCGCGACCTCGGCCGACACCTCGTCGAGCATCAGGTCGACCAGGCCGTCCTTGTTCAAGACGTACCGGTACAGCGACATCGGCGCCGAGACGCCGAGTGCGTCCGCCACCGCCCGCATGGTCAGGGCGGCGACCCCGCCGGTGTCGGCGACTTCGATGGCCGCGCGCACGACCGACGCGCGGGTCAGGGCGTTCTTCCGGCCCGGCGGCTCCGGGTGGTGCCAGATGAGGCGTGGCATGCGCGGAGTGTACAGCGTACATTCGAGTGTACTACGTACATTCGGGAGGGCGGATGCAGCTCAGGGGGATCAACTACGACACCGGCTTCGGCGGCGCGGTCGGGGACCGGTCGCGCCGGGACTTCGAGCCCGCGGTCGTGCGGCGGGAACTCGAAATCATCGCGACGGACCTGCACTGCGACGCGGTCCGGATCAGCGGCGACGATCCGGACCGGCTCGCGGTGGCCGCGCACGCCGCGATCGACGCCGGGCTGCGCGTGTGGTTTTCGCCGTTCCCGATGGACCGCACGCCGCCGCAGCTGACGCCCTACTTCGCCGAATGTGCCCGGCGGGCGGAGGAGATCCGGGCGCGGGACCCGGAAACGGTGCTCGTGCTCGGCTGCGAAATGTCGCTGTTCTGCACCGGGTTCGTGCCCGGCGCCTTCCTGCTGGAGCGCTTGCGCAACGCGGCGGATCCCGCCGCCTGGGCCGGGTTCTCCCACGAGTGGGACTTCGGCACGGTGCTCCGCGAGCTCGCCACGGTCGCGCGGCGGCACTTCGGCGGCCAGCTCACCTACGCGGCGGGCGAGTGGGAGGAGATCGACTGGGCGGACTTCGATTTCGCCGCCGTCAACCTCTACCGCTCGGCCGCCAACGCCGGCGACTTCGCCCAGCACGTCCGCGCTCATCGGAGCCACGGAAAGCCGCTGGTCGTCACGGAATTCGGCTGTTGCACCCACCGGGGCGCGGCCGACGCGGGCGGGATGGGGTGGACGATCGTCGACTTCGGCGCCCGCCCGCGGGCGCTGAACGGCGACTACGACCGCGACGAGGCCGGTCAGGCGGCGTACTTCACCGAACTGATGGACGTCTTCGAGGCCGAGGGCGTGCACGGCGCGTTCTGGTTCACCTTCGCCGGGTACGAATGCCCGTCCGGTCCGGAGCCCCGGCACGACCTCGACCTGGCGAGCTACGGCGTCGTCAGAGTCCTCGGCGAATCGGACGGCACGGCGTACCCGGGGCTGACGTGGGAGCCGAAGGAGGTCTTCCACGCCGTCGCGGCCCGGTTCGCCCGGCCTTGATCAGCCGAGCGCGTCGTCCCGGGTGGTGGCGACGGCCAGCGCCTCGTGCAGGCCGGTCAGCCGCAGGGTGCGGTTGACGACGCCGCCTTCGGGGGCGACGACCCGGACCCGGGTGCGGGGACCGGCCTCGCGCCGGGCCTCGAGCAGTGCCGTGATGCCGATGGAGGCGAGGAAGGACACCTCGGACAGGTCGATGACCAGCAGTTCCGGCGCGTCGGCGAGGGCGGTGGTGACGCCGTCGCCGAGCACGGGGGCACTGAGCAGGTCGATCTCGCCCGCCACCGCCAGCACGACCGCGCCGCCCGAGTGGTGGGCCGTCACGCGCAGGAGGTCCTGGGGCCGGACCCGGTTGCCCTCAGCGGTCACGATCACCCCTGGGCTGCATGCGGAAATCCCTTCTTCGCCGAGCGGCCGGTCCGCTCCGGGTCGGTGGTACCCCGGGGTCGCAATGACGAAACATCGGGCAACGACCCGAACGGAGTCATCCGAGGGCGGCGAGGCGTCCTGCCGGGCCTCGTCGGGCCGCGCATCGAACGCGATCACGGTGATCGGGGAGGCATCTCGCGTGATCAGCGGGGCATCTCGCGTGACTGGAGGGGCATCACGGTGGAGGTGCGGTCCGGAGGTCAGATCAGCGGCTCCGCCCGGTACCGCCCGATCCGGTCGACCAGGGCACCCACCGCCGCGTCGCCGCGATGCGCGCGCAGGAGCCGCTCCAACGGCGCCAGCCGGTCCTTCGGCCGGACCGAGCCCACGTGCCCGGCCAGCGTGACCGCTTCCCCGCCGATCCGGGTGGCCTCGTCGAGGTCGCCCCGGAGCGCGTGGTTCTGGGCCAGCATGATCAACGTCAACGACCGGCTCCGGGCCATGTCCGCGCCGTAGCGGTCCGCCGCTCCGGTCAGCTGGGTGATCGCTTCGCCGCTGTGGCGGGCCGCCACCACGGTGGCCAGCTCCGTCAGGACCGTGCCGCGCATCGCCGCCATGTCCGTCTCGCGGAAGAACGCCTCCCACGGCCTCGGGTCCGGCCACGAACCCGCCGCCGCGAACGCCGTCTCGGCCTCCGCCAGCCGGGTCAGGGCCGTGCGCTCGTCGCCACCCATCGCGAACGCCCACGCCTCGTTGGCCGCGAGGATCGCCAGGGCCCGGCGGGAATCCGAGCGCCGCGCGGCCGCCCGGCCCCGGGCGAACTCACCCAGCGCACCGGGGACGTCGTGGCGGTGCAGGTGCACGCGGCCGAGCCGGTAGCGGATGTTCGCCACCAGGCTGTCGTTGCCCGCCTCGGCCGCGATGTCCAGCGCGTGTTCGAACCGGCGCCGTGCCGGTTCGTCGTGCCCGATGTCGAACTCCGTCCAGCCCAGCAGGTTGTGCACATCGGCCAGCACTGTGGACAGCCTGGCCCGCAACGGATCCGGGACCGTACCCCAGTGCAGCAGCAGGCTCGCCGTCTTGACCACCCGGACGGCGTCCCGGCAGAACCCGCCGCCCTGCCGGTAATCCAGCGCCCGCAGGACTCCGACAGCCGCTTCCAGCTGGGCGACGTCGGTGTTTTCGATGCTGATCGGAAGCGGAAAACCATCACCTGTCGTCGTCACCATGACCTCACCTCGCGCAAGGGCGCACGCATGGTCGGGTTACCGGCGCAGGAGGAATACCCAGGAGGGGCCCGGCGAAAACGGCCGTCACCCGTCGGGGGACGTCAAGGACGCCGGAACCGCGCGAGCGGCAACCGGGCCTCGGCCATCGCCCGCGCGACGAGCGTGGCGAACTGCTCGGCGCCGTACCGGCTGAGGTGGGTCGCGTCGTCGACACCGTCGTGCGCGAGCGTCAGGTACAGCGGCCAGGACGCGGCTTCGCCCAGGCTTTCCAGCAGCGCCTGGCTGCGGGCGGTCAGGTCGAGCAGCGGGATCTTCTGCTGCCGGGCGACGTCCCGCATCACCGCGGGCAGGTCCACGCCGATGTTGTTGACGACGAGACCGAGCGGGGTGAGCTTGCCGTCCGCGCCGAACCGGTGCCGCACCGGGGGCGTGACCATGACCGGCAGCCCGCCCTGGTCCCGGACCCCGGTGGCCAGGGCGGCGAGGTTGGCGCGGTAGACGTCTTCGGTCGTCTGCTTGTCGTTGTGCGCCAGCTGGATCAGGACCGTGTCCCCGCGCCGGATCATCGGCCGCACCCGGGCGAAGTAGCGCGGGTCGGCGAGGTAGCTGACCGTGCTCGCGCCGGATTGGGCGTAGTTCCGCACGCTCGGCCCGGCGCGGAAGAACTCCGGCAGCGCCTGGGCCCAGCCGTTCTTCGGCAGGTACGCCCAGTCCGACGCGGTGGAGTCGCTGATGACGAAGATCCGCGGGGCCTTCGGTTCCGGTGTCACGGCGATCCGGACCGGCTGCGGCGCCGGACCGGTGAGGTGCACCTGCAGTCCCGGCGTGCCCGGGCCGTCCTGACCGCTCGGCATGCCCTCGGGCGTGCGCACCTCGACCGTCACCGAACGTTCGACGTACTGTCCCGCCCTGGTGGGCACCGGGGCGAGCGCGATCCGCCGGGCCTCGACGTCCAGCCCGGTCGACCCGGCGTCCCGGCCGCCCAGGACCACGTCGATCCGGTAGTCGCCCGCCGGCACGTCGAACGAGCACGAGCCGGTGCACACGGTCCACCGTGGAGCCGCGTCCGCGACGGCCGGGAGAGCGCCGAACGCGAGCAAGGCGGCCAAGGCGAGTCCGAGGATCTTCACGGCGCTTCCTCCGGGGCGATGGCGAGCAGGGCGATGGTGGCGAGGTTCCGCTGGGCGAAGTCGTTGGTGGCGAACGTGGCGAAGTCGCCGGCGGGGTTTGTCGTGGTCCGGGTGGGGATCTCCGTCACCGGACCGGCGACGGCGGAACCGGTGACGCGTTCCGCGGGTGGCCACGGCTTGCCGGCCGGGTCGCCGGTGAACTGGTCCCAGCCGCGCTTGCGCAGGTTCGCGTCGCCGAGCTGCTCGCCCGCCCAGGCCGTCACGCGGGAGTAGATCGTCTTGAACAGCCCCGGGTTGAAGTCGCGGCCGTACCGGGCGATCTTCTCGGCCGACGGCGCCTGCGCGTACCGGGCGAAGTCCAGGTAGGTCCGGCGGAACTCCGGGACGTCGACCAGGTCGAGGGCTTCCCAGAGGATCTGCTCGCCGAGGAAGGCCATCGCCAGGTTGTAGCCGCCGTCGAAGTCGCCCTTCTCCAGGTTCACCAGGTGGCCGGTCGCCGGGTCGAAGCCGACCGCGCCGCCCGCCTCGCCGGTGAACAGCCCGGCGGGGAACGTGGCGATGTCCTTCATGCCGGTGACGATCCGGTCGCGCCAGCGGACGTCGCCGGTGCGCTCCCACTCCGTCAGCCAGTTGCCGACCAGCGCGTACCAGTCCGGTCCGATGCGGACGCGGGCCGGCGCCTTCGTCTGCGGTGGCAGGACTTCGCGCAGCGGGTCCACCGTGCGCAGCGTCTCGTCCACCTGCAGCGACGACCGGATCAGCTCGCCCAGCAGCTCGTCGGCGGTGAGGTAGTAGGAGAACCGCTTCGTGAACGACTCGCCGACCCGCGCCTCCTTGGCGCCGTCGCCCCAGTGCACGACGGCGTGGCGCGACCCGAGCCCGGCGAACCGGCCGCTGTGGTGGGTGTCCACTTCGGACACGTGCTGGGTCATGGCGTGCGCCAGCCGGAACGTCCGGGGATCGCCCGAGCGCAGGAAGGCGTACCAGAGCAGGGCGTCCGTGCCGAGCTCGGCGTTGTCCCAGGCGTACCCGCCGACGTCGTAGCGCCATTCGTGGCGGTCCGCGTCGTAGGTGTGCATGACGTCGCCGTAGTGCCAGAACCCGTACCACTCGCGCTCGTCGACCTGGTCGGCGTAGAACCCGATCTCCCGCGCGATCCCGTCTTCGAGGGCCGCGCGGGCGGGCGTGCTGCGGTCGGGCAGGCTCCAGCGGCCGAACACCCCGGCCGCGTGGTAGGTGCCCGGATCGGCGACGAGCTGCGGCGGCGCGGTCAGGGTGGCCGAGAACGCGGCGATCGTGTCCCGGGGCGGGGTGGCCGCCAGGGCCCACAGCCGCAGCTCGGTCGAGCGCACCATGCCCTGCGGCGTCGCGAAGCCTTCTTGGACGTCTTCGTAGGACAGGTCGAGCCCGTGGGCGACGGTGTCGTAGGTGCGCAGGTCCATCGCCGGGGCCAGCGGGGAGTACGACCAGAGCGTCACCGACGCCGTGTCCGTGGCCGCACCGCGGATGTCCAGGGACCGCGGGGCGCGCTGCCAGAAGTCACGCAGCCCGAAGCCCAGCCCGCCGGCGGGACCGCCGACGTAGCCGAAGCCGGACGCGCGGTCGCCGTGGCCCGCGTGCTTGAGCCAGCTGCCCGCGGCGCTGGTGCGCTTCCACACCGCGAAGTGGCGGGCGGACTCCTGGAACAGCGTGAAGTCGTTCCACAGGGCGAGGTTCTGGTAGCCGTCGCGCACCTGCTGGCCCCACTGCGCGACCGGCGGGGTGGCGGTGCCGTCGGTCTGGGCCTTCCGGACGGCCGTGCCGGGGTCGCGGCGCAGGCCGGTCAGCACCCGGACGGGTTCGCCCCAAACGCCGCCCGCGGCCGTGCCGAAGCGGACGTGCCGGTTGTGCGGCTCGTCGGTCAGCGGAACGGCGAACCGCAGGCCGAGCCCGCGGACGAAGTCGTGGTTTTCGTCGGCGTCCCAGCGGAAACTGTGCACCACGCGCAGGGACTCGTCGCCCGCGCCGAGGTAGACGCGCAGGGTCCAGGGCAGGATCGCGCGGGTGCCGCGCCCGCGGTCGCGCCGGTACCGGCCGGTCAGCTTGACCACCGCGCGCACCGGGCCCGCCTGCTCGACCTCGGCGCGTTCGACGATGCCGGTCCAGTCCTCGCGGCGGGGCACCCGGGTGTCGCCGTCGTCGTCCGGCTGGTCCTGCAGCCGCAGCACCAGCTCACCGTCGCGGGCGACGACCCGACCGGCCCGGGACAGCGACGGCAGCGCGACGGCGCCGGTCGTGGCGAGCTTCAGTTCGACCGTTCCGTTGGCCACGACGATTTCGCGCGGCGAGCGGCGGACGGTGACCGGAACCGGTGGCGGCGCGGGTGCGCCGGGGGCCAGCGCGAAGGTGTCCGCGGTGGCGGCCGACGTCACGGCGTGCCCGGTCCACTTGACCGAGCCGTCCGGCCAGTACGCCAGCGGCCACGACTGCAGCGGGACTCCGCTGCCGTCCCCGGCGTGCAGGGTCAGCGGGACGTTCCTGGACAGCGTTCCCCGCGGCCACGGGACGCCGAAGGCGCAGCCCACCGGGGCGGCGGGGCGGCCGTCCAGCCAGTGCAGGCGCACTTCGCCGCCGCCGGGCGCAGTGGCGGCGTCCGGGGAGGTGGCCGCCGCGGCGGCCACCGGTGGGGTGACGGCGGTGGCGGCCAGTGCCGACACGCCGCCGAGGAAGACTCTGCGGGAAAGGGGGAACTGCGGGGACATCGTCGGCCTCCGGATCAGCTCGTCGCTGCCGCGATGAACCGATTCAAGCCAGACCGTTCCCGGGTTGTCAACCCGGTCGACCCGATCAGTCCAGTCCCTTGAGTAAGCGCTTTCTCGATGATCGGAGGAACGCGTGCGGCCGTTCGACCGATTCGAAAGTTTCGGCGCTTTCGGGGCGATCATTGCTGGTTGACGCCGCCCGCGCGCGGACTTACCGTGCTTGAACCGATTCAAGACCGAATTCCGGTGAGCTCGCCCGGGTGGTGGTCGCCAGAAGGGAAATTCGATGAACGGACGGTTCGGGGTGCGCGCCGGCTGGGCGGCGGTCGTGGCGGTCACGCTGGCGGGACTGGTCACCGGGTGCGGTGGCGGCGGCGACGCGGCGGGACCCACGACGATCCGCTTCGTCTGGTGGGGCAACGAAGACCGCGCCAAGGTCACCAAGGCCGCGGTGGACCTGTTCATGAAAGACAATCCGGGCATCACGGTCCAGACGGAGTACGCCGCGTACGACGCCTACTTCCAGAAGCTCTCGACCCAGGTCGCCGGCGGCGCGTCGCCGGACCTGATCCAGCTGGACCGCGCGACGCTCGGCGAGTACCAGCACCGGCACGTGCTCGAGGACCTGAGCCCGTACGTGGGCAAGGCGGTCGACGTCACCGGGATCGCGCCCGCGCTGCTGGCCGGGGGGAAGATCGACGGGAAGCAGTACGCCGTGCCCGGCGGCCAGACCACGCAGATGCTCGCCTACGACGCGGGCGTCTTCACGAAGGCGGGCGTCGAACCGCCGTCCGGGCCCGGCAAGACCTGGACCTGGGCGCAGTTCGGCGACGGCTTGCGCAAGGTGGCCGCGACCGGGGTGGCCGGCACGACCGACTTCGGCTGGGCGATCGACTGGTTCGAGGTCTGGCTGCACCAGCACGGCAAGCAGCTCTACACCGACGACGGCAAGCTCGGCTTCACCGCCGCCGAGCTGACGCGGTTCTGGACGCTGACCGGCGGCCTGCGCGCGGCCAAGGCCGTCACCGCGCCCGAGGTCACCACGAAGATGGACGGCTCCATGCCGAACTCGGGCCTGGTCACCAAGCGCGCCGGATCGGAGATCAACTACGACTCCAGCCTCAGCGCCTACCTCTCGAGCTACGGCCCGGGGATCAAGGCGGCGCCGCTGCCCACCGACGGCACGGCGTCCGGCATGGCCGCGATGCCGCCGGTCACCTTCGCCGTCGCGCAACGCTCGGCGCACAAGGAGGCCGCCGCCAAGCTGCTGAGTTTCCTGGTCAACAACCCCGAAGCGGGGAAGCTGCTGGGCGTGGCGCGCGGGCTGCCGCCCAACACGGCGATCCGCGAGCAGGTCTGCGGCGCGGCCCAGGCCGCCACGAAGGCGGTGTGCGACTACGAAAAGTCGGTCGCCGACCGGATCGGCCCGGCCACCGGCCTGTGGCCCACCGGGTCCGCGGCGGTCAAGCGCGACTTCCAGCGCGTCTACGACGACGTGATCTTCGGCCGCACGAGTGTCGCCGACGGGGCCGCGCGCGTGGTGCAGACCGCGCAGCAGTCGCTCGGGTCCTGAGGGAGAACGCACGATGACGCAAGCTGTGCTGGACCGGCCGGTGGCGCCGGACCGGGCCGCACCCCGCCGTCGCCGCGCCGGCCAGGGCACCGGCTACCTGTTCCTGTCGCCGTGGCTGATCGGTGTGCTGGCGCTGACCATCGGCCCGATGATCGCGTCGCTGTACCTGTCGTTCACCGACTACGACCTGTTCGACGCGCCGCACTGGGTCGGCCTGGACAACTACGCCACGATGTTCACCCGCGACGAGCGGTTCTGGCACGCCGCCGGCGTCACCGCCCGGTACGTCGGGCTCTCGGTGCCGCTCAAGCTCGGGCTGGCGCTGGCCGTCGCGATGCTGCTGAACCGCGCCCGCCGCGGCGCCGGGCTGTACCGCTCGGCGTTCTACGCGCCCTCGCTGCTCGGCGCGAGCGTGAGCCTCGCCCTGGT
This sequence comes from Amycolatopsis sp. NPDC024027, assembly GCF_040638975.1. Lineage (NCBI taxonomy): Bacteria > Bacillati > Actinomycetota > Actinomycetes > Pseudonocardiales > Pseudonocardiaceae > Amycolatopsis > Amycolatopsis sp. NPDC024027. Next base: position 96,090 of record NZ_JBEZYY010000009.1, read on the forward strand.
GTGGCGCGCGATGTTCTCCACCGGCGGCACGGCGGACCGGGTGCTGGCCGCGTTCGGCCTCGACACGGGCGGGTGGGTCGACCAGCCGCAGTTCGCGCTGCTCGCCGTGATCGCGCTGGCCGTCTGGCAGTTCGGCGCGCCGATGGTCATCTTCCTGGCCGGGCTCAAGCAGATCCCGAAGGAGCTGTACGAGGCGGCGGAACTCGACGGCGCCGGGGCCGTGCGTCGGTTCCGCTCGGTGACCCTGCCGATGCTTTCCCCGGTGCTGCTGTTCAACCTGGTGCTGGAGACCATCCACGCGTTCCAGTCGTTCACCGGCGCGTTCGTCGTCAGCAGCGGCCGCGGCGGGCCCAGCGACTCGACCCTGCTCTACACCCTCTACCTCTACCAGCGCGGCTTCACGGACTTCCGGATGGGCTTCGCCTCGGCGATGGCCTGGGTGCTGCTGGTGGTGATCGGCGTGCTCACCGCGCTGCTGTTCCGCGGCTCGCGCCGGTGGGTCTTCTACGCGGGGGAGGGGCGATGACCCGCCGGCCGTGGGCGTGGCACCTGCTGATGGTGCTCATCCTGGTGGTGCTGCTGTATCCCGTCGGCTGGCTCGTTTCGGCGTCGTTCAAGCCCGCGGAGGAAGTGCTGGCCGGGCTTTCGCTGCTGCCGTCGCACGCCACCGGGGACAACTACACGCAGGTGTTCGCCGGTGTGGCCGGGTACAGCGTCTGGCACTACTTCGCCAACTCGCTGGTGATCTCCGCCGGCGCAGTGATCGGTAACGTCGTGTCCTGCTCGCTCGCCGCCTACGCGTTCGCCCGGCTGCACTTCCGGGGCCGCGGGCCGATGTTCGGGTTCATGCTGTCCACCATCATGCTGCCGCAGCACGTCGTGCTCATCCCGCAGTACGTGATCTTCCAGAAGCTCGGCCTTGTCAACACGTTCTGGCCGCTGGTCCTGCCGAAGTTCCTGGCCACCGACGCGTTCTTCGTCTTCCTGATGGTCCAGTTCATCCGCGCCCTGCCCGGCGAACTCGACGAGGCCGCGACGATCGACGGCTGCGGGCCGGTGCGGACGTTCCGGTACGTGATCGCGCCGCTGCTGCGCCCGGCGCTGATCACCACCGCCATCTTCACCTTCATCTGGACCTGGAACGACTTCTTCTCCCAGCTGATCTACCTCAACGACCCCGGCCGCTTCACCCTGCCGCTGGCGCTGCAGATCTTCGTCGACCAGACGAGCCAGTCGGCGTTCGGCCCGATGTTCGCCATGTCGGTGCTCGCCCTGCTGCCGATCGGGCTGTTCTTCTTCGCCTTCCAGCGGTACTTGGTCGAGGGCGTGGCGACGTCGGGGCTGAAGGGATGAAGACGCAGTACCGCTCGCTGACGCTGCTCGCCGAGGTCCTCTTCGTCGGCCTCCTGGTCTGTGCGGTCTCGGTGTTCGTCGTGACGGCCCTGGCCGCGGCGGCCGCCGGTTCGGTCCTGGTCACCGAGGTCGCCGCGGACGTCCGGGCCCCGACCGTGCGCCGGTTCGCCCGGCTGTTCCGCACGGCGCTGGCCCACCCGGTGGCCGTCCTGGCCCCGCTGGGTCTGCTGGTCGTCGGGGCCGTCGACGTCGTCGCGGTGCTGGGCGGGCTGCCCGGCGGCCGGGTGTTCGGCGCCGTGCTGGGTCTGGTGCTCGCCGCGCTCCTCGCGGCCGGCCTGCGGGGCGCGGCGGCCTGGCGACCGGAGCGGCGCTGGCCGGCGGTGCTGGCGGCGGCCGGGCGGGAAACGGTCCTGGACTGGCGGGGCAGCCTCGGGCTGGTCGCCGCGATCGTCGTCGTGGCCGTCGTGGTGGGGCAGGCGCCGGCCTTCGTGGTCGTCGCTCCGGGCCTGCTCGTGCTGGCCGCGGTCGCGGTGGGCCTCCGGGAACGCCGGTGAAGCCGCCGATCGGCATCCGGGACGTCGCCGTCCGGGCCGAGGTGTCGGTCGGGACGGTGTCGAACGTGCTGAACCGCCCCGACGTGGTCGCCGCCGCCACCCGCGCGCGGGTCCTCGCCGCCATCGACGCGCTCGGGTACGTCCGCAACGAACCGGCGCGCCAGCTGCGTTCGGGCACCGCCCGCACGATCGGCCTGGTGGTGCTCGACGTGGGCAACCCGTTCTTCACCGACGTCGCCCGCGGTGTCGAAGAGGCGGCGAGCGAGGCCGGGCACGCGGTGATCCTGTGCAACAGCGGCGAATCCGTGGCCAAGGAACGCGGGCACGTGGAGCTGCTGGCTTCCCAGCGGGTGCACGGGGTGCTGATCACGCCGGTCGAGTCCGGGCCGGCGCCGGTGCGGTGGCTGCGGGAGCGGGGCATTTCGGTGGTCCTGCTCGACCACCCGACGGCGGAGGAGGACCTGTGCTCGGTCGCGGTGGACGACCGCCACGGCGGCGAGCTCGCGGTCACCCACCTGCTGGCCGAGGGGTGCGAGCGCATCGTGATGGTCACCGGCCCGGCGGGCATCCACCAGGCCGCCGAACGCCACCGCGGTGCCCGCGACGCGATCCGGCTGGCGGGCCGGCCGCCGGACGTCCTCGAGGTGCTGCCCGCGCCGGCCCTCAACGTGGCGTGCGGCCTGCGGGCCGGCGAGCAGCTGCTGGCCAGGACGGTGCTGCCGGACGCCGTCTTCTGCGCGAACGACCTGCTGGCGCTGGGCCTGCTCCAGGCCGCGGTGCGGGCGGGCGTGCGGGTGCCGGAGGACCTGGCGATCGTCGGCTACGACGACATCGACTTCGCGGCGGCGGCCGCGGTGCCGCTGACGTCGGTCCGCCAGCCGCGGCACGCGATCGGCCGCGCGGCCGCGGACCTGGTCATCGCCGAATCGCTGGCGCCGTCCGAACACGAGCACCGGCACGTGGTGTTCACGCCGGAGCTGGTGGTCCGCGAATCGAGCCGCCGCCCCCGGCCTCGCCGGACAGCTTCGAGAACTCGATCAAAGGAGATCGGATGACCGTGTCCCGCACCGGCCGCCTCGCGACGGCGGCCCTGATCCTGGCGACCCTCGCCCTGCCCGTCCCGGCGGCTTCGGCCGCGAACTCCCTCGGCATGCTGGGCGCTGACGTCTCGACCGCCCAGCGGGCGCTCGACCTCGGCGCGAAGTACACCGACGCCGCCGGGGTGGCTCGCGATCCCCTCGACATCCTCAAGGGCGCTGGCGTCAACTACGTGCGCCTGCGCGTGTGGAACAACCCGCGCAGCGGCTACAACAACAAGGCGAAGGTGCTGCAGTACGCCCGCGCGGTGAAAGCCAAGGGGCTCAAGCTCCTGGTCGACTTCCACTACTCCGACACGTGGGCCGACCCCGATACGCAGACCAAGCCCGCGGCCTGGGCCGCGCACCCCATCGGCCGGCTGCAGACCGACGTGTACGACTACACCCACGACGTCTGTTCCGGGCTCAAGGCCCAGGGCACGACCCCCGACAGCGTGCAGATCGGCAACGAGATCAACGTCGGCATGCTCTGGAACGACGGGAAAGTCGTCAACAACGACTTCACCAACCTCGGCCTGCTCCTCAAGGCCGGGTACAACGCCACCAAGGCCTGCAACAGCGGCACCCAGGTGATCATCCACACCGCGGACGCCGACAGCGACGCGCACGCCCGCTGGTTCTACGACGGGATCCGGGCCCAGGGCGTCCCGTGGGACATCACCGGCCTGTCCTACTACTGCTACTGGCACGGCACGCTGGCGAACCTGGCCGGCGTGGTGTCCGACGTGCGGTCCCGGTACGGCAAGCCGGTCGTCCTCGCCGAAACGGCGTACCCGTACACGACGGCCAACGACGACAGCACACCCAACGCCGTCTCGGCCGCGCAGCCGTGCGCGGGGTACCCGGCCACCCCGGCCGGGCAGGCCGCGAACTTCACCGCGGTCCAGGACACCGCCCGCGGCGCCGGTGCGATCGGCGTCTTCTACTGGGAACCCACCTGGTACGCGGTGCACGGCAACGGCTGGGACCCGGCCGACATCACCGGGTCCGGCGACGGCTGGGAGAACCAAGCCGTCTTCGACCGCTCCGGCCGGTTCAACTCCCAGGTGCGCTGGCGGGCCTGACCGGCCATTGTGAAAACGCTTTCTCGAACTCCGGTCCCGGCCAGCTTAACGTTCAGCGGATTGGCCGGTTTCTGTCTCGCCGCCGGTGTTCCACCCGTGGGTCCCGTGTTACCGTGGGAGCGCTCCCAGCCTGAAACTTTCCTGTCGAGTGGTTCTCCAGGAGGTCGGTAATGAACTGGCGATTCCTCCGCGCGCTCGTGGCCGGCCTCCTGGTGGCCGCCTGCGCTGTCGTCGCCCCCGCCGCGGCCGGGGCGGCCACGCCCACGCGGGTCATGGCGCTCGGCGACTCCATCACCGGGTCGCCCGGCTGCTGGCGCGCGCTGTTGTGGAAACACCTCCAGGAGACCGGCCACACCGACATCGACTTCGTCGGCACCCTGCCCGCGCAGGGCTGCGGCTTCACCTACGACGGTGAGAACGAGGGCCACGGCGGGTTCCTGGCGACCGGGATCGTCCGGGACAACCAGCTGCCCGGCTGGCTGTCGTCCACGCACCCGGACATCGTCCTGATGCACCTGGGCACCAACGACGTCTGGAACAACATCCCGGCGAGCACGGTCCTCGACGCCTACACCACCCTCCTCGGGCAGATGCGGGCCGCCAACCCGGCAACCAAGCTGATCGTCGCGAAGATCATCCCGATGAACCCGGCCAACTGCGCCGCCTGCGGCCAGCGGGTGGTGGACCTGAACAACGCCATCCCCGGGTGGGCGCAGGCACACTCCACGGCCGCGTCGCCGATCACCGTCGTCGACCAGTGGACCGGCTTCGACACCGCGGCCGACACCGGTGACGGCGTCCACCCGAACAACACCACCGGCATCCAGAAGATGGAGAGCCGCTGGTACCCGGCCCTGGTCGCGGCGCTCGGCACCGACACGCCCGGCGCGACCGGCCTGCACGTCGACGGCACCCGGATCCTCGAGGGCAACGGCTCACCGTTCGTGATGCGCGGGGTGAACCACGCGTACGTCTGGTACCCGAGCCAGAACCGGGCCTTCGCCGACATCAAGTCCTTCGGCGCCAACACGGTCCGGGTCGTGCTCGGCAGCGGGCAGCGGTGGGGACCGACCCCGGCCGCCGAAGTCACGAGCGTCATCGGGCAGTGCAAGCAGAACCGGCTGATCTGCGTCCTGGAGGTGCACGACACCACCGGGTACGGCGAGCAGAGCGGGGCCGCCACCCTCGACCAGGCGGCCGGTTACTGGATCAGCGTGGCCGACGCGCTGAAGGGCCAGGAAAACTACGTCGTCATCAACCTCGGCAACGAGCCGTTCGGCAACGACCAGCAGGTCAGCGCGACCTGGACGAGCGCGACGAGCAACGCGATCAAGCGGTTGCGGGCCGCCGGGCTGCAGCACCTGCTGATGGCCGACGCGCCGATGTGGGGCCAGGACTGGCAGAACATCATGCGGGACAACGCCCCGGCGGTGTTCAACGCCGACCCGCAGCACAACACGGTCTTCTCCATCCACATGTACGGCGTCTACGACACCGCGGCCGAGATCAACGCGTACTTCGACGCCTTCCGCACCGCCGGGCTGCCCCTGGTCGTCGGCGAGTTCGGCAACATGCACACCGACGGCAACCCGGACGAGGACACGATCATGGCCCAGGCGCAGGCCCGCGGCCTCGGTTACCTCGGCTGGTCCTGGAGCGGCAACAGCAGCGACGTCGCCTACCTCGACATGACGAACAACTTCGACCCGGCGAGCTTGACGGCGTGGGGCGAGCGGTTCCTCAACGGCACCAACGGGATCCGGCAGACGTCGAAGGAAGCCACGATCTACGGCGGCGGCTCGACCGACACCCAGGCCCCGTCCGTGCCGGGCACGCCGGCCGTGTCGGGCGTGACGTCGAGCGGCGCCACGCTGAGCTGGACCGCGTCGACCGACAACGTCGGCGTCACCGGCTACGACGTCCTCCGGGCGCCGGGAGCGAGCGGGGGCACGTTCGCCGTCGTCGGTTCGACGGCGACGACGTCGTACACCGACAGCGGCCTGACGGCTTCGAGCACGTACCGGTACCAGGTGCGGGCGAGGGACGCCGCCGGGAACACCTCGGCCGCCTCCGGGGTTGCGACGGCGACGACGAGCGCCGGCGGCGGGTCCGGCGCGTGCAAGGTGGCCTACACGGCCTCGAACTGGGGCGGGGGCAACGGGTTCACCGCCAACGTCACCATCACGAACACCGGCACGAGCGCGGTCACCGGGTGGACGCTGGCCTTCACCTTCGCCGGCGGGCAGCAGGTGACCTCGCCCGGCTGGGGCGCCACCTTCGCCCAGTCCGGCGGTGCGGTCACCGCCAAGAACCTGAGCTGGAACGGCACGCTGGCGCCGAACGCTTCGACCGGCATCGGTTTCAACGGCACGTTCACCGGCACCAACCCGGCGCCGTCCGCGTTCACGCTCAACGGCAGCACCTGTTCCATCGGCTGAGACAGTCCATTCAGGACTGTACTACCAAGGACAAAGGAGTCCTCGTGTCATTCAGGCAGCGAGCGGTCATCCTCGCCGGCTTGGCCGCGGCCACCCTGGTTCCCGCACCAGCGGTGGCCGCGGCCGTCCGGGATGCGCTTCCCCCGCAGTGCTCGGGAAGCGCGCCGATCAAGTGCCACTTCGCGGTCGCCCCGGGGAACTACGACGTCACCGTCGGGCTCGGCAGCACCACCAGAGCGGCGAACACCTCGATGTCGGCGGAGGCACGACGGCAGGTGCTGAACGCCGTCTCGACGAGCGCGGGCCAGGTCGTCCCCACGACCGTCACGGTCAACGTGCGCAACCCCGAGGGACAGCCGACCGGCCAGGGCGGCACCGGCACCGCGGGCCTGGACCTCACGTTCGGCGGCAGCGCCCCCGCGATCGGTTCGCTGACCGTGACCGCGGCCCAGGCCCCGCTGGTGACGTACCTGGCCGGCGACTCGACCGTCTGCGACCAGCCGGCGGCGCCCTACACCGGCTGGGGCCAGGTCCTGCCCACCGCCGTCCGGAGCGGGGCCGTGATCGCCAACTACGCGGACTCCGGCGAGAGCTCGGGCAGCTTCCTGGCCAACAGCGCGCTGTTCCCGACGCTCAAGCCGTTGATCAAGAGCAAGGACCTGGTGCTCATCCAGTTCGGGCACAACGACAAGCAGACGTCGGCGACGGCGTTCCGCGACAACTTGACCAAGCTGGTCAACGGCGTCCGGGAACGCGGTGGCGTGCCCGTGCTGGTGACGCCGCCGGTGCGACGGCTGTTCAGCGGCAGCACGCTGACGCCGACCGCCCTGCACGTCAACGGCGTGGGCGCCGACCTGCCCGCGGTGATCCGGGCACTGGGCAAGAGCGCGGGCGTGCCGGTGATCGACCTGACGGCCAAGAGCAAGGCCCTGGTCGAATCCCTCGGCCCGTCGGCGTCGCAGCAGATCTACCTCACCCAGGCCGCCGACGGCGTCACCGACAACACGCACTTCTCGGCCTACGGCGCGACCCGGATGTCGGATCTCGTGCTGCAGGGTGTCCGGGAGCTGAACCTTTCCCTTGCCGCCTACCTGCGCTGACCCGATTCGGACGAGAAAGGGGCAGAGGATGCCAATCGGCACGAGGTCGCGGGCGGTCACGCTCGCGGTGGCCGTCGTGGCCGCGGTGAGCACGGCGGTGCACCCGGCTTCGGCCGCCACCGGCGACGGCTCGCCGTCGGACTCGAACATCCGGTACTTCGGGCGCTGGGACACCCGTTCGGCGGGTGCGTACGTGTCCGAATGGGCCGGGGCGTACGTGGTGGTCGGCTTCACCGGGACGACGGTGAAACTGCGCCAGCGCGACGCCGTCGACCTGTTCACCAGCATCGACGGCGGCGCCTGGGTGTCGCGGACGAACGTCCGCGGCACGCTGGACCTGACGCCGGCCCGGCTGCCACAGGGCACGCACACGCTGCGGGTGTCCTACCGGCCCGTCGCCGGTTCGTACCACGGTGACGCGGTGTTCCAGGGCGTGGTCCTGGACTCCGGGGCCCGGACCGTGGTGCCGGCCGTGCCGTCGCGGATCATCGAGTTCGTCGGTGATTCGATCACGGTGGGCCAGCTGTCGTCGAAGCAGGCGCTGACCGCGTACGGCTGGCTGACCGGCGAGGAACTGGGCGCCGGGCACACCCAGATCGCCGTCGGCGGCGCCTGCCTGTACCCGGCCCCGGACGGGTGCCTCGGCATGCGGGACCGGTTCCTGAAGACCGGCCTGGCGACCGGCTCGCCGGACTGGGACTTCGCCCGCTACCAGGCCACCGACGTGGTGATCAACCTCGGCACCAACGACCTGTCGCACGGCGTCTCCGGTGCGCAGTTCCAGAGCGCGTACCTGACGCTGCTGCAACGGGTCCGCGCGAAGTACCCGAACGCGGCCGTCTACGCGATGGAGAACTTCTACCGGCGCTACGCCACCGAGACGAAAGCCGCGGTGACGACCCGGAACAACGCCGGGGACAGCAAGGTCGAGTTCATCGACACCACGGGCTGGATCGACAAGGCCACCGACACCGCGGACGGCACCCACCCGAACGACGCCGGGCACCGGAAGATCGCGGCCCGGCTCGTCGCCGTCCTCGGGTGATCCTCCGGCAAGCACTGCAGAAATGAGGAGCCATGCGTAACTCGGTCAAGCGGCTGGTCCTCGCCGCCGCGGGAGTGCTGGTGGCGGGGCTGGTGCCCGTCCCGGCCGCCGTCGCGGCCACGCCCCGGATCGACAAGCTGAACCGCGGGGTGGTCAGCGTCCACACCGCCCAAGGCAACACCGTCGGCTGGCGCCTGCTCGCCGACGACCCGGCCGGCGTGGCGTTCAACGTCTACCGCGACGGCGCCCGGGTGACCGCGGCCCCGGTGAGCGGCCCGACGAGCTTCGTGGACGCGGGCGCCCCGGCGGGGGCCCGGTACACCGTGCGCGCGGTGACCGGCGGGGTCGAGCGGATGTCGGCCTTCGCCGCGGAAGACTCGCTGACGTTGGAAAGCGGTGCCGCGGCGAGCACCCGCGACGTCCCGATCCAGCCGCCGGCCGGCGGCACGACCCCGTCCGGGGAGAGCTACACCTACACCGCGAACGACGCCAGTGCCGGTGACCTGGACGGCGACGGCCAGTACGAGCTCGTGCTGAAGTGGGACCCGACCAATGCCAAGGACAACTCGCAGTCCGGCTACACCGGGAACGTCTACGTGGACGCCTACCGGCTCGACGGCACCCGCCTCTGGCGGATCGACCTCGGGCGCAACATCCGCGCCGGCGCGCACTACACGCAGTTCCAGGTCTTCGACTACGACGGCGACGGCAAGGCCGAGGTCGCGATGAAGACCGCGGACGGCACCCGATCGGGCACCGGCCAGGTGATCGGCAGCGCGAGCGCCGACTACCGCAACTCGAGCGGGTACGTCCTCTCCGGCCCGGAGTTCCTGACGATGTTCAACGGGCAGACCGGCGCCGCGGTGTCCACGGTGAACTACGACCCGCCGCGCGGCACGGTGTCCTCGTGGGGTGACAGCTACGGCAACCGCGTCGACCGGTTCCTGGCCGGGACGGCCTACCTGGACGGCTCCCACCCCAGCCTGATCATGAGCCGCGGTTACTACACCCGGACCGTGATCGCGGCCTGGGACTTCCGCGGCGGCGCGCTGACCGAGCGGTGGAAGTTCGACTCGAACTCGGCCGGCTCGCAGTACACCGGCCAGGGCGACCACCAGCTGGCCATCGCGGACACCGACGGCGACGGCCGCGACGAGATCGTCTTCGGGGCCATGGCGATCGACGACAACGGAAGTCCACTGTGGAACACCCGGCTCGGCCACGGCGACGCCATGCACGTCGGCGACCTGATCCCCAGCCGCCCCGGCCTGGAAGAGTTCAAAGTGGACGAAGACAAGTCCAAGCCCGCCGCCTGGATGGCCGACGCGAAGACCGGGCAGATCATCTGGCAGAACAGTTCCTGCAACTGCGACAACGGGCGCGGCGTCTCGGACGACATCTACGCTGGCAGCCCCGGCGCCGAGTCGTGGTCGTCCGCGGTGTCCGGGCTGCTGAACACCAGCGGCCAGAACATCGGGCGCAAGCCGTCGTCGACGAACTTCGTCATCTACTGGGACGGCGACGCCCAGCGCGAGCTGCTGGACGGCACCCACATCGACAAGTACGGCACCGGCGGCGACACGCGGCTGCTCACCGCTTCCGGCGTGCACGCGAACAACGGCACGAAGAACACGCCGTCGCTGCAGGCCGACCTCTTCGGCGACTGGCGCGAGGAGGTCGTCTGGCCGACCTCGGACAACCGGGCGCTGCGGATCTACTCGACCACCGACTCGACGAGCATCTCGCACGTGTCGCTGATGCAGGACCGGCAGTACCGGGAGGCCGTGGCGTGGCAGAACACCGCGTACAACCAGCCGCCGCACCCGAGCTTCGCGATGGCCCGGTGATGGCGGTGTCCACGCTGCGGAAAGCCGTCGCCGGGGTGCTGGCGCTCGTGCTCGCGCCGTTGACCGTGGTGTCCGGCACCGCCGGCGCGGGCACCACCGCGGTGAACCGGTACCGGACGGTCACCGACTTCGACGCCGGCTGGCTGTTCAACTACGGTGACGCCAGTGGTGCCGGCGGTGCCTCCTACAACGACGGCGGCTGGCGCAAGCTCAGCGTGCCGCACGACTGGAGCATCGAGGGCAAGAACCCGCCGGCTAACCCGTTCTCGCAGTCGGCGCCGAGCACCGGCCGCGGCGGGTACCTGCCCTCGGGCATCGGCTGGTACCGCAAGCACTTCTCGCTGGCCGGGGTGCCCGCGGGCCGCAAGGTCTTCCTCGAGTTCGACGGCGTGATGGCCAACGCGAGCGTGTACGTCAACGGCACGCTCATCGGCACCCACCCCTACGGCTACACCGGTTTCCGCTACGACGTCACGGCGGCGGCGAACCTGGGCGGCGACAACGTGGTCGCGGTCAAGACGGACACGACGTCGCAGCCGGCGTCGCGCTACTACACCGGTGCCGGGATCTACCGTGACGTCCGGCTGATCGCGACCGATCCGGTGCACGTCGGCCAGTGGGCCACCCACGTCACCACGCCGAACAACAACACCGTGCACGCGGAAACCACGGTGGTCAACGAAGGGGGCGCGGCAGCGAGCGTCAGCGTCCAAGGCGTGCTGAGCGACCCGGGCGGGGCCGCGCTGCCCGCGGTCACCACGGCGGCCAAGACCATCGCCGCCGGGGCGTCGGCCACCTTCGCCTACGACGTGCCGGTGAACAACCCGAAGCTGTGGGACCTGGCGAACCCCAACCTGTACTCGCTGGCCACCACCGTCCTGGTTGGCGGGACAGCGGTGGACGACGACGTCACGTCGGTGGGTATCCGCACGCTGAAGTTCAGCGCCTCGACCGGGATGAGCCTCAACGGCAAGAACGTGAAGTTCCAGGGTGTCGCGCTGCACCAGGACCTCCACGGGCTCGGGATGGCGGCCCCGCAGCGGGCCGTGCAGCGGCGGCTGGCCCAGCTGAAGGCCCTCGGGGTGAACGCCATCCGCACCGCGCACGACCCGCCGAGCCCGGCGTTCCTCGAGCTGACCGATCGGATGGGGTTCCTGGTCCTCGACGAGTTCTTCGACGTCTGGACCCAGCACAAGTACTCCGACGTCGGCGACTACGCGACGTCCTTCAACCGGACGGCGGCCGCGCCCACCGGCACCCCCGCGGTACCCGGCGCGAGCGGCTCGGTGCCGTGGTACCAGGTTGACACCACCAGCGTGGTCATGCGCGACCGCAACCATCCCAGCGTGGCGATGTGGAGCACCGGCAACGAGATCCGCGACCCGATCGCGACCCGGACGCCGCTGCTGACCCGGATGGTCGCGATCGCGCACGCGCTGGACCCGGGCCGTCCGGTCACCCAGGCGCTGTTCCGGCCGGCCGACAGCGGCGACGTCACCGGGGCCACCCGGACCCTCGTCGACGTCTTCGGCGGCAACTACCGGCCGGACGAGGTCATCCAGGCCGCGAAGGCGTCGCCGGCGCGAGCCGGGCTCTTCACCGAGATGGGCACCGACACCTCGGCGTGGACGACGGTCCGGAACAACGCCGTGGTCACCGGCCTGTTCCTCTGGACCGGCGCGGCCTACCTGGGCGAAGCCGACGGGCTGTGGCCACGCGGTGAGCCGGACTTCGGCCTGCTGGACGGCGTGGGCACGGTCCGGCCGATCGGGTACTCGTGGCAGCGCACGTGGGGTGCGCCCACGACGTCGCCGCCGGCGACCGGCACCACGGCGAACCGCGTGCTGCTCTCGCCCGACCACGGCACCGTGTCCACGGACGTCGACGACGTCTCGTACGTCAAGGCCACCGTGGCCGACTCGTCCGGCCGCGTGGTGACCGGCTCCGCCGCCCCGATCTCGTTCAGCGTCAGCGGGCCGGGCGAGCTGGTGGCGGTCGACAGCGGGAGCCCGGTGCAGGAAACCTTCCGCGGCCCGGTGCGGAAGGCCTACCAGGGTGTCGCGTACGGCCTGGTGCGGGCGACGGGCGCGGGCACCATCACGGTGACCGCGAGCTCCGCCGGGCTGACGCTCGGCACGACCACGCTGACCGGCACCACGGCACCGTTCGTGCCGTGTTCCGGCAGCTGCGACTGACCTTTGGAGTGCCGATGAAACTCGCAATCTCCCTCGTGGCGTTCGCGACCGCGGTGACCGTCGCCGGCGCCCCGGCCGCCGCGAGCAGCCCGGCGGCCGGGAAGACCTACTACGTCGCTCCGGCGGGCAGTGACAGCGCCGCCGGGACGCAGGCCGCGCCCTGGGCGTCGGTCGCGCACGCCCAGGCCATCGCGCAGGCCGGCGACACGGTCTACCTCCGGGGCGGCACCTACGCCTACTCCCGGGCGAACAAGGCCTGCGCGAGCCAGACCGACCGGGTGGACGCGATCACGCTGAACAAGAGCGGCACTTCCGGAAACCCGATCCGCTACTGGGCCTACCCCGGCGAAACGCCCGTCTTCGACTTCTCCCGGATCGGCGACGACTGCCGGATCAAGGGCTTCGACGTCACCGGGAACTTCATCCACCTCAAGGGGCTGGAAGTGAAGGGCGTGCCGCAGAACAACAACCTGAACCACGAGTCGTGGGGGATCTGGGTCTCCGGGAGCGACAACACGTTCGAGCTGCTGAACCTGCACAACAACATGGGCCCGGGGTTGTTCATCCAAGACGGCGGCGGCAACCTCGTGCTCAATTCCGATTCTCACGACAACTACGACCCGCGCACGTCCAACGGGGCGGGCGAAAGCGCCGACGGGTTCGGCGCGCACATCTCCGCCGGCCACCCGGGCAACGTCTTCCGCGGCTGCCGCGCGTGGTGGAACTCCGACGACGGGTTCGACCTGATCAACGCGTTCTCGCCGGTGACCATCGAGAACTCGTGGGCCTGGCGCAACGGCTACCTGCCGCAGACGACCACGGCGTCCGGCAACGGCAACGGCTTCAAGGTGGGCGGCTACGGCGGCAAGTACGTCAGCAACGGCGTCAAGCACACCGTCCGCACCTCGGTGGCGTTCAACAACCGGGCCGCCGGCTTCTACGCCAACCACCACACGCTGGCCAACGACTACTTCAACAACACCAGCTACAACAACCACCCGGACTACAACATGCTCGGCATCACCTCGAGCGGCGCGGCCGCCGGACTGGGCAACCTGCGCAACAACATCGCCTACACGGGCACCCTGACGTCGAACATGTCCGGCACGAGTGCCTCGAACAACTCGTGGAACGGGGGCGGCACGCTGTCGGACGCGCAGTTCCGGAGCGTGTCGACGTCCGGCTGGGACGCGCGGCGCCAGGCCGACGGCAGCCTGCCGGTGCTGCCGAACCTGCGCCTGGCGGCGGGCAGCTGGCTGATCGACAAGGGCACCAACGTCGGCCTGCCCTACCAAGGCAGCGCCCCCGACCTCGGCGCCTTCGAATCCTGAGTGGACGGGTCGGTGGTGACGACCCGGGGTTACCCGCCCGGCCGAGCGGGTAACCAGGGTGCACCGAGCGGCAAGACGGGGAGACGACCATGGCCATCCGGCTGGGCAGCACCGTGATCACCTGCGCCGACCTGGATGCCATGACCCGCTTCTGGAGCGCGGCACTCGGCCTCGAGCCGGCGTCCGAGGCCGATGACTTCCGGCTGCTGCGCGGCCCGCACGTCAACCTGTCGCTGCAACGGTCCTCGGCGCCGGTGACGGCGCGGGACCAGATGCACCTGGACCTCTACACGGACGACCAGCGGCACGAGGTCGACCGGCTGGTCGGCTTGGGCGCGCGGTTCGTGCGCCACGTCGAGGACGACCCGGCCGACGACTGGGTCGTCCTGGCCGACCCGGAGGGCAACTTGTTCTGCGTCTGCGCGAAACCGGCGGACGAGGTCCGCGACCCCGGAGCGCGGGCGGGGACCCCGGGAGCGGGCCCGGCGGCGTAGTCTCGGTCCGTGCTGATGCCGACCGAGCGGAAGAGCGGATCGTTCTCGCCGGCCCGTGACCACCTCTGCCGGGGGTACCGGAGGCAGGGCGAATTCGTGACCCACGCGCAGGAGTTCCTGGCCGAGGGCCTGGCGGCCGGCGAGCGGGTGCTCTACGTCGCCCCGGGCGACGACGCCGCGCTGACCGGGCAGCTGCGGGCGGACGAACGCTGCGACGAGGGCCTCGAACGCGGGGCCGTCCAGGTCGCTTCGGTCGAGGCGACCTACCGCACGGGAGCCGTCGTCGACCCCACCGGCCAGGTCGAGCACTACGCCGCGGCGACGTCCGAAGCGCTGGCGGCCGGGTTCACCGGGCTGCGGGTCGCGGCCGACGCGACGTCGCTGGTGCGCACGCCGGCCCAGCTGGACGCCTTCGCCCGCTACGAGCACCTGGTGGACCGCTACCTGGCCGAACACCCGATGTCCGCGATGTGCGGCTACGACGTGGCCGAGCTCGGCGGCGAAGTCGTCGCGCAGCTCGCGTGCATGCACCCGCCCGCCCCCGACGGCGGGGCACCGTTCCACCTGCACGGTCACGTGCGCGACGGCAGCGCCGCGGCGCTCGACGGCGATCTGGACCTGGAGTCCCGCCGGCTCTGGCCGCTGGCGCTGGAGCGCGCCGGCCTGCGGCCCGAGGGCGGCACGGTCGCCATCGACGCCGCCGGCCTGGACTTCGTCGACCACCGCAGCCTCGTCGCACTGGCCGGCTACGCCGGGCGGCACGCCACCACGGTGGTGCTGCGGACGCGGTCCTCCACGGCCGCCCGGCTCGTCGAGCTGCTGGACCTGACCGGCGTGCGCGTGGAGCGTGCCGCATGAGCGTCGGCCAGGACCGGGGTTACGACCACGCCGCCGTCCACTACGACGGCGACGACGAACTGCTCGCCGTCGCCGTGCCGTTCCTCGAAGGTGGGCTGGCCGCCGGCGAGCCGACGCTGGTGTCGATGGAGCCGGAACGCGCCGAGCTGCTGCGCGGCGCCCTCCCGCCGTCGGCGCGGGTGGAGTACCTGTCCACCCGCGACCTGTACGCGCGGCCGGCGGCGGCGATCAAGTCCTACCGGGAGCTGATGGCCCGGTTCGTCGCCGGCGGCGCGGCCGGGATCCGCATCTTCGGCGAGATCCCGCCGGCCGCGATCGACACGTCGTGGGACTGGTGGGCCCGCTACGAGTCGGCGGTCAACCACGCCTACGACGAGTTCCCGCTGCGCAGCATGTGCGCGTACGACACCCGCACGACCCCGCGGCACGTCCTCGACGACGTCGCCCGGACGCACCCGTTCGTGGCCATCCCCGGCGGCGGCCGGCACCCGAACACCGGCTACATCGACCCGCTGTCCTTCCTGGCCGGCCCCCGGCCGATGACGCCGCTCCCGATCGAGCTCACCCCGCCGCTCGCGGAGCTGGCCGACCCCCGGCCCGCGGACGCGCGCCGGGCGGTCATAGCCATCGCCCCGCTGGACCTGCCCGCGGCCGAGATCGACGACCTCGTCCTGGCGGTGAGCGAGATCGTCGACAACGCGCTGCGGCACGGCCGCCCGCCGGTCCGCGTCCGGATTTGGGCGGGCCCGGGGCAGATGGTGGTCTCGGTGCACGACACGGGCGAAGGGCCGGCCGACCCGTTCGCCGGGCTGCTGCCGGCGGCCCACAGCATCGGTGGCCGGGGGTTGTGGATCGCCCACCAGATCTGCAGCCAGGTGACGTTGCACAGCGACGAAACCGGCTTCACGGCCCGCCTCACGGCGGGCCGCCCCTGGTAGCGCGCGGCACCCCTGCGCGACGGCTCACCCCGCCGCCGGCGGCCCGCGGCTTCCGGAGGCCGCGGCAAACTGTCGGTGCCTGCCGGTAGCGTGGCAATCGGGGGCGGCGCCCCAACGGCTCAGGCTGCGGGCTCCTGGTCGGTGCGCCGAGCATTGCGCGGGGGCGGTGCCCCAACGGGCTCAGGCTGCGGGTTCTCGGTCGGTGCG